>JAERTG010000161.1 GCA_016845065.1 Fidelibacterota bacterium | reverse complement strand
CCGTTCCTGTCACAACGAATTCGAAGTCATATGCTAAGAACACCGACCATCTTAAAATAATCAAGTAAACTCTCACCAGATGAATGAACAGGATAGCAATCACGGGATCGTCATATCGAAAAATGCAAAAGAGCCACACCCGAATAATTTTTGCGTCGTAGCCCATTCGTATCATGTAAGCCCCAAGGCCCCTCAGTACAGAGATTCGGTGACTTCGATTCGTCTCATTTTCCCATGCTGTTTTTTCGATCCAGCGATTTGCAAGTTCTTCTGAAAGAATGGGAATGTCATGGTCAATTTCATTCTGGAGATGAATGATACGGCGGAGGGTCTGAGTCCCTTTCTCAAAATTGTATCCGATTGCCCGCTTCTCCTTGATATAGTCATCCACAATGTGTGTAAACGTTTCTTCATTTTTCTTCATGAGACAACACCTCCTCTGGATCGAGAACACACTGTCTCAACCGTGAAATATCGGTATGCAGATATATGCCTGTGGCTTCGGATGTAACGTGACCGAGGGTAGAAGAGATGATCGGAAGCTCCACATCATTTGCGAGCATGACGCTTGCCAAGGTGTGGCGAAGGGAATGCATACCCTTTGGTACATCGCGTGGGATTCGTACCCCCGCTTGTCGGACGCGTTTTGCCAGGATAGAATTCAGGGCCTGGGAATGAACGCCAAACGGTCGTATTGGAATAGTGCAGGTTAGAAAAACTTCCGAATGCTCAGAAGGTGGTCTACCCTGTTGTAGATAGTCAATGATTGCCCACCCGACATCACGTAACAACGGTAATCGCAACGGATTCTGCGTCTTATTCTGTGTGATCTCAATTACATTTTCGTTCCACCGCAAATTTGACAGCTTCATTGCTTTGACATCGGCAGAACGTAGGCCATATCTGGTAATCAACATTAAAATTGCATAATCGCGTTTACCGACAGGGTTTCCGCGATCTATTGAGTTTAGAACGGTCAGTATATCTTCTTGTCGCCATACCTTCGGTAGTTTGAACTGCCGGTTTTCTTTCACTGCTGGCAATTTTTCACTCAGATCATTTTGGGTCAATCCCATGCGATAAAGATGACGGAAAAAGACACGAAACGATGAGAGCATCGTTGTGATGGTTCGGCTCTCCAATTCTATTTGGGTCGCCAAAAATGCTGATATCGTTTTACCGGTGATATCGTTAAAGCTCGGTACTCCTTTTTGCTCGAAAAAGAGGAGCATACGTTTTATTCGATTAAGTCTTGTATAGGTGCCTCGCTCTGAATAGTCTGCATCTCGGCAAAAACTGGCGTACGATTCATATCCGTGTTTGAATTGATGAGGTATCGTCTGAGAAGCAAGCTTGCCCTGCTTTTTCAATGGGATGCAGCCATGAAGCTGCCATTCCGTAAGGCATTGGCAGGGCCGAATCAGGTAGTACCATTTTGATTTGTACTCCCCATTCTTTTTGACAACGAGACCTGGATCAATTCCAAACGATTCCTTTAGCCATCGCTCACCAACCTCTATGGAATATTCCTGAATCTGGTTTGCCTCCGCATAACGAATAAGTTTTTGGTAGATCCTGCGATAGGATGTAATGGTTCCTGAAGCATATCCGAGCCGGTGTAATTCTGTGAGAACAGATGTGCTCAGTTCCTGGATGGTTGCCTTTTCCATAATTTCCTCCTTGGATAATGGTTTTTGTGAGAAATATTATGGAAAGTAACAGAATTAAAATGTGGGAATCGGTGGTGGATTACGCTTGATACTTTACATAAGTAGGAGCTTTACATAATTTCCCTTATGGAAAGCTTTCCATAAGGGAAAAACCTATTTGGCCTGCGCATTAGCCAACAGGGCATGTCGTATGGGTTTTTCAGCATTTTACATCAGGATTCCCAAACTTTTTCAGGAACTGGGGATTGCCAGAGCTGACGGCAGCTATCCCAAAATCATGAAAAAACTGGCAAAGGCAAAAATCCTCATCCTTGACGATTTGGGTCTTTCGCCCATGACCGCACCTGAAAGAAGAGAGCTTTTAGAAGTGGTTGAAGACAGACACGCCTTTTGTTCCACTATCGTTGCCACCCAATTACCCATAGAAAACTGGCATGAGAATATCCGAGATCCAACCATCGCAGACGCCATCCTTGACCGCCTCATACACAATGCGCACAAAATCAATCTCAAGGGAGAGTCCATGAGAAAGCTTCTGGGAAGGGGAAAAAATGATACCGAAACAACAGATTGAGGCGGCCAAACAGGCAAATCTACCCGAAGTTCTGCAATTTTTGGGCAAAGAGATTGTTTTTTCTGGAGGTAATTTTCAGTCGAAAAACCATGACAGTCTTAAGTTTTTTCGCCAAAACGGCGTTTGGTTATATAAATGGTGGTCCCGGAATGGTGAGGTGGGAGATGGCATTCAATATCTTATGCGCCATTGCCGCATGAGTTTTCCTGAGGCAGTTGCGGCTTTATCAGGTTCACCGATTACACAACGAAAGACGCATGCGGATAATAAACGGCACATATCCCAACCTCACAACTGGAAGACGCCGAAGTGGCAGACTGAGAGCGAAAAACTGATCCAATTTTCTCGGTCCTGTCTTTTTGGGTAGTGCTCCAGTTTAACTGCCATGTATTTTGGGTTTGAATTTTAATAATTCAAGCATAGTCCATATGTGATCCGTTAAACCAACGGCCATGAAGGGTGTAGTAGGTTTTCCGTAACGCTTGGTTAAGGTTCTGTGAGGTCGACATAGATGATAATAGGCTATTGAAAGCTGTAGTTGAAGTTCGTGGTTCTTCATTATTTTTGAGAAACGGTAGGTTTTGCGCACGCATCGAGAGTCAATGTGCCTCACGGTACCATTATTTCTCTCAATATGTGATGTATTGATTTTTTTGCTTGCCGCTGAGTCTGCTAAAATTCGGTCAACCTGTTCGGGAGTACCAAAGACAATTTT
>JAERTG010000160.1 GCA_016845065.1 Fidelibacterota bacterium | reverse complement strand
TTAAATTTCCTGGAAAGTTCAGCATTTTATTGCGATGGGCTTTCTTAAGATATTCAAGAAACCTGGCCCGGAACACAGATGAAAATGCCAGAACCGGAAAAAGAAAGGTTTTGTGATATCTCGGTGTCACCCATTGACCTTTTGTGTTAATCCCGCCGGCAGTCACTATAAAATGCAGATGGGGTGGAACCGCCTGATAAACTTCATGGCATTCAAAACCAAAGTTTTCCATTTTTTCTTTTTACGGTCTTTGTACAAAAATTTTATAATACCGTTTTCAATGCTTTTGATACGGTTATTGGAGATTGCAACCCTGAATACATACCTTGAAAGGTAGCGGAGGTAATTTTGGCCTTGCCCAACAGCCTGACTGTCAATTACCCATTGCTGGTTCCAGATTGACGGCTCTATTTTATTAATCAGTCCTGCTTTTTTCATTGCATCTTTGAATTTAGCTTTAAAAATCACTTCAAATGGCTTTGTATGAACAAACAGATCCTGCCTGGAAGTAAGCCACCGGCTGTTATTGTTGGATAAAGCCCCTCCAGGTATGACCAGATGCAGATGAGGATGATACTGGAGCATGCTGCCCCATGTGTGAAGGACAGCCAGATATCCAATGCGATCAGATCCAATAAACCTTTTATCTTGTGCTAATTTTTTCAGTGCTTTATTTGAGCATGAAAACAAAGCGCTATAAGATTGTTTTTGATGAGATCTTATAACACGCCTAAGACCCTGTGGGAGTGTTATCGTTATTAAAAAGTAATGAGTCGGCAGCAGTTTCTCCATCTGTTTATCAAGCCATTGACCAGCTCTACCCTGCTGACAGTTGGGACAATGACGGTTGCCGCAGCAGCAGTGGATAAAATGCATATTGTGACAATCACTGCACTCATACACCATTGTTCCAAAAGCACCTTTGCGGCAGGCAATGATATCCCGGATGGTTTTTTTATGGGACTGAGGCATTCTATCACCGTAAAGTGCAATATATTGAGGGCCATATCTTTGGAAAATTTTTTGAACATCACTCATGACAACACCCCCTGCATAACTCTGGAGACCTTATCATTGGAATCCACCTGCGCCTGGGTGGTTACATGCAGATAAATCTTGGTGCTTTTAAGGGTTTTATGGCCCAGAATTTTTTGTACATGACGTATGGGAATATTTGCTTCCAGCAGATGAGTTGCGTAGGCATGTCTAAATACATGTGGATGAACATGTTTTTTAAATTTCATACGTTTTAAAGTGGTTCTTAAAACTCCCTGTACACCACTGTCACTTACATGATCTTCTGAATATTTGGCATTTTTACCGCCATTACGTCCTAAAGCAGGAAAAATCCATTCAGGATTCATGTGCGTTTTATAATATCTGCGCAAAGCTGTAAGAGTGATTGGCGGCAATGGAACCATGCGGTCCATTGCTCCTTTACCGGCATGGATATGAACCATGCCTCCACCGGAAAGAATATCTCTTACCTTAAGTGTTGTTGCTTCCCTCAAACGGAGGCCAAGAGAATATAGTGTTAAATAAAATGTCTGGCTTTGCAGAGTTGGAAGAGCATTAATTATATGCCTTACTTCTTTCAGGCTTAAAATTGTGGGTAAGGTTTGCTCGCGCTTCCACTTGATTTGACTGAAAAGCTCCCAGTCATATTTGAATATCCTTTTGAAAAAATGCTGTATACCTGAATAACTGATTCTCAGAGTTGCAGCGCTCCAGCCAAATTCATTCTGACAGCACAGCCAATATTGACGAAGTTCCTCTTGAGTGATATCTTCAAGATGTTTATTATAGAAACGCTGCAGCCTCAGCACCGAGCTGACATAGGAATCAATACTTCTTTTGGCATATCCTGCCAGTTGAAGGTTTTCTTTAAACTGTTTTATTAAATTGCTCATGGTATCTTCCTTTCTTCGTTAAACCTTGTCGGGTGAAGATACCGACCTGCTGTTAATAAAAACGATTTTTATATAATTTCTTAGCCCACCAATTGCAATTTTTTTCAACCATTGATATGTGATCAGTCAATTTATTGATGTACAAAAGTGTGCCAATTATTTTGACTGGAAGATATGATTATGACAAGGAGAAGGAGTCCCTACACCAATAGTTCCTCCTTCTCCTAAGAAAAAAGGATATTTAAATATCCAATACGTTTTCGATAACACATTCAATGATATTTGGGAATACCAAGATAAATTTTTCCAAATTAATTTCCAGGCCAAGATAGGAACTCATTGTCCTGTTTGTGGGAAAAAATGTGATTATAATGAGATTACACCATATTATCGATATGCTATTGATACAAATCCTTTTAAAAAGGAAAAGATTCCCATCGCCCGTTTTCGCTGCAAAATTGTTGGATTGACATTTTCAGTTTTACCCCATCAATTAATTCCTTACTGCCAATACACGGTCAATACCATTATCAGAACCCTATTGGAGGTTTACAACTTTCAAAAGAGAGGTCAAAAAGGCTACTATGGTGCCTGTCTTCAAATGGACCCGGATTGTTCAGCTACTCCATTTTTGATTTTAACCTGGGCAAAGTTGCTGGCAACAGGATTAAAAAGGGGACATCATATCCTCCATGAACTGTTCCCAGGCAAACTTCCTGAAGACAATACTATTCTCTCAATTATTAAAAAAATTTACCTTTATATAAAAGGAATTTGCTCACCTGAACCACCAGGCTGTTTTGGCGTAGGCCAGGCAATGATTCATTTTTTTAAGAATACAAACAATCATCTGTTCGGAAGGTCTTCAAGTGACCGGAACCGATCTCCATAGGCCAGCCACTTGGCATGGATTCCTCCCAGGAAGTCTAAAATTGAGCTGACCGCCTGGGCGTGGAAATTTTGCAATACTATTTTTGAATATTTTTGCCAGAGCATTGTTAACTGTTTAAATTTCAATGGGTTAAAAAAGTAGCCATAACATGATTATTTTCAATCATGTCCAATTAAGGAGGTGTTATGGACAAAGAAACCCGTGAGCAGATCGCTTTAATACGGTACAAATTAATTAGCCCTGTTCTGGTAGAGCCCGGCAGGGTCCAAAATGAATATTTTCGTACTCAGGCAGCCATTGCCTATGATTTTCCACGCTATGGAAGGCGTACGGTAAAGGTATCCACCATGAAATTATGGCTCAAGCAATATAAAGAAAAGGGCTTTGAAGGTCTGAAACCCAAGGTGCGTAAAGACAAAGGGAGACCAAGAAAATGTTCCCCGCAGTTGCTTGATGTCATCAGAATAAACTGCAAAGCTTACCCCCATATAACGGTAAAATATTTGCATGAAAAATTAATCAAGGAAGGCATTGCCGGGGAACCCTCCATCCATTACACTACCCTTCTTCGCATTGTCAAAGAAGAAAACCTGTTACAATTTGGCAAGAAACGCAAGGATATCCGAAAGCGTTTTGAAGTGGATAATATCAATGATTTGTGGATGTGTGATTTCATGCATGGTCCTTCGGTGCTTATTAACCGCCGTTCTCATAAGGCAATTTTATGTGCCATTATTGATGATCACAGCCGCATGATCGTTGGTCATGCTTTTGCCCCCAGTGAAACGGTATCATCCCTGACTATGGTCTTGAAAGAGGCCTTTGGGGCCTATGGTGTGCCTAAACGCTTTTACGTTGACAACGGTGCATCTTTCAGTTCTGATTTTTTAGCCAAAAGCTGTGCTTTATCAGGTATATCCCTGATTCACAGTAAGCCCTATGATTCTCCCTCTCGTGGAAAAATTGAGAGATTTTTCCGTACGGTAAGAGACCGTTTTCTACCAGGGATTGTGGAAAAATGTACCTTGGAAGAACTCAATAATTCCTTTGCCATCTGGCTTTATGATGATTACCACCACCGGGTTCACTCAGGGATAAAAGAGCGCCCTTTGGACCGTTACCACAACTCGGCCGGCAAGGTGGATATCCAACGACTGACCAAAGCAGAACTCAATGAAATTTTCTTGGTTCGCCATGAGCGGGTGGTCAACAATGATGCAACCATTAGCTTTAAAGGTAATATCTATGAAGTACCCACAGCTTACATCAGGCAACGCGTTGATATTCGGCATCCTGTAGATGCAGAGCAAGAACTTTATCTCTATGATAAAGACATCCGAGTTGGACATCTCAAATTTGTTGATAAAAGGCAAAATGCAAGGACTTTTAAGCCTAATCAATCTCAAACCGTCATATCCTATGCCAAGGGAAAGGTTAAAACATGAAAGATCTGTTGGCCTGGTTCGGCTTTAAACACTATCCGTTTGATAAGGAGATAAAAACCGCTGACGTCGTTAATACCCCTGTCCTCAAGGAAACACTCGCACGGCTTGATTACATGAAACGCAGGGGTGGGATCATGCTGCTGACAGGAGATCCAGGTGTGGGGAAAACCATTGCAACCAGACGTTTTGCCGATCTCCTCAATGAAAATCTTTTTAAGGTTATTTATACTCCTTTAAGTACCCTGAACCGGAGTGATATTCTCCGGCATATCAATGCGCTATTAGGACTGCAAAATCGTTTTACAAAAAGTGCAAATTATCAGCAGATCCAAAAAGAACTTCTGGATTGCAAGGTACAACGAGGCCGTACAATAGTCCTCATCATTGATGAAGCCCATCTGCTTAAACCGGGGCCACTTGAAGAGATACGGCTGCTGACCAATTTTAAAATGGACTCTTTTGATCCCTTTCTGCTTATTTTATCGGGTCAATCCGATTTGAAACGCATGATGGATTTTGCCGTTATGGAACCGCTGAATCAAAGGATCCGGATGAGATACCATATGACGGGGTTATCACAAAAAGATACCACCAATTACATAACGGCCCGCCTCAAATGGGCCGGATGCAGCGCTCCAATATTCAAAGAGGACGCTCTGGCCGCCATCAAGGAGTATTCATATGGTTTTCCAAGGCTGATTGGCAATATCTGCGAAGAAGCCCTAACTTATGCCATGTTCTGCGATAAAAAAACAATCGATGCAGACATGATACTGAAAATCAAAACCAATGAAAATTTATCTTCAGATTAACAGTTTCGGTGAAACGGAGTCAGGATATCCTGGGGAGGAAACCTGACAAGGGATAGCCGGAGGTAGGGAGCATTAAATAATGCGCCGGGGGAAGTGGGAAAATCCTGCTTCCCCTTTCTGTATTATTTAAGCTTTCCTGCCCATGCCTTAAAAAACCCAAGAAAAATGAGCGAAGCGAATTCCTTTTTAAAAATACTGGTCAATAAAATTCGGGAATAAATGATAAAATCCATAGCCTCTTGTGAGAATAAAATCAGTTTTTAATCATGAGTCGGTCAAAATAATAGAGTGCATTGCTTATGCAATAATTTTCCAATTAACAATATAAATCAAAATCAGAAAGCGGTTAGTGCCACGTTAAGAATTACTTTAGAAGAAGATTTGTATTGGAACTCTGACAGACTAGATTCAAGATTAAAGGCTCTTAGATCTTCAGTAATACAAGAGCTTGGCAGTTCTATAAGCGGTTCGCTATATAACAAAATATCCATTGGGGAGGATAAAGCTCTTCTTTCTGCCAATCCATTTGCAAAAGTTTTTACTAGTATCCCGTCCCAAAAGTCCTGACATGTTTTTTGGCAATTTAAATTTCTATGCAGCTACACGCATATTTTGCTTAAAATAATCCTCAAAGGTTGAAAATAATGCGTTCAATGCATTTTCAGCGTTTTGTTTTTTTCTGGGGCCGTCCTCATTTAAAATGCTATTTCTAACCGTTGATTCTTGAGATTGCAGAACAGTAAATAATTTTTCCCAATCTTCGACCGGCACATCCTGAAAATAATGATCAAAAAGATTGCTCGCCAAGCGTAACTGTTTTGTGAGGGTAGATATTTCAAGTTTATTTGCGGTATGCTTCAACATTTCAGTAAAGCGGTTGACCGCTTTTTTATGTAATCCTTTGCCATCATATGACCATTTGAAGGGATGAGCAAGAAGAGTATTCCACTCTTCAAAAAAGGCTTCAAAGCTTTCTTTTAATTCTTCCGGCGAACCGTAAGATTCATTTGATACTTTTTTATTCATGATACCAAACCAAAATTCAATCAGATTAAGCCATGATCCGTGATATGGGGTAAAATGAATGACAATCCGTTTATCCGTAGACTTCAGCCACTCAACACGTTTTTCCAAATTATCCAGCTCCTTTTCAGTGGGACGGTCAATACCGCTAAGTTCAGCAACAGTTCTACAAAAAGGATATCCACGATGAGTTGACAAGTTATCCATGACATAATGGATCTGCTCATTTGCCGGACAAGTGGAAACATGACGTTTAAATGTTGCCAGAAAGGTGTCTGTTTTATGATCAGCCTGACATTCAGCATGTACTTTCCCGTTTGCATGATTAAAAAAGGCAAGAACATTCATTGTGCCGTTTCTGATGTATTCAAACTCTTCAAGACGCGTTGCCGTTTTTTCTGTTCGAAGATCTGGAACAAGTCGTTTGAGCATTTGAATTCCAGGACATTCATCAAAAAAGAAAAGGTTTTTGGGAGGCTTCAAATATAGCTGTATCAGATGCTCCATTTTAGGAAAAAAATCAGGGTCAGTAATGTTTAAAAAATACCGAGACTGATGCGGTTTAAGATTATTTTCTTTTAAAATACGCTGAATCGTTGATTTACTCGGGGCTGCATTGACAATTCCAAGATCTGCCGCCAAATGGACTGCAGCCCATCTCAACGTCCATCGTCCTGAGTTTGGAAAAGGCTGTGTCTGGCAATAAAATCCTGTCAGTTCCAACTTGAATGTTTCAGAATAAATAGCAGGACGTCCAGAACGCGGAAGATCTGTCAAATTCCCAATAGCGTTCATGCGCTTGATGCTTCGAACAACCGTGGATACACTACACCCCACAAGTCCGGCAACTGAATTGAAAGCATACCCTTTATTTATAAGGATAACGGCAATCTGTCGGCGCGTTATTCTTGGAATGAGCTGTATATCCGATAAAATCGGAAGTCGTGATAAATTAACCCCGGCATTAACAATCAGGAACTGGAGTTTTTTTTAAAGCCTCAACTAAATCCGGAAGGGTCTTTTTTATCGTCATAAGGCCCAATTTATTCATGTGCCAACGTATCGTGCGTGATGAGATAGCTGTTTTTTGGGCATCATTTATTAATTCTGTAAGTGCTTGACTTGAAATCGAGTGACCTGTGACTGCCCTGGCCGCAAAATGTTGAATAAGTTCAGCTTTCACAGACAAATCCACAAGAAAGTCTTGCTTTTGCCCCTTCCGTTTGTCAATAAGGGCTTCAGTGACTCCATCATTCGCTAATTTCGCAGACAACTCTCGACAATGGGCCGCAGTAATTCCCAAAGCTGATGAGACGGTCTGGACTGACAACAAATTTGCCTGTAATAATGACAATAGGACAGATCTGAGGTGCACCCTATGACTTAGGGGAATTCTTAACCGCTGATTGGTGTCTCCAAAGATTATGCTGCAACAATCGTCTTCAATGAGCAGTGATATTTGTTGGTCTTGAGGCTGTGGTGATTGTAATGTATATGTTTTTACTGATTGCCTTCGATCATGAAAGGCCGGTATACCGTCTCTCATCACTCTATTGATTGTTGTTTTTCCTGATTCTTTTGGCATTTTTATGCGATAAGCTATTTCGTTCAGTTTTGCTCCAAGAAGATAAAGGGAAAAAAATAAAATTTTCTTCAATATCCCCGATGGCATGACCCGTAAAGCTTTTTCGATACGGTTTTTCGATTGTTTTTGTGAAAATACTATGTCTTGGCAATTCATAATCCTCCTAAATCTTATTGTATTGAACCTATTTTCAACGAACTATTTAGGCAAAACTACTAATTTTAGGTAATCTTTACTGAAGTTGTACTAAAATCATAGGTTCAAATCAAGGATTTAATACAGAAAATGAATTGCCAAAACACTATTCAAAACTTTTGGGACGGGATACTAGAAGTTTCTTCACACCATCACTGACAAATTCTGAACACCATTCCCCTTTAATCATCCTGTTCCTATAAACCATTCCCGGCAAGTGATTCATCAACGTATTTAAACGCCTTTCCTTTTCAACAAGATTCTTTTCGATCTTCCTATGTTTTGATACATTTGAAATAACTCCCAGCATGATTTTATCTTCAGGTTTGTCAGATGGATTTGAAATTCTACCCGAAAAAGACATCCAAAGGATTTCTCCAGTTTTACATATGGATCGAAATTCTATACTTATTTTTTCGATATTCTGATTAAAGCATCTCTTCAATTCGAATTCAGTTTTAACACTATCTTGAGGATGAATGTGATCAATAAGCCCGGTCTCGTCTGGGCATGGCTCATTTGGTTTATAACCAAGCAGAAGATAGTATGAAGCACTGAGATATACTTTTTTATTGTAACC
>JAERTG010000159.1 GCA_016845065.1 Fidelibacterota bacterium | reverse complement strand
AGCATAGAGCTGTTTGAGATGATTGTTCTCTTTGCGGAGATCATCCACTTCTGTCCGATTTGCTTCACGAACAATATCACCGGCTAGGCGTTTCTTACCAGCTTCAAGAAAGTCTTTGCTCCACTTATAATACAGATTCTGGGCAATACCTTCTTTACGGCAGATGGAGGCTATGGTCTCTTCACCTCGTAAACCTTCAAGGACTATTCTGATCTTTTCTTCGGCTGAGTATTTCTTGCGGGTGTTTCTGCGTATATCTTTAACGCGCTTTTCCACATTTGATTTTGGGCTCATTTTAAATCCTCTTTTTTCTTTCAGGATAACCCAAAAGTATCTCTTAAGAAATCAAACTAAATGCTCCAACTTGTTCTGACAGGATACAGGCGCTGATTTTCCTGATGCTAGTGGTGTCAACATTTTGTTATTATTATATAGAAGAGCATCATTTTCCCAGGTTCGGTTCACTTGGAAGAAGGATAAAATGGTTAGGAATATTGGCTTTGGGTCATGGTGCCGGATTTTTTTCATTGATTTTATCGTGGCAATTACCTTAAAGGAAGAGGTCTAGAATGGAATCGATATCGAATGAGATTTTACAAGCAGAGTATTTTATTGCTCCATTAGTTCTTTTGCTGTCGATCATGGCAGGGGGTCTATTGTGGAGTGAACTTAGTAAAACTCGATTTGGAAGAGCCATTACGCATAGTGATTATCTAACACAAGCCGGCACTGAGACTAAAGAGTATTTTGATGCCGACGCTTATTTAGGTGTTCCCGAAAATATTCGGGCTACTGCAGGATGGTTGAAGGCGGAATTACGGAGGATTCAAGCCGATCACGGTAGGATTCAACGATTGGTTTTCATCGAGAAGCGAGGCGGTCCTGTCGGCTCACTCACTCTAAAAGATTTACTGAGTTCACTGACTGGTATACCAGCTATTATTGTAAGACTTGGTATTGAGTTTCCAAATCCACTGTTTAAGGTGGTTGGTAATTCAATTGATAAAAATACGGTTGAGATTATCGAACCGGGGGAAAACCTCGTCATTATCAGTGACGTATTAACAACTGGTAGTACAATTCTTGAAGCAAAGGATATTCTTGAGGGTTGTCACGCAAATGTTTTACATTCTATAGTTTTATACGACCGAGCAAAAGATGTAGACAGAAAGAGTTTCAAGGAAACAATGGGATTAAGCGTATATTTCACTAAGGAATCTCATAAATCGCAAATAGAAATCTTAACTACCTGAAGCATGAGACTTTAGAATTCTGTTCCATATAAATCCCCAGCATGAACTGGGGATTTTTCGTATAAAAACAGTTATCAGAACTTTTATGCCAACACTGCTTAGATCATTAATTGAGTGTGGCTCGATTAGAAAATATTAAGAACATCTAAAAGGTATAACATTGTGATGGTGTCAGTCACCATAATCGTCAAATCCAATATTTTTAAGCTTTATTAGATAGCCTCTACCTTTGAGCAGGGCCTCTGTACACTATCGAAGTTAAAACTATTTAAGGTATAGCATCTTGATCACCTGCGATTGGTCATCGGCTTTAATTTGAGTGAAGTACATTCCACTGCCTACCTTCAATCCACGCTGGTCGGTTCCGTTCCACTGAACCTGGTAATTACCTGGAGATTGAGATCTTGAGACAAGCGTCCGTACCAGTCGCCCATTCATGTCGTAGATAATCAGCAAGACATCGCATTCCTCTGGTAGATCATACTCTATTATGGTGCTTGGATTGAACGGATTCGGATAGTTTTGGGCAAGCTTGAACTCACTTGGGAAGTTGGATCTCTCCTCAATTTTAACGATCTCACTCAGAACACCAAACCAGACCAAGGATTGTGTCTGAGGCGAGAGGACATCAAAACCCCACCAGGTATACGGTCTGGCATTAATGCTTAGAGGATCGAAACCCAAAAAAACGATCTTATCACCATCGACTTCGCGATTCATGCCAATAGCAGTGAGACCATTATGTATTGTCATATTGACATCAGCCAGGTTAATTGGATCAAACCCGTCCAATCCATTATAACCATCTATCTCTGATACTGGATCGTATACGAGTGTATCACCAACTGCATTGTGTGCGGTATACAATCCACCAGTCAATACATTGTCGGCAACGGCTTCAATATCTGTTGTGCTCGTGCGTGAATCGGAAATATTGTTATATATGTGATATACGCCGAATACATCATATTCAAAATCACCTGCCTCGAAATAAACCTCATCCCAAACTGTCCCTTTATAAAAATCATCACCTGCAAAGAAGTAGTTTTTATCACCTTCCGCTATCCAGCCATGAATTACATCCCGGTTATCATGTGATTGACCACCAGAATTTGAAATGAAAAATTCATATATTGTAGAATATGCAGTTGCTAATTCGGGATAAATTTTTTCGGACCATACATCATGAGGAAAATCTGCAACGTGTTGAGCTAAAAAGTCACTGACTCCAAAATAGTATTCATAAGGATAGCCTGTGGTTGATCCACCGTTAAAAACAACTAGAGTTGGTGCACTCGGAAAAAATATGTCATATCCGATAGTCGGAGTAGTTGTTGTTAAACCATTCACATCAGTTGCGGTTAAATAGTAATCGATATGTTCACCACTGTGCCCTGGAATGTTAGCCGTCCAGGCTGTATCATTCTCAGTAAGAGCAACTATAGTGTAATCGCTACCATCGATTGCATACATTAAACTAGCGGATTCAATACCAAAAGTGCCACCAGCAGGGTTATCATCAAAGATATCAACTGTAATTGTACGTGACCCTTGATCCAGGGCAACACCCAGTTCAGTCCAATTAGACATTACAGGACCTCGATCACCGGTAAGTGTTACATTCACATCCCAGTCCCAAACATAGGAGAGGATATACCATCCCCAATCATTGTTACCAGTCCACCCATCAGGCTCCGAATTAGTCCCATGAAACTTCATTGTTGGTTGAGGCTCGACATGTTTTTGAGCAGCATAGAATGCAGACCGCCAATTAGGTCCATAGGAATCTTCCACGTGAATATATGTTGTAATGACGATGAATGGGACATTGCGTTCAAATGAGTATACTGTTCCCATAGAATCCAGGAGATCAAGACTTAGCCAACCCTCATCATCAACATTTGGCGGGACAGAAAGAGAAGCAGAACCAGTTTCAGGCCACACCTGCCCCCCCAGAGGATCATATACCTTATCCGCAATCGCTCCCTCAGTATCGTTTATGCCACCATAGATCCAATTTGAGCCTACCACCTCAAAACCACTAAGCTCATCATAATATCCTAACCAGGCATCCCCTTGTCGATCAGCAATAGCCTCTGTATTTATTTCGTTCCAGGGATAATTGGCTTCATAGATCCAAATAAGCATTGTTTTTCCGGGAATATTGGGGACATCGGAGAAATGAAAATCAATGCTGTTAATATACCCATCAGCTGGCGGGACATAGTATTGCAGAAAGTAGTCCCAGAACCATCCTGGGTAATCAACATCAGCATCAACCCCATCGAGGTTTGACAAAAAGATATCCATATCTCTAGTAATATTGCTACGATTTGGGTTTGGCTGGTATTCTCCCCAAGCAGGTCGTATATCTTCATCAGTAATATTCTGAGCTTGAGCAAAACCAGGCAGGAAAGGAGTTATTGCAGCTATGGTTATCAATACGCTTCTAAATTTTGGCTGTATCATAGATGACACCTTTCCCAGAATATTGCTGTATAACTAACACCATTAATAACTTGGCTTAACTTATTGCATTTACACTTTCTTAACAACGCTCAAATGCTTCCCAGCCTGAAGTCTACTGAAAGACATTCCTCCTGCAAATAGCCTGCTGACTAGGTTGACTCCGCATCTATCTCATTAACAGTATTTTGAGAGTCTGGTGATCTTTTCCAGCAGTGAGGCTACAGATGTATACCCCAGTTGGGGCGATCCTCCCGACTTCATCCATTCCATCCCAAGTTCTCTGATGCCAACCACTGGGTTGAATAGAATTCGCTAACGTTTTCACTTTGCGGCCTTTTGCATCATAGATAATGAGTTGGACTTTTGCTGTTGTTGGTAATCCATACTTGATCATGGTAGAAGGGTTGAATGGATTCGGGAAATTGTTCTCAAGCATAAAATCGGTCGGGCTTGACTTTAAATCAATACCACCATCGCCTGAATTTTGATGAATCGATTTAGATGCCACACCATAGCCATCAGAAGTGACTAATTCAGAGTATGCTGAATAATTACCTGTATCATCCTTCGTTCGCACCTTATACCAAGCAGTCATAGGACCATTAGGTTCCATTTCGAACTCTTCGTCATCAAAATACAAAGCCGTTGTAGTGCCAATACTCCTCCAAACTGGTTTAGGACCTCCTCCAATATCAGGGGATGTTTTCCGATAAACGATGAAATAGTCGAAGTCACTATTAGTATCGTCGTTCAGTCCATTCCAAGAAATTCTTGTTTCATCGCCCATATCATGAAGAGCTACGTTGATAGGCCTGGCTGGGGGTATCGAGGCTGTTGCTGGGTAGATACCGTGGTCTCCGAAAGCATAAAGAATATCATCGATATGAGGGGTGGAGATCGTAACTATTCCATTTCCATCACCATAGTAAATGTCATCTTGAATGAGGATATCATCAAGAAAATCTGTGACGAAATGTGCTGCTTCAAAGAGGGTCTCAAAAAACAATCTGTCTGCAATGGTAACTCCGAGTGAACCTCGCATGTCCCAAAGACCACCACTAACATACTGACTCCAACACCAAATTCCTTCTCCATCACAATTTGCATCACCCCAGATCCAGTCATTATCAAGATCTCTCCCTGAAGAAGGTTTAGTCACTTCGAAAATTCCAGAGCTCCCATTTATGGTACAAGCCCAATAATCAGAGACTGCTTCCTTAATTTTTCGAAAGTCATCATTTAAATACCCATATGCACTACTTCCTAGAATAGAGCAATGGACTGCATGACCCATTTCGTGGTAGATCCAGTCAGTATCGAGGGCGGAATTTGTATTCTGCGTGTTACCTTCTCCAAGATTGATTACACCAGTTGTACGTTCGAAACTACCGTATGGTTCATCGGTAAATCTCACATGCACCTCTAGATTGTCCTCAAGATCCTCTTGAAAGTAATCTTGTGTCATCATATCGAAGTTAAATGGAGCAGCTTTTACGAGCTCGTACATTAAGGTCAAATGATACCATACATTCACTTCATCATCGGATTCAGCAGAATAGCTACCTGATGAATTCCAAGACCAATTATGATCCATCCAAGTATATGCTGTCCCTGAATGCGATAACTCAGGACCTTCGTCATCTATTATTTCTATATGAGAACCAATCATACTTGAGTTTACAGTATATTGCCCAACGTTTCCAACATAGATAGTATAGTCTCCTGAGGCATCTGTGACATCCGTAGATGTGTTGACGGTTACCCAACCATCTGCCCAAGACTCCACGACCTTTGTATCAGTTGGATATTCACGATAGATGTACCCAGTAACTGTCCCTTCTACACTGGCTGATGTAGTGTTATTAAAAGCCGCTATAGTGGAACCTTGATTGGCATCAATGTAATAGACCCAATTTTCATTATTCTCACCATCTGAAAGATCTATTTTGTAAGCAAGTATATATGACACAATCTCTGAGGTTCTGGTTGGATAAATTATCAGATCTGTAGAATTAATTCTATCGATTCCCTCGGTATATCCAAAAGTTGCCTGTGCCTGAATGAGGGCTTCTGTGGTTGATATTTGTGATTGGACTTGGATATCGATTTCTGAAAAAATAGAGGCTCTCAATCTTACTATTTGAGACAGAGGGTTAACTAGGAGTGATAGTTCACTGCCCTCTACATGAAGTCCCAAATACTTTTGAGCGTATCTAATAATCCAGCGGTTCTCGCGTTCACGGATATCTGCCAACTCAAAGTTTTCAGCATCAACCAAAGAGAGTGGTTCAAGAATACTAAGAAAATTATTGCAGGATGATTCGATGGATTGATCATTGAGACCACCAATCACGGGAATGGTACCACCGTATATGATTCTTGGTGTCGAGGTTTGCTCGTCCCAAGAAATATCCCAATCATCACCAAATGTCCCTTGAAAAGCCTGCCACGTCTCTTGCTCAGAAAGCAATTCTTGTATTTCTGAATTAAAACTAGGAGGAACGGATGGATCAATAATTTCACGGCCATCTTCGTAAATAGCTTGAAAACAGAATAGGCAACAAGCCAATATCAAGCCACTAATGTTCAGAATTCTTCTAGTGTTCATGATTATCCCCTTTTGGAATAGATTGGTATGAACTATTGTTGTACTTCGTGTTACCCTGATCCGAACATGAGGCATAACCTTTTAGACTATTGTGAACGAATTTAAGTGGCTTGCCATCCTATACAATACTTTTCATTTCACTAATGTCCATAAAGAAGTATTTTAGAATGTTCTCACTCATTTTTGTGCAATAGTACTTCCATAGTTATATTAATTTGTTCTTAACAGTATAAAATGACTTCATTACCATCTAACTAATCACTATCCCAGACTCGGCCATCATGTTATGTAATCATGTTGATCAAGCGATAACGTGCAGATGAATTTTAAAGAAGCGATTTAAGGAAGGTAAACGTTTATGATTTACCTAGGGGAGAAATATGGTAATCTTGAGTCTCTCTGTCTTCTTTCAATATCAATAATTTAGATTTATAATCAGTGACGGCTAATGAAAGCTCTTTTTTCGCAAAAAACCGTTATCAGAACCCTACATGCTTTTCTACACTCTTAGGATGCCTAGATCCCGTTAGAAATTAAATAACTCAAATAGATACGAATGTAGAAATGAGAAGGTGATCCGTCTCAATATTATTTCACTTTTATTCCACAAAATTAAAATGCCTCCAACTTAGATCGAAGGCATTTTATTCTTTGGGTTAGGGGTGGATATTTAGATGATCACCTAACCAATACTGCTTTATGGATAGCCCTGTAATCTGGAGTAGAAAATGTAAAGATATAAATGCCACTTGGTTGTGCTATGCCATCGTCGTCAACTCCATTCCAGGCATATTCATAAAAACCAGGCGATTGGTTTTCCTGTCGATAATTAGCCACAATATTACCTTTCATGTTACTAACGGCAATTGACACAGAGCTAGGCTTGGGAAGCGTGTATTGTATACTTGTGCTTGGATTAAATGGATTTGGGTATGGAAGTAGCACACTAAAACCCTCAGGACTCAAAGAATTAGAATTGTTTGAAACACCTTTGCTAATCCCATCCACACCAGTACACCGGGGTATTGATGCTGGGGATTCATTTCCACCCACGTCAACTGCAGTAATTTTATAGCAAACCTGCTCAACAAACTTACCAACTGCAATTGTAACACCATTATCAGTACGTGATGTTGTACCCTTATCTACAGTGGTCCATGTAAACCAATTGCCCCCATTTTCCTGTTTATAGAGTTGATAATAATCCAAATCGGGCTCAATATTCGCCGACCATGACAATGTTGGATTCTGTCCAACACTACCACTTTTTGTAAAATTTGCAGGTGTTTCAGGTAGTGCATCATATTGAATGTAATCAACTTCAAAATATTGCCCCGAAACTGGAGGTTGTGCACTATACACTCTCATTATCACAACATATATATCGTCACCAACTGCAGATGAGGATAAAAATCGGTAAGTTTCATATAATTCATCTTCCACAATTGTTGTTGCATTTCCCCAGGAGGAAGAATACTGACGATATTTTATGTCAGCATAACTGCCGATGTAGTTAGTCAAGTAGACAAAGTCTACATCCTGATCAGAGTTGATTGTAGCTGACATCGCTCCATAAGCCATATTTCCCAGAGAATGTACCGAGGTTCCCAATCCCGTTGGCCAGGAGGAGCTAGCAATTGTTCTTTCCCTATGAAATGTATCACCCCAAGCTCGACTATCTACATAAAAACCGTGCAAATCATCGTCAGTGGCTACCAGCATCTGGAACGCTGAATAACTCGAATGTAGGGTTTGAGGAGTATACCAAGAACCAGTACTAAGATTTTTGTCTCGGGTAAATGCGGTTCCTTCAGCCACCATTTGGTAACCATTATATCTCTCTGTACCATAATTAAATGCAATGTGGGCTCTGTCTTCCGAAAGCGATATCGTTGGATTTCCCCCAAGGGTAGCAGATCCGTAATTAGTTACTTCTTGGTTGGTACCCCAACCGGTAGATGTTGAAAAAAGAGAATAGTATGTGTCGAATATATCCGAATGAGGATCATCATTAGTCTCGGTGGACCATACAACATGTAATCCTTGGTCATTAGATGTTGCATCTAACCCGCTGAATTCTTCATTAACTGTACTGTTTGAAGCTTCATTGGACCAAGATGTACCAGCGTTTGTGCTTGTTTTTAAGAGTAGATCATCGTTTTTAGCATAAACCACATACAATAGACCATTGTGTCCCGAGATACTCGGAAATTCAGTCATTGTGTGAGTATCTAAAACTGACTGTCGTACTATATCGCCCTCTGAATCGACAAGGGCATACATCAAAGTATCATATATATCAAATACGAGGTGAATACCGTCGCTATCAGCATAAGCATCCAAATGGATTTGGTAATAGTCTCCAGCATGATGTAATCGTAGATCAGTTTCTACTAGGTCATTCCACCCAACCGAACCATAGCTCACAGTAATCCCAGCTAACAACAATAGAACAAGTTTCTTGATCATGTTTTCCTCCAAAATGATTTTTTAATTTGGATTACCCTAGGTAATCACGTGTGTTGAAATAGGCAGTTACTGATAATTCACTATACCTATCGAAGTTGTTTTAAATACAGTGATTAGCAGCCCCCCTTAACATGAAACTACCTATATTGTTGTATGAATATTGTTCAAATATAACTTAAATATGAAAATATAGAATATATATTATGACTATAAATCTATTGCATTTTTATAAAAATCGAGGACAACTTGTACCGGAAAAATGGAAAAAGACTAGGAATCAAGAAAATGCGGTTAAAAAACTCAAATACGAAGGAATATTCATATTGATCTTAAGGTCTCTAACATTACTCGGGATTCTAACCAATTATGTACTATCGTTGCAGCCTGCTGTTAAATCGAATATGCAATTATCTTACGAACTATTTCATGGTGAAGCATCCACTTTAGCCCTCTTGGACTGCACTTCAACTATTATTTATCCTTGGGAAGTTGATACTACTCAATATGACGAGTTGTACATGGAGATTCAACAAGTTGATCTATATGTTGGTGAAAGACCATTCACAATTGGCGATACTGATGGCGATGGGTTAATAGAGCTGTATGGAATGTGGCTTGATCCATTTGTGGCAGCACCTAACCACGTAGACTCAGTTCGAAGCAGAATTTATGAATTTGGGACAGACTCACTGTTTCATTTGCAGCATTCTTTTCCTAGGAGAACAATTCTGCCCTTGGGTTTGACCGACATTGATAATGACGGGCTTCAAGAGTACTATCTTGAAGTAAATTTATTACAGAATGATACTGTATATAGGCCAATTCAAGCATATGAATGTTCAACATCAAATAGCCTGCCTACTGTTTTTCAGCATTCATATTTGTTGCCTGGTTCGCAATGGATGAGATGTATGACCTGGGGTGATCTTGACAACGATAATCAAACTGAACTGCTTTTATTCGACAATGCTGTTACAACTTCGGCAACGGACCGAATGGCTGTGATTCAAGAGTATGACACAACTGCGAATGAATATGTCGTACGGCATTCTTTTGAATATCCAGATTTTACGAGTACGGGTTTTACAATTGGTGATCTCGATCAGGATGGGCTTAAAGAGTATTACATAAGTGGTATTCATGGGTCAGTGTCTATGGTTGAATATTCTGGAACAGATGATGTTTATCACAATATCTGGAATGGCTCAGTTGGAACTAATAACGCCTACGGTTCTGCTATATCTCCGGACCTTGATGGTAATGGCAGACCAGAACTGTGGATCTTTGGCCAGGCATTTTATGATGATCGTGCTGCAATGCTACTCACAGGGTTTGAAGCTATAGCAGACAACACCTTGGAAGCTGTTTCAACAGTCTGGCTGATGGATAATTTTGGTATAAGTATCCCTCAGATTGAATGTGTAGATATGGATAATGATGGTGAAATGGAGCTATTTTTAAACATTAGCTCCAACCTGCTAATTCTTGAACATCTGGGCGACCTAACATTTGATCTTGGATGGATTCAGCGAAAACCACTGTTCGGATTTAATAGCGTTTTGTATTCTACGACTGCTATTGACATAGACTTTGATGGATACCCTGAAATACTTGCGAGTGTAGACTTATCGGATGACCAATATCCTTATCCACGGGATATCGTGTTTGTCTATAAATACAATCCACTATCTATTATTGGGGAGAGAACTCTACCACAACAGTTTAACATTTCTTCTTACCCTAACCCATTCAACCCAAGTACGACGATTGAGTACAGCATGCCACAGCAATCAGAAGTTTCGTTAATGATTTATGACATCCTTGGTCGACAGGTACAGACTCTTGTCTCAACAAACCTATCTGCTGGTGGTTACAATGTCATTTGGGATGGAAAAGATCTCTCTGGTAAACAGGTCGCTGGGGGAATGTATTTTGCACGACTCCAGACTAGAGAGTATTCGCGAGTTATAAAGCTGGTTTATTTGAGATGACCAGCGATTTGTTAATTAGGTCAGTTATGTCTTTTAGGTGCAATGTGATAATTAGTGAATGTCCTAAATTTATTGGTATATTTAAGGACTAATATGTACAACCATTGGTTTAGCGGTAGATTATAATTATGTGTCCCTAACAACCTAGATTTCAATAATTGCATTTTTAATCAACAGTTATCAAATTCTATAATACCCATCCGAATTAGCCTTATATGTGAAGCTTTTGACATTCAATGGTCGGAATTAATTTATTCATATCTCCCACGATTGAATCAAGAGTTTCAATAATCATGGATGAAAATACATTATTTTTGCTTCAATAATTTCAAATCATGAAATCTAAAATACTAATTCTGTCTGGTTAAAATTCTCCTGTTTTTTTCGCAAAAATGTCGTTATCAGAAATTTAGCCTTCGAGAAGAATCAGAGACCCCTATGGGAGTTTGTCTAAACGAAATATGTAACCTATGTTATGAAGTAAGTTTGTAACCCACGTTATGAATCACTCAGTTAGTCGTTGATGTTAATCCCAAGTAAAGCTATGGCGTGATGTGAGACAAAGCCACAGTTATTACAAACGATCTGTGCCATTGGCATGAAAGGTCCACCCATCACAGTTGATCCTCCAAGTGAAACTGTCGTAGCTGTAACTATTTCATCCGAGATGGTCCAGTTTCTGTGAGTGCAAATGGGGCAAGATCCATTAATTGATTTTAATTTTTCAGCGATTGTTTCTTTTTGACTCGTTGTAAGTGCCATTCTACTCTCCTATAGCTTTTTGAATAAATGATTCGATTTCCTCGAGATATGATCCGTCCGCTTGTATTTCACTATTGATGACAATTTTTTTAACTGAGTCCTCCTCAATATCAATCCACGGACTTGTCTTCCTAATGAGACACAATAGAATACTGACCTTTGGCATATTTGATAACACAGATACCGCAATCTGAATATCACTCAAAGGTGGAATAATAGCTATTTCCATCTCCAGCAACGACTGTTTGCGCCCCATATGTCTCAGTGGATCAACACCATAATTGGATTTTACTCCAACTCCTTCCAAAATCTCTCGCAGATTAACTTTTTCCCTTATTTGAACACGTTCACTACTTCCATTCTCTTCCATGATCTCATTTACAAGTGAAATTGCTCGACTATCTTTGATACATTTTACAACATCTTCAGCAACATCCTCCATCGGAACATCTTCTTTATCTGGGCTGGTTGTTGCTTCGTTTATTCTGCTCATATATCGTGTCCGAATTTTAGTTGCGGTTTCAGTATCAATTTCAGCTGTCTCAGTAGGGGGTCTAAGAACTATCCGCAACTCTTCAGGAAATTTGCCCCAGAATATTGCCAATTCCTTGATGTTTGGGTTTAGCAACCGATTTATCGCTCTCATAACCTTGCCAGATGCATATTCATCCGGAATTAAGGCATGAAATATTGAAGGATCAGCGGCTTGAGTGAATCCAAACAATTGCTTATTGGTGAGAATCTTATAGATTATTTTGGCAAAAGAATACCCATCAAACCCAACCTGATCAGCTCTGTTTACTTTTCTAGTATCGAATGCGTCTGGATGTATAAAATGAGTTGATCCTCGGTTTTTGGAATTAGCGATCCAACCAATCCACCAACATACAAAACTACTCCTAGCGTAATTTTAGAGTTAGCTGATTCAAGATTCGCCCTAACTTTATTTGCTTCTTCCTCATACCCAGTAATCCTAAAGAATTCTTCAGCTTCAATTTGATTTGCCAAGCCCTTAAAGGCTCTCCAAGTATCAACTCGCTTTGAAAAGAAACCCCAATACCATCCCATACCACCAGATGACTCAGTGACTTTTTCAACTGTGATTTTTCTACGATTGTACTCTTTCTTTTGATCTTCAGTCAAGCTGTCCAGATTCTGCGCAAAAAGACTCGAAACAGAAATCAATACTGAAACAATGAAAACAACTACTACTTTCATTTTCGCCTCTATTCTATTGTGCATTAGATTGTGCTTACATGTAATTTATTTTTGGTAAAGGTCCCTTATTTCGCATAAAAGGGATTATCAGAAATTCTTAATCTCAGCAGTCAGGGAGTTCATCCAGGTTATTCCCTTCCGAGTTGTCTGGGTCTGTTCGTAGATATTTGCCTGAAACACCCTTCACAACATGGATATCTACCTCAGTCTCGCCCACCTTTACATAATACCGGTGTGTTTCAGCTTCTATCTCAGCTATTACTGTTGCTGCGTCCACTGTAAGCCACCATGCATCTGGATTACACAATGCTGTAATATCCCCGTCATTATCTTTCCTGGTTTTGGTTACTCTTCTATCAGCCATTATTACCTCCTGTTGATTACTAATATCCATACACTCGCGACTAGTACTAACGCGCCAATTGCTGTTGTAACCTGCACGCTGCTGGATCCTCTATTCATGGATCTATACACGAAGGATTCACAATTATTGTTTAACAACAGATTGTATTTTGACTTTTTGCCCTCGGCTATTTCACCAAGAGCTCTGTTTGCGTTATCGATACCAGACTCAGGATCTTCGAGAGGCTCTATCGATATACTCCCATTCTGCTGGTACCTGAACTTAAACTCATCAAAAGTGCAAATTTGATATCCAGCGTTCACCAATTCAGCAATATATACGAGGCCATCTAGTGGGCTTCTTCCAAGCAGAACACCATGATGTTTAGGCCCCAAGTTCCCTGCCACAGTCATAACGCCTGTAACTCGACAACCTGTTACATCTATTTGTATAAATTCCACTAATTCTCTCCCATGGCACTATCAATCTGGACTGTGAACCACATTTTCACGAATGGCTGAGGAGCATTATAGATGACATGCTTAAGTACATCTTTGATACTTATCCGATTAACTAGTTGGGGAGTAGTTAGAGAGTTGGTGGAGGACTACTCCCCAGGTGTAGCACTATTTGTTTAAGCGCTTACAATGCTGGCACACCGGATGACCACCAGTACCTGATTTCCGATTATAACTCTCAATGTTGTTGCCCTCAGTGCATTTATTGTTGTTATGATGCACTGATGTACCTGGTTTTTTTGAGTGAAATGGTGATACCTTCATTTTTTTACCCCTTTTTTAATAAAATAGCCTTTTCCCAAACCAAATTTAACTCACTTTCCACCATGTTCAACCAAAATATGCTATAATCATCTATTATATATTAATTTACTAGCTATCTATTGAATATACCGCAAAATACTCTTTATATAATTCTTTTTATGGTATAGTAAAGATGCTATTGTGATTATATCATAATCGGCAGCTAGCCATGATGCCGCAATCCCTATAAGGGGTCTGGCCAGGTCATCGACTCACCAAAGGCCTACATAAAGAGATTATCAATCCAATTCCCAGGTATTCATTTAGGTCAGGACGAGGAAGATTCCCGAAGTTATAAGTAGAAGCCTATCGAGCTCCCCCTTTTAGTTACTCTAAGATGACAATTCTGCAGGGAAATCATCGGAAAATGCATAGTGACGATATCAAAGTGCTGGCTCTTCCATGTTAGCCAAGAGCAATGGGAGGGGAGGTCTCTATAATTGGCTAGCTGATCTTCTGACTTAGGCAAGAGTTCTTGAGAAAGTAGTCACTAAACTAATCTCATTATAAAATATACCCTTAATTATTATATCAGCGACCAGAGAAGCTCTACATTCTATCGCTTTACCTAATCAAAACAGCTTTCTTAACATCTCTGAAGTCTGGAGTAGAAAATGAGATCATGTAGATTCCACTTGTTACCGGTGTGCCAGTCTCGTCAGTTCCATTCCAACTCACCTGGTATCTACCGATAGTTTGTGATCTTGAGACAAGAGTCTGAACTTCTCGTCCGGTGACATCGTAGATGACTAATGAAACTTCCGAGGGTTTAGGTAGATCATACTCGATAGTGGTGGCTGGGTTGAAGGGATTGGGATAAACAGCGTTAATTCTAAAACCAGCTGGAACTAATGGGCGCTTAACAACATTGGATGTTGGTGGATCTGTGTAACTACTAATATTAGCCCAAAGTTCGAGTTCCTCTCTCCAAAACGTATAGACTTTATCATCCTGTAGTAAGACCTTAATTCCAGCCCTGGGCTGACCGGATTCGGAAGAAGTTATTTTGTACATACCTCCTACATATTCAGCATTATGATCCAATCTCTGAGCATAAACATCTACTCGTCCATTTGCTGGGAACCTGCCGTTCAAAAGTAGAATCATTTGACCTGAATTCTCCCTGGCTACGGCAAAATCCCAAAACACCGACCCCTCTGGGTCCAACCTTAACTTCGCTGAAATCGGGAACCCTGAGGCATCATACTTTCGGGAATATATGTGTGATACATTTGCAAAGGACTCAACCCAGAATACGATGAAGCCCCCGGATTCTATATTAATGGTTTTGTGGTAATAAAATTCAGAAACAGTTGTGTCTGCGGCAATCTCGAAGCTTTCACCTAGCAAATTGCCTTCATCACCTACTATCTGCCCGTAAAGAACCGAACTGTTCTCGCTCCAGGTTAAAAGGGATACCTCTGATATAGGCGAATAGCAAAGTTGTGTTGGTGATGAAATTTCGCCCAAAGAATCGTTTATAAACGCCGGTGTAAGCTCACTCATTTCTTCACCAAGGATTCTCAGCCTTACACCTTCATCAAGTGGACTCGACGTACCCTCAAAAGCTACCCATGATACCAAAAACTGATCTGCTGATGTATGAATTGCGGTATGCCAGCTATTATGAGTAAACCCATTATCTGGACCAATAATCATATAGCTGGAAAGTGAGTCATTATCTAAATGGATGTATCTTCCATCAATGGTGCTATACATCCCGATCGCACGATATCGAAAGCTGAGCAATATCTTTGAATCCCCGACGGTTAATTGAGGATCTTGTAGAGGCACTGGCGCTACAACGATATCCTCAAGCTGAGTAAGCGAATTAAGCATGGTATCATACTTTGAATACATAAGATCACCATCCTCTCTATCTCTGTGGACATAGTGCATGATAGAGTTATGGTCAAATGCTGCATCAAAACCTGAAATCTCTGGAAACATTATCCTATCTTCCAAGACGTGTTCACCTGCCACAAATATGTGTGATAGGAGTAGAGACATGACAATCAATAGTGGCTTCAATTTAATAATTCGCTATCTGACTTGGACAGATAATCCTCATCTATCACACAATTTAGTGGCTAATTCTTGAAATCATACTATACAAGCCAACAGAGACATCCCAACAAATTCTTATATTCCATTACTTTGAGAGGAGAATCTTTTGGGTGAAGTTAGACGTCCCAGCACGGAGGTGGATAAAATATACTCCACTTCCAACCGCAACCCCTTTGCCGTCAGTCCCATCCCAAACAACGGAATGAGCTCCATATTGGAAAACCTTCGTCCCGCCTTGCGAGTAATCACGTATCACGGAACCTAAAATATCCGAAATAATCAGAGTTCCGACCTCTTCACTTGGAATATCAAAATTGATTAAGACGCTCATATTGAATGGGTTAGGATAAGCCTGATGAAGGGAGAAGCTCAATTCGGGGATACCTTTGGTATCACCTATAGCACCCTTTGATGTTTGATCAAATTTCTTACAACGCTGAATTGTTTGATCAGATTCGTTACCTGCATCATCTACAGCAGAAAGCTTGTAGCATACTGTAGGGTCAAACTTTCCCGATGATATCGTAATATCATTATCTGTGAAAGTTGTCGTAGGTGCATTGACGGTTACAAAATAGTAGAATGATCCAGAATCAAAACTTCTATATACCTTATACTTATCAATGTCATTCTCTGGATTCGAAGACCAAGTCAATACAGGGTGCTCTCCATTATCACCTGTTACAGTAAAATTTGTGGGTGTGCTAGGGATTAGACTTTCCAAAGCAGCTAGTGCATCAATCCGACCATGCCCAAGATGATTATTCCATCCATTACCATCGTAGCTTCTAATCCCAATTTCATCAGCTGTATTTGCTAAGACAGTCCCCACATCGGCGTATGGCTCCATGGCAACAATTAAACTCGCCAACCCAGCAACTATTGGTGCTGAATAACTTGTCCCAGAGCTGTTAGTATAATCATCATCTGTACTACAACTTGAAAAACCATCAGCTAAGTTAATACCGGTCCCAGGTGCGGATACATCAATGAAGCTACCGTAATTCCAACCATCCTTAAAATCTTCGACATCATATTCATCCAGAGTTGTTCCAGAAACTGCAATAACACCAGGATAAGCAGCTGGGTACGTAGTAAAAGGTACCGGGACGGGATCACAAAGATTTGGGTTAGAACAGTAGGTATTAATTGATCCGTTCCCAGCAGCTGCAATGACTACCGTTCCCCTTGAAATCGCATTTGCAATTTCATCTTCTATTTCCGGGAAATTGTGATGCACTTGTCCCTCGTTTATCCAGCAATTACGTACACTTTCGGGCCCACAACTCCCCATCAAATCCGAGGCCTCCCCAACCATAACTGGTCTTGTGAATGGTATACTAAATGTGATCACTTCATTGCGCCTCCACGCTTCATGTATTTGAGCAGCACTATACAAATCATCTTCATTATCTACACCATATAGCCTAAGTTTAGTATTCCACCCGATTCCTGCTAATCCAGTACCATTATTACACCTGGCAGCTACAATACTTGACACGCGGATACTGTGCTGCGATCCTACATCAGTGCTTATGCTCTCCACCTTATTCGTAAAATCCTCATGGTTATCACAAGCACCCCACTCAACAACCCCAATGGATGTGGAAGAAGAGCCATGAGTGATATCCCACGCGTCAACAATATTTATTGCATCGTAGTACCACATAATATTACTTGATCCATCGGTAAATAATGGATCATTCGGTTGCTCGTACAGCATCATTGAAACTGGTACATGGGCATAGTCAACATCATCAAGATCCTCTAGTTCTGAGCAGACTGAATCGACAGGAACCGGATCATTAAAATTGATGATGAACAATTGAGAATTATTAATGATACTAACTGGCTGCCCGGTAACTCTATGAACCGCTGTAGTATCTGCAGCAGTTATGTCTGGAATCATTTTTACAATCTCATCAACGCCAAACACTGCATCTAAGTCGTCAAGTGCATCAATCACTTCAGTGTATGATTTCCCAATATCACCGATGGCATATATCTCTGTAGTAGAGGAAATGGAAACAACTGGTTCCGAAAATTTTAAGACAATTGCATCAGAGTAAAGCAAGGTGTCAAGCATGTAAAAATTTCCCTCTGACTTAACATCAGTTGATGTTCGAGAGGTAAGCCCGCCAGCATAAACGGACCCAACAATGATTGGCATTACAGCGAATAGCAAGGTGAAATGTTTAATACTCTTAATCCTGTTCACCAATACCTGTTTAGTCATCTTAAATGATTTCATGATTCCTCCATCTTTTTCCCGTTTCACCACAACTTTAGGAGTGGTGATATTTTTAGCCTAAGGGATCCATCCCCAAGCCCTAATTGAGAGTTTTCGTAAACCCCCAGAGTTTCATTAATATTAGATTCCTGATTCAATAGATTTTGCTCCCCACATTTCATGACTGAATGAATTGCAGTCAAATGTAATTCAATTTAGAGAATATTCAATTCATATATCCTTTATATAATTGTTTCTATTGTATTTGCTATTTATATCCATATATATTTATATTTGTGCTTCTAGTAATCGTGCAATTATGCACATACGTAAGGAGCTCGCATGAAGCGAACACACGTTGCGCTGTTGTTGCTTGTCGTCGTCTTTTTTTTAGGATGCGAAGGAAACTTAACCCAGCCCAGAATTTCTGAACCCCAATTAAATGAATCCCTCACGGGGTTTCTGGCTAAGGATCCAGTTATTGTTGCGAAACTGGATTCCATCATCCCGTCAGGGACCAAGTATGGACTTCCAGATGACACAACGACCTACACGGCAACTGGCGGAGAACAAATCCCTGCAGGCGGCTGGGTGGAAAACGACAAAGACTTATCCTATGAAATTCACATTTATTCAGAAATGAAGGTGACTTTCGGGAATTTAGACTCAGTTACCATTGATTATCCTACAAATCTTGATTATCTTAATGATTCAGAGACTTGGGTAAGCCTTACTACCAGCAAGAAGGTTGGAGCAAAAGCGGTAAGGACGGGGATTTTTGGGGGCGCAACCCTCACCCAGTCAGGTTTTGGTACATATGAAGAAGATAGCGAAGAATAAAGTAGAGTGAATATTTGAAAAATACTGAATCAGGAACGCCTCTTTCCATCGAGGCGTTCCACTCAAAAGAGTATACATTGTTTATTAGTCAGATCGGCTTTGCAAATCCCGGACAGATGAAGGTCATTTTTGACCAACCTGAATCACTGGCTCAAGCAAATCCACAGCTCAAGGCTACAATGCTTGCCGGTCGTGCAAAAATAGCCTCCTTGGAGGGAAATTTCCCAATTGCCAGTAATCTTTTTGACAATGCATTTGATATAGCAAATAAAGAATTAAAAATAAATGATTCAACTAAGTCTAGATCAACACTTGCCTATGTACATTTTGAATATGGATTATTCCTCAAAAAACTTCACTCACCGAATCAGGCTCTCGTAGAATTTAAACAGGCAAAGCAACTAAATCCAGCTGTGAAGCTGAAGTATCTGATTAGCTATTTCATAGAATCATTAGCCCTAGATACTGGTGGTAAAAATGACATTAGTAAATTAATAAAATATGTCGACCGTTTTAAATTTGAGAATCTCGTTGTCATGCACATTATAGGCCTACAAAGACTTGGTAACTTGATCCGTGATAGACGAAATTTAGGAGAATCGGAGAAGCACTATAAGGAGGCTCTCAACCTAGCCGAAATGCATGATTTGCAATACCTCGTTTGGACTATAAAAAATTCTATTGGATTACTGCTCCACAAACAGAAAAAATTTCAAGCAGCTGTTGACTTCTATGAGGGTTTTATTGATTCCGTAGAAAGTCATTATCTCAAATCAATCGTCATGAAAAGCCTGGCTCTTAAATATCGCCTGGTAGGAAGAGAAGATGAGGCGATTCAGCTGTCTAAAGAGGGTCTGGAGTATTCTCAAACCCATGGTGTTATCTCAACAGTCCCAACTTTTGCAGCCCTGATTGGTGACCTTATTATAAAATATACTGACACTCCCCAGGAGGCTTATCACTACTACAAAATTGGTTACGACGAGAGCTTACGGCAACAGGAAGCAGGTTTGCCCATCACGGGACCCAGACTCCACGCCGTAAAAAAATACACTGAGTACCTTGCTTCATATCTACCTGATGACTTTAACAAAAGTTCGGTCTCAAACTATTTTGAATGGGCTCACAATCGATCCTGGGTCAACATCCAGGACCTCTTTCACTATAATTTGTTCGTCTATCACTTCATCCACACAGGCATAGGCAAAGCGACATTCAAGCACCTCGATATGATAGCTGGAACATTTTACTCCCTATCCAAGAGGATGCGCGACCTACGAGGGATATCATTTCCAAATTTACGTGATGCGGATATGAGCTTGCCCCAGGATCTCTATTTTGATAAATTGCAGAAGTATGTTCAGCTTCATCGGGACAAGACATTTAAAGCAATTGGCGAGCAATTTGAAAATGATATCTATGAGTTCTTGTTTAAAGAAAGTGGATATAATAAAAAACGTTTGTCAGAATCTCTAGATCTCAGCTATTCCGTTGTCCTTCAGAAGACAAAAGCTTTCACACAAGCCTCTGAGGCTTATCAACAACCACGGCTAGAGGCTCCTCGCTAACATTTTGTAGCATTCCAGAAAAAAGCAGTACCCCGTTCTATTTCTTTATACTATATTTAGATATAGAGGATATTAACATCGATTTTATCGCCAGGGGACCTTCACGTTCGGTTTAGAGCTCCTTTCGTGTATACAAGTCCCCTGGATGATAGTTACAACTTAATGTGTTTTGATTGATTGACGCAATTAAATCACGTTATCTAATGAAATTTTAATCAAAGGGGGTTCTATGTCAAAGCACAGAATGACAATCTTCCAGTTACTTGTTATGGCTTTTATGTCAATAACAGCTACCTTCTATCCCACACCCACAATGGCTCAGACCATGACGGATCCGGTCAGGAAACTCACTCCAGAAGCACCGATCGCCGAAAAAGAACATACGGTTTTTATTACGAAAACCGGTTCAAAATATCATGCTGATGATTGTCGATATCTATCAAGAAGCAAAATCCCAATTGAACTAAAAAGTACATCAGGTTTTTACCAACCTTTTAGTGTTTGCAATCCACCAGCCCAACTAGTTAAAAAGCAAGCACCAGTTAAACCCAAAGAACTTACAGTTTATAAAGGAGTTTCTTTTGTACTCCGGACAGGGCTCGAACCTGTGACCTACGGATTAGAAATACATTGCCATTGAAGCTATATAAGGGCTTAACGCATGTCGGTCACTAAAAAGTCACCATTTTCAAAAAGTTTTGAAATTTATCTTAGGGATGACATAATCGATGGATTTCATAACGCTCATCTCAAGTAAACCATCTTAACAACATTTGAATAGTCT
>JAERTG010000158.1 GCA_016845065.1 Fidelibacterota bacterium | reverse complement strand
TCCTGTGGCAATAATGAGGTAATCATAATTGACTACCACACCATCTTCAAGCAATACCTGATTGTTGTCAGCTTCTATTTTATCAATCTTAGAAAATATAACCTTGACACCCACAGGGAAAAAATCACTTTTGGGTTTGATTACATCCTTTTTGGTATACATGCCAAAAGGAATGAACAAAAAGCCTGGTTGGTAATAATGGGTTTTAAACTGGTCAACAATGGTGATGTCCCATTCATCCCTTTCGAGGATTTTCCGCATTTTGTTGGCCATCATGGTTCCGGCTGTACCCGCACCAAGTATTAAAAGTTTTTTCATAATAATTTAAGTCGTTTAACGTAGGCTAAGGCCTTAATAACTTGATTTTTAAGACCTATCAAAAATATATCTATAAAGTTAGATGTGTAATTTTATCGATATGATATTTGTCATATTTTGTATATTAGCGCCTAGTTTATAATGAAAATAATTAACGAGATATCTGCCTGTAGATCATGTCTTTACAGGAACCTATTATACGAAGATCTTACGGATCAGGAGTATTTGATGGTGAATGAGGCCCGCAAGGAGCTTGTTTTCCGTCGTGGGGAGGTCATGAGTCGTGAGGGGGAGCCCATCAATTCGTTCATGTACCTGAGGGAAGGTTTGGTGAAATTGTATAAAACCAACATCCACGGAAAGGACCAGATTTTAAGTATAAACATCCCCGGAGACTTCATCAATCTTCTGAGTATTTTCTCCACTACAGAGTATAAGTATTCCATTACAGCACTGGAAGAAACCAAGGTTTGTGAGGTGAATCTGGATGTCATTAAAAAGCTGGTGAAGTCCAATAGTAAATTCTCCCTACGTCTGCTCAACCGCATCAGTTATATTTCTGACGAAGTCATACAAAACCACTTCGAAATAAACCAGAAACAGGTAAAAGGAAGGGTGGCTTATTTTCTTTTGTTTCTTGCTGATCATATTTACAAAAGCCATACCTACCGCATGCCGGTTACCCGTCGTGAGGTAGGCGAACTCATATCCATGACCACAGAGAATACCATCCGTACCTTATCCGAATTCAGAAAAGATGAGATCATTGGTATGGATGGTAAAACCATCAGCATCCTCGACTACGAACGCCTGGTTAATATTGGAAGAACAGGCTAAAACCGACATCTCATTCATACCCAATTGTTTCTATTGTTTATGTGATGCTCTGGGAGCTTGTTCCTGATGAGACTTCACAACCTAAGGTCATTTTTCTAAATTTGCATTTCTCATCGGGAAGCCAAAAAAGGAGAAGTGAATTGATAAATTTTTTCAAGAAATACCACAAATGGCTGGGTATCATTTTTACCCTGTTCATCTTGTTTTTTTCGATTTCAGGAATCATTCTGAACCATCGAAAAACTTTTTCCAATTTCGATATCAGCCGCAGTTTTTTACCCAAGGAATACCACTACAATCATTGGAACAATGCAGCGGTTCGCGGAACAGAAAAGATCGACACTGACAGCATACTTATTTATGGAAACATAGGTATCTGGCTAAGCGATGAACATTTTGTTGCTTATACTGATTTTAATGCCGGTTTTCCTGATGGGATTGACAACAGAAAGATAGAAAAAGTTCACCTGAGTAAGAAGGGTCACTTATTTGCCGGTACGCTTTTCGGCTTGTATCGTTACGATCAGAACAAGCGACAATGGCAAAAATGTCCATTGCCGGGTCACGAAGAAAGAATAACCGATATCTGTGATCGGAAGGATGAGGTATTGGTCATGACCAGATCTCATTTATATGTGACCACCGATGGACTTTCCTTTGATCATATACCCATACCGGCAGCTGTGGATTATGATCATAAGGTGGGACTCTTTAAAACCCTTTGGATCATCCACAGCGGCGAAATTTGGGGTCTTCCCGGAATTTTATTGGTTGATGCCATTGGGGTTATATTTATTTTTCTAAGCCTCAGCGGTCTCATCTATTTTCTTATCCCCTTCATCCACCGCAAACACAAAAAGAAGAAAAAGGAAACCCATAAACTCAGCTTGTTCAGACGCTGGAACCTGAAATGGCATAATAAAATCGGATGGATTACCCTGGTTTTATTGATCATCACAAGTTTTACCGGCATGTTCCTTCGTCCGCCACTTTTGATACTTATTGCCGAATCGCGGGTTGGAAAAATACCTTTTACCGAACTGGACACACCCAATCCCTGGTACGATCAACTCAGACGGATCCATTATGATGCGAACACCGGCAGGTATATGCTGGCTACGCCTTATGGAGTATATTATTCTGATGACGATTTGCAGTCGACTTTGCAAAAATTCAGATACCGTCCTCCCATTAGTGTTATGGGTGTGAATGTTTTCGAACAGCTGAACCAAAGTGTTTACCTGGTGGGTTCTTTCGAGGGCTTATTTATCTGGGATACGGAAACGGGGGCCATGATGGATTATATTACAAAAGCGCCTCCACAGAAAAAAGAACGGGGTGGCCCACCTCTGGGTGAATTTATGGTTACGGGATATAGTGATGATTATGCTGGAGGTGAGGTTTTTTTCGATTTTAACAAGGGAGCCTTACCCATCAACCGCACGGCTCCTTTTCCGAAAATGCCTAAAAAAATTGAGAACCAGCAAATGTCGTGGTGGAATGTGGCACTTGAGGTTCATACAGCCAGGATGTATAAATTTATGTTCGGCCAATTTTACATCCTCTTCATACCACTGGCCGGAATTGTTATTCTGTTTGTGTTGATTTCGGGATTTCTGGTCTGGTGGAGGCGTTATTAGAAACAAAAAAGAAGCCTTCTTTCGAAGGCTTCTCAAATCACTAATCAATTGGGTTTACATACATGGTTCCACAACCATGATTGTATTGTTAACAGCCACCTTCGGCGACTACAGTTTTCTTTTTACGTTTGACAGTTACCGCTGCTTTTGTTCCACTGGGTTCTTCTGCTACTATTACAGCACTGGCTGCTTCTTCAACATAGTCAAAATCGGGCATGCCTAAGAGATAGACATCGTCATAATAGGTATCTCCCAGCATATCCTGCCATTCTGCATAGTAATCATAGCCTCCCATGAGAATATTCACATGGTCACAGCCCAGTTGACGGAATACCATCCATGGTCCGTTGGCATGCAATTGGTCCTTTCCGTAGAGTACCACGGCCATACCATCTTCTTTGAGCTGTTTCAGGCGTTTGATGTTTTCAGGAGTCAGTAAATTAACCGCTGAAATATTTTCAGCACCAGGGATATGACCTCTGCCAAATTCAAAGGTATTGCGGATATCCCACAGCAGAATACTGTCAATACTTCCATTCAAAACATCTTCCAGTTCATAAGGGTAAACCATTCCCTCACCATAGGTTACCAGCTCGATGGTTTGTTCCGGATTTAAAGCATATTTCAACCTGGGTCCACTAAGGGTTAGCAAGCCCACCACAATGATCACGGCAAATATCACCAGGGCGATCATGGTTCTTTTTGGGTTTAATTCGTGTACGTGCATAGTACTGTTTTTTCTCTATTATTGTTCAATAAATATCTATCTCAGCATCCTCTTAGCAACCACCTTCAGCCACAACAGTTTTTTTCTTTCTAGCTACCTGTACTTTTTGTTTGCCTTCATCATCCGGAATGGCTATTTCAGCCCCGGTAAAATACATGCTGGCGCCACGTCTGAAACTATACAATTCAAATTCTGATGCCGCAGCAGTTGAGGCAGGACGCTCGGGTTTGATGATGGTTCTGATCCAGCAATTCAGTCCACCTTTCATTACATAGATATGATCATATCCCAGTCTTTTGGCCAACACCCAGGCCTGATCAGCTTTGATGTCATCATCTGAATAAAACACAGCTGACATATCCTCAATGCCCAGATAATCCTGATACTCAGGAACCATAATACTATCAATGGGTATGTTAATGGCACCCTGTAATGAAAATTCTTCAAACTCATCAATGGTTCTCACATCGATCAACTCAAGGGTTGGATCTCCTTCAATAATGCGCTTGGCTACCTGATCGGTAGACACATACCGGGTGGGTTGAACAATACTCCACATCAGGTCTTCAGGATCCATATGCTGATAGTTTTCTTTTTCCGGTAGCAGAAACAAGCCACCAGCCAGCACAATCAGCAATAGTGTCAGATAAATATAATTCTTGTTCATAATTAATCGAATTTATATTCGGTTATGGTTTTTCTAACTCTTTTTTCAATCAACCAGGTGCCCCAAAAGGCGGCCAGGGCCAGTATGACAAACCCAAAGGTGATCACCTCGTTGGATACGCCAATAAATTCACTTATGGTAATACGCCCCATGGCATCGCTGTTGTAAAAACCTTCAATTAAAGGATAGGCTTCTGAGAATACAAATATCCCCAGAAACAGTCCGGCCGTAAATACGATGGCATCAAGCTTTCCAATGGCTACACCGGTATAGCTGGTACCCGGGCAGAAGCCACCAATAACAAATCCCAATCCCATTATAGCAGCGCCAACTATCATTGGGGTTAAATAGGTTGGTAAGATATATAGCATATCAAGGTTGATCCATCCCATATAGTTAAAGTAAAGCAAACCTATCATGGTTACTACAACGGCAGTAAGAAATACTCTAAGGACAACAAAGTTGTATCCATAAAAAACACCGGTAATATTTCTTGAAGAAGAAAATCCTGATGCTTCCAGGATAAAACCGAAGAATATACCCAACAATAGCGCGATTACAAAATCCCATTCACCTGTGATGATACCTTGAGGAATTAATGGTCCCATTTTTTCTTATTTAAATGTGATAAGGTTCTTATTAATTAAATCCAAAGTTTCCTGAAGAAATAGGCTACCAGGTAACCGGTGCCGAACATAAACAGCATAACTATCAGTCCTCCAAAGGAAAACGCAGCTGTACCACTTAAAGCTGCACCACTGGAACAACCTCTTCCCAACTGACTACCAAAACCAAACAGTATGCCTCCGATACCGGCAGCAATAAGTCTTGTTTTGGAGGTGATTTTTGGAGAATGTTCGGTACGGAGTTTTTTCAGGCGGCCAAAAAGCACCCCGGAGATGAGTCCACCTAAGAAAATCCCCAGTGATTCAAACACCATCCAACTGTACATAGGTGAATGATTATCCGTGAGGAATTTGCTATAAAATGTACTTCCTTCCGCATGTTGGTGAGCCACTCTATCGACGGTAGTTACCACCGCACTCTTAACCGCACCGCTGGCTCCAAGTCCTCTTCCAGTGATGAAAAAGGTAGCGAGCAAAAGCAATCCCAGCAGTACACCACCAAAATAAGGATTGATGTATCTGGGCATGTTTTTCGATTGTATTTCAGTATTCATAGGATTATGAACTTAAAAGTGATCAATATAAAAAACGTGTAATCTGCCCGGCTTCCACCATGACAAACCTAAAAATCAAACCTCCGATCAATATCAGTAGGGATGGAATCCAGACGGGAATTCTGAAACCAAAGAGTTCCAGGGTTTCCAGTAAAGCTGGAATAATAAGTCCGAGAATGACAACGAACACCCAGAAGGTAACTGTAAATTCTCCGCCAAGGAACAGCTGAGCTGCTTCAATCTGCACTTCTGAGGCTGCAAGAAATCCCATGAAAAGATGAATGATTAAAAAGAGTTCAACGCCGATAAGTGCAATGTCAATCTTGGTCAGAATGGTTCTTTCTTCGTGACTTTTCGACATCCATATAATGGCAGCCAGACCGGTTGACATCCCTGACACCAGGAACAAAGGCCCCAATATGGATGTATTCCATAAGGGTCGTGCATTAAAGGCTGAAAGCAGGATTCCGGTATACACCCCCAACACAATGGCCAGTCCCATCATTGCCCAGGCCATATGCACCCGGTATTTAATTGCCAGAGCCTCCAGATCATCGATCAGTTTAAACTTCCAGTTCCAACCCGGGATGGCTTCTTTCATATAGGTAGCTACCCAAATAAATGACAAGGGTGTGATAAACATAAGTGTCCAGGCTCCCCATGACATGGGTGATTCGATACGGATGGTGGTGTACAGCCTCCAAAAATACAACTGGTGTTTCAGGTCAAGGAACAAGGCAAACAAACCAAGTACCAATGCCACAGGCACCAGAAACATGGACCATTTTACGGTGGTGGCCATTTCTTTTTCTTTGCCCATAACCATAAAGAGGCCGGCAAAAAACATGATACCTGCTGAAAGCCCACCAAGGAATAGATACACTGGAATTTCCCAGTGCCATATATTCAGAAAAGGATCTATGTTGGGTATATTTCGTCCGCTGACAAACAATTCTTCTTTCATCTGATCTAATTTTTATCAATAGGTCATATCAATTACAAATTCCAAATCCTAGGTTAGGAAAAACAATTGTGGTTTGGTACCGGCTTCAGGTGCCAACACCTTCCAGCTTCTGTTTTTCAAGGCGCGTGCCACATCACTGTTTGGATCATCCAAATCACCAAAATACAGGCAGGTTGTAGGGCAAACTTCCACACAAGCGGTACTTTGTCCTTTTTCCAGACGGTGGTTACAGAAGGTACATTTATCCACATAACCCTCAGGATGCGAATACCGGGCATCATACGGACAGGATTGAATACAGGCACCACAGCCAATACATTCGTTATGGGTGACCATCACAATACCACCTTCAACGATATGACTGGCTCCCGTAGGACAACAGCGTACGCATGGTGAGTTATCACAATGGTTGCATCGTTCGGAACGAAGCTCAATTTCAACATTGGGATAACTTCCGTTTACATTTTCAACAATCCAATCACGGCAATAACCAATTGGAACATTGTTTTCAGTTTGACAAGCAACTACACAGTCGCCACATCCAACACATTTTTTTGTGTCTACAGCCATTGCGTATCTCATGCTTCTACCTCCTCTGGTTTTTCAGTTATAAATGTCACAAAATTGCCTCTCATACCGCTACCACCCATCATAGGATCCTCCATGATATTGGTGATTAGTTCGGCATCACTGG
>JAERTG010000157.1 GCA_016845065.1 Fidelibacterota bacterium | reverse complement strand
CACATAAGATTGTTCAAGGTCTCTGCTGCGAGCAACCAGAGCGGTGAATTTGTCATAAATATCAATGACGGAATTGTTGAGTACTTCATGCTGATAAGGATCCATGGGTTTCATAACATCTATGAAATTGGAGTGTTCATTGGTCATCACATCATCAAAGGTGATGCCCAGTTTGTTGTTGAACAGTTCTTTAAAGTTTGGGATGATGCCAAACACTCCAATGGAACCTGTAATGGTAGTGGGTTGTGCAAAAATATAGTCTGCATCTGTTGAGATCCAGTATCCACCTGAAGCGGCCACATTACCCATGGAAATAATAAAAGGCTTGTCTTTTTTAGCCAGTTCTACTTCTCTTCTGATGACTTCTGAAGCCAGTGCATCTCCACCCGGAGAATTCACACGCATCACTATGGCTTTTACTTTTTCATTTTTCCTTGCCTTGCTGATAGCTTTGGCCAGACTTTTGGAGCCTATTTCATTGGGTTCACCATTGCCTTGTACAATAGCGCCCTGAGCATAAACAACCGCCACACGGTTTTTGCTTACATTGACTTCCTCATCCACCTTGACATTAGTGTATTTGCCAATACTTACAGAAGCCAGTTTGTCATCTTCATCCTTGCCTGTTTTCTCTTTCAGAAGCTTTATCACCTCGTCACGGTACATGAGTCCGTCAACGAATTTATACTCGAGGGCTTTGCTGGCTTCACTCAGTTCAAGTTTATCAGCAATGCTGTTTAATTCATCCAGACTGATACCACGACTTTCGGATAGTGCCACAAGCATTCTCCCCCATAATGAATTGAGCAAGTCAGACATCTGTTGCCTGTTGGCTTCACTCATCTTTTCAAGCATCAAAGGCTCCACAGCACTCTTGTATTTATTGTTGGGACCCCTGACCACTTGCATGTCGATTTCCAGCTTGTTAAGCATGCCTTTGAGGAACATCACCTGGGCATGCAATCCCTTAAAGAGGATCATCCCTTCGGGATTCAGATAAATCTCATCTGCTAATGTGGCCAGATAATAGGCTTTTTGGTCATAGCCATTGCCATAACTCACTATGAATTTGCCGCTTTCCTTAACCTCAAGTAATTTGTTTCTGATTTCTTCAGAAGTGGCTAATCCGGCTGGTATGGACTCCATATCGAGGAAAACACCTGCAATATTTGGATCCTTACTGGCTTTTTCAAGGTTTTTCAATATGGTATTCAAACCATTGGGCTTGTTCGACTTCATGGTAGCCGGATCAAAATTCTCAAAAGGATTGTCAGAGGCTCTGTCGAGGATTTCTGTTTTCCAGTTGATATATAAAATTGTGTTCTCTTTTATAGTTGTTGATTCTTTGTCGGAAAGTGCCGCTAAAGATGCGATCAGACCAGCGAAAATAAACACCACCAAAAGTAAGGTGAGCATAGTGCCTACAAAGGAGGCAAACGTAAATTTAAAAAATTGTTTCATGATATGTTGTATTAGTAATTGTTCTGGTATACAATATTAACAAATAAGTGTGAAAAAATATGTGCTTTGTAATCAATTCTTAAGATAAAAGCTTTGCATTTTTAAAATATGCGAAAATGCGAGTCCTCTAAACCTAAGATTCTGGCTTTCAGGAAGAAATTATATGTTACAGCTTTGGTGTTATCATTTAGCATCAGCCCCTTTGTCATCACAGGTGTCGCAGGAACGGATTCGATGGATAAATCCACCATTGAATATCAACAATATGCTGGGTTTATTTTGCAGAAACAGGGAATGATTAATATCCTCAAACCTATACAGTACCTATCAACCCATACACCCAAAGTGATAGAGGTGATTAGGCCGACAGATTTAATCATGGGGCAGGGACTGGTGGATATGCATGTGCTGTCCTCCTTTTTATTAAGTCATAATCCAAAGGTGAAGAAAGCTGAAGCCATGGAATTGGCAAAGATCTATGTGGAAGAAGCTAATGTTGAAGGTGTGAATTATGAAATTGCCTTTAGTCAGATGTGTCTTGAAACCGGTTTTTTGAAATTCGGGGGTGATGTGGATCCCTCACAGAATAATTTTTGTGGTTTGGGTGTGACTGGTGGAGGAGTAAAAGGGCATTCCTTTATAGATAAACAAACAGGGGTGAGGGCTCATATACAGCATCTGAAGGCTTATGCATCCACACAAAAACTAAAAACAAGCCTGGTGGACCAGCGCTTCCATTTTGTAAAACGTGGTTGTATAGAGCGCGTAGATGAACTTACCGGTAAATGGGCAACTGACAAACGTTACGGAAATAAGATTAACTATTTGCTCAAACGCCTATATGACCACCGGCAGCAAGTGAGTACCCCAAACAGTTAATAAATCCTATCGATACATTCTTTTTAGGCAGGGCTTTTTATTAGTTTTGTAAGACAAAAATATTGGTTTCTTGCATCAACTTTTTCTGCTTCTTGGAAGTAATATAGCACCACGTCAGAAATATCTGGAACATGCCATTTCAGCTATACAGTCTGACATTGGAAGCATCTGGAAATCCTCTAGGATTTACGAATCTCCACCACTGGGATTTGAAGCTGAGGTGAATTTTTTGAATCAGGTGTTGTGGGTAGAAACCAAACTGAACCCTCAGGAAGTACTATTAAGAATCCAGAAGATAGAGATATATCAGGGACGTCAAAGAATTGGGGCCGCTATGATGTCCAGAACTCTGGATATTGATATGCTTTATTATGATAGCCTTGTCATCAATACACCAGCATTGACTGTTCCACATCCACGCTTACATTTGCGACGGTTTACTTTGCTTCCATTAGTGGAGATAGCTCCCACGCTGGTTCACCCAACTATGAAGATAGATCAGTCGGCCTTGCTGAAAGCCTGTTTGGACGATAGTGAAGTGAGAGCTATTACTGAGGCAGCAATGGATAGGATTGATTAATGGACATGCGATATAATTTTATTGCCATAGAAGGAAATATTGGAGCCGGGAAAACATCCCTGGCATTCATGATTGCGGCTGATTATAATGCTAAAATTATTCTGGAACAATTTGAGGATAATTCCTTCCTTCCAAAGTTTTATCAAGATCAGGATAAATATGCTTTTCCACTGGAGATGTCCTTTTTGGCCTCACGCTACCAGCAACTTAACGATGAGCTAGGGCCTCAGGATTTGTTCAAGTCCTTCACCATCTCCGACTATTATATTATCAAGTCGTTGATATTTGCCAGAAAAACACTGGCTGAAGATGAATTTACCCTCTATACCCGTTTCTTTAATATCATCCACCAACAACTCCCTAAACCCGATTTACTGGTTTATTTGTATATGGATACACCCAAGCTTCAGGAGAACATCCGGCAAAGGGGTAGGGCCTATGAGCAGGATATTCAGGATGAGTATCTGGAAAAAATTCAGCAGGGTTATTTTGAGTTCATCAAACAGCAAACCAATCTAAGGATACTGGTATTGGACACCAATACACTGGATTTTGTACAGCATGCTTCAGATTACCAAAAAATCATAGAGGTGATGAATCAAGACTATCCTTTGGGAGTTCATCGCATTACCTTTTAGTTCCATTCCACCTTTATTATTAGTTACTACCTGCATCTGTGTATCAGCTAAATGGAAGCGCATTCAAATCAAAGTACTTTCATGAAGAAGTTCCTGATTTATAAGTATTGGGCAAAAAAAAACCCGGCCTTAAAGCCGGGTTTTTTCTCATGAATTAAAATCTATTTTGCTGTTAAAGCTTGGAAATCTGCTTCGTCAAAGAGGAAGAGGAATTCACGGTCCATGGCAGCTGCTTTTGCGTAATCGCCATTGGCTTTGATAGCTTTGGTTAAATATTCCAAAGTACCAGCTTTATCTTCCTGGCGTGCGTGAGCAACGGCAGTTACATAAAGGGTAGTGGCATCCTGGTTCTCTACACATTTGAGAGTTTCAGTAGCTTTAGCATAATCTTTGTTTAGCAACTGGGCTAATCCCAGGTTGAAGTCACAAGATACACCGCTCATCAGGCTAACAGCTTTGGCGTAATCTCCTTTGTAAATATTTACAATTCCTAAGTTGTAATCTACATCGGCTCCAAGTTCTTTAGCTTTCAATAAGCATTTTTCAGCTTTCATATAATCTTCATTAAGCATATGATAGACACCCATGCCATGACGTGCTTCGAATGAATTTTCATTCATTTCAAGGGCTTTATCGAGTAATGCTTTGGCTTCTTCCAGGTTGCCAAGTTCAAGCTCTACATGTGCAGCATTCACAACAGCTCTCCAGCATTTAGGTTCGCTGGCCATGGCATTGGCATAAACCACTTTCTTAGTGTTCAGGTCTTCAGTAAGTGTAGCGGCATAAAGCAATTCAAAGATGCCCAATTTGTCAGGTTGTGTGGTTGAGTATTCTGCAATTTGTGCATCAGTCAACTTAGGCATATAAGTGTTTACTTTAATATCAGCACGTCTCAGTGGAGGAAGAATATCACGTTCCAGTTCAGGATAGATTAAAATCATATTCCTGATTTCTTCTTCTTTCTTCATCTGGTCAGCTGAGTTGATCACATTCAGGATTGCATTTTTGTCTGCTATGTCAGAAGCTTCTACTGCTTTCATGAATTGGTTCCAGTCAGGACCATTGGAGGTCAGAACAAATTCCACATCTTCAACAGATTCAATGGCCATTTGATTATCCTTAGCTTTCAGAGCTTTCTTAATCTTCTTGGTCATATATTTTTCTGCTGTT
>JAERTG010000156.1 GCA_016845065.1 Fidelibacterota bacterium | reverse complement strand
CCACAGTCCTTTACCTAACCGACAAACAGTCAGGTATCATAAAATAAGAAAATCCAGGTAGTTTATCGTGAGACAGCAGGAACCGCTTTATGCCTTTCATCCTCCTCCCCCCTTTGGGGGGGATTAGAGGGGGGGCATGTGTTATACCTTTTAATTTTTACCGCCAGATAAAAGAAAGGAAACATAACACATGCACCACCCCTGGAATTCTTTAATAACCGTTCTGTCAAAAATCACAAGAGAAAATTTAAATTCAGTTGTTTGCTGCACCTGCTGTGGAAACCGTCACACCTGTGTAAAATGGGGCTTTTACCACCGATATCTGTTCAATGATGAATTAATAAATATCCAGCGATACCGGTGTGATAATGATCTTTGTCCCTGTAAAACCTTCTCGATACTGCCACATGCCTTTCTACCAACCATCCGGGCATCAGTGTGTATGCTGATGTATGTTTTGAAGATGCACAAACAAGGCCGAACCATCGCCGCCATTGCCCGGCATACCGGCAGCAGTTGGCAGAAAATGCAGCGCTGGATTGCAAAGGCATCTCTAATCAAAAAATGGGTTGAACATGAATATGCAGACACATCCCCCTGCCTGACACCAAACGGGGATTGGACATCTTTTACTCGGGATCTTTCCTGGGCTTTTTACCCCAAAAAGGTGAGTTGAAGGTTCACCAACACAAAACGTATATTTAACAAAACCAGCTGGTTTGTTAATCGGACTTCCATGAAAGTTAATTTTATACAATGGAGGTTTGAATGACACAACAAAATGACAAAAACATGGAACTTGCCCTCTGGCGCTACGGGATTATCAGCCCGCTTCTGCACCGGGATGCAAACAATCTTCCAGCTGCAGAGGTTCTGGATCTGGCCTCATGGAACCGGTATGTGCACCCGAACGGCACTCATATAACCTTGAGTGCAGAAACGTTGAGAAAATGGCTGTACCGATATCTTCATCAGGGGCTGCCGGGATTGATGGGGAAAACACGATCCGATAAAGGCAGCCATCAAATACCCGAAGATATCACCTCTGTAATGACGGCCATGAGGATTGAACACCCCAGATGGACAATTGCCAGGATGATCCGTCAACTGGTTGAAACAGGCAAATGGAACGGTTATAGACCCAGCCGGTCTGCAATTTACAGATATGCTAAAGCCCATAACCTGCAAAAAGATCCTCATATAAATCCACAGCAGGATGTAAGGCCTTTTGCATTTAATCATTTTGGGCAATTATGGCTGGCCGATTATCTTCACGGTCCCAAACTGTACAATGGCAAAAAGAAACAAAAGACCTATCTGCATCTTATCCTGGATGACAGCACCCGGTTTATTGTTCATGGTGGATTTTATCTGACCGAATCTGTTGAGCCGCTGATCTATGATCTTATGGGAGCCGTCCGGCGGTTCGGTATCCCCCAGCGGTTTTATACTGACAACGGGGCAGCATATGCCAGTCGCCATTTAAAAATATTGTGCGCCAGAAGTGCCATTGACCTGGTGCACACCCCTCCGTTCAAGCCGCAAGGACGCGGAAAGGTAGAGAGGATCTTCAGAACCGTCAGAGACCAGCTGCTTTGTGATAAGTTTAAATCTGTTAAACAGGTCAACACTGCTTTTAAGAAATGGATGAGCCGTTACCATGAAACCCTGCATTCATCATTGGGATGCTCACCACTGCAAAAAAGGCTTCAGGTTAAAAATGTCTGCCGGACTTTGCCGCCATCAACAGACATTGAAGCACTCTTCAGGATGGAAAAAAGATGCCGGGTTTACAACGACTCCACCATCCGCTTTAAGAAGACAACGTATGAAGTTCCTGATTGTTTGCCCGGTTCACGAGTTACCATTTATTATATGCCATGGGACAAGACCTGTATCTATTATGGAAACGAAATGAGAAAGGCCCGTATTCTTGATCTTAATGCCAATGCAAGGCGGTTTGAACATCCGAACCGGGGGAGGAAACAATGATAAATAATGGAGAATCCCCGGCAGAGTTTTTTAATTACAGGTATCATCCGTTTGCAGATACTTACCGGTTAAAAGCCCCGTATATAGGGGAGCAGGACAATCGGTTTTTTAGAACAGCATTATCTTTGATATCCACGGGTAAAAGTTTTGTTTTATCCGGTCCATCCGGAGCAGGGAAATCAACACTGGTACGCTATGTTCTATCTACACTGGACGCCAATTGTTACAAGCCTGCACTGGTCCCTTACGGAGTTTTACAGCGAAACGGCATACTCAAGGCTATTGCTGATGTATTGGGAGTGATGACCAATGGACGAACAGTACCATTGCTGATCAAACTGCAAAAACAGATTATGCAAATGGCATCAGAAAACCGCAGCATGTTCCCGGTGTTTGTCATCGACGATGCTCATTTGATGGAAAAAGAATCCCTTAGAAATTACTCATTAACGGCCCTCTGACCGAATACCATGGGTATGGTGTCAAAGGGCGATTGATTAATCCGCCATCCCGGTGGATTAATCAATCGATTTTTAAGAGACAAACAACGATAATTATTGCTGTTTACAATTGTACTCTTCTATAGTTTCATGAATCTTATTCAACTCCGTAGATATCTCATCCAAAGAAATGGATTTCTCTATACCTTCCAAAGATGAGACAACACCATTCGCCCTATGGGTAATGTCATTCATTGAAATTTTTTCCAATTTATATATTTCAGCTAATCCTGGTATTTTTAGGACAGCTCCGAGGTTAAGTTTATCTGTCCCTTTTTTCAGTAGTTTATTCGCCGATTTTTTTAAATCCTTGAAAATACTCCCCAATCCTATCGCCTTTGCAGCCGCATAGATGGTGTCACTAAGTAGCTTTTCCAATTCGTGCTCTATATGACTGAGCCCTTTAATAACTTCACTAATTCTAAATTGAACGAGATAGTCATCATAAACATAATCGATTTTAAAAGAAACTTTTCTGTTAAGAATTGCCTGAATAGAATGGATAGCAGTAGTTATGCCATGTAAATCAGTATGGATCTTGTCAATTTCAACTACAATAGTTTTCATTGGTGAGAAATGAGAGACTTGTGTTTCCAAATATTCGATGAAATCATATTCCTGAACAGCCTTTTCATAGTCTGCTACGGCCTTATTCAACTCAACGTTGAGGTCATCAATTTTAGCTTTTGCACCCTTGGTAGCCTCATTTAACGGTTTATTGTTAGGTTTACATTTATATGCTTCCTTATCGGCATTTAGCAGATTTTCGACCGTAAGTTTAAGGTTCTCTTCTTTTTTAAGAATTTTCTCAAGCAAAGCGTCGGTATCTGTCGTTAATTTTTCAAGAGGTTCAATTCTACTGTTTAGAGAATGAAATAGTTTTTGTGCATCTATCGCGGGGCGTTCAAGTTCAGTTACTGCGGTTTCTAAATCTCCGGCCGCATTACTGATGGCTGGGATAGCTTTGGCGACTTTCAACAAATCTTTTACAGTTCCGATCATGTTGGTAATACTCTTCAAGTCACTTTCAGCCTTGTTCGATTTTGATAGAATATCTTTTAGACCATCGGCTTGTTTTTTCAAATCTGCTGTTGTTTTTGTAATCAATCCTAAAGAGTTACTTAAGCCATCACTCGAGTTGATACTCTCACATAAGCCATTATAATGGTCTGGCAGTAAAGTTATTCCATCAAAACATTTGATATTATATAGCTGGTTAATATGGGCAAGATCCTGATTATCCTCTGCAGTGGCATTCCAATACCATGGGGGGTAATGCATTAATTCGTTTTTCGTATTACGTACAATTAATTCATTTTCAATATTAAAATAATGAGTAATCGATTTATCAAATTGAATTCCTGAAATTGTTTTATTTTCAGTAAATCTATTGTTTACATATTTGAACCCCCGAAAATCGCCTTTAACATCTCTTACGATTAGGTTCTTATCGATAACGAAAAAATGGGTAAAGCGAGCCCCGAATCCATGCCCCACATTCCTGCCGGGGCCATGAAATTTACCGCCTTTATAGACATATTCTAAAATTATCCCATCATCTCCAACAACATACAGGTTGTTTTCTATCGTAAAATAGTGCTTAAATTTAGATGAAAAACCACTGCCCACTTCTCTACCGGAGCCAACAAACTTATTCTTTTGTTTTGAATATGAATATTCTAGAATTCTTTTATCATCTTTTTTGGCAAACATTTTATCGCCAATAGTAAAAAAATGTTCAAAGTGTGCATTAAAAGAGTGCCCCACTTCTCTGCCGGAGCCATAAAATCTACCACCTTTATAGACATATTCTTTAATTTTTCCGTCTTTACCAAGGATAAATAGCTTTTTGTCAATGGTAAAATAGTGCTTATAATAAGATGAAAAACCACTGCCGACTTTAATACCGGGAATTTTGGTAACTTCACTTGCATTTGCGTATGATAGCCCTAAGTTCCATACAGTTAGCAACAACAAAATCAGATTGAAATTAAAAATTTTTCTGTCTATCATTTTGGCCTCCTAAGTTTGTAGTTATTGCATCATTTATTATACTCATCATCATCATCATCGCCCACACCCGAACCGCCAAGGGGAGTATCGTTGGACTCACTCTGTGCAGCATTGTTATCTGATGCCACCTGTGATTCGTTTCCTGAAACTCCCCGTGATTCGGTCTCTGTCAAACTCTGGGATGCTGTTGCTCCTGTGGCCACGTTTACGGTGGTGGACTGCTGGAGGTTGGCCGCTTCAATGCTGGCAATCTCTTTTAATACCAGCAGACTCTCTCTGTAGGCTTTATAGTATTGTTCGAAGTCGGCATTGGTGTTGAAGGCCATTTCGTTCACACGGTAACCCATCTCCCGGGCCAGCAGCACGTAGGAAGATCTACCGGTCAGGGGCAGGTCTTCACTTCCGGAAACCATTCCCTCCCCCTCTTTACTGTTGCCTCCTGTGGAGACCAGTGAAATGTTCAGGTCCTCTTCATTTTCATATGAGAAAGCCGCATCCGGGGGGGGCTCGCTCAGAACCCACAGTTGTCCGTTTTTCTTAAGGACATGTACGACCCGAAGATCTGAGGTGAGTGATAGACTGTGGGGGGTATCAACGGATGTTTTGTGGGCCCTTGGATACTCCAGGCTTCCGCAGCCAGATAAAAGAACGATCAGGATCATTGTGCCCAATATAACAAACGAATCTTCAATTACTTTCACCAATCCAAGTATTAATAGCACCATACCAACCTCAAAAAATAACTTTTCACTTTTTGCCTCCTTTTTTTGTTTTCGCAACTAGGTTCGGCGGTTGTTAATAAAAACAGCAATAGTGTGTTCATTGCAAAATTATAAATTTTTTCATCAATATTCTCCTCATTTAAGATTGTAATAATCGGCAAACAAATATCATGTCTGCACCGCAGAAAATCGCTAAGCCCAGCGGCATTGATCAATATTGCAGAATATGTGCCAGTTTTGATATGTTTTGTAAGTGGCTGAATTTTAATTAGTATGTCTGTGTGTTGATAATTAGATTATTTGATATCCTATCAAAATGATAGTGATTGTTGAATATTTTTCAAAATGATAGTATTGTGCTGAAAGACTCATTAACATGCCATT
>JAERTG010000155.1 GCA_016845065.1 Fidelibacterota bacterium | reverse complement strand
GTGTCCTTCCGGTAAGCATGCAAAAAGTTAATCGCCTTCATTTTATCCTCATGTAATTTTTTTCAAGATTTTTCATTTTTTGCGTGCGTTCCAGTTCCATGTCTGCTATTGTATTAAACATGGAATATGAATTTAAATACCGCGGAAAAATATACTCTCGCGAAGACATTGATTTTATCAGACGGCTGATAGACAGAAATCCCAATGATAGTAGACGGCGTTTGTCACAAAAACTTTGTGAAGCCTGGAACTGGGTCCAAAAAAACGGTGCTTTGCGGGATATGGTGTGTCGCAGTTTTATGTTGGAATTGGATCGAGCTGGACTGATCCAATTACCAGCAAAAAAACAAAACCCCAAAAACAATCTGGCCTTACGAAAAAAACCATCTCAAATTCAGGTTGATCAAACCGCTATCTCAGGCTCACTTGCAGGCCTGAAACCTACCCAATTGGTTCAGGTTCGAAAGACGGCCTCAGAAGCTTTATGCAACAGTCTGATCGAGCAATTCCATTACCTGGGCTATTGCCAACCCGTGGGAGAAAATCTTAAATACATTGCCTATTCCGGTCAAAGACCAATTGCTTGCATGACATGGTCATCACCGCCATTGCATATTGGATCGCGGGATCAATTCATCGGTTGGTCTGCGACCATTCGAAAACAGAATCTTCATTTAATGGCCTATAATTCCAGGTTTTTAATTCTGCCCTGGGTAAATGTCAAATACCTGGCCAGTCATCTATTGAGCCGATCCGCCAAGGTTGTTGCCCGGGATTGGCAAAAGTTCTATCACCATCCCGTTCACTACCTGGAAACATTTGTCGATACAGAGCGATATGCAGGTACATGCTATTATGCCGCCAACTGGAAGTTTTTGGGCAAAACAACTGGCCGTGGCATTAAAGAAAAGACCAGGCGTGTGACAAGGTCAATTAAAGATGTATTGGGATACCCTTTATCAACCGATTTTAGACTAAAACTGTGTCATGGCAAAGAAACGAAAACATCCTAAAGTGCGCACGATAAGTGCTCATGAAGTAGAAGCACTCCTAAAACGAACAGACGCCAGACTCCCGTCAGAAGATGCACAAGCACTCAGGGAGTTGGTTGAAGTCTGGTCACGTTTTTCTGTAAAAGATATCCCGGAAGAAACAACACCTGCGGAACTTAAAGGCAAACTTTTTTTAGACGATGAAACAGAAACTCCCTAAATTAAAACGAATGTCTCCAGCAGAACTGGAAGCGTTATTACAACGAACCGAGGAGATCATACCGGCGGAAGATGCTCAGGCATTGCGACATTTAACAGAAACGCTGAATTTCATCTTAGAAAATGCGCTTAAAAAAGATGTTCGAATTAAAACCTTGCTTAAGCAAATCATGGGCATCAAATCGGAAAAAACCAAAAAGATCAAGGCAGCGCTGAATACCCAAATGGATGCCCAGGGTGAAACGGATCTCCCCTGCCAAAACACAACTGAAACGGATGCATCCCTGGATTTTGCAGAATCGCAAGCACTCCAAACCGAACCGACCAGGCAGCAGTCAAAAGGACATGGACGAAACAGAGTGAGTGCTTATACCGGTGCCAAACGAATCACCATTGGCCACCCGGAGTTAACTCCCGGAGACAACTGCCCCGAATGTTTTCAAGGCAAGGTCTACCATCCAAAGCAGCCTGGCGTATTCATCCATATTACAGGGGTGTCACCACTTCAAGCGGCTGTTTACGAACTGGAAAAACTGCGTTGCAACCTTTGTGGAGAAATTTTCCAGGCACCACTCCCCCAGGAGATTGCGAATCAAAAAAGTGGCAGCAAACATTACGATGAATCCGCTAAAAGTATGATCGCGCTTTTGAGATACGGCGCCGGCATTCCGATGTATCGCCTCTCAGAATTGCAAAAACGATTGGGGATTCCACTTCCCGTATCCACTCAGTGGGATAAAATACAGGAGATAGGCGGCCAGGTGACTCCCGTCTATCATGCCCTCATCAGACTGGCTGCCCAGGGCGAACTGTTTTACAACGACGATACGGGAATGAAGGTTCTGTCGTTGTCCAAAGAGATTGCCGAAGCAGTAAAAAACCAAAAAGGTAAAATCAGAACCGGCATTTTCACCACTGGGATCATATCGGTGGTCGTAAAACAACGCATCGCTCTTTATTTTTCCGGCCGCAAACATGCGGGTGAAAACTTTACAGAATTGCTGAAAAAACGACAGGCGGGATTAAGCCCGCCCATCCAAATGAGCGACGCGAAAAGCGGCAACACCCCTAAAGACATAAAAGTGATCGAATGTAACTGCAACACTCATGCACGCAGGAACTTCGTCAATGTGGCTGAAGATTTTCCAGATCAGTGTCTTTACGTCATTACCGAAGTATTCGGTAAGATTTATCATTATGATACCCTGGCCAAGCAAAATAGTTTATCGCCCGAAGAGCGCCTCAAATACCATCAGGACAATAGCGGTCCGATCATGGCCGCTTTTTACCTTTGGCTTGAAAAACAATTCGATGAAAAACTGGTCGAACCCAATTCCAGCTTGGGAAAGGCAATAACGTATACATTCAATCACTGGGAAAAACTGACACGCTTTTTACAGGTGCCAGGAGCTCCGCTGGATAATAATATCTGTGAACGGATGTTGAAAAAGGCCATTTTGCATCGTAAGAATTCTCTGTTTTACAAAACTGAGCAGGGGGCTCAACTGGGTGATATGTTTATGAGCCTGATTGTGACCTGTAACTTAGACGGTATTAACCCCTTCGATTATCTCACGCAGCTACAAATCAATGCAACAAGGGTATCTCAAGCACCTGAGCAGTGGTTTCCCTGGAATTACCAGGAAACCATCACAAATCTATCAATTAAATCCTCGGCTTAAACATCAGGGTCAATCCGGCTCGTGTTCCTACCGCACCCGGTCAAGCGGATAGTCTTTTCCAATCAGGTGCCACTTGATGAAACGATGGGTCAACGCCCGCCAACAGTAATTGCAGTTCATAAACGGCCAATCGACGGGTCGCTTCGTTGGTCGAATTTGGCCACCACTTGAAGCGACCTTTGGATAACCGCTTTTGACAGAGCCAAAATCCTTGACCGTCATAAATTAATATTTTAACCGCCGTTTTAAGCCGGTTGCGAAATACGAAGACGGCCCCCGAAAAGGGATCTAACTTCAGTGTCCTCCGACAAATACCAGCCAGGCCATCAATGCCTTTTCGAAAATCGACAGGCTCTGTAGCGACCAATATCCGCATATGTGGGGTGATCTGTATCATTGCTTCCTCTATGAGTTAAAATCTGAATCGTTCGTCTCATTATTGCCAATTTAATTAACAAACGCCTGAATGAGTGCGGGTAAATCGGCAGTGTTTTTACTTGATAATCGAATTTGCATCTCTGATCCATCAGAGCGTTTCAGGTCAATCTCGCATGATCCTGCATTGCAATTGGAGATTTTAGGGAGTTCGATAAAAGAAACTGGAGATTCATCATTCATTTTTACAACGGAACGGGATATAGATGATATTTTTTTACTCAGATCGGAAGCATTTAACCGCATCAGCCTGGCAATCTGATTGATACTATGAAAATTTGTAAGCTCAGCGGCCGCTGACCATAACTCTTCTGGAATTTTACCACGTTTGGTGCGTGTGTTTCGCCAATGTTCGAATCGTGCCTGGACTTCCAAAGCTGCGGGGGTTGGGAAATCTAAAGAAACTGTTTTCATGGGCTTTTCTCCTTTGTGTTAAGATTTAGCCCATAATATAACGACTCCTTAAAGAAAAATCATGCATGCTTACCGAAAGGGCACTCTTTTGAATCAACAAGCTGAAAAAGCTGGATTGAAATATATTGCTTATTGTCTAATGACAAATCATGTTCATTTATTGGCCATCCCCTTAAAAGAAGACAGTTTAAGGTGGGGTATTGGTGAAGCCAACCGACTATATAC
>JAERTG010000154.1 GCA_016845065.1 Fidelibacterota bacterium | reverse complement strand
ATGAAATCCAGACGTTCCTTTCAGCACCTATGATCGCTACAGTGATCAATAAATCATTTGATAAAAAATGGCCTTCTGGTGGACCCTGGAAATAGCGGCCCATCAGATCAAATGTACGGACCTGCAAGGACACATAAAATGTTTGTGTTTACTGTGTTTGCCGTCAGCAGAAGTGGCACAGGTTGACACCTTTGGTTAGGGGAGAGATTCAAGTGTTTTCCTGCATGCAGGAAAACACTTGAAATTGCAGATTTTAGCTCCATAATCTGGGTTCTTTGGCCCAGGAAAGGAGCTCGAAATGACAAAACCAAAAGATGTTGTAAAACAGATCAGAAAGGCAACCCGCCGAAAATTCTCTGCAGAAGAGAAGATCCGCATAGTTCTTGAGGGCCTGCGAGGCCAGATTGCTGTCTCTGACCTTTGCAGACGGGAAAACGTGGTCACCACAGTGGGTCCACAAAATTTGTCGATCAAATTTAATTTTGAAAGGAACCTAGCTATCGTGGCTTGGGCTAAGGGAACCGTGGATGAGAGAGATTTATGATAAAGTCAGACGCGGAGACAAGAAACGTTCGAAGGTTGCGATCGTTGCGGTCGCCAGGCAGCTGCTTATACGCTGCTGGGCTATTCTCAGGGACGAATCTTGTTGGGATGCTGATCATGCAAAGAGACTCGCTAATCGCTGATCTGTGGGTGTATTGTCCGGCCTGATCCGGAAACATAAGCTCGTATCAGCAATTCCGCAACTTAGATTTTTTGTGTCTATAAGTCCTTGCAGGTAAGCATTTTCGCATAAATTTTCCCAAAAAAGCAAATTCGCATTAGATTTTTCTTGACTTTTTGAACCTTAGCTGATATAATATATTATATCATTTACGATACAGATCTAACTGAAAGGATTCTTATGGAACACAGGGCCAAATTTACTCAAAAAGACAGGCAGGCGCGGTCACAACTGGCAAAGTTGGCTGGTAACAAAAGGTTGCTGGCAGGCTCGCTGGTTACTATGGCAAGGGTCTGCGGAAATCCGCGATGCAAGTGCGTCACCAAGGGGCAAAAGCATGTCTCGTTATATTTGAGCATACGGGACGGCAAAAAACGAAAGATGATCTGCATACCGAAAAAATGGGAAAGCACTATTACTCAGTGGGTCGAAAATTACAAGAAAGCCAATGAGCTTACAGCTGATATTTCCGCCCATTCACTCAAACGGTTCATGGAAGATAAGGATTGATATGCTTAGGCGCTTTTTTGATTATGCCGACAGGGTTTTTGATCTTAGCAAGTCGTTGTCACAAATCACGGATATAAGGTCAAGGCCCCAAATCGATACACAATCAATATTGATGAGTAGCCTCATTATGCAGTTAACCAGGCGGGGCAGTTTGAATGCCCTGGATACGGAGTTGCGATTGCCTAAAAAGATTGAAAGCTTTATCGGCAAAGATAAACCCAGTGTAGATACGATAGGCGAGGTTTTTACAAAAATTATCCCTGATGATTTACGCAAATTGCACTGGGAGAATTGTTATCGGTTAAAGCGTAATAAGGCCCTTGATACCGATTTGCCTCTCAATGCAGTTGGTATAGATGGGCATGAATTTTTTTCCCACTAAAAAGCGTAAATGGCCGGGCTTTTGTGAGCGCAAACATAAAACGGTAAACGGAGAAGAGTCCGAATATTATTATCGCATGACCGCTTGTAATCTATTGAATACGCAAATAGATCTGCCGTTGGATATTGAGCCGATATTGCCTGGTGAAAATGAGGTTGCCTCGGCAAAGCGAATAGTTGAAAGGCTCTGTGACAATTATACTCGTTTCTTTGATGTAATCGTCGCTGATGCTCTTTATATGGAAGGGCCGTTTATAAATTTTTGTGTTGGCAGAGGCAAGGATGTTATAATTGTTCTCAAGAATAATTATCCAAGCCTTATTGCCGATGCACGGGGACTGTTCAGTCAGGCCGAGCCTGACATCTGGCATATAGATGGTAGAACAATACAAGTCTGGGACCTTGATGGCTTTACCGCTGATACTGTCGATGTTCCTTTGCGAGTTCTGCATGCCGTGGAAACCTATACCGAGAAGGTCGAAAAATATGGCCAAATAGTCGAAAGAGAAGTAACCAACAGTTGGTGGTGGGCAACAACAATACCAAAGTTGCGATTAACCGCAAAAGATTTATGGAAATTGGGCCACTCAAGATGGCAGATCGAAAATAATATCTTCAATACACTCAGTCAGCATTGGTCACTGAACCACTGCTATAAACACGATCCGGCCGCGATTGTCAATTTTACCCTTTGCCTCTTTATCGCTTTTACACTTGCCCAGTGCTTTTATAAACGTAATCTCAAACCGCAAATGCGAAAAATAATCAACAGCCTGATCGCATTGGCCAATCAATTATATGCGGGATTGGGTGTTGAGTCTGCCAAAGAGACCCCGATACATTCCGGAGCCGGACCACCCTGATCGAGTCTAAGCCGGATTGTTATTGAAAATCAGATATAGTCCGCCAACTTCGCCAGCAAAAAATGACGAAGATGTTATCGCTACGTCCCGAGCCGGCAAAACAGCCCCAAATTACCCCTGCGAAAGTACTCCAGATGCTCCTGTACCACGGAATCACCATAAATCCAGAAATACAAACCACTAACCCAACAAAAATCCGCCCGAAAACAATATGTTGCGGAATTGCTG
>JAERTG010000153.1 GCA_016845065.1 Fidelibacterota bacterium | reverse complement strand
ATAGGTAGAACCGTCATAGGACCAAGCCTTGTAGTAGTATTGCGTATTGCTCGTCAAACTGGTATGTGAATAACTGTCAGTTCCACTGTACTGTAGGACCGTTCCACCGCCACTTATTGCATCGTCAGCAGAATAAGTCTGACCATTTGTCGGAGTACCAAACGTGCTTGAACTATTCCATGCAAATAAAACATTATCACCATCTGTGTTATCAGTCCAAGACAGGTCTATTTGTGATGAGCTTTGAACTGATGCAGCAAGAGAAGTGGGATTGTCTACGGTTCCCCCTTCAGATACGGTAAAGCTAGATACCCAACTTGTATTCGCTATCCTTGTATTACTAGTAGTCCAATTGGAAGAATTGCAAATTGCAGTTTGTAAGTCGCTTTTTGTCCCACTAGTTGAGCCTGAATAATAACCATTGTCAACTTCGCTTAGGGCGATGGCATCAGTCCCATCTGTTAATCCTGTAGGTAATGCAGATGTATTAGAATTGGTTGCATCAGCTTGCCAGTCTGATCCTTCTGAATTTAATGCGAAAATCATAGTAGGGCTTGAAGCCTCACCCTGGTAGGCTATGATTTGATCTCCACTTGAAGACAGAGCTGGACCAGAAAGAGTTACTAGGACGACATCTCCAGCTGAGTAGGCACTTCCAGCAGTCCAAGTGTGTGTATCTTCACCTGATCTGAAACTACCTGCTGATAACCAACCATTATCTGTAAATTTAATTACAGTCCCCGATTCCAAATCAACGAGCGAGACAAAACCGAGCTCATCTGCATTGTCAAAATTAAAACCAATGATTGCTATATCCCCCGCTGACAAAGTTGATTGACTATACCCTACCTGTAAAAAAACCATTAACATTAATACAAACCAAACATATGCTAATTTAATTTTCTGTCCTTTATTCATCCTTCTCCTCCGAATCCGTTTTTATATCTGCAAGAAGCAACCCTAGTATCTGTCAAGATCCATGCTTAATCCAGCTTTAGGCTGGTTTGTTGTGGTGTATCAATATTATAGTCAATGTTACTTCCTGAGTTTGTATATGGATAAATCTTGATATACCAGGTAGTACTTCCTGCTAGTGGTCCCATGGTCGCCGTTTGAACGCCATGACTGACATATTTTACTGTACTGCTTGTGCTTTCGACATTCCCATCAGTTGGGGCTGTTATTGATCCAAAGCTGCTTGAACTCAACTTTAACAAGTATCCGTTTGGAATTGTCCCAGAACTGGGATCTGTCCAGGTAATGGTAATCTCTTTACCTGCTGTGAAATTAGTAGCGTGATTCGATGGTTCTGAATTGGTCGAAGGACTTTCTCCACCCCAGATGTAGTTGGCATACTCTGGGTGATCTATATACGGATTCCGATTGTCCTGATAGTCGTGGATCACATCGTTTCGATTTCTTTCAAAATCGTCTACTGGGTCAGAAACATGCCATGAGTACAAGGTTGACTGAACACCATGATAGGGTTCCAATGCAGGTGCAGAATCTGCGTAGTTAACCATTTCAAGATCAACTTCTCCATTCTCACCTTCATATCTTGTAACCATATAAAAGATGATCCGAGCAACATCTCCTTTGACTGAATCTGGTGGCTCCCAACTTGTTGAGGTTGATAAACAACCAGTTGAACCGTCATAGCCAGACGGTGGTGAGCTGTCCGTTACTGATGTACCACCATCATCAAAATCTTTATTATTCCTTGTTGAGTTTACTGAAACATCCTCTGGCTTTAAGTTATGCAAATCTGTACCAGCTCCTGTCCCTGTGCCGAAATCACCATGACTTTTAGCCCATACCACCATTGTTGGTCTTGAATATTTTTAATGGCTGGTCAACAAATATTGCATGAAGAGAATCATATGCATCTAATGCAACTGCACTACCCGTATAGTCTCCTAGACCAGTGGTCTGAAGATCCCATCCTGGAAGTAACATCAGCGGCATACAAAATACGGCAATTAATTTGTAAGACTTACTTTTCAATCCTGACATATGATTCTCCCCTCGAGTGTGACCCTTGATAAATTAAATTATCATCGAGGGTCAATTTAACCAGTTTAATGAATACTGAAAACTACAATACTCTAATCATCATTGCTATCTGGATTGGCACGATTGTCCCAATAAATTCCAGGGGCTGTACTTGAATACTCATTCCAAACTTTTCCCTTTATTCGATAGTAAACAATATCCTCAAATCTGTGAAGCAGAATGCTCGTATCGACCCAATTTGTATCAGGTGCTGATTGAATAGGTTCATTCGGAACAGTATAGATATATACTGTGGAGTAGGACCCCGTACCAATTCTGCGTTCAATGACATAGTGGTTTATTTGCAATGAAGTGGCGCACAGATGATTGATTGTGCTAACTAACAAAAGCTTCAAGCTGACATTCCAGGGGGGCGTACAAAAACGTATATTATGATCATGAATACAAAAATTAGAGCAAAGCAACAAGCTGTCCAGAGCAGCTCAAGCGCAAAACGTTAGGAGGAAAGTATGAAATACGAACTATCATACGACAAAGAGCGTGGCCTGATTGTTGGAAGAGTGGATGGAGATATTGACCCAGTTCTGGTCAAAGAAATGGCCTCGGAGTTTGCTGAACTCGTAGCCTCCTATGGA
>JAERTG010000152.1 GCA_016845065.1 Fidelibacterota bacterium | reverse complement strand
GTGATATACTGCTTCACTGTCCATTTCAACAATCTGTTCCTGGTTTACTGCCTGATACTTGGGTTGTCATTCTACTCGTTTGCGTATTTCCTGTTTTCGCAGGTCAAGGAGCCCATTGTGAATTGTTTCAATGAGAAGATTCCCGTCAAAACCGTTGGGGGGTATCTCTTTGCCATCTCTTGCCTGTTCTATATCCTCTGGCTTTCGGAAATCATTCCGGCCATTATCCGTGAGGTGACACCAGAGAGCATCATGGAAATCGGAACCCCGACCAACCCTATTCAGGTACTGGATCTGTCCGTATGCCTTCCCGCGCTTTTGATTACTTCCATTTTGCTTTTTGGAAAGAACCCATTGGGGTTATTGTTGGCCCCTGCAATGATGGTGTTCTGCATTTTGATGGATATAACAATAGGAGAGTTGGTGGTCGTCATGGGAATGAAAGGATTGAATGTAGATTGGTCGCTTACGATCATAATGGGTTTATTTGCCCTGGTGAGTGCAATCGTGTTGACCCAGTTTTTGAGGAGCCTTCAAACAGGGCATAATCGACGCACTGTGGGCGCCCGGTTTTTTGACCATCAGACCAAACCCCGGTAAGTAACTATGGAGCACAAAGGGCCGCTTCCTCCGACCTATCTCATTGTATCCATTGTGGCTATGGTGGGCTTCCATCTCTTGTGGCCTGGAATGCAGCTGCTGCCGTTTCCGTGGAATCTTTTCGGCATCCTTTTCTTGGCCATTGGCTGCTTCCTCAATCTCACAGCAGATGCAGCATTCAAGAAGCGCCAGACCACTGTCAAGCCGTCCGAGACGTCATCCGCCCTGGTTACAGACGGGGTCTTCAGGGTGACGAGAAATCCGATGTACCTGGGATTCGTTCTGATTTTGGTTGGGATCGGACTGTTTATGGGGTCTCTGACCCCTTTTGCTGTTATCCCTCTCCTGGGTGTATTGATGGATGTGATGTTCATAAGAGCCGAAGAGCGGATGCTCGAAGAGGAATTTGGTGACCGATGGGTGAGGTACAAGGATGAGACAAGGAGATGGGTCTAAAAAGGAGGGTGATGTCATATGTTGAGGTTCAGCATACAATGAAAGCGTCTGTGGAGACGGGTAAGGGTCCTTGCGGGACCGGCTGGTAATCATAGACAGGAGGTAACTGCCCAGGTCAAAAAGCGGTAGAAAAGGTATTAAACAGCAGGTTGTGATACGGGGGTATTGTTTGAAGTATCAATAGGGGTGGGTATAAAAGGGGACTTGTTGAAAGCATCTTGAATGGCGTCAATAACACGTATTGAGTTTTTCTTAGCGGTAGAGATATATCCACGTATACGGCAAAAGATAGCAGCACCCGTTTGTGTTCGGAAGCATCCAGAGACTTTCTGTTTGACCTTGACCATGCGTATATCTCGCTCAGCCTGATTATTATCAAAAGGCACACGAAAGTCGTACATAAAGGCGAGGACTTCCCTTTTGTATTGCTCCAGTCGATCCAAGAGGTTTTTAGGTGGGGATTGTTTGGGTCTGCCTCTTTTCTTTTTGCCCCCTGCTTTTTGTTTAGGGGGTGGGTTGTCCTGGAAGCCTTGCATTAAAATTTGGTCGTATCGTTTTTCAAATGCCTTAATTTTTGTCGCTGACAAATGATGGGTATTTTCATTCGTTTGTTCGACGATCTGTTTGATGTCCATCAACAAAGTCGTCATCTCTTGCGCCCAGTCTTGCTGGTATTGCTCAGTGACAAACTTAAGTTCCCGTAAATGATGGGCATTGCAAAGGGCATGTTGGCAGTCTTCATATCCAAAGTAGGGTTTCCAGTGATCATGCACGGCACGACCTTCATAACAGGGCAAAATCCCAATCGCATCGGTGGCTTTTTGACCACGCTTTTCATGCAGACCATAATGCGTTAAGAGTGACGTGCCAGCTACATGCACCCAGTGTTTTTTTCCTGCCACAGATAAACTGGTTTCATCTACATTGAGGACATGAGCGTTGATCAGACTTTGCTTGATGTGTGCTTCAACGGGTTCAAGATGATCCCATAGGCGTTCTGCAGCTTGAAAGATTGTGGTATCTGAGGGACGATGTCCGAAGAGATCCTCAAAAATCTCGCAGGTTCGTTCTAATGGGATAAAGTGATATTGGTTCAGGTAGACAGCCAAAGATTTGACCCGATTGCCATATTGCGCGGGTTGCGTAACGCCTTCAGGAAACAACCCCTTGGCGCTGGCACCACATTCGGGACATCTTTTGATCAAAGCTTGATGTTCGGTGACTTCTATGTTCAAGGGTGGAAGATCAAAGACCTGACGTTTCTCTACACCAACAACATTGGCATCTTTAAGGTTGGCGGTACACTGATCACACGTTTCAATATTATGCAATACCGTATGGTTTGGAGTATCTACAACGGAAAGTGTGTGACCTTTATGACCTTTTTGACCGCCACGCTTTTTGACTCCTTTTTTACGCAAACTGCTCGTTCGCGGTTTCGATAACCCATCACTCGAAGGCGGCTTGCCACTGTTGCTGCTGTTTTTACTTATTTGATCTTTAAGCGATTGAACTTCGCACCTTAACGCCTCTAATTCTGCAAACAAACCTTGAATCAAGGCCACTACACTATCCTCACCTTGACGATAGATTGCACGAATTTCTTGTTCTGATAAACTCGACATAGAGGCTCTTATATTCTGTTTAAGTTCTAATAGTGACTCGACATTACCGGATGATTATCCCTGTCTAACTTTTATCGGCGTTTTTCACTAATACATGAATGATCGGACACCTGGGCAGTTACCTCTGCTGGAGGGAAAAAGGTTCGTCTCTGGCCTCGATTCGATGGTGTAGATCCAATTGAGATAACCCCTCATGATGATTATGTTTCCGCAATTGCCGCCTCACCCGATGGGCTTATACTCGCAACCGGAAGTTGGGATCGCTCCATCAAGTTGCAGTATTCATTCGACATCAAGAAATCAGAGCTTGTTAGGCAGCTTGTTGGGCAGCATAGGGGAAATGTCACAAGCATAGCTTTTACTC
>JAERTG010000151.1 GCA_016845065.1 Fidelibacterota bacterium | reverse complement strand
GGTCTGGAGAAGCGTCTAAATGAGTGGCAGCCGCCCTCAGAGCTCATGAAGGAGTTAAAGCTTCTCACACGAGAACACCTTGCCCTCAAGGAGCTGAGGACTGATGCTAAGAACAGAATCCATGCAAAAACTCATTCCTTCAAACCCGGAAAGGATACAGTTAGAAGACTAAGACGTGAGATCAAGCTCTATGAAACCCTCATCAAAGAAGTAGAACTCAGTATCCGATCATTGCTGCAGAGTGACACTCTGATGTGGGTTAAAATCCAAAACATTCTAAGGGTGAATGGTGTCGGCTTAATGACGGTTGCCAGGGTTCTGGCGGAAACCAATGCCTTCTCTCTGATTCGCAACGGTAAACAGTTGACCAGTTATGCTGGTCTGGATGTCGTGTTCAATGAGTCTGGTAAGCATCAGGGTAAAACCAGAATATCAAGGAAGGGCAATAGTCACCTGCGACAGAGTGTTTACATGCCGGCTATCTCAGCTATAAAATCAAATCCCAACTTGAAATCTTATTACGAAAGGATGCTGGAGAAGGGTAAACCTAAGAAAGTTGGAGTGATCGCTGTGGCCAGAAAACTACTGCTTCTCATCTATTTTTTGTGGACCAATGAAACTGAGTATGATCCCAATTATGCTGCCTAAATCACTTGACTTTAACTACAGTACCTTTGTTATACGCCGATTTTTCGTCCTCAGATCATTGATGGACAGTATCTAAAATGGCTTCTGGATGTTTTGCTGCCACAGAAAGCAGAATTCTAGCAGGACCTTCAGGGTGTCTTCTGCCCTGTTCCCAGTTCCTTAGAGTTGCAGCACTTATACCAAGCAGTTGAGCAAATTTATCTTGCGAAAGACCATACTGCTCGCGTATTGCCTTCACATCAGGATTATCAATATCGAAGGAACGACCAGGAGCAATTTCTCCACGGAGGATAGCACCACCCTGTTTAATACTATTCTTCAGTTCTTCAAACATTTCATCTTTCATTTTAACTCCTCTTCAACGATTGATCTCAGTACTTTTATTTGATCTTTCGTCAAATCTTCAGTCTCATTTTTGGCGTAAATAAACAACATAAGAATGACATTGTCATCTCGCATATAGTAGTAGATTAGTCTACTCCCACCTCGCTTACCACGCCCAGAACCAGTCCATCTCAGTTTCCTGAGGCCACCACTTCCCGGAATTACTTTACCAGACTCGGGTCGAAGGACTAGTTCGTTTTGTAAAAGCCTATAATCCTCAAGACCCAAGATAGCGGCAACTCGCTTTGTGAATATTGGTGTCTCAACAATTATCATAAATCAATATACGCCAATGGCGTACTTTCCACAAACACTATTTTGTCAACATTATTCAGACACTACTCCCTCTGTGCGTATAACGTACCGCGCTTGAGCGGCTTCCGTATGAATTATCCTTTTGTATCATTTGTGTATCCTGCGACATCATTTCAGTTTGGCAATCCCTTTGAGTGAGTCCGCTCTAAGCAGCATGTTAGAAAGAGAAACCATGCTCTGAGTCACTTATACATAATCTTGAAATAAAGGGTAGAGATTCTAAAATATTGGTTGGTGAACGAACCTAGACCTATCTAAGTACCAACATTTTAATACTTTGTGAATATCCATTGATTTCAAGGTTTGCTATATAAACTCCTGAGACAACCTCAAAACCAGCATGATCTACACCATTCCAAAAAATATCATATTTACCTCTATCTTCTGGACTATCTACCAAAGTGATAATGCTTCGTCCTTTTATGTCGTAAATATGCAGCAAAACATCTGAAGGTTTGGATAACTCAAATTCAATTTTTGTTACCAGATTAAACGGATTAGGATAATTTTGATGTATAACGAATTCTCTTAAAAGCTCTGTTGTACCCCTGATTGATACTCCGCTTGTATCGTAAATCGCTATTAAGTTGTGTTCATTCATGTTCCAGAACGAACTTTTGTGAAGTCCTAGATAAAGTGTGCCATCCTCCGCAATTGCACCAGTATTGTCTACCTGGTATCCATCCAAAGGTAATTGCCACTTTAATACACCATCGCTAGAGATTGCATAGTAATAATTACCGTAAGTTGAACCAACATAGATAGTTCCGTCAGAATCACAAATTAAAGGCTGCGAAAATTCATCATATTCGTCAGGATTATTACCAATGATATAATGCCATTGCAAATCTCCATCATAATTATATGAAAGGATGTTGCTACCTATCGCAATATATATATTTCCTTGAGCATCTAGCGTTAATCCAGAATATGGAGTAATGGAGAAGTTTTCAATAACTATAGTATTCCATCTAATTTCACCATTAGCAGACAAACAATACAATTGCTGAGGTATCTCTTCGGCAATAAAATATAAATTACCAGTGTTGTCAACCACAGGGGGAGAGTACGTTTTCCCACATGAGAATGACCAGAGCAAGCTACCGTCCTGATTTATTGCGTATATGTTTGAGTTTGTACCAGGAATATATAAAGTCTGCCCTTCTGGGGAGATCGAAGCGGATCCATGTAGAAAACCTTCATCATATGTGATTTGCCAGTTTACTACCCCGTCTGGACTTATAGATAGTAGCTCACCAGCAGGGTTGTTAGTAATATATATATTTCCATCCAAGTCAATATTGGGACTCAATATTTCTGTGATATATCCAACATCTACACTCCACCTTAAAGTACCATCCCCATGTAAGGCGTAAAAATTTTGATCAAGTGATCCAAAATATATCGTATTACTTGAATCAATTAGTATTCCTGATTGGGGAGGGCGGTTGTTCCCTAGTGTATAACTCCACCGATATGCACCATCCGCACTATATGAATAAAAATAATCCGAGCTATCTAATTGATAGTATGATCCAAAATATAGATTTCCCTGGGCACCTAATACAGGACCAGAATAGATGCCATCTGGAATATTTAACGCGAAACCAATCGTTGGTGTTTGGGGGCCTTGATAAGGTGACCGCCCTGTGCGTTGTGGGTCATGACTCAACATAGGCCAAGGAGAATCAGCAATTGTTGGCCACGTTATTGTTGTCTGCTGATTTTGTGCAATAAGGTCGTCATTAAGCGCAAAAACAATTAGCGTTAAAACACTAACGTAACCTATTAAATTCATAAACAGATGACTATCTACAGTAGCCCTTTCCACCTCTAAAATAAGAGCTATTTAATCACTATCATTTTCTTTACATCAGTGAAACCCCCAGATTCGATAGTATAGATATATTCACCACTTGGCACATTTTCTGCAAAAAATTCTACTTGGTGGATACCAGCATTCATATATTGATTGACTAACGACTGTACTTCGCGACCATGCGGATGGCCACTTTGACTTGTTAAGGTAGTGTATAATTCTAGTCCTGTAGTAACATGATCAATGGTACTTACTAGGTCCCATACAGTCTGTGTTGTACCATTAATTATCTGAGTATTTGCACTATTTTTAAATTGATTATTTGCAACATCATATTTAAACCAAACATCTGGAGAGGAGCCATAATCGGATGTTGTCCAATCCATATAAAATGTTGCTTGTATTGTTCCACTTTCGATAGCTTCTATTTTGTAGCGCCCTATGGCTAACACAGGATTTACTCCTGCAATAGGATCAACAACTAAGTCAAATTTTGCTGTCGGAGTCACTGGAAATCCTATATCCCAACCATATAATAGAACTGATGCTTCATCATAATCTGATGTCAACATGTAATCATCATCCCATGTTTCACTAACGGATGTCGCTATGAACGTTACATTCCATAGTGAACCAATATTATATAACTCAATCATTAGTTCCCCGCTAGTTCTTGTCTGGGAATATAGCCATAATGGTACTGTTAACAGGAGCGTCAATAAATATCGCATAAGCTTCCTTTCTGTTGTATTTGAGCTAGATATAGTATAATAACTTATATTTCCAATAATATTTACCTTAAAGTGCTTCTTTCTAACGCTTTAGGCTTGAGCTGCTCTCAGAAACAGACTCGCTTGATAAGATCATTCTAGCCCTCCACATCTATATCCCCCTTGCACTTCTTTGCTTTTGTGTCCGCTCTAAGCCTCGTATAGTGTCATCAGTGCTGTTTGGACGGTTTAATTTGAAAGGAATGGCAAGGGAGAGGGAGAGAGATCTAAGCCTCGGTACATCTCGAATGATATCGTAACAAAGAAACATCTCCCCACTCCC
>JAERTG010000150.1 GCA_016845065.1 Fidelibacterota bacterium | reverse complement strand
CTAAGGATCAGCGCAGAAATAAAATCACATTTTTCTGATCGCGAAGAGGATATCAGATTGCCATCGATTTTTCCGGGAGAACCGAAAATAAATTCCGTATCCGAGATATGAGATGAAGAAAATTCCATGCTCGGTTTTTGTCTGAAGAGTCATGATCTTCCATCGGTTCAGGTTTTACTCGTAGGCTGGATTGAAGGTCTTCACCTAATTCCGGTTCTCTCGGTTGAATCGTATAGTTCCACTTTCCAAGCTCAGTACTTTTAATAAGCGTCATTGTTGCCATTTCTTTATCCGACACTTTCTTTCCTTTTTCATAGGTTCGCTGATCTCGGTATGCTTCGATGTGTAATCCGGTTTTTGTCTTTGTTTTCTTTGCGAAGTTTACCAATGTATCGAAACTCTCCAACGGTACCCCAGTCCAGTTCTTGCTGATTTCATTGAACATCCTATGTTCGATAGGGTTCCATTTGCTTGCACCGGACGGATAATGAGCTACTGTGACAATGATTCCATACTGATCAGCTAATCGCTCCTGCAAACATTTTTTCCACATCCGGGGACGAGCTCCATTGCTGCCGCCACTATCCGCCAATATGAGCAACCGTTTCGCTTCTGGATAATCAAATCTACCATGCTTCTCCCACCACATAAGAATACTATTGACTGCAAACTCCGGTGTATCCGCGGATTCTCCAATAACCAGCATCCCAAAATTAAGTTGGATATCATAAATTCCGTATGGGGAGGCCAAACCCTTGGCTTCTGAACGGAAGTCATGGTCTTTGACCTTCTTGTAGGTCTTGCGCCATGTTCGTCCGGAGTTTTTGAAAAGACCGATCATTTCCTTTTTTTTTGTATCAACACTTATGATTGGCTCACCAAGCCTGCTAAACTCATCACGATGCCTCTTTATGATTCCAAACTGTGCATCGCGATCGGGGGAATTTCCTGATGAGAGGCATTTTTTGTTGCTTTTCAAAGAATATCCCAGCTTTCGAAGCAATCGCCGTACTACTGTTGCCGATACATTGATTTCAAGCCCCTCTTCGAGACATTGTGATATTTTTTCAGCGGTTTGATGAGTCCATTTTCTTTCCGACATGGGATCTCCAGCAGTTGCCGCATCGGTATCGAGTAGCGTACGGATTTCCTCTATTATTTTGGGCGTTTTTTTTCCACAGACATTCTTCCTCCACCCTTTTTCCGTGATCCAACGCGAAGAATAGAACCACTGAAGAGCTCACGCCGACCTTTTGAGACCGTATGTGAATCGAGTCCAAGGAGTTCTGCGATCTTTTTATCACCACCATGACCTATTTTGGCTGCCTCAAGACCAGCAAACAAGCGCCTTTGTTTCTCGTCCAGTAAACTAAAAAACAATATAATACCAGCCCTGAGTTCATCTGGAAGTAGCTCAGCCTCGAGTCCGACTGCCAGATCGTCTGACAAATTGTTTTCCTTCCGCATTAATTCTTGACGTCGACGTTCTCCCGAATCGGAAGACAAATAAACAAAGATTCTACCAAGTCTGACCCTCGAAATTTTTTTGTCACGCCATAATTTCCGCAATGCTGGCTGTGTTTCTACCTGGAGAAGGCTCTCCAGCTCTTGAGCAGTAAGACCGCCTTCTGAAAATTGTACCAAATTGAGGGCAGTGTTCAAAAGGTTGCCATATTTACTGAATCTTGTGGCCTTAAAAGACCATAGACCGTCATGATCGAAATCAGGGATATGTGGTAAAGTGTAGTATTGTCCCCGATGTGAGTAACTGGAGAGATAATCCATCTGACACAACAAGCGGTAAACCGTCATTCTTGAGTTTGACCCTATTTCCTTTTTGATATCCCCAAGTGTCGCTATCTTATTGGAATCAAATAGTATTTCGGTTTTCTTAAGTCGATCTGACTGCTTTTCCATTTGATACAATTACCTATTTTATGATTGACTAATAGGTAATTGTATCAGAACAAACTTAAGCAGTAAATAAAATTATATCTTTAAACACAATATTTTAAGGGATATGCTGATAAGGAGAGCATCTTAGCGAATGATGCAATTGTCATCAAAAATGAGACTTTATTTATTTTTGGGTCCTAAGGCCCTGGTCACAGAAGCGGGCGAATCAACCTAAATGTGCCGAGATGGCAGACTGGATTCAAGAGATTGATCCGGCTATTGAAACAGAAAAACTCAAAATAGGTCTTGACATGACGCCCACTTTCGAGTACCCGTTCATCATGTCCCCAGGCTGGCACATGGACTACAACGCCAATACACAGATGCGAGATCCTGCCTGGAACAGGAGGAAAAGGGCATGCACGGTGAACATGCACCCTGGGGACGCGGAAAAGTTCGGTTTCAAAGACGGACAGATGGTAAAGGTAACGACCGTGGCCGGTGAAGAAAGCGTTGAACTTCAGGTTACGAACTCAACCAGACCAAGCTACATTATGATACCGCACGGGTTTGGTCTGGTGTTTCAGGGAAAAACATATGGGGCCAACGCCAACCGATTGGCCAAGAACACCCACTGGGATAGGATCGCGGGAACCCCCCTATTGCCGATATATTCGATTCAAGGTCAACGCTGTCTGAATGTCAGTAAAGGCCTTGCCCATCGTTTTGGTTTGTTAAACAGTTTTCTCTTAATCATACTCATAATCTCGCTCTTAATTGAGAGCAAAAAAAGTGGCCGAAACGATCATCAAAGCCTAAGTAAACCTAAACTTATAACCTGTTGAACGTCTAAAAAGTTACCGTTCACGGTTGAAAAAACCGTGAACCGACAACCGTAAACGGTTACGTGGATGTATGCCCATGATGGAATTCAAGCGCTCAGTTTGCCCCCACGATTGCCCCGACGTTTGCGGACTCCTTGTAGGGGTGGAAGATGGCCGCGTGCTCTCGGTCGAAGGAGATCCTGAACATCCTTTCACCCGTGGAGCCATCTGCGTGAAGGTTAATCATTATCCTGAGCGCATTTACTCACCGCTTCGGGTCCTCCATCCGTTGAAACGGGTGGGTGCCAAGGGCGCAGGGAAGTTCGAGCGCATCACCTGGGATCAAGCCTTAGACGAAATTGTCCACCAATACAGGCAAATCATCTCTGAATCAGGGGGCGAGGCCATACTGCCCTATTCCTATGCAGGGACTGAGGGTGTTGTCCAGTTCCACGCAGGTCACCCCTTTTTCCACAAATTAGGGGCTTCCAAACTGTTGAGAACCATCTGCAATGCTGCCGCAGAAGCGGGTTTCGCTGCAAGCATGGGGAATATACCCACGACAGATATCGAAACCACGGTAGATTCGGACCTGATTATCATCTGGGGCAGCAATACCTTGGTCACCAATATGCATGCATGGCCCTTTTTCTTAGAGGCCCGTCGGCGAGGCGCCTCCATTGTCGTCATAGATCCCTACAAAAATCGTACTGCAAGAGAGGCAGACCGGCACCTGCAGCTTAAACCAGGAACAGACGCGGCTCTGACCCTGGGCATCATGCACGTCATCATCAAAGAAGGTTTGATTGATAAGGAATTCATTGGCAGACACACGGTCGGTTTCGACCAATTAGCCGAGCGGGTGGGAGACTATCCCCCGTCCTGCGTTGAAAACATCACGGGCGTCCCCGCTGCTGAAATAGAGTGGCTGGCACGGGCATACGGGAGAGCGAATGCCCCGTACATACGGACAGGCTGGGGACCGTCCCGCCAGGTCAAAGGCGGAATGGCCATGAGAACCATTGCCCTGCTGCCCGGATTGGTTGGGGCCACTCACAAAAAGGGCGGGGGCATCACCAGGTGCACCTCTGGGGCTTATGCATTCAATATGGACTCGGTTATGCGTGAGGATCTGGCTCCCGCAGGAGTAAGGAGCATTAATATGGTTCAGTTGGGTCAGGCCCTGACAGCAGTTGATGACCCGCCGGTAAAGGCCCTCCATGTGTACCATAGCAACCCGGCAGTGGTGGCTCCCGATTCAGCGCGGGTTCTTGCAGGTTTTGAGCGTGAGGATTTATTCGTAGTGGTACACGAACATCTGATGACCGAAACAGCAATGTATGCCGATCTTATTCTACCCTCGACCACATTTGTCGAATCCACAGATCTTTATAAAAGCTACGGACATTACTATCTTCAGATGGCGCGCCCGGTTATTGAACCTATGGGTGAAACTCGCTCAACCTTAGCTATTTTCAATGACCTGGCCACCCGGTTCGCCTTTACCGAGGATTGTTTTTTCGAAACAGAGGAAGAGCGTATTCGGAATCTTCTCGCATCAGATGCACCTTACCTGGAGGGGATCACACTGGGTGACTTGCAGGAGGGCCGGCCTATTCGTCTCAATGTGCAGGAGGATATATTTTCGAACGGGTTTGGCACACCTTCCGGCAAAATTGAGTTCTATTCCCGGAGTATGGCCGACCAGGGGCTGGACCCGCTGCCTGACGGAGAATCAAGCACAGACGAGGAGGGAGAGGGCCGGTTTCATCTGCAACTGATCACCCCGCCCCGGCGTCAGTTCCTCAACTCAACTTTTAGCGAAATCGAATATCTTCGCAGTCAGGCCGGTGAGCCGGTAATCATGATCCACCCTGAAGATGCCGCCACGCGAGGTGTAGAGGAAGCAATGACGGTCAGGGTTTTCAACGACCGCGGAGAGTGCCACCTCTTTGCTCGCTTGACAGAGGACACAGCGCCCGGTGTGACAGTCATCGAGGGTCTTTACTGGCCCCGTTTCACGCCAAACAACCGCGGGGTCAATCAGTTGACCAGCCAGCGCCTTACCGACATGGGACAGGGTTGTGCTTTTCACTGTAACCTGGTGGAAGTAGAGCCCTCCTTGAAAGATCTGCATTAGGGGCCACTCTCGCTTACCAAAAAAACCAGCTCTGAAGCACGAAATCAAACATGCCGGTAAATCAACGGTTTCTGACGGCATCAAATTTTTTCTTTTCGCAAAAAGGCTATAGACAAAAAAATCAGGATATCTTACTATAACGGCGTTGGAAATTAATGAAAGGAGCC
>JAERTG010000149.1 GCA_016845065.1 Fidelibacterota bacterium | reverse complement strand
TAACTTATTATACATGATTGCCATGTTGGTTGCAATGTCAAAGTGGTCCATCTTAAACGCTTAAGTCAACGGCATTGACTATTAATATCCAATCGATCAGGGGCCGGTATGCCCAAAACTGTTTCTGCAATTTTGCCTTTTATCCTTCGCTTAAGGGTTGGTTCTTTGATCGCTATGAAGAGATTAGCCAATATCTCGGAATTCATCCCTTGCCTTTCCGGAGTAGATATTCGCCAACCTTTTGTGGGCCAGTAGTCTGATTCCGAATTAAAGGTAAATGTTCTATTTTTCTCTAAAGATTCTGTAATGATTTTAACAACGATGAAAATGGCCAAAGTAACTACAATTGTTAAACCTATATAAAACCATTTTGATCTTTTCTTCTTTGTTTTCATGCCTATTCTTGTCTAAGGTAGATTAAATCGCTCTGGTTTAAGGGGATGCTGTCTTATTTATGTATAACGCCTTACTCATGTTGTCTTCCATTTTATTTCACCGGCAATCAGTCAGATTAAAATACCGCCCCATTGCTGATTTTGCCTGATTCATCTACCGGTACCGGATATTGAAAAAAGTTGGATATAAAAAACAAGCAATAAAAAAGGGGGAACCGAAACGATCCCCCCTTTCCCCGCGGAAAGTCCTTTCCGCATTCCTTTTCTTTGTTTTGAAGTTATCCCATCTCTTCAACTGCCGACCTGATATGATCCGCTGAGACAAGCTGTGATTCCTGCAGGGCTGAGATATTCAAAGAAAGATGAGCCAGCAGATTGACCTTGCGCGGCAATCCATTCGTTGCCTGGAACATACTTTCCAATGCAGGCTTTTCAAAGAGTTCCAGCTGTGTCCCCGCCAGTTCCAGTCGATGTTTCAGGTAAACAGGTAACTCATCCCTTGAAAGTCCGGAAAGGTGATAACGAACGACAAGCCGCTGGGCCAGGGGCTCGTGGACCGATAATGAGAGACGGCGACGTAACTCGGCCTGGCCAACAAGGATCATGCACAATCGGTTTTTCGAATCCATCTCATAGTTTGTCAGTAACCTCAGGTTTTGCAGGACATCGTTTCGGAGGTACTGAGCCTCATCGATGATGAGGATTGGTTTAATCTTTAATTCCAGGCACAAGCGATCTACCTCGGTGCGGATAGATTTGTAGAGGGCAGCCAGACTCCGTTCGGTAGTGATCCCCATCTCCCAGGCGATGGATTTATAGGTATCGGTGACATTGCTGGTAGTCAACGACACATAAAACACCTTGTACAAGCCGGTATTGAGTTTTTGGGCAACTTTCCTACAGATACTGGTTTTGCCGCTGCCTACTTCTCCGGTGATCAGCCCGATACCGCGCAGCTGCAACAGGTAATTCAGCCTGGCTTCCAGTTCTTTCGCTTCGGCCGAAACGAACAGTTCGTCAGGCTTGAGATCCTTTTCAAAAGGGTGCCGGGTCAGGCCATAGTATTTTCTATACATCAGCGCCCTCCGTGTCGGTATCGGTCAATTTGCTGAAATCGATGGGTTGATGAACCTTTGGCAGTGAGTCGACTGTTCCGGTATCATCCTGCTTGTGGGAAACCGTCTCGATTGAGCCTGACGGCCGATCTCTTCTGACAAAACAGTTGGCATAGACATCAACCTCTTTGGCTTCACAGACGAATTCGCCGTTCAAGCAAACCTCAAGCACATTCCCCTGGTCTGACGGATTATACCGCAACGTAATCGTTTCTCCGACCAGAGATGCATTTACTTCATACACTACCCCATTTAGACTGACGGTACAGTCTTTTTGAACCTTGCGCTTTGCTTCAAACAGAAACAGATCGTCAAGATCGACACCTGCTTCCGGATAACGGACTCTTTGCCCGATCTTGGCCCAACGATCCAGAGGAGACTCTCCCAGGATGCGATGGGGTGTCCGGTGGTATTCGATTTCAATATATGTCCAAAGTGCCCGGTTGATAGCTTCAATGCTCTGCATATCTTTTTGCGACAGCATGGGTAAAAATTGAAGCCGGATCGTCCTGAACCATCTCTCGATTTTGCCTTTAGATTCAGCGTGATACGGTCTTGCGTGGATCAAGGTAATGCCCAGCTTGGCACATACCAGATTCAGGTGCTGCGAACGAAAAGCACTGCCGTTATCGACAAATAGACGGGTGGGTATCCCCCGCCTTAAGATGGCGCCTTTGAAAACGGTCATGAAGGCAGCTGTATTCTCGGAGAAGGCGAAAGCTGCATAGGGAATGACACGGGATGCATCGTCGATAAAGGCGATGAGATATGTTTTGCGTTTCCTGCCACCTTCCCACATGACGGCAGGTCCATGCATGACATCGGACATGAAGAGTTCACCTGCGTATTGATAGGCAAAGCGGCGGTGGTCTTTGGTCACCGATTTCTTCTTGCGAGTCAGACCATGGCGGGCCAGTAGTTTATAGACTGTCGACTCGGGCAGGCGAATGTCATCCGGAATCATGCCTGTTTTCCTTGCCTTTTTGATGGTTAACGGCACGGTCAACTCCGGCTCTTTTTCCTTTGTCGCAAGCAACACATCGGCAACCTCCAGAGGAATCCTTCTCGGTTTACCCCGATCGGTGCGCGCTTTTGGCAAAAGACCGTCAAAACCGCTTTTTCGATACTTTTTCAGCCAGGAGCGGATGGTCTCTTCAGCCACGCGTCTGCGTCTGGAACCCGGTATCGTATATTCCAGCGCTGCTTTCTTCCTAATCTGGGCATACAACCCTTTGGTCCCCGGTGCAAGATGCACGAAGTCCGCAATAATCCCGTATCTGAACAGTGCAATCTGTTCGGACAGGTTTGTTTCAGCATTTTTATCCATGATAACCTCCATTCGTTTAAAAAAAATTAAGAATGGTCCGGTTATATCAGTTTAAGGGGACGATGACAGTCCCCATTGATTGTTGGAAGGCGGTTTCGTAAAATACCTGGAGACGGACCGGGGGGCTAATCCGAGAATCGGCGGAAAAGCATGAAGGCGACCGGCAACCTTGATGCGCAGGTCTTGCAGCACGTTTTTGACAAAATACCGTTTGCGCCACAATTTCAAGATCGCAGGACATGTCGATCCCAGGATTCCCTTGGCAGTTGTCAGGATTTCAATGACGTGTTTGATCCGTCTGCGCAGCCAACGCAATGCCGAGGTGAGTGTTATCTCCGGCCGTAGAAATGTTGCAGCCTGTTCCAAACTCTCGCAGCTTTCAGCCGTGTCGACCACTTCTTCGACTTCGTTCAAAGTACCGGGAAACCGGCAGGCAAAAAAGTCGGGAAGAAGGCTGATACTGCTGTGTGCCTTGGGGCAATACCATCTGGCGATCAGGCAGTACTCTGGAAATTTCCGGGGATAGGTGCCATGCTTTTCAAGTCCGCACCCGCCTTTGGGATGAAACGGGCAGCTCTCCAGCTTCGCCTGCTCCCAGGCACGTTGCTCAATATATTGCGATATCGTTAAACCTGTTACGTACAAAATCTGCATATGAAAATTGGAAGAAATGATCCCTGCCCCTGTGGCAGTGGAAAGAAATACAAGAAATGCTGTATCAACGCAATCTCACCGACAAAAAGCAACAGCCGCTTTTTCTATTCGGACCTGGATAACCTGTCCAATCAAGTTCCGGCTCTCATTAAACAGGAAAAATACGATGAGGCGGAGGATGTGTGTCAACGCTTACTCAAGGAATATCCGGAACAGATCGACGGTCTTCATCGGTTTGGGCAGGTTTTGGAAGCGAAAGGGGAATTTCGGCAGGCATCTGAGTACTACCTGAAAAGTGCAGAGTTCGCCAAGCAGACTGATGGGTTTGAACAGGTATCGATAGATAGATTTATGCAGAAGGCGGAAGAGCTATCGAAGAAAGCAGAATAACGAGTTCTGATTCTCCTACCGTTTCCATCAAACCACCGGTGGAATTATCAGAAGGAAAAAGACGGTCTTTTGTTATTTAATGCGGCTGCTAACAA
>JAERTG010000148.1 GCA_016845065.1 Fidelibacterota bacterium | reverse complement strand
GTTAGATCATTGAATTCAGTCACTGTAGCTGTGACGCGAATTTCATCACCCTCAACCAAAGGGCGATCAGGATCGTAAACTTTGATACCTGACTGGGCAGCAAAATCATCCTGAATGAAATAATAGCTCAAGTTTTCTACATCATGAAAAGCGTATGGTTCTGCAGTAACAATTCCTTCAACGGTTACTGAAGTACCAGATGGGACGGTACCATCCTGTAGAGAAGCAATTGTGTTGACTGAACCGCCGTAGACGATATAGCTGGAAGCTTCTGAAGTACTCACACCGCCCAGATCATCTGTGGCACTAATAGTATAACTAACCACGGCATTGGCTGCCTGGGCAGGTATGACACCACTATACTCATCATCAGCACCCGCAGTCATGGCAACAGCCATCTCAACACCACTATCAACTACATAGTTCAAGGATGCTGATGCCACAGAAACGTTATCGATTATTGTAGCGCTAATAGTAACATCATCATCTGGACCTGGACTGGCAGGATCCTGTACAACACCGGTTATCAGTGGTGTAGGATCGCCAATTTGTTCAAGATCTGTGTAATACCTGGGGAAAATCTGAAAGGTCTCGTAATAGCGACCAACGATACCTGTAAAGTTGAAATATCCCAATAGAGCGTCATGCATATGCAGGTCTGTATCACCATCTATGCGCATAGTGATGGTTTCACCATTTGCATCAGCAACAGTCATGTTCACACTTGAGCTGGATGTTGGCCAGGTTCCACCAACGATGGTGAGACTATCCATATATATATACTCTGACTCATAATTAACACCATTGGCATGAATCTCTGGAACGGTGAGAACTTGAATAGCAGGTAAATCGTTTCCTGAGCTTAATATTTCAATGTCAGTTGGTGCGCTTGGAGCGACTTCAATGAGGTCAGCATATATATCAATCAAACCGGTGACAATAACTTCATCACCTACTGTCAGTTCAGCGTCAAAACCACCCGCATAGATTACCAAACCACCCGTATCATCCTGAATAGCGGCCTGGGTTGATGATCCTACTGTACCCCAGGTAGTAGCGGTGACAATACCTTGAACGGTAACTTCTATGTCTTCAGCCATTCCTCTGGCTTCAGCAATTGTGATCGGTGTAACAGCTCCTAATTCGGTGATCCAGGTGCTAATCAAGGCAAGGTTATCAGCTGATATCGCTGCAGAAGGTGGCATTTGTCCACCATGAAGACCAGTGTTGGCTAGCTTGTTATACAACACAGATGCTGCTGGATCACCACTTACTACCCGTAAGGCAGGTGCGTAATTGGCAGATGCAACGACATCAACAAGATTGTCGTAGCTGGATCCTGGTGCGAGGCTCAAACCACCATTTGTACCATGACATCCAGCACAATTTGAATTCCAGATAGGTTGAATTTCTGCCTCATAATCCACCGCCAGGACACTGCCAACGGAGATCATAAGAATAGAAATAAGTAACATATGTTTCATGGATCGCTCCTTTTTTTGTTCAAGCTATTATGATCTATAGCCTTTTATTTATCATTATTTAATTACCAATAGTTTTCCAGTTTGGATGTGACTATTACTTAAATTTTCTACGGTATATACATACATTCCCGTAGAAACAGGTTCATCGAATTTGCTAATTAGATCCCAGGGGTGTTCACCACCTGAAAGCACAGTGTTTCCAGAAGGCAATCGGCGGACATCTCCACCATTATATGCCGCACCTTCATGATCAATTTCTTCTACAAGATCTCCACTAAGCGTATATATGCGAATCTTTGAACTCTCTGGAAGATTTCTGAACCAGACCAGACGCTCTCTCTGTCCACCACCATCCCAACTGGCTCTCACTCGATAGGGATTGGGGTAAACGGACACAGGAAAATTTGAGACATCAGAACTTGGGGGAGTCCCAGGGATAACACTAACTCGGTTATCATTCTTGGAACTCTCAAGACTAGCAAGGCCAGTGTCCTCATCTCCACTGTCGAAGGCTGTGATGGCATAAACTGTATTATTGGGCCAACCATTCTGGACACCATGGTTCACCCATTTATAGTGATAGGTGTGTCCGTTGATTTCTATGGAGTCTTTCATTCCCAAATCATTGTATATCTGAACCAGATCAAATCCAGAATCATACCCAAATTCATCACCGATGAGATCAAACTCCGCCAGCAGTGAATACTGAGCAGCATTTCCTCTGGTTTTTGTGCTGCCATATATTCGATAACCGGCAAAATCATGTTTCCGTGAAACCGGATCCAAGGCTAATTCCGGAGCGGAATCCCAGAATAAGGTGACTTGTTGATCTTCAGCCACCACAGCTAAAGCAGGAGAAGGAGGGGGTTCAGGAACGATATAGCGATCGAGTACACCATTGCCATTCAGATCCTCTCCAGCATCCAGAACTGAATTACCATTAACATCCTCGCCATTAAAAGCTTTCTGAGCCCAATCAGCATTTTTGATCAGATCCTGGCGTCGATCAAAATTATTGGTTGATCCCTGATGAGACCATGGCGCGCCAATGACTGCAAAAACCACATTAATGGATTCACCTACTGGGAGAAGAAAACCATCATCTTCAGGCAAGGTGCCGAAGGGACCAGCAGAAACCAACATCATCCAAGAGTTCGGAAGCTCCAACCAGGGTTGACCATCATTATTCTGAATAAAATCCTGATCATAAAAAGGAGAGCTGGAAAGTTTTCCATAACGTTCCTCATCCGAAATTGGCATATTGAATTCTGGAATATCCTGGTTCTCAGGGCTATTCCACCTCCAGGGATTGTAATAGGTATACCAGTCTCCCTGGTTATCAGCATGGGAGGTAGATCTTTTTCCAGGCCCATGTAAAGCCATAATTCCGAAATAGGCACGCGACCACCCATCATCTCCATCATAATCATACTGGTAACCAATATTTCTGGGGTAGCCATTGGCGTTGTAGGATCGTTCAAAACTATTGATGTTATCATACCAGCTAAATCCACTACCTGGCTCCCAGCGACTCTTGTAATTCATATTGTTGACCGAGGCATCCGCCCAGATACCGGCATAGATATCTTTTATATCCCAACCTGATCCAGTTGAATCTACAAGGTCACTTCGGTTGGTGATGGTATAGTCTAGAATCACAAATGATTCCATAAAGGAATGACTCCAGGCATAGGACTCCAAATGGACCTCGATGCCCAGAGGTACATGGTTGATGATTTCTGAGTCAGTATCCTTGAAATCTGAGAGCAAATCTTGATGGCTGACAGCTTCAAGAGAAAAATAGCTAGCTAGAGGAGAGGTACCAGCCGAGGAGATGCTGGAACGGGTCTGAATGGTATCACCTGCTGCAGATGATGTGGTGAATTCAAAACCCTCCTCACCATAATCAAATGCTCCATCAACAATGGCGGTTGATACACGTGGAAGCTGCTCATCACCATTTATAACAGGAATTCCACCAATCCATAAACCACCATAACTCATGAGCTCAACCATCTCACGCTCGGTTCCATATTGCTTATACCGACAGGAGGCTTGATTCGGGTTGTTCCAACCTTCTCCAATGATCCCAAAATTGGTTACAGTGAGACCCATTTCACCCACGATAGTGGTGTTATCATAATCATCAACTGCCGGTTTGTTCAATTGAGCAAACACTGGATGCAGAGATCCAGAAAGGATGAAAACAAGGGCTGCAAATACGTTGAGGCGCATTTAACCAAGATAATTATATGCCAGGCTTGTGGAAGGAAAAATCAGCTGTTAAGAGGTTAATGGAGGCACATTTTTATCACCGTCTACGGGCTAAGTTAATTGCCCGAAGCAAAAGCCTGAAGGGCTGGGTAGACCCCTATTTTAAACGCAGATTTACCTTCTCATTCTGCTTTTTCCAGAATCGCCTGTAGGGGAAGTGAGGTTTGTGTTCCACGTTTTCAGTTTCCAGCATGGCGATGAGGGCATCCGCAGTTTCACGCTCCAGGCTAAAAGCCTCGGCCGTGAGTGGGGTCCGCTTCCCCGCTTCTACCTCTTGAGCTTCCTTCAGCCATCGATTTTCCAATACTTCAAATTCCCGCCTTACCAACATATTGCGATGCTCAAAGTCGAGTAATATCTGACGATGTAGTTCTTCATGATGCCACCAGAAAATATCCTCATCAAATTTTTCCAAATGCTCTCCGGCAAAGGAGGTTGGGAGGGGATCTTCACCAAACCAAACTGGCTTGAAAACTGAGGTACAAGGACTCGAAGTAGCTGTTGCCCAATAGGTTTCCACATCCCCTGTTAGATGGGCTACAAATGAAGCTGTTGACTGGGAAGCCTGTCTTGCTGGGCTGGCACCGGCGTGAGCACAGATGTGATTCATCAAAAAATGATTATCTGGACGATAAGGTCCATCCCCGTGATCCCTGAGGTGGGCAAAGGCATCCGGCAGTGAGTAATTTTTAGCTCTTAACATTTCGTGTGAACGGGATTGCCGCACTGCGCATGCAGAAAATTTTGTATAAAAGGTATCAGAGTAGCAGTGGGCAAAATGGAATTCAGCCTTCTTCTTGATCCAGCCCTTTTCCAGAGCGGTGTATATCAAGTCCTCATGCATAAGATCAAAATCATCTCCAATGGTAAGCCCATTACTGATGGCATAATAGTCTTCTACTTTTTTTGCTGCCCACAGGTGACCTGCAGTTTCTAATACCCAGGCTTCATTAGGATCGGCAATTAAGAAGCTGTTATGGTAGTAAAAGGCCTTATTCTGATACCCGCAATTCCCACCCTGTCCATATTTTTCCAACAATTCAGTGATGGTATCAAGAGCTCCGCGGGCGGAACTGCGACGTTCCAGTGCCAGACGCAATAGATCCATGCCGGTGAGACCACTTTCTTTCTGGACAGGCATGCGAGTGAAAACTGCCTCATTTCCAATTACAACACCTCTATCGTTCGCCCCAATCTCGGCACCCCACATCCAAAAAGGACGACTGATGAGCACAGCATGAGTTTCCTCCACCTGGGGGATACTCATATGGGTGCAGCTAACTACATCACTGGGATCATGTCGACATTCTGGATGATATTCAAGCAGTTGGACCTCGCCTGCTTCACGATCACTGTTTTTTCCAAAGATCATACTTCCATCTCTGGTTACTGAGGGGAGGGCTACAAAGGTATCACACATGTTAATAATTCCAAAATAGGGAGATGAAGTGACGCGCACCCAGTGTATGATTCAGTTGATAGATAGAATAACCAAAAGTGAAATTTGACCAATCTGCCGTGAAACCTGCAGATGGATGTATGCGCAGATCAGGATCAGCAGGTTCAATCTGAAGACCCCCCAAAAGAACAAATTTTTCCATAGGCGAATATGAAAACCCAACAGCCGCTGGAATGGATCCATTGTTAAGTTCTGCCATTAAAGAAAGTTGCCCAAACTCAGCATCAACTTCCACCCACATCTCAGAGGGGAACGCGGTACTCTCAGAATCTAATTCACCACTCACACCAAAATGTCTGAAACCAGTGCTTAGGAGGAGATGATCATTCACAGAATAGGCAGCTGCCAGATTAAGTGCAATACTGGTAGCGCTGGCATTCAAGGATCGCTCATAAATCAGCTCTCCTCCGATTCCCACATATACTGGTCCCATTTCTCGGGCATAAGCCCCGCCAGTGTTAAACAGATTGTATTGAAAGGTGCTCAGGGGTTCATCAGTAGGAATTTCATTCCTATATTCCAATTCACCGCTATTCATCGCCTGGAAGCTTAAGTGAGCATTATTGAGTGCGATACCCATGTAGGCTCCCTGGATATCAGCTACCCAATTCCAGACGCTGAGGGTGACCGTGGACTCTGGATGGGTAAGGATTCGGGTGGGTTTGATTGTTGAATTAAGGCTCAATCCAAGAGACGCATCTCGGGCATCGGTAGGCGTTGAAAGAATATCAAAACCAGTCTGGCTCCAGCCCGTCACAACCATGATAAAAATAATGATTAGTCTACTAAGCATTAGAAATTCACTCCCCATCCAAGATAATTACGGTATCCTTCACCAGGAGTTCCGATTTTAACGCCATAATCAATGTGCATTGGGGGACCCTGTTTCCAGACTAACTCATATCTGGCACTGAGACCAGGATATATAGTATCATCCTCGTAGCTCATACCCGCATTTACCTGAAGTGCCTGAATACCATTCCACATGATGGCAATCCGGTATATACTCTCATCGATAAAGTAAAAATCATGCTCGACTGCCAGGGAAATGGCACCCATGTCCTGCAACCAGCCCCATGAAAGACTCATGGGAAATTGGTCCTGATAACTACTCCCTCGCTCAAAGATGTCCTGCGTTTTCCATTTGTAGCTGGCATTCCAGTCTTTTACGGCCAGGGCAAACGAGCTTCCTGCCAGTGGTTTGAAGACAAATCCCAGGCCTGCTCCAAAGCCACTTCCTTTTAGATCTAGTTCAACATCATCCGAACTAAATTGTTTGGTCAGAACCTTGAGTGAGAGCCCAAATGCCAGTTTATCTGAAAAACGATTTGAGAAGGAAACAAGATAGGTCATCTCTGTATCACTGATGTCTCCCGCTGCATAGCCACGTGAATCTCTAGCTTCAATATTTTTTGTTCCAGCAGCGATCATTCCAATGGATAAACTTGCCGTCGGGGGTAAAGGCACTCCTGCGTTCACTGTATATATGAATCGATCAAGAGAGAGCTGGACCAACCCTGCATCAAAACTACGCTGACCAAAAAATGCCTGGGAGGCAGGATTTTGAGAATAACTATTGGTACTGGTCTTGTGAAAGAGCGTAATCCCTCCAGTCCCTGCAGAGAGCGGATCAGAAGTAAATCGATTTGATGTTCCAGTATAGCCACCCAAACCTGATGCCAGAAGGTTAGAGCTTAGAAGTAGAAATAAAATTGGGAGAATCACAATTTTGTAGAGTGTAAATATGAATGATGTTACATCACTAACGTCTTCGTGAGCAAGTGCCAATGGGCGCGGTGATCTCTCTGTACTACTGAACATGTCGACTGGCTCAATGTCCAGAGCATGGTTTTTATATATTGCTTTCAATTTATCACCATCACTTTCGTCCAGTGAATATCGGAATCTATCTCAATTCGTATGAAATAGGTCCCATTAGCGACCAGGTATCCATTCTCATTCCGACCATTCCACGTTCGCTCCTGGGGACCAGAAAGTGTGGAAGAAGCATTGTCCAGCACCTCTCTGACACGATGCATTGCAAAATCAAAAATATTAATTGAAACATCTTCCCCGGCTTCAGCACTATACCTTATGATCAGGTTCCCCTGTCCATTCAGTACCTTGTCATAACGGGGAGTAAATGGATTGGGATAAGCATAAAAGCTATCGGAGGACTCTGTGGATCGAGCTTTGTGAATATTCCAGGATAATCCCTCGTTGAAACTCACAGCCAGACCATCACCAGTGCCTACCCAGACAGCTCCATCTTCATTCACTAAAACTGAATAAACTGCATCGGAATAGATTATTTCAGAATAATCTTCGTGGTGGAAATTCGGCAAGAGTACAAAGTGAAGACCATCCCTGGATTTCCACAACCCCTGGTCAGTAGCTGCGTATATGTTTGAGGCATCAGAGCCAATATTCCAGACTCTATAATCCAGGAGAGGAGCACGCCAATAGTTGGTTACATCATCATAAAAACTCAGACCTGTTGCGTCGCCTGCCCCAGTAGTAATAGTTGAAGCCCAGATCCGGTCTGAACCATCTCCCAGGGTTTGTCGATTTAGTGCAATTACCCAGTTACCTGAAATGTTGGAATTTTTAAACGTGAAGTGATCCCAGCTTATACCCCCATCAATACTGCGATTGACACCACCTGATGTACCCACCCAAACGGTATCGTTCCAGGCTTTTACTGCAAAGGCGATATGATTTAAGTGAGTCAGGGGGTCCAATGCGTAATATTCTTCGTCATTGAGGATGTCGCTTACCATATCCTGGACAACACTGGAATCAAGCCTCGCTTGATCTGTCCATGGTAACATGACGCGTTGCCAGGTATCTCCCAGATTGTACGAAACTCTTAACCCGCCTCCAAAAGAGGTTGCCCAGAGTCGAGTGCCATCATAGGCCAGGTCATAGGTGATGTTTTGCACCTCAGTGACCACATCAACAGACAAAATCGGAACCCCGTAGAGGTCTATCTCAGAATAGGTCGCATAAGTAGTATCAGTGCCCTCTATTATCATCTGGAGACTATCCATAGGTTGTCCCAGATAGGTCCAGCTTGCTCCTGCATCCACTGAACGACTGATTCCACCACCAGCTTTGAGATCGCCAAAAGCTGTGGTTGTATCAAAACCCATGGCAACCCATATCGTATCACCCCATACTGCGAGAGCAGAAACGCCACCCTGACCCAGATTCGAAAAGTGGGAGCTGAATCCAATAAAGGAGTCTCCGTTATCAAAAGTTGCACTCAGACCATGACCCGATCCCATCCAAAGCGTATCACCTTGACCTGCAAGGTCAGAGATACTACTTCCAATGAGTCCTGAATACACTGTATCGGCAGCCAATGAATGGGAAGCAGGTCTCATTAATTGGGCATGAAGAGACAATGAACTACAAAAACTGAGGATGATAAATAGGGCTCTCATTTGAACACCCCACCCTGTGTAAATTCACTGTTGTGCCCCTGCGACAAACTCCCTGCAGGTAAAACAACAATTGAATCCACAACAGGAACTGCCTCAATACCCAACCAGGATCTGGAATTAAAAGTCCAATAGTAAATGCCACTCAGGCTATTGGCATCAAGAGGTAATAGCAGACTGTAGGTACCATCATTCGCGAGGCTGTCCCCGCTGGTAAAGTCAATGCCACCAAAGGAATAAAAGACAACACTACCTCCGTCATCATAAAGAGGAATAGGTTGGCCTTGATTGGCCCAGGATCCATCTGGTTTGAGGGACATCATACTTACATCCCTTATCTCATCAAGACCACCGGGATGGCTAACACTTATCCTCAATGTGTCAATTATCAATCCCTGGCCAGTGCCTGGGAGCGTTAAAGAATCAAGGTGGCTGGCAACTCCCATCACAGGTGGAGCTGGTCTTTCTGGTTGGATTGTCTTGAATTCTGTGAGCGTATTTGAGGCATTGTCTCTGACGACAACTTCAAGAGTCCACAGGCTGTCGATGTAGGTAGACATGGAGTCAGGTAAAATCCAGCTTCCGTCATAGCGGCCATCTCCTATAAGGATGTCATCATCCTGACCAATATCATTCAACAACAAATCTGATGAACCCAAGAGGTCAAAATTATAGGCTACCTCAGCAATCTCAAGTGGACTGGTTACATCCACTGAGAAGAAAAACTGCTTTGACAGGTAATCGAATTCAAAACGGCTGATTTCCATGGAAAATGTCGTCTCATCAGAATCTCCCAGATACGGCTCTTCATCCAGGGTAGTTGGAGCTTGATCGCACTGTATCAGGCTAGCGATGAATATGAGGGAAACTATTATTTTGCTTCGCATAAATAGGCGATCCATTCGTTCTTTGTAAAAGTTTTTACTACTTCCCATGGGGAGAGTGCCAGGAGTTCTCTCGTTTCTTGGTCTTCTACTAGGAGGAGGCCTGAGACGATTACTTTGCCACTCTTGCGGACTGAATTAAAATAATCTGGAAGTATGGGGAAGAGGCGTGCCCTGATGATATTTGCCACAATGATGTCATAGGGAGCATTCAACTCTGGATTTTCACTTATCTGTATGTTAAATCCAGATTCAATACCGTTCAATTTTAAGTTATCCTGAATATTTTCCTCAGTAAAAGGGTCATTTTCCAAGCCATCCACTTCAGCTGCTCCCTTGAGCAAGGCAGTTATACCCAGGATGCCGCTTCCGGTACCAACATCCAGAACCCGCTCACCTCCTTGAATGAGTTCATCCAGAATTTCCAGACATAATTGAGTTGTTTCATGGGTGCCTGTTCCAAAAGCCATGGCGGGGCGAATCCTTGTCTTCGTAGCATGGGTAAAATGCTCAGGAGCCTCCCATTCAGGGAGAATAATGAGGTGGTCAGTAATTGGTGTGGGCTTGAAGTAGGCCTGCCAGTTTTTATTCCAGTTTTCCCAATCCACCACATCCTGTGAGATACTGGCTGAATGATCCAGATCCAGGATGAAGGACTTTAACTCATCCAGGATTAATTGAGTCTCATTATCCAAAGGATAACTCACCTGAAAAACCTCATCCTTCTCCACTATGGCCAAACCACCGATGGCCATGGCAAAATCAATGGCTATCTCCCGGTGTTGATCGGCAATACGAATATCAGCTGATACCCATTGTGAAGTGTTCTCTATCAAATTAATCCTTCTCGCTTCTGCAGCCAGCTTAGGAAAAGAGGATCATAGATATGATAACCTTCATCCCGATTCACCAGCCAACCCTCTCGAACCAATTTAATGACCGTATTATGCGCTGTACTGGTAGCGGATAGTCCAAATTTTGCGATGAATCCAAGTTCCGTGGGACGAGAGTAGCCGCTGGCCAACCCCAATAAAAGCCGCTTTTCGTTGAGTCCAAAATTATCCCATAAAGCAGTAAATAGAATGTTTCGCTCTTTTAAGAGTTTTTTGATAGATCGTTGTAGCAGCCTTGTTGTGGTACCTTCCAACCAGATCTGTGAAACTGTATATGCCAATCTTTGGGTAAAGAGTGGTTGACCATCCGTGTACTTGTAAACCGCTTCAGGTAAATCAAAATCGCTGAGACCCATACGTCTAAAACGCTGAGTTAAATAACGGGTACAAGCTTTTTGATCCAAATTCCCAAGCTCGTATGTTTCCTGATTCTTAAAAAAGACCTTCTTGTCATTTCCAAAGACCTGTCTGATTATGTCTGATCGGTGGCTGACAAAAACATGGGTGATACCACGCCTTCCATTCAGCGTAAGCCTCAACTCTTCTACAATGTTCTCTTTGAATTTAGTGAGATGCTGAAATTCATCCCAGACCATTACAAATTTCTTATTACTACTCTTGACCATTTCGTACCAGATGTCAAAGATGCTCTTAAGACTTGCAGAACTTAAATCTGCTGAGATAGTCTTTGTCCGCTCATCCGCTTCAACTCTTGGGAAACTTGTTGAGAGCGCTTTCAATAGTAGCTCCAAGAGCTTTTCCTTGCTCACAATAAATCGTAAATCAAGGTGGACATAGGGTGTGGTGTTCTTATCCAGAACAAAATTTAACAAACTTGTTTTACCGCTCCCACGCCTGCCTGTCAGAAGTAGATGGTTTGGCTTTTCAATGCTAGCTAGAATAAATGCTTGATCGTCAGGTCGCTGTACATAATGACCGCCCTTTACCGGCTCACCCCAGTTAAAAGGATTTGCGTAAATTTTACTCATAAGCAGCCTCCTCCTGAGCTATGCCATACGAGACATATCCCATTTTACGATTAACCATCATTGTTGATATAGCCAGGTTAGCAGTGTATTCCCAACCGCCTCGAGACTTTCCGCACTACATTTATCCGGCGTGTCGTCGTGTGTGTGCCAGTATGCATTGTTGGGTCCAGGATATTCAAAATCGATGATATCAATGGCCTGAATACCTTTTTCGATAAAGGGGACATGATCATCATACATAGAGGCACCTGCTACGAGTTGAAATTGATCATAACCAATATCATTCCCCAAGGCCCAGATTTCCTCAACCAGACGGGGTGCTGAACGATAGGAGACAGGATCGACCTTAATTGTCAGCTCGGCATCACCCACCATATCCAATAAAATGACCCGCTGAGCCATGGGTTTAAATGGGTGATCTACGTAGTAGCGGCTCCCAAGGAGATAGTGTTCCAAATCGCGTGGTTCACCATAGTCCTCCCCATCAAAAAGAACAATATCAATCCCAGGATTTACCGGGTGAGTATTCAGCTGTCTGGCGATCTCCAGAAGAATTGCAACTCCGCTAGCACCGTCATTGGCACCAATCATGGGTTGGGCCGGAGCAGAGGGATCATATTCTGCCCGTGGTCGTGTATCCCAGTGTGCACACAAAATTATCCGCTGGGTTTTTTCCGGCTGAAAACGAGCAACAATATTTGTGAGATTCAATTGTTCTGAGGAGTAGGGATCATCTATTTGAAAATTTTGCAAATGAAGGGTGTCAGCCAGCGGTTCAAGAATGGAACTAAAAAACTCAATTGCAGCCCGAGCACCGTCTGAATTTGGATTTCTGGGACCCAGATCGCACTGTGCCTGTAAATCCTCAAAAGCACGATAGGCATTAAAACCCGATTGTGCGGACAGGGGCATCCGGCTCATCATGAGGATCAGGATTGACAGACAGATTTTATGAAAATTGCATCTCATCGTTCCACCTAGCCCTTAATCTGGATATTTACACCAAATTGGAAATCACCAACATCTTGCCTACCATGGTCACGGGTATCAGTAATACGATAATCATAGGAAATGTTACCTGATACTTTATCCGTGAAACTGTACTGGATACTGGGTCGGGCCGAAAGTGTCTTTGTGAAGCGACCGTCACCAAACTCAATTGATGTGGCATTTTCAGTTCCAGTGTATTCTTGCTCATGAGTGTAGGCTATCTCGAGGCGAAAATCGATATTGTTCTCAAGGTATTTATCCTCCATCATGGGTAAGGGAATATTCATTCCTCCCCGATGTGAATAGGAGAGCCCCGCATTCACAGATTGATTAAAGCTCTGATTTGAAGAGATGAAGTTATCGGCATCAATTGAGTTACTGATATTTTTGGTCATACTATAATTGAGCGAACCATTGATATTCTTTTTACCCTGAATATTTAAACCAATCATAGGGGCAAATGCGATAGAGTATGTCTCTCTTAGTAGAATCCCCTTCTCTTGATTGGCTGTTTTTTTACCAGCGTAGTTCATATCCAGACTGGCCCCGGTGATAAATTTTTGGAGCCATTCAATATCTTTGAGTCCAGAATACCTTAGGTTAAATGAGGGCAATGGAATACCTGAGTTACCAAATGATTTATACTCATCTTTTGGTACTCCATAGAGGTTTCCACTGGGAAGGAAATCCAGATTAGTATTGATTACTTCTCCCTGGCTTTTATTTGAAAGTGTGGTCTTCTGTCCGAATGTAAATGTGAATTTTGTGCTTAAAGTCTTGGTGAGCTTCAAACCAGAACGCGTGGTCAGGTTGAAGTTGGCACTAGTGGCAATGGGATTGGTAGCATCGGGATGGTTCAGATTATTCAGCGAGGTGTTAAATCCCATGCGGTATCCATACCCAACATTGCTCAAATCCATTTCCCTCACGACTAGGGTCAGCGAATCTGGAATGCCTGTTGTATCTCCAGCACTGGTTACCGCTACAGTGTCCAGGGAGGAAATCTGTCGTAGATTGCTGGTGTTTTGACCCTGAGTGATACTCAATGATATCGGATCAATTCGCTCTAGAGTAGTGTAGGTCAGATCCAGAAGTTTGGTAAAGGTCATTGGCTCCTTAGTCTCATCTGTCTTTTCCTCTGCCTGCTCTGGCTCCTCAGTTGGGGCTACTCTTCCGCGTCCACGACCTCTGGCGGACTGTTTATTTTTATTGTTGGAGGATCCCTTTTTCGCATTCTCAGGTTTGTGTACCAGGGCAAAAACTTCAGAAACCTTTAAGGCCATATTAGCAGATGTATTCGAGCTCACATTCAGGTCAAGACCAGGCTGATCTACATTAATTTTATCGGTAGCTGAAAAATTGGATGAGTAGGAAAAGGTCGGCGAAAGGAGCTTTAAACTCTGGGGGTTCCAATTCAGACTATAGGTTTCCTTGTAACTTCCCAGGTGACCAAAATCCAGTTCACGAATAATATCCTCTTTGCGGTTCTTCAAACTATCCAGGTTGTTGGAGAGAGAAGCATTGAACTTGGCACTGACAGTACTCAATATATTCCAATCCGCATTCATGCGTCGACTCATGGTCAACTGATGCGTGGGTTTGAGAGGAGTCGCATTGGGATTCCGAAAAACACTCGAGGATTTATTCTCCACCATGGAACCATCGACACCAATATTGGTGGGTAAATAACCAATTTCTGTTTCCGCTAAACTTTCTCCAACGACGGGAATAAAATCCAGAATAGTAAAGGGGGCTACTGTAAATTCATTACCAAGATTAACCTTGTATGAAAAGCTTCCGTCAACCTTTTCTGAATTTTGCTCACTTTTTTGAGCGTTGGAGGCCGTGTTATTGGTGGCACCAATCTTGAAATTCATATTGTCAATTGTGTATTTAGGTAACCAGTGTTCAGATTTGACCTTTTTAGCCAGAGAAACATTCCAACTATAAGATTCACTCCGATTCGTCATGGTCTCCAACGTGTCTTGAAGGGATGGATCCAGATCAACAATTCGGATATCACTTCCGGTAATGTATTTAGGTTGTTTCTCACTCTGCCTGTAGGAAGCGGAAACGGGTATATTTAAACCCCATGAAGCAGGTAAAAATTTATGGAGAGATAGACTTCCGCTCACATTGGCGGCAATCGAATTATCCCCTGTACCAAATTGCTGTTGAACGTTATGGAAATCCGCATCATCCCGCTGAATATCCATATTGAGCTTGGCCACATCTGCAAACTGCATACTCACGTTAGCTCGATATGCTGTGGCCGTATTTTTTTCCACGTCACTCAGACGTAATTCATCCAACCAGATTTCACCACTCATTGGCTGGTCTGACAGATTCTTGAAACCTGTTTTTAAAAGTCTCACGCGTGAGAGAGATGGTTTACCTTTGACTGCAATGATGCTACCATCAGGAAGCTCTTTTGATGCGTATTTATCATCGGTATCAAGTTCCGACCAGTAGAGGGTATCATAAACAGTGCTGTCCCGATCTTTGTCTCCCTCATCCTTACCATCCAGCCATTCGATGCTTTTAATGATGAAAAGTGAATCGTCCAGAGATAATTTGAAATTTGCCAGGTCAGACAGGTTTACATCAAGATGATTTCGTTCATCCCAACCAGGATAGATAGGTCGACGAATCTCATAAAAATCATCATCGGTTTCACCAAAGCGGAAGAAAAACTCCAGGTCTGAGCCATTTTCCAATTCATAGTCGGTGAAAGTAGATTCATAACTGCCACCCCTAATTCTGTCCCAACCATGGACAAACATTTTCATAGTTTTGTAGTGAATAAAATCCTTGGCTTTTGACCCCTGGAATAGTTTATCGGCTACTACTGTATAGCCTGGTTCTAGATCATCGGCTCGAATGACCAGTGACTGCTCCTTCGAGCGTAACTGTGTGATAGGATCCAGAATGCCTTCAACACCTGCAGGAGGGGAGAGATAACTCCCTGGGACACCATCAGAATTATATCGGCTGGGATTATCCTCAGTATTAATCACCATGACATTGAGAGTTCCATGGAGGGAATCGGTGATACTTGTTTCAATTTTGTCGTATTGCGAGAATACGCCACGTTCCTGCCAATCATTACCAACAATATCTACGGTTGCTATTTGCAGGGCAGCGCCACCAGCAGGTACTTCATCCAGCCAGAGACGGGAAAACTTGATCTGCGACCAGAGTGCTAATTCTGGATTGTCACCTGATTTGACAAAGTCTACCAAAGGAATTCGGATGAGTTTCCAACCGGTTTCTGTTCCATCGCTAAATTTTGTACGCCCAGCGATGTATTCTTCGGTGGTGAGATCCACATCCATGGTGAAATAGGCATTCCGTGTGTCCAGAGCACCATCGTTATTTAAATCTTCAGTGTTTGGGTAATTACCACCTTCGATCTGTAAATTACCTTCAGTACCATTGATGTGGCGATAATCGATTGACCCACTCTCAGGATTTGGATCAAATTCATATCGATCCCAGGTAGGGTGGTGATACCCATATTTTGCAATATCAACCAGCGGTATTGTATCACGACCATCAATACCATCCAATCCCACATCTTCATTATCGTCTACGAATCCATCGCCTGCAGGGTAGGCCAGGGACTTAATATCCTCAGTATCTAATTGACCATATCCCTTTTTCACAACCTGATCAAGAATTTCGACATTCCAGGTTTGTCCCGGCTCCTGTTGATCTTCACTGATGTATCCAAGATCGACGTGGAGACGACCCTGATCTCCCTTCACCCAGAGTTCCAGGAATTTCGAAGTAGACTGGTCGTAATAGCCGGAGGAAAGGGAGCGCTGGATGCCACCCCAGGCGGATCCAGGAGCTCCACCTGCCTGTACAGAGAATGATGAATCTGGAATAACGTTGAGCACCAGAATATCAGTTACATCATTCTGAGCCTGAGCACTGGTCTCCTTATTGGGCCAGATTTGCTTGGTCAGAATCCGATTGTAGGGATTATACCAATAGGTGTATGCACGATGATAATTACCCCGGCCAGTTCCATCAATAGGTACAGAGGACAAACCCCAGGCACCACGAATGATGCTCAATTGGGCTTCACGGCGACTGCCTTCAAAATCATCTAGATAAGCGAGACCTACATCACCCAGATCATCATTGACGGCTGTATTTGGATTGGGAATTACCTGGGCGATTTCACCACTGAGTGTGATATTGGATTTTGCATCTGTCTTAATGAGAGGGAGCCAATCCAGACCACGGGTCAACCAGGCAAGATCCTGTGAAATCTTAGTATTCAAATCCCAGATAAAGTTTTCCATGGGTTCTTTGCCTACCCGTACCTTTTCATCTATACTACTTTTTGAGAAGTAAATGGCACTTAGACCGATAAATGAGTTCTTATTTTCTCCAAACTTGAGCTCCGCTCTGGTTCCTAAAATTACCTTTTTGTCTAACTGGAAAAATTCGTTCAGCTCATATTTAATATCAAGATCAGCACCCGGTGCCAGGGCAGACTCATTCAAGATGATGAGTTGGCCTGAAAAATAATCAATCGTATAATCCTTAGAAGCGCCTCTCTCTAACAGGATATTATTCAATGTGACCTCTTCAGAGCCTTCAATCACATTAAATCCAAGATTGAAACTTGAACTCTGGTTGGCATAACTGATATGCATTTTGAACTTATTGTCTTTTTTATACTCAGAAGGTGAGGAGAGTGGAAAATCATAAAATGATTTACTTGAATACTGCCGGTTCGCTTCTGTTGAAAGATTGGGATTTCCACCGTTGTTCAAAGGTTGCCCTGCTGCATTGGTCATCCAGACCGGTTGACCCACAACCACAGTATCCGCCTGAAATGGGATGAGGTATGGCATGATGAGTTCCCCGCGTCTCAAATTCACAATATTTTCATAATCCAAATCGATAATACCATCAGGGACAGGATCTGTATCAACACCTTTTCTATCTAAACCAAACAATTGAAGGAAGGATTGTCCACCCTCGGTTAGTTCTGCCTCCCCACCACCGAGACTTTCCCTGATTTTCAGATCAAAACCTTCTTTATTGATGCCAGAGGTATTTAGATAAAAAACGTTCTTCCATTCCAAATCCCAGGAAGGATCTCCAGGCAGGGCACCATCGGGTTTTATTAACTTCAATTTAAGTGTGTCAGAAATTCCAGGTGTACCCAGAGCAATATCACTACCTTCCTGGAAAACTCTCTTCTCACTAAAAAATGGGTCGTATTCAGGAACGATCAGGTTGGTCTGATCCATATTGTCAGCATTCAAAAAAGTATCGCGATAGGCAATGGCCAAGACCTCATTGTCTTGAACCGGCGTGTTCATCCGGATGACACCCAAATCTTCAAACAAAACAAAATCCTGATCAGGACCCTGTTTCAGCTGAATAACATGCCTGCTTGTAGACCAGGTAGAATCAGTTTCAGGGTTATCATAGATCTGAGCAAAGTTGGTAATTTGATCACCCTGATTAAATGTGGTGTATTTGTAGACTCGAATGGTTTGGACGGATCGGCCGGTGAGTCGATATTGCCCCTGTTCATTCAATGGGTATGATTTACGACGATAGAAGTGATTTACATAGAAGTAGGTGTTACGGCGACGGTTGTAATCGTCAACGGTGACTTCTGAAGATTCGGAGTTGCCGTTCAGAGATAATTTTTCCTTACGCCCACGCTCCAGTGAAGCAATTGCCGTGATGTCAATGGGTCCTACTTTCGCCAATGCCTTCAACCCGAATAGGCCATTATTTTGACCAGAGAACATGGCCAACTTGGTACCAGGAAGACTCAAGGAGATATTTCCAGCTTCAACTCTCTGGATGATTTCATCTTCATTCCCGTTGTAGAAGATTTCCATGTTGTTTTCAAAATCAAAGTCTCGTTCACTATCCTGATCGACCTGGATACTGATGCGATCACCAATTTTACCCTCAATCTTGAAGGCCTGCTTCTGTTCAATCTGGAAAGTGTTAGATTGCTGCTGGCTATTGGTATTGGTGGTCTTGGATCTATCCTCGCTGCGGAGTTTACCGGTGATATTCACATTTCCACGAACTCTCAGGGAGACACGCTGTCCTGCAATATCAGCACCAATTAACTCAAATGCCTGACCCCCTTCTGCTGCTTCCTCCGCCTGGAGACGACCTGTAGCTATTTTTTTGAACAGACCGGTTTTCTTTTTTGCAAGACTGAGGCTGACAAATTCATCAATGGCTATTACGGTAGGGATTCCAATCGGTTTACCATCCATCATCTGAGACATGGTGAAATAGGTTGCTGTGCTATCCATCTCCAGCGTGGATTTAACGGAGTTCAATTTCAGCTTACCCATTGGTGAACCTAGAAACATCGAAGTATCACTAAAGAAGAGTCCCTGGTTTGGACTATCAAAGATTGGGGTACTCGCTGGCTGATAAAACTTTGCCCGCATGGTGAAAGTGACACCGCCAGGTTGTACCTCTTCTGTCTGACCATAGATAGATGGCCAGATGGTTATCAGGGATAATATGATTTTAGCAATCGTTCTCACGTTGTTGGTATTGTAGCCCGTTATATATCCTCTTGGGATGAGTGGAAAGACTAGCTTATGGTTCTAATTATGTAGCTCCACTTTAAAAGCGCGATGTGTTTGGCTTAGTTGATCAATAAGTTTAGCGAATGCCCGTTTACGGTGGCTCAAATTATTTTTTTCTTCCAGATCCATCTGAGCGTAGGTTTTTTTCTTCTCAGGTATGTAGAAAATGGGATCATAACCAAAACCAGAATCACCTTGTCGTTCTGTGGTTATCATTCCGTGGACCTCACCTCGAGCAGATACAGTTTTATTGCCATCGTAAAATACAGCTGCTGTCTGAAATTGAGCCTGTCGTTGACCCTGGGGGACGTCGAACATTTCGTTTAACATTTTCTGGACATTGTCATCGTAGGTAACATTTTCACCAGCATATCGAGCGGCATATACACCTGGTGCTCCATTAAGAGCATCTACGGCAAGTCCAGTATCATCTGCAATTGTGGGGATGCCACAATGGGCGAATCCGGCCTTGGCTTTGATGAGGGCGTTTGCTTCCAGGGTATCACCGTCTTCGATGATTTCGCCAATCTCTGGATATTCTAAGAGCGACACAACTTCAATGGCATAGGCTTGCATGAGTCGAGTTAATTCCTCAACCTTGTGCTTGTTCTGTGTAGCGATTAGCAATTTCATTATCAACCTACCAATTTACAGGAGAATTGTTCCCCTCTTCAAATCCAGAAGACCTCAAAAATCATTCCCAAGTTTTTGGGATGAAAATGAAGCCGCCAAAATTAGACGACATCATTTCCTCAGTCAATGATTAAGACCCCAATTATATGCAGCCTAGCACCAGGGGTGCTTGAAATCACTAATTACCATAAGTTGCGTATAAACAAGTAGATGAGCCGTGATAAGATTGGCTTCGTTGACTTGGACTGTTTGAATTTCCCACGACGTGGTTGTATAGGGGGGCTAGAATTGAATTGGAATGATCTTTTTTTACTATGCGTAATGCGAAGCGACCAAAAATAAAGAGGCCATCCCGGGACAGGACAGCCTCTTAATAAAGCGAGTTGATTAAAGTAGCGGTCAAACTGGAATTTCACCGCTAGTTTCACAACTATTTCATGAGTACCATTTTCTTGCTGAAGGTTTGGTCAGCTGTCTGCAAGCGATAGATATAGGTACCACTGCTGATTTCATTTCCATTCTGATCCAACCCATCCCAGCTGGTGTTGATGTAGCCGGCTGGCACATATCCATTCACCAGAGTACGAACTCGTTGTCCCAGGAGATTATAAATCTCAAGTGAGACATCTGAGGCCTCAGGAAGAGTAAATTCGATCGATGTCGTTGGGTTGAATGGGTTAGGATAGTTCTGTGAGAGACCATAGACGGTAGGAATCATCTCAACGTCATCCACAGATACAATGGAAGTCGTGACGACATTGGTCGTTTCACTCATATTTCCATTTGCATCAACAGCACTGACAGCATAATAGTAAGTCTGACCTACTATCACATTCCCATCCAAGAACATGGGTTCTATGGTTGCATAAACATCTGCATCAGTGAAGTCAGGATTGGTTGCACGATAGACTTCGAAATATTGAAAGTCATCAGCCATGCTCATTTCCCAACCAATCTCTACACCATCTTCCCCTGCACTCAATAAAGCCAGCGGACCGGGGATCCCAGGATGGATATTATCAATGGAATAGCCGGCACCTGGGTCTCCATCCACATAACCATAGGTATCCCAATGTCCTGTAACGAGGAAGCCAGTTAAGTAATCAACGGGGTCACTGACCATAGCGCTGGAATCAATAAGCGTTGGCAGTACTACGTTATAAGCTTCCAGGTCGTGGTTGGGTAGATATTCCACAAAATCCATGATTGGACCCCAGGGCGTATTGCTTAATCTCCAAATACTATAGCCTGAGTAAGAACCCCATTCTGTGCCACCAGGCCAGAACTGCATTCTTACCCAACGACCCTGATCATTTGGTTGATCAACAATAAAGTTGATCTCAGGTGCCATAGCAAAATCGCGAGGTTGCAGATAGATTTCAATATACTGCCAATCATTGTTGATGGTGAGGACACCCCAGTGGTGCTCCTCAAAGCCAGGAGCTCCGGCAAAAACTGCGTAATCACCATTTGGAGCTGGGATACTGAAATATCCGTTGCCATCAGTATATCCCCAATATCCCATAGTTGAATCTGCCAGACTGATGATCACTACTTCGGCATCGAAGATACCATAACCCATATCATCGTAGACGTATCCATCGATACCACCATCAGGCAACTCCATGGCAAATGATAGATAGGTTGTATCATCCTGGACTGTCACGCCATCTATCCACATCGGTGGGTAGTCCCAATGTTCAACTACGATATCGTAGGTACCATTGGGTAAATCAAACCAGAATTCACCAAACTCGTCAGTATAAGTCCAATAACCTTCATCGTCATCCCATCCATAGGCATAGACGTTGGCATCCATGAGGGGAACACCAGTATCGAAGTCATGAACTTCACCAGCAATAGCGCCATCAATCTCAAATTGCTCAAGGAAGAAATTGTAGCTATTGGGACCTGGACCAACTGGGAATTCATCAAATGCCATATAATGACCTTCAGCCCAGGCACTCACATAGTAGTAGCCTACGGGAAGATCAAAATAATAGTAGCCGAATTCATCAGCCATGGTGCCAGCACCCCAACCCTCATTGCCAATCTGGACCTGAGCATATGGAATCGGCATGCCATTCTCGTCGAATACATAACCATCCAGCGAGGCATCAAAACTCATGTGAGTAAGAAAGATGTCATATGGTAAGAGCACATCGCCAACAAGAACGGTGTCCGGCTCTGGACCCATCCACTCCATACCTCCGGCCATCACTTCATAGAGACCTGGTGGGACATGAATTTCGTAATATCCATCATAGTCAGGACCACGGTGAAACTCCATACCAGTATCGATATGTCGCATCATCATACCCATATCATAACCATCCATGATGGGTTCGCCAGATTCAGCATCAATAAAATATCCAAACAATCCACCTGAGATGGTTTCTAGAGTGATCATTTCACCTTCGGCCCCTGCAGGTACCTGATGGTTCATTGATGTCTGGATAATATCAGAATTGTCGTCCATCCAAACCATGAGGTCATAAAACGTTTCTGGACCGCCATGGACTGGAATTTCAAAGTAACCACTCGTGGTACTCATTGTATATGAGAAACCAAGTTCATTCATGGCCACAACGTTTGCACCTTCGTAGTAAACTCCATCCAAAGTTACAACGCCAAAGATAAAGTTGTTAGCTGAGTGAAGGGTGAAGTTCAAAGTAGTTACTGCAAAATCACCTACTGTCACATATTCACTATGAGGGATTACATATGGTTCTGGCAGACTTTCAATATCAACACCAACATCAAATTCTCCGGGCATAACACCAATATGGTAGTATCCAGTTGAATTCGTGTAGCCATAGGCAGAGAAACCGCTATCATAGCTGTCAGCCTTGACTTCTACACCCTCAATTGGGTTCCCCATTTCGTCATATACAAAACCTTCGATACCAGCTGTTGGAGCGATATAGTAAAAATTATATCCAAACTCTGCACCCTGGACATTTACAAAATGATGGGATGGGTCAGGCATCAGCCCACCTGTCACCATAAAGTGGTCTTCTGTACCGACCATGACATTCCCTGTGTCAGGTAAGTCAAGATGATATTGACCAGCACCATCTGTTGTTACGATGATGGCGGGTTGTTCATCATCCTCAGAGCTTTCGTATACTGCCCAAACCACGATTCCTTCTAAAGGAGCACCACCACCATTGGTCTCATAGATGGAGCCTGAGACTGAAAATGGGGAAGGCATGGTGTAAAATTGTACAGGAGCAACGTCCATGTCCATATCAGTACTAGCAACAAAAAGGAGGTCGTCAGCCAGATAGTTCAAACCATCGGCCATCTCATCGGTATAAGTAAATCCAAACACACCATCTGTTGGATCTTCATCATGCATGTCATTATCCATGAAGTCATAGATTTCCAAACCAACATCACCATCATCGAGCAACCCGTTGTGGTTTCCATCCCAGATTACTGAAAAATCACCGTACATAGCGCCATCGAGTTGGATTTCAACATATGGATTGGAGCCGATGAGAAGCGTGTCGCCATCCTCACCGTTAACCGTGATATCAAGTGATGAGGGTGCACCGTCAAACAGGGTGGACCCATCAGTCTGGATCATATAATCGAAGGAAAATGAAGGATTTGACCAGTCTGCAACTGTCTCGGTTACCTCTAACACAACATACATTCCTGATGTACGAGCGTAAACTACCCAGAGATCGCCAATCATGAGAGGCGCACCGTTATTGCCAGCCCCATTCCAATCCCACGATATGTCGGTCCAGATCCTAACTGGATCATCAATTGGATCAACAGAACTAACTGCATCCAAGGAACTCATTGGAGATAAATAGTAGAGGAGGCTTGGATCGCCATAATTGGCATATTCATTACCAAAATTAAGCATTTCATTGCTCGTAATGCGTACATCCATACCCAGAGAATCACCACTGTTCTCCCCTGTTAAAAAATTGAAATAGAGTGAATCTGCGTGGTAGCTCATGCTGCCACTATTGTACATTACTTCACGCAAGGCACTTGTAGCTGTTTGAGGAAGCGCACCATCAGTTCTTAGTAAATTGATGCGCTGGGTTGATTTCAGGTCAGGTATGTTTTTAGCCTCAGACAAAGCATTGCTCAGACTTAGCATGCGCTCCTGTTCAGGTGTAGCCTGCGTCGCAACACTGTTGGTCTTAAGGTTTTTAAGAACAGTGCTCTGGTTTTGCACGTGTCTTAGTTGTTTAATTTTATCAATGTTTGTTGTTGCCTCGTCGGCAAGCAAAAACATGGGTAGGGCTATTATTATCGACACAATCAATAGCCAGGAAATTCCCTTTTGGTTTTTGGTACGCATCATACGTCCTCCGTGTTTGTTAATGACAAGCAAAATTACTTCAGCGAAGGGGAAAATCTGTGACATGGCACACAAGTATTATGAAAAGAGAGCCCCCTATGATTTAGCGCAAATATAAACGAATTGCCGTGTTGTAAACAGAATTAAAGCCTTTATTTGTCATAATTAAAGAATGCTAAAGTATAGTACCTCAAAAAAGAAAGCATTTTGCCAGGATTTGAAGCAGGGGGAACGTTCAGCAGTTAGGGTGTCGGTAAAGCGAAAATATAACTGGACACATCATGCTGATTACGGAGGATTTTCTTCAATTCTATATCAGACTGATCTTTGAGATAGACATCAAAAAAGGACTTTGTATTTACCCTCATAAGATCATTTAGCCAGATCGGATCAACAATTCTGGTGTATCCAATTAACAAGGAAAAAGGAGTAAACAGGGGCATATCTGTGAAGTCAGTATGGTAGGTACCTGATATGAGCATTTTAAAAATGGGTCCACGGCTATGCGAGAATAACTGATCCATTCTTGAATAGTTGTCTGGATCAGACCATTGTTCTTGACCTAGGTGATAGATTGGATTATCAAGACCAGATCTAATCACACCGTCGGGAACAGGCGCATACCAGCCATCCAGTATCATGGCAGCGCTAACTCGAGAATCAACAGCCATGGTAGTGATGGCAACAGCACCACCCAGTGAATGGCCCATCACGCCAATCTTTTTCCTATCAATGGGTAGTTCATTTAAGAATGAATCCGTGCTATCCGCAACAATCACATCGATGATGTAACTGAGATCTCCAACAAGGATATCAATTTGGGTGAGGTCGATAGTATTTAAAAAATCTGCATTCAGTGCTCGTCGTTTACCAGCTCTATATTGCGCTGTTTCCCCATCATCAAAAATGGTGATGTTAGCTCCATAGCTATGATCAGCGGCAAAGACTACATATCCATGACTGACCAATTCCTCGATAAGTGCCGTGTTTTGAAAACGCATGCCGCTTAATCCGTGAGAAAAAAGGATTATTGGAAAATCCTGGTGCCAATCAAAGTCATCTGGGGCAGCGGTTGAATGAGTCCTGACATCGCCAAAATGACCGATGAGCGAGAGTGGCAGACGCAATTGCTTGGCCAGGGCAGGGAGTCTCAAATCTGGATCATCAATGTAGGGTAGAGCAGACAAATCGTCTTGCTTTGCGATGGGAAACCATGTTTGGACCACCAGACGACGGTAATCCTCATCTGCCGTGAACGTTTCATCTCTAGAACTGTCTGTCCAGGTGGAACTATGGGTTGCTACTGAGTAGGGGCCTGTTGGTTCAGGGAGGTCAGAAAAAGGTGCTACAACAGGAAAAATCAAGCTGCAATTATTCATAGTCAACACCAGAAAAACCAGTACAAAAGAATAGAATGAGGGCTTGAAATAGGAGGCAAATCTCATGGTCACAAAGTAGTGCAAGCTATGCCCCTGCAAAATATTTTCTGAGCCATCACCCCTTTATCCACCTACGAGCCTGCTTCAAACATTTGCTGACTCAATTCCCTTCACCACAGCTATTTTCAGATTATCTTCATCCCGTATGATGAGTAGAATTCCAAAGAATATTCTATCTGTACTTGAGAGAGCTGGCCGGCTGGCCAATGCCCAAAATGTTGAGTGTTACACAGTGGGTGGTTTTGTCCGAGATCTCATTCTGGATGTTCCCAGTAAGGATGTGGATATCATGGTCATAGGGGATGGATTGGGTTTTGCCAGGAAACTGGGCAAGGAGTTGGGAGCACCGGATATTGTAGAATATGGAGAATTTGGTACTGCTTTGATTCCCTACGGCGAATTTCTCATCGAAGTGGCGTCCGCTCGCACTGAGACCTACGATTCAGACTCACGTAAACCGAAAGTTGTTTATACGGATTTAAAAGGGGATCTCAGTCGCCGTGATTTTACTGTAAATGCCATGGCCATCAATCTTTCTCCACAAAACTTCGGAGAACTGGTGGATGAATATGGGGGTATCCAGGATATCCAGGATAAGATATTAAGGACGCCCCTTGACCCGTTGAAAACCTTTGATGATGATCCACTACGCATGATGCGAGCTGCCAGATTTTCAGCCCAACTGGAATTCAAATTGGTTCCAGAAGCAATGCAGGCCATGCAGGCCAGAGTAGAGCGGATTAGTATCGTATCGCAAGAACGGGTGACAGACGAAATTGTCAAAACACTGAAGGCACGCGTTCCCTCAATTGGCTTCTATGTGATGCAGGAGGCAGGACTACTACCCCTGGTTTTTCCTGAAATCGCCATTCTCGGTGGCGTAGAAGATCGAGATGGTCAAAAACATAAAGATGTATTTCATCACACCCTCAAAGTGGTTGACAATACTGCGGAGCGCAGTAATAAGATGCGTCTCCGGTTTGCCGCTCTGGTTCATGATATCGGTAAACCTGCAACCAAGAAATTCATTGAGGGAACCGGCTGGAGCTATCATGGTCATGAAGAGCTCGGCCGAAAAATGCTAAATGAAGTAGGCAGACGCATGCGATTGTCCCGCAAGCTCACGGCCTATCTGAAACGTATGACCCGTTTGCATCTTCGCCCTATCGCCCTTGCTCAGGAAGCTGTTACAGATTCAGGAATCCGCAGACTTATCGTTGAGGCTGGTGAAAACCTTGAAGATCTTATGATCATGGTAAGGGCAGACGTGACCTCCAAGGATCCCCGTCGCGTGAGACGCTACTATGGGAATTTTGACCGTGTGATGGACCGTATCCATGAAGTCGTTGAAAAGGATGCCATGCGTGCCTTCCAGTCACCTCTGCGAGGGGATGAGATCATGGAGCTACTTGATGTGCCCCCTGGTCCAGTTATCGGGAAGATCAAACATGCCATCGAGGAGGCTATCATTGAGGGGGAGATTCCCAATGAATACGAAGCTGCCAGGGAATACTTCTTCAAGATCAAGGACAACTTTGTTGATTGAAGATTCCTCACCCCATTCAATTCCTAATTTTCCACCTACACCCCTTGTTTAAAATTTCATCTTAGCTAGATTGCCATCAATTGTCCGTTTGAATTCTCCAGGAGAGACAAAAATATGCCGCGAACTGAGATCCACCTGAATCCCATCGGAATCATCCATACACCCCATACAAAGCTGGATGAAATTCCCATTCAACCCGTTTTCTGCGAAGGTATAGAGGGTGAAGTTGTGCTGGACCCACAATACGCTGAAGGGCTTGAGGGGATCGAAGCGTTTTCCCATATCTATCTTTTCTTTCATTTTCATGCCGCCAAGAAAACATCACTTAGAACGATACCTTATCTGTCTGATGAGGAAATGGGCGTATTCGCAACCAGGTCGCCGAGTCGACCCAATAAGATCGGTCTGAGTCTGGTACGCCTAATTGGGGTTGAAAATAACATTATCAAGGTTAGCGATATTGATATAATGAATGGTACGCCTTTACTTGACGTCAAACCCTATGTTCAGAGGTTCGACTCCAGAGAATCAGCCCACTCTGGGTGGCAGGATCAAATCTCAGAGGAGTCAGTCAAAGCACGCAGTAAAAGGAATTTCAGGAAGTAATTTAGTGTTAAAGTCTAGTTCAGGGGAGTGTCATGAGATGAGTTTCAAAAAATGCTATATAATCATTCTAACAATCATCATGGTCTTGCTTACCAGTTGTGATACCAGAAATGATATCCTTGAAGATACCATTGCCGATGCACCTGTCATCACAATCACTCTGGAGGAAGATCATGTGAGTCTTCACGACACCGTAAAGATCACACTGGAGGCGACTTCGGAAGTGGGTCTTTTAGCCATGTGGTGGTATGCTGAGCGTGAAGACCTGGGCCCCTGGTCCCTGGCTCTGGCTATATATCGAACCTGAATCCGAGTAAATACTTGGATTGAACCACTGCACCTTAAGAGTGCCGAGGAATATGTATGGACGCAATGCATTGCGTCCCTCCTGTCTCCTGTCTCCTACATTCTGGTCACTTAATTCTCGTGGACAATCCCATCTGAAAAGGTAGATTTCTACCATAACAAATTCAGGAGATCGGGATATGAAAAAGCTATGGTTAACATTGGTTGTTGTCGTGGTTTTAGTCGCTGGGGCAATTGGATGGTTGAAATACTTCTATTTGACGGGTCCCCTGCCCACCTATGAAGGTGAGCTGAATCTCTCCCAACTTTCTGCACCGGTTACCGTCTATACGGATGACTATGGCGTGCCGCATGTCTATGCAGAAAGTGAAGAAGACCTCTTTTTCGCAGCAGGATATATCCAGGCATCTGAGAGACTTTATAAAATGGATGTTATTGCCAGGGCCGTAGAGGGTCGCCTCTCTGAAGCCTTTGGGCCAGATCTCATAGAGGATGATAAATATTTGCGTGTATGGGGCTTCCATCGCATTGCAAAAAATGGTGTAAAGAACATGTCTGCAGAGACCCGCAATCTCCTTGAGAGGGGGCTTGCTGGCATCAATGCCTATATTGATGAGCACCAGGATGATCTTCCTGTAGAATTTAAAATTGCAGGTCATAAACCTATCCGCTGGACTCTGGAGCATGTCATTGGGTATGCACGTCTCATGGGACACGATTTGTGTCTGGCCTGGATGCCTGAAGTCATATTTGGTGGCGTCCTGGACAAGTTGGGCGATGAATTAGCTCGAGAGCTCTATCCAGTCTATCCTGATACTAAACCCTATATCGTTCCACAAACACCGAAGAATTTTAGTACTGTTGCTGAATCCATGTTACGGAGTGAGAAAAGAATAAGAGAAATTACTGGAGCCACTGGTTCACACATTGGAAGTAATAGCTGGGTCCTGGGTGGAGATATGACAGAAAGTGGTCAACCCATCCTGGCTAACGATCCCCATCTTGGGTATTCCCAGCCTCCTGTTTGGTTTGAAATGCACCTGGTTGGAGGACGTTTTGATGTTGCAGGTGTCACCCTGGCTGGAGTTCCTGTTGTGATTCTGGGGCAGAACCAGCACTATGCATGGGGATTCACAAATGTGATGGTAGATGATACTGATTTCTATGTTGAAGTCACGGATGATGCCCACCCCGATCAATATTTTTATGATGGTGAGTGGCGGGACATGATAATCCATGAGGAGATCATCAATGTGAAGGGCGAGGAACCCGTTGTCCATTTGGTTAGGGAAACTCTCCACGGACCCATCATAAATGACGTCCACACCGTATTAAAGGCAAATAAATCAGCACCAGTATCCATGTCGTGGGTTGGTAATTATCTCACCAATGAAGTTGATGCATTTATCGGATTGAACACGGCCAGTAATTGGGAGGAATTCTCAAGTGCAGTGGAAAAGTTCTGGATTCCCGGTCAAAATATGATCTATGCTGATCTGGAAGGAAATATTGGCTGGAGACCAGCTGTTGCACTCCCATTGAGAGCACCGGGAACGGGTTTGGTACCCCTTCCAGGAGATGATTCCAAATGGGATTGGCAGGGGTTTGTGCCTTTTGAGGAAATGCCATTCCAATACAACCCGGAGCAAGGGTATATAGCTACGGCAAACAACAAAACCATAGGTGATGAATTCCCATACTATATCAGTGCCTATTGGGAGCCACCAGCCCGGGCTAACCGAATCAATGAGATGCTGGGGGTAGCAGGCAAGAAGTACAGTGTCCAGGATATGCAGAATGTACAGAATGATTTTCTGTCAGATCATGCCCGGGATTTGACCCCACTATTTTTAGAGCTTTTGAAGGAAAGTGAATTCAGTAATCCAAATGCTACTGCTGTTGTAGACGCACTGAATAACTGGGATTATATCATGGGTAAAAATTCTCTTCAGGCTGCTGTCTTCAACGTACTCTGGGTGAAATTTGCCTATAATCTCTATGGGGATGAAATGGATTTGATTGGACCAGAGTTCAAGGATGGTTTTTTCAAATTGGCCAATATTGCCATCCGCAACGCTATCTACCTTCTGGAAGAAATCCCATCATCAGCCTGGTTTGATGATGTCTCCACTGAGGGTGTTATTGAGAATCCCACTGATATATTGGAACGATCTGTGGCAGAAGCCGTGGTCCACCTTGAGGAGCGCTTTGGTCCCAATACTGATGATTGGAAATGGTCTGAAATGCATACGCTCACCCATCCACATCCACTGGCTCAGGTGAAAATCCTGGATTGGATGCTGGAATTGAATGTTGGTCCTTTTCCTGCAGCAGGTTCTGGCACCACGGTTAACAACATGGAATACCGGATGTACAATCCATTTGATGTGGTGTTAGGACCCTCAGTTCGCCATATCTATGATTTTGCGAATTTTGACAAAGGCGGTCTCAGCGTCCTGCCGACGGGTCAATCTGGCAACCCACGTTCGCCACACTATGCTGATCAAGCAGATATGTTTAACAATGGTCAGTATCGGGTATTTCCCATCAATGAGGAAGTGATCAGGAATGCAGGCTATAAAAAATTAATAATGGTCCCATAAAATAGTTTAATTAAAGGTGGGGTTAGAAACACTCCGCCTGGAGTATACCACTTTCCATGGTATTCCAAATCTTGTGAAGTAGTAAATCCACAGTAATTTGCATTCATGATAATTTATCTGCTATCCATTCTGGTTCTGGCACTTCTGCTTTACCATTTCTTTATCTGGAAACCATTGGATACTTCAGTTCTCTACCGGCATCATCCATACCTGCTCTTCGGACACCGCGGATCGCCTGAGCACGTACCTGAAAATACCATGCCCTCTTTCCAGAGAGCTATAGCAGACGGATGTAATGCTATTGAACTTGATGTGCATCGGACCCGAGATGGTCATCTCGTTGTCTTTCATGATGACACATTGGAAAGAACCAGTAATGGAACAGGGCGGGTTGCAGAGCATACGCTGGCTGAGCTTAAATCCCTTAATGCTTCCAAAGAATGGCAGGGGAGAGAAGAAAACATTCCCCATTTGCAGGAGGTCGTAGATGCCCTGCCGGATACCACCATATTCAATTTTGAGATCAAGAATTTTTCCTTCTTCTCAGAACAGCGTACAGAGCTGGAACTGGTCAGGTTTATCAGGGAGAACAAGATGCGCGACAGGGTTATCCTTTCTTCCTTTAACCCGCTTAACATTTGGCGGGTCAAGATGTCTGATCCCAGGATTTTTACGGCCCTGCTCTGGTATAATCCCAGCATATTGTCATTGCGACATCCCCTGGGTGTTCATCTTTCCCACCCAGATCTTTTTCATCCGTATGAGGAAAATGTGAATTGGGGAGTCAAATTTTGGTCCAGAGTAAAAAACATCCCAATGCATGTATGGGTGGTGAACGATGCTGAGAAAATGAAAACTTTTGCCCAGGATCCCATGATCAAGGGTGTCATGTCAGATGATACCAAACTTTTGATGGATACCATAGGTCACAAAATACGCTCAGCTGAATAGACATGAGGACTTGAAGATTTCTAATCTGAGAAACCAGATCTACTTCATATTATTTTTCCTGAGCATTGGTGGAATTCAGGATAGTTTTGCAGGGGAAAGATTCAAGATTCCACCTCTGGAAGCATTTATCTCTGACACCTTGCAAATCGTTGTTCCTCAGGACTCGAGTATAAACCCTGAAAACAGCACTATAAAAGTTCTGGATTCCAGAGATTTGGATGAAACCCTCATCGGGATACGTCAAACCAAGAAAATGAGATACATCCCTGTTGACCAGTATCTGGACCTGGATCAACCACTTGCAGAGATTTTTCAATCACAATTTGTCCAAGATTCCATTGATCTCACAGGCACACTTCACCTTTCAAAACTCATTTTATGGTCTGACTATTCCAGCATCAAGCAGAAGGGTCTTTGTCTCAGCGCCTACACCACCTTTTATGATAATCAGGATCAACCAGTGAGTGATTGGATATGGGAATTGCGTGTGAAGCGGGAAAAGAAAGAGGCTGATAGTCTCTATCTGGGACGTGTAGTTCAGGAATTTGCCAGGGAGCAGGCGCGTGTGCTTGCCCAGAGGGATTTCAATACAGACTTTTATCCATATCTGTTTCGCCGTCAACTCATTACCTGGTCGGAATTCATTTTCTTCGAGGATGGATATGCCATTAATGCTCACTTCAGATTGGATTTTCCACCAGATCAGGAATCAAAATGGATGCGTGGTTCACCTGGGTTGTTTTATCGCCGATCAGATATTCATGAGTCTATTGCTATTGGGGGCAAGGATCAGCAGTGGTTTCAGCGATTATCACCTAAATGGGTTAGCCAGGTCTCAGGGACTTATCGATTCGGTTTCAACAATTTTGAGCGTGGTCATTTTAAGCATCTCGATTATTACAATTTGTTCTATCTGAATTTATCTGCTCAGGCAAGTTTGGAATATCGCCCGGTTTATCACAAGGGCATTTATGGTGGTTTTGGTCTTTATGCAGGGTACAACATTCTCCCAGAAGTTATTCCAAAAACCGAGCTGGGTTTTCTGGTAAGAGTCGGATTGATATTGCCATGATCACGAGAAGCAAAACAGCTGTTCTCCTTCTTGTCATTTTATCGATCAGTGTTCACCTGAAGGCTGCTGACGTCACGGGGTTCGTCCATGATAAGCAATCGGGGGAGAGTATTATTGGTGCAAATGTTTTCATAAAAGCCACGGGGCGGGGTGCTGCAACGAATGTGGAAGGTTTTTTCATTCTACGAAATGCTGGAATTGGACCAGTAGAGATAACGTTTTCCCACATTGCCTATGAGGATACGACGCTCAGCATCAATATGGGTCCTGTGAATCATTTTATTTCTAGTGTGACCCTCAGCCCTCATGCCATAGATACCAAAGCTATCGAAGTAGTAGGAAAACGTGCTACCATCATCAAGGATATGGATATCTCGAGTCTGCAAGTTGACCCTGTAATCCTGACAGAGATTCCCCAACTCAGAAAGGATGTCTTCAAACTGATCCAGTTCTCACCCAGTGTGACGACATCTGACCCCATGTCACCCCAGTACTATGTGAGGGGTAGCGACCCAGGTGAAAACCTGGTTCAAATGGATGGGATGACCATCTACAATCCTCAACATTTCATGGGCTCCAGTGCCATTTTCAACCCCTACTCGATAAAGAATGTGGAGATGCTGGTAGGTGGTTTCGATGCGGAGTATGGAGGTCGGAACGCCTCCATTATGAACATTTCAACCCGAGAAGGTCATCAGTCGGAAATCCACGGTGAGTTCAGACCCTCCATCTCAGGTATCAGTGGAGCTATAGAATTTCCTGCGGGCAAAAATGGGACAGCCATGGTGTCAGGAAGAACATTTACTGACTTTATGCTCCGTGTCATGATGGGTTCACCTAACCTGGTCATGGATTACAATGCGGCATATCAGGTTTTACTTGGCAAAACCCGCCTCAGATTTTCCGGGTTTTTTGCCCGTGATTATATGGATTATAGTGTGGACAATCTGATGTTGTTTTTCCCTGAAGGATTATTTGAGTCCTTTGGCGAAGGATTTATCACGAATACCACCAATCGGGCTTTGGGTGTCAAGTTCAATTCAGTTCTTCTACCTACCCTTACCCTGGAAGGTCAGGTATATCATTCTGCTTCCTCAGTGGACAACCTGACCTACTTCAACTATTCAATTACCGATACAGTTGAAGATTTTACCGCTGCGCTTGACTATAAAACCCATATTGAGAATACTATTGGTGAGAATACAGGGAAGGCAAATCTGGCCTGGTATGCATTCTGGAACCAAACTGTGAAACTTGGCTTTGAGATAAATGATATCTATTTTGCCAATGAGGTGGGACGTTTTGATGCTGACCCAAATCCCAACAAATCAGGAGCACAATTCCAATCATTCTTTGTTCAGGATAAAATTGAACTGGGTCCTCTCCAGGTCAAATTGGGATTGCGGAACTCGAGGTCTCAGGCACAAGGGGCCTGGCATGTAGAACCTCGCGCTTCAGCCAGTCTCAGAATAACTGGTGGTCACCAGCTGAAAACTGCCTACGGCAAATATTTTCAATATCTCACTACAATGGATTCCAAAGGTGATGAGTTTATCCAATTCCTGGACTATTATCAGTCACTGGAGGATCGGGAGCCGCTTAATTCCATCCATTACATTGTCGGTTTAAATGGTCCACTGTTTGGCGATATCGCCTATGAAGTAAGTGCTTATTATAAAGATTTGAAGCAGCTCTATCGGGCTACCTATAGTAATACCCTTGTTGCAGGGGAGAGTTCAGCCCTCATAGAAGGTGGCTCTGGCGAATCCTATGGTTTCGAAATTCTTCTTAGGGGTGAATTCGGTCGGTTATCTGGCTGGATGGGGTACAATTACTCCAAAGGGTTCCGTCGCTATCCCTCTATCCTGAATGGTGAAACAAGTCTTTTTGATGCGGATCAACCTCACAATCTTAAATCAATTCTCCTCTTCAAGCTGACCCCGGATATTGTGGCCAGTTCAACGCTACAGATCACGTCCGGATTTCCTCGAACCTGGGAAACGGGGATGCGGATGCACGGAACTTATGATCCTCTAACAAACACCACCGGCTATTTTGCCACCTATATCACACCAGAGCGCAACAATGTCAGGTATCCCGCCCGCTTTGCCTGGGATATTGGCTGGAAGAAAAAACTCCGCTCAGGCTTTGGATTTAACCTGGCTGAATATCTTGGGGGCGTTGATGCCTATATGACCATGACCATCAGGAATCTGTTATTCTTACACCGAAATCCCATTTATTACTTTTATATCCCTGAATACGGATACTATGGCTTTGGTGCTGAATATTTACCTTCAATATCATTTGGCTATAGTTTACAATTCTAATGGATGTTATCATGAAATTTGTGAAAATTGTCTTCTTCATTCTGACTTCCGTATTCTTATCTACCTGTGATTTGCCTCATCAACCTGGCCCCATGCCCACAGATATAGTTGAAACGGAATTCGAACCGGGGTTAAACATCATGGGAGTCCTTCGCGCTGACAATCAGACTGGATCATCATTTGTGAACATTAATCGGGCGTTGACCACTGAAGAGATCTATAGCGAGGGTATCGAAAATTTTTCACCTGATGTTGACTTTGTCAAAGTCAAATCACGTAAAACGGGTGTTGAAAATGTATTTCAAGCTCCAGAGGACAGCTCCGATTGGGGCAATTATCGTGACTCAACTCTCGATGTAATTGCCGGGGAAGTGTATGATCTTGAGATTCAGGCACATGGATTTCCCACACTCACTGGGACGACTCAAATACCACATACGCCTCAATTGGTTTCTAATTCATTATCCATGGAGTCTGGAAAAATCAACTTCCAAATCCAGCACATGTCCAGTGCTCATGAATATAAGATTTATCTTTTTTTTGCTGCCAGTGTAATAGAAAAGGTGGTCAAGCCAAACAGCGGAAGCATAATTGATGTGGCGTGGAGTTTCTCTGCCTCAAGAGGTTCACCAATTTACCTGGGTCTCACTGCTTTGGATGAGAACTTGACTCGCTATGGTAACAGCCCCATTTCATTTATTCCAAATACATATCATCCAGATGGATCCACTGTAACAGGTGGTTATGGGTGTTTTGGATCTGTAGCCGTTTCAATAGTCATAATATAGTAAAACTGTCATCCCTCAACTCCCCTCTACATCATAGGGGGTCTTTCCACATTGATGACGCATTTCAATATGAATGAGCATCTATTCAAGCATGACTCTTGCATTTGACCCAATCCTGTTCTATGCTAAAAGCCTTATGAATTTTAAAGAACTTCGCGAAACAAAAATAACATCTGAGACCAAATTTAAAGGAAATCTTCTCCATGTGGTTCGAGATGAGGTCAAACTCCCCAATGGTAAGACCAGCGTTCGCGAAGGCGTCAAGCATCCAGGCGCTGTTGTCATCATTCCATTTTTAGATGCAACCACATTGATTATGGAACGCCAATATAGATACTACCCCAATGAGATATTTTACGAGCTTCCGGCAGGTAAAACTGATCCTGGTGAGGATTTTCTTACCACTGGTAAACGTGAGCTACTGGAGGAGACTGGTTATTCAGCAAAGACCTGGACATTTATTAGTCACCTTTATCCTGCCATTGGCTATGCTGATGAGAAAATGGCAGTTTACGCTGCTAATGATCTTAGTATGCAGGAAGTAGACCGGGATGAAGATGAATTTCTGGAAATTATTGAAATGCCCCTGGACAAAGCTTTGGAAATGCTAAGGCGCGGTGAAATAACGGACGCTAAAACTATGGTAGGCTTGTTCTGGGCAGAAAAACTTGCTAGAGGAGAATGGAAAGCGCATGTCTGATGTTGATTATATATATGCCTGTGAAGCTTCAGATGTACCTGAAAATGGTGCTCTAAATGTGAACCTGGAGGGTGAAGAGATCACGATTTTTCATACACCAAGTCGATTCATCGCCAGATCGGGATTTTGTAAACACAACGGTTTTAAGCTAGAGCTTTGCGAGATAACAGGTGATACGGTGACCTGTCCATTGCATGGCTGGAAATATAGCGTATCTACGGGTAAGGGGATCAAGCCAAGCTATACCAGGTTGGAGACCTATCCAATTGTCATGAGGGCTGAGCAATTATGGGTGCAGCCCGTTCCTGAAAAACAAGATGATGAGTTTGATACATCGGCTTTTGATTGGTAAAATTCAGATAAGGGGAGGGTGATATGAAAAAAATAGCAGTGGTCTTATCAGGGTCAGGATTTCTTGATGGCGCAGAGATTCAAGAAAGTGTGATTACCATGCTTTCCCTGGATCGTGCTGGTGCTAGCTATCAGTGCATGGCACCAGATATGGATCAAATGCATGTTGTGAATCATTTTACAGGTGAAGTTGCCGAGGGTGAACAGAGAAACGTGCTGGTTGAAGCTGCACGTATTGCCAGAACTCAGATTATTGATATCGCCTCAGCCAACCCGAATGAATATGATGCAGTTATTTTTCCCGGTGGCTATGGAGCAGCCAAAAACCTGTCAAATTTTGCCGTAAAAGGTGCTGGAAGTACAGTTCAAGAAGATGTTCTCCAATTTTCACGTGCATTTGCTGCAACTGGCAAACCCATGGGCTTTGTCTGTATCGCACCTGCCATGATTCCAACTATATATGGTGCAGATGCCAAATTAACCATTGGATCTGATGCTGAAACCGCAGCAGCTATCAATGAGATGGGCGGGGTTCATGTTAACTGCCCCGTGGATGAATTCGTAGTTGATGAAGAGCGAAACCTGGTCTCAACTCCAGCATATATGTTAGACATGAGAATTAGCGAAGTTGCTAGCGGAATCGAAAAACTGATCCATAAAATTATAGAGATGACTCATGGAAAATAGTGTAAAAGACTTAAAACAGGTTGCCCACTTCTCAGAGGAAGCAGCCAATATTAACAGTATGTTCAATAGTGATCATCTCCAGATGGATGTGTTGTTATTGAACACGCATCAATACATTTCACCTGTTGTGGAACCCATTTCAGACATCATTTATTTCGTCTTGCGAGGTGAGGGTGTTTTTGAAGTTGGGGATGAGGTCCTGGTACTCACGCGAAATACCTCTGTCCTGGTTGAAATGGGTGTCAGTTCAGGCATCATCAATGAGAGCGATGAACAGTTAACTGTTCTGAAAATTGCTGCCCCCCCTGGAATTCATAACCCCAGTTCCTAACTGAGACCGAACATATGCACGCTCCCATTTTTCCACTACCCACGGTCAATCTGTTCCCTGAAACAACCGCCAGTTATCACATATTTGAACCGAGATATGTGGAAATGATTGAGAGCGTGTTAGAAGGAGATGGACTTCTCGCCATGGGTGTACTGAAACCGGGTTATGAAGAGGACTATTATGGTACGCCTGAGATTTTCCCTGTGGGTTGCCTGGGTAAAATCCAATCCTATGAGAAATTGGAGAATGGAAAGTACAATATTGTCCTGGAAGGACTCTTCAGAGTCGGGTTTGGTGAAATAGTTAAGGACAATCCATTCCGGGTGGCTGAGTTAATTGAGCTGCCTGAATCAGATTCTGAAAGTGATTTTGTTGATGAGCGCGAGGACTTACTGCTGCGTCTGAACTATCTTGTAGAACAATCTCCAGATACTCTTGATTTCAGTCCCATCCTGGGGGAGCATGAATCTTTTATCGCGCTTGTAAATCTGGTAGCCCGTACGCTACCCCTGAAAAACGATGAGCAATATGCGTTACTCTCCATGGATTCCGTTCGAGAGCGGGCTAATCGTATCCTGTGGCTCATTGATGATCAGATAGAAACCATTGAATTACTAAAACGCGTAGATCCTAAAATTACAGACGATATCACGCTGAATTAATCCAACTCCATCCAGCCATAAATATCACTTAATTCATTTCGCATTAGCACATAATGCATAAATTAATTAATTACAAAGTGTGGCTTTGACCTATATTAGCCTTTTATAAAGTGTTCTGCTGACTTTATCAATTATACCTGATAAGATAAATAATTGTCATTAAGAAACAGATATCTTGGCATGTGCTTTGCAAATGATCGCATAGATGAATGTTATAAAATTTGTTAACCGATCATTTATAGAAGGAAGCCATTATGGAGTGTTTTTCTCTATTACGGTCTGATGTCCCAGCCCTGATTGATCACCTCGGGGATTTTGGGGAGGTAATTGCCCCCCACGGGAAAGGGGATGTCTCGTACTCGTTTGAAGTTGTCCGTGACAGTAGTGATGTTGTGTTGGACTATAACCGAACCTTATTACCTCTCAAGAAGATGTTTCTCCCACCCGTGGAAAAATTAATTGGTTTTTCCCTCAAAAATGAGAGTTATGAGCAGGTAGATGTTGCTATCGCTCCCAGGGTCTTTTTTGGTGTGCATAGCTATGAAATGCAATCAATTCTCAGGTTGGATCACAGCATGCTGTCTGGTTCTGCTGAATCAAATTATTTCAAGCGACGTCAGTCTTCCAGGTTCGTGGGGATCTCTTTTGAACCAGATGAATTCCACTTTTCAGAAAGTGTAGGGGTTGTCATAGAAGAAATGGAAGGGTTTGATCTCTTCCTCAATGAGGTTGATGATGATTTCCAGCTTTATGTCCTAACGGATAATGGTCAGGAAATGTTGAATGGATTTGATAAAATCAATCTAACTGAACCGGAAATTGTTGAGGGTCGGAACTTTAAGAAAAAGATCAGATACCATTACAATAGACTCCCCCGGGTTTTTCAATATGCTTATCATTCAGATGTCTGGGCTGATGTGGCCTCACGCTGTGTCGGGTGTGGTGCTTGCACGCTGACTTGTCCCACCTGCTTCTGCTTTGATGTTCAAGATCATGTTGAAGTGACTGCGGAAGATGGTATGCGTCAACGTAGCTGGGATAGTTGCATGCTCAGTACCTTCGCCGAAGTCGCAGGTGGAGAAAACTTCAGAGAGAAGACAATCAATAGAACCCGTCATCGCCTTTTCAGGAAATTCAAATATATAACAGATGAAGAGGGCTTACCCTGGTGTGTTGGCTGTGGTCGTTGTACTGCTTTCTGTCCAGCTGGAATCTCAATGCCAGATATTGTCAATGAGCTCATCCAGGAAGATGAAAAAGCCCAATATCACCGAACTGTCCGGGTATAGAGAAGGAGGCTGAATATGAAACGCCTACAAGATGTAGAACATCACGAAACCGAAGATCTCTATTACCCCACAATGTGTAAGGTGACTGGAGCCAGGCAGATAACAGATATGGAAAAATGGTATGAGCTTGAAATGCCTGAGGGCACAAGCTTGGGTCATTCCCCTGGACAATTTGTGGAAGTCTCCGCATTCGGAATTGGGGAAGCCCCCATATCCATTTCCAGCTCCCCATCGAAGAATGGTAAGTTCGAACTATGTATTCGTCAGGTTGGAACACTTACCAATGTTCTGAAGAATTACGAAACCGGTGATATGATGGGTATTCGCGGTCCTTTTGGTCAGGGATATCCCATGGATAACCTTTTTGGAAAAGATATCCTGATTGTTGCTGGTGGAATTGGATTGGTACCTTTACGATCCCTTATCAATTATGTCCTGGACAATCGTAAAAATTTTGGCCGTCTCATTATTCTATACGGTGCCAAAACACCCTCCGAACTCCTCTTTACCGAAGAACTTAAAGTATGGGAAGAAAGGGATGATGTTGAATTACATGTCACAGTTGACCAACCGGATGAGACCTGGAAGGGCAATACTGGTGTTATAACAACTCTGATCCCCTCACTGGATCTCAAATTGAACACAACCATAGCCGCCATCACAGGTCCCCCTGTCATGTACAAGTTTGTAGTCATGTCCCTCAAGTCAAAACAGCTTCCTGATGATCAGATTTATCTGTCGCTGGAACGCCGCATGAAATGTGGTGTGGGAAAATGTGGACATTGCCAGATCAACGGTGTCTACTGTTGCCAGGATGGTCCTGTATTCAACTATGCTGATATTAAACCATTGGAGGAGGCTCTCTAATGAAACCACAAGTTGCATTTTTTGATTTTACCAGTTGTGAAGGTTGTCAGCTCAACAAGCTCAATTTTGAAAATGATCTTCTAGATATTTTAAAACATGTAGACCTTGTTGAATTCCGTGAGGCTATGGATGATAAGGCAGACCACTATGATATCGCTTTTATAGAAGGTTCAATTACTTCCCCATCCTGTGTGGAACGCATCCACGATATTCGTCGACGAAGCGATATTTTAGTCGCCCTCGGCTCCTGTGCTGTGAATGGTGGCGTCAATGCCATGAAGAATCTTCATCCCATTGATGACGTACGAGAAACCGTCTATGGGGATGACAAATACCTGTTTGCTACCCTGCCCGCCATGGCAGTATCATCCGTTGTCAAAGTGGACTACGAGGTACGCGGTTGTCCCATGACACAACAAGATTTTCTCAAGCTGCTCATCGCTCTGGTTCTGGGAAAACAACCCCCCAAATATGGATCTCCAGTATGTGTGGAGTGCAAGCTTAAGGAAAACGAATGTCTTTACAATCGCGGCATGGTTTGCCTCGGTCCCATAACCCGAGGTGGTTGTGATGCAGTTTGTCCAAGCTTTGGACAGTTCTGCACAGGATGCAGGGGAATCCTGGATAATCCCAATATTGATGGGATGTTGGAAGTGATGACCAGTCATGGTATCAGCCTGGATGAAGCAAAAAAACGTATGCTGCTCTATAATTCAAATGAGGTTCAATTATGAGTCGTGATCTTGACTTAAAAGTCCATCACCTGACCCGTGTGGAAGGTCATGGAAATATCGTAGTTAATATGAAGGATGGGGTCCTTGAAAAAGCGCACCTAAGTATTGTAGAACCTCCCAGGTTTTTTGAAGCAATGATGAAGGGGCGCAGTTTTCATGAAGCGGCTATCATCACTTCCCGAATTTGTGGTATCTGTTCGCTTGGCCATCAATTGACCTCTTTAGTAGCAACTGAAGATGCTCTGGGACTGGAAATTTCAGAACAGACTGCACTCCTCAGAAAATTGTTGATCCATGGAGCCACACTCCAGTCAAACATTCTTCACGCTTATTTCCTAGCTGCACCGGACTTCCTCAATGTTGGTAGTGTTTTTCCACTTATCAATACCCATAAAGACGTGGTGTTAAGAGCATTGCGCATGAAACGACTGGCCAATGATATTGGCGATGTTGTTTCCGGTAGAGCCGTGCATCCGATTACACCGGTTCCTGGTGGTTTTTCAAGAATTCCAGAGAAGTCAGAACTTCTTGAAATCAAACGCCGTTTGTTGGAAGAAGCGCTTCCAGATGGTCTGGAAACCATCGAGACCATGAAGGCCTTGGCTGGCGCCATACCTCAGTTTGAAAGAGAAACTGAATACATCTCGTTGAAACACCCCGATGAATATGCCCTGTACGAAGGAGATATATTCTCTTCTGATTCTGGTGCAACATCAGTGCATAATTATTTGGATGTCACCAATGAATTTGTGGTGAACCATAGCACCTCAAAGCATGCAAAATATAACAGAAGTTCATATTTTGTTGGTGCTCTGGCACGTTGGAATAACAATCATGCCCAACTTGGGGAAGAAGCACTGGCAGCTGCTGAAGCTATGGGTCTTAAACCAAACTGTTATAATCCCTATATGAATACGATAGCCCAGGTAGTTGAGGCAGTGCATTGCATCCTGGATAGTGTGCGAATTATTGACAGATTGGTGGAAAAGGGTCTCAAAAATGAGAAACCGAACCAAACACCTACTCGATATGGTCGGGGTATTGCAGCGAATGAAGTCCCCAGAGGTATTCTGTTCCATGACTATACCTACGATAATAAGGGAAATATCATCAAAGCCAATTGTATCATTCCCACAGGTCAGAATTTGGCCAATATAGACGATGATATGATGAAATTGGTGCCTGAGATTATCAACAAATCAAAGGAAGAAATCACACTGAACCTTGAGATGCTGGTCAGAGCCTATGATCCTTGTATTTCCTGCTCAGTACACATGTTGGAAGTTGATTTCATAGAATAGTCGCTATGGCAACCTTAACAATCATAGGTGTTGGTAGTCGCTTACGGGGAGATGATGCCGTAGGACCATTACTTATCGACGCCCTATCTAAGCAATCGAATCCCCAAGTAGAATTGGTGGATGCGGGTAGCGACGCTCTGGGAATTCTCGAGTATCTCGAAGGACGACACCATGTGATTGTTGTAGATGCTTGTCAGATGGGACGTGAGGCAGGTTCAATCGTGGAGTTTGACTCCAACGAAATTGACTTCGTTTTAAAAGATGACCCCATTTCTCTGCATGGTCTTGGATTGGCAGAGTCAATTAAATTGGCAGAATCCTTGCATATGTTACCTGAAGACTTGAAAATTATTGGTATTGAACCAGAATCAATTCAATTTAGTGGCACACTTTCCACACCCGTTCAAAGGGCTTTGAAAATGGCCGTTGATATTGTTGAAGATAAACTAAATCGAGTAAGCCAACTCGCTGAGGCTTAGTTTAATTCGTTTGGCGTTCGCGCCCAGGAGGAAAAAATGGCAAAAAAAGTATTGATAATCGATGATGACTTCGACCTCGTTGAAGCCATGCGAATCACTTTGGAAGCAGCTGGATATGATGTTGTTGATGCTCAGGATGGCGAAAAAGGACTGGAGAAGATTAAAACAGAATCTCCAGATCTAATTATTCTTGATGTGATGATGTCTTCCATGGATGAAGGATTTCATGTAGCCTATAAAATTAGGGATGATGCCAGCATAAAGGATACCCCCATCGTCATGTTAACAGCTGTCGGCAATCAAACTGGTTTTCAGTTTGATCCAGGTAAAGATGCTGATTTTCTACCCGTTGACGCCTTTTTGGAAAAACCGGTAAATCCTAAAAAATTAGTGGATGTGGTACACCAAAACATTAAGGTCTAAGCAGGAGAGACTACAACTTATTTGACTTCAAAAATGGTAGTATATTGACGCTTTTTCCTGAAACACCTTCTTTTTCAACTGGCTCCATGCTCCGGCGTGACAAGTGGCTTATTCGCCTTCGATGGTACGCTATTTTGGGGCTCTTTACTGGTGTCATACTCCTAAAGTTCATCCAACTCGGACCCTCCTCCAGTCTCAATGCCATGGCATTTGTAGCATTCATTCTGGTTGGATTGAACCTCATGTATCTGACCTATGCCTCAGCCAAAAAGCAGTTTGGCATGTCCAACCTGGTCATTCTGCTCAATTTGCAGATGGTCATGGATTTGTTCCTGCTTACAGTTTTAATCTATCTCACTGGAAGTGCAGAGAGCCCGTTATCCTTCTTCTATGTTTTTCATATTATTCTAGCCAGTATCATTTTCCCTGGTGGTTTTTCATATCTGTATTCACTCTTGGTAGTGGTCCTTTTTTCTGGCCTTCTTCTAGTCGAGCAGTCTAGCTTTGTGGAGCATATATGCTTTTTCAATGAATTTCATTTGATGAATGATTCTAGAATCACCATTGGAATCTGGTTTATTATTGTAGTGACGATGATGGTCTCAGCCTATCTGGCTCAGAACGTGACAGAGCGACATCGCCGGGTAAGAGATAAATTGGAAACCGCCAATCTTAAACTCCGGGAAATCAATGATACCAAGACCACCTTTTTTCGGTATGCCAGTCATGAAATGAAAGCTCCTATCGCCACGATCCAATCAACACTTATGGTCATAGAGGATATCCTGGGCACAAAGGCGGATGAGCGGGTAATCAACATGCTGAATCGAGCCATTGGTCGCACTTCTGAGACAATAGGTATGCTCAAGGACCTGGCCGATCTAACTTATGGAAACTTCCAGGAGCAGCAAAAGTTTGAGAATATAAGTCTTCGTAAACTGTTGTCAGGACTGGTGTCTGATGCAAAACCCAACTCAGACCGCAAAAGTCAAACACTCATTTTTGATTCACCTGATGATACATTCACTTTTTTCGGAGATGCAAACGCTCTGGCAAAGATATTTAACAACCTGATATCCAATGCAGTTCGATATACACCGGAATCAGGTAACATCCGTGTGACCCTGGAAAAAGATGACTTGAACTATGTGATAAAAGTTTCAGATGATGGCCAGGGTATTCCAGCAGCGGAGCAGGTCAACATCTTCAAAGAATTTTACAGGACCCCAAGCGCTAAAAAGCTGATCTCAGAGGGTACCGGCTTAGGTCTGGCCATTGTTATGCGTATGGTTGAACTTCATGGTGGCGACATACAAGTTGATAGCCAGGAGGGTAGGGGAAGTACATTTACTGTTCAATTGCCTTTTGAGGAGGAAATGTGAAGAAGGAATCAATTGGTGGAATCATTGTTGATGAGCAGCTCACCTTTGTAAGAATATTCAATCTTCCAGATGAACCTGACTGGGGTGGCTCCGCCTTGGAAGAATTCTGCTTTTACGGTCAGACTGTGAACTTTATCAGTGAAAATATGGATAGCTCAGGCAAAGCCAATTTATCTGTGACACTTCACAACGATGAATCTGAATCCTTCGATAAGGCCATTTCTGCTATTGAAGAGTTACATGAGGACATCAGCGTCGAGGTCATAGAACATGTCTGCCTGTTGACAGTTTACGGACCACATTTCAAAGAACGTTGTGGGTTGGCGGCAACCTTTTTCAGGGCTCTGGGAATTCGTGGTATCAACATTCTTTCCATCTCCACATCAATTAGTTCTATATCGGCTATCGTTGAGGAAAAACATCTCAATGATGCTACGAGTGCCCTACGTGACGTTTTTGATGTCCCCTGATTCAACCAGCTAGTTAGCTCCTATCCGTTCGTCTCAATCAGGATTAAAAAAAATCCATATGTGATAAATTCTGGGTTATTTTTAATTTTTCATATTTTCAACAGGAGTGTTTTATATTGGATTTTCATAAGGAACTGACGGAAAAATTAAAAACGGCTATGAAGGCCAAAGATGAGACATCGTTGAAAACCATTCGCGATCTGAAGTCTAGAATTCAAAGTCGTGAGATTGAAAAGGGCGAACCCCTAACTGAATCTGAATTTGTGAAACTGGTGCAAACAGCAGCCAAGCAGCGCAAAGAAGCCATCGCCCTATATGAAAAGGGAGATCGACCAGAGCTGGTTGCGAGTGAACAGGCTGAATTGCTGGTTTTGGAGAAATATCTACCACAAATGATGAGTGATTCAGAGATGGAAGCACTTGTTAAACAGGTTTTGCTGGAAACTGGGGCGCAGGGCATGAGTGATATGGGAAAAGTTATGGGTCCACTCATGAAAGCAGCTGCCGGTAGAGCAGATGGAAAACGTCTTCAAGAAATTGTCAGAGGGATGCTCAGCTAATGGCCACAGGATTTGATTTAATCGGATTGCTTCTCATTGTCATCATGGCAGTGAGCGGATTGAAAAAGGGACTTATCGATGGTGTTCTGAAAATAGTTGGTATCTATGCAGCAGTATATACCTCCATGAACTACAACCAGTACGGGACTGTGTTCCTGGAACCCCTCATCAGTATTCCAGAAGCCTATAAAACGCCTGCGGGGTTTATAATCGTATTTCTGGTTACCATGTATTCCATAACTTTCGTCTCGTTTTTACTGAAAAAGCTTGTCAGGTCTATGAATCTTGGAGTCGTCGATCGAATTGGTGGGATTACATTTGGCGCATTGAAGGCAGGAATGATGCTTTCAGCCGTAGTCTGGGCTTTTGCCATGGTTCCTCAAAGTATGAGGGGCAACTGGCAGGAAGAATCGAAATTATACCCCTTTGTTGAAATATTCGCAGGGCAAATGGTTCAGGTCTTCTCTCTGGAAGACGAACTGGCTATGCTACAAACCATGATGGATCCGGATGCGGATAAATCAAAGCTGTTGGAAATGGCACTGGGCAGTGGTGATAACATGCTCATGAATGGAATGCAGGGAGATAGTAGTGGTGGTCTCAATCTCGACCTCATGAACCTATTAAGCGGTCAAGGCGGAGACGGCTCGCTCAGTCCAGATATACTAAAACAGCTTGGTGGTAGTGAAGGAGGAGATCAGGAAGAAATTCTGAAAAAAGCCCTGGAGTCCATGGGTGGGTCTCAAAAAGGGCTCATGCAGCAGATGTTGAAATCAGCAGGGGTTGAAGGACTCGGTGGAGAAGATGGGTCAGACCTGGATATCATGGGACAGGTCAACAAAGCCAAGACAGCAGGTATGGATCGACAAGCGGAAATGGAAAGAATGCTGGATCAGATCGAAGCTGAGGCTCAAGGTCGAAATAAGGCAGAAGCAGATTCGCAAGCTATCGAAGAGTTAGAGGCAGAGGCCCAGGGTACCGAAGAGTAGAGTCATGGATTCCTCTGGCTCAACCAGCTCTACCAATATCCATCTTGGTTTTAATGATGTACGGCAGTGGCTAGCGGACGAGGCTGCTGGAGCGAGTGTCACAAACCTGTTTCAACAACTGGAACCAAATAATAATCCTGCTGAAATAAGGATCCAATATGATCGTGTGGCCGGAATTGAGGCCCTCATGGATCTTAATAGCAGTTTTTATATTCGACAGTACGATGACCTCCATGAAATCCTCAGGATGCTCGCATTAGAAGGCAGTACGCTTTATCCCGAAGACCTGAAACTCATCCATAATGTTCTCGAACAATCCCGCGTTTTAAAAAGTATTTTTATAAGCAACCCTTCAGATGAGACTGTCATCTGGACGCAGGATTTTGAGAAGATTATACCCCTGTTAGATATTGAAAAGGACATCCTCAGAGTTGTAGGACCAGATGGTGAGGTCCTTGACAAAGCGTCATCTGCATTGTCTTCGTTGAGACGTAAGCTCAGAAAATCAGGTGGTGCTGTCCGGACACGCATGGCTGATCTGGTGAAAAAATATGGTGATTCGGGGTATTTGAACGAGTCTCAGGCAGGTATCAAGGCGGGACGTTTGGTATTGCCGGTCATCAGTTCATACAAGCATCAGGTTCAAGGTGTAATTCAAGATATGTCCAACACAGGGACAACCACCTATATCGAACCATTTGAGATAATCGAACTGAACAATCAGATTAAAACCATAGAAATAGAAGAGCAACAGGAAGTCCAGCGCATTTTAAGAGAGCTAACCGGTAGGCTCCACATCCACCATCATACGATACAGCAAAATTATAAAATGTTGGAACATCTGGATTACCACACTGCTCTGGCCAAATTTGGCAAAACCTTCGCATGTAGTATTCCCACTCTATCTGAGGATGGTACCTTCCTGTTGAAAATGGCGAGGAACCCAAGATTGGCACTCCAGAGAAAAGTGGTTCCCCTTGAGTTAAGCATGGCAGGCCATATCAATACCTTGATCATCACTGGTCCCAACGCTGGTGGTAAAACGGTGGCTCTGAAAACCATTGGTCTACTTACTCTCATGGCTAATGCTGGTGTGCCAGTACCTGCAGCAGAGAGTAGTGTAATTCCGTTTGTGGATAGGATATTCACTGATATTGGTGATCAACAATCTCTGGTGGATGACCTCTCAACCTTTTCAGCTCATATAAGTACGATCATCAGCATTCTGGATCAAACCACAACCCGAAGCCTGGTACTATTGGATGAATTGGGAACTGGTACAGACCCTGCAGAAGGGGCTGCCCTGGCTCGATCAATTCTGGAATCTCTGGGAAGCGCGGGTGTGAAAACGGTGGCTACGACTCACCTTGGAGACCTGAAAGTTTTCGCTCACGAAGCTGAAAATGTGATGAATGGCGCTATGGAATTCGATCAGAAGGGACTCAAACCTACATACAAGTTCCTAGCTGGTGTTCCTGGAAGCAGTTATGGTTTTGAAATCTCCAAACGTCTCGGTTTATCTGATGATATCCTGAATCGTGCAAGAGGGTATATAGGATGGGCGCGTGACAGTATGGAAAAATTACTGCGAACCTTGGAAGCAGAACGAGCCACCCTTTCGGGGCTAAAATCTGATAACACTGATTTGCAGCGCGATCTGAAGATGAAGCAAAAACGCATGGATACTGCCCTGGAATCTGTACAGAAAGCTGAACGAAAAGCTGATAGGGAGGCTGCCAGGCAGGCTGGTCAGATTATTACCGATGCACGGCAGACGGTTGAGCAGGTCATAAAGCAGATCAAGGAGTCCCAAGCCGGTAAGGAAAACATCAAGGAAGTTCGTGGAACTCTAGATCAGGTTGAAGCTGAATTGGAAAAGGTTATTGAGGAAACTGAAGAACCACTTAAGCTGGAGAAGTTAAGTAGTAAAGATGTTACCAAGGGCCTTGAAGTAACCGTATTCAGTCTTGATCAAATAGGTGTGGTCCTGGAAAAGCCCACACGGGGTAAGACAATGGTTGAAGTTGATGGGAAAAGAATGCGCGTTCCCATCGAATGGTTAGGCAAGGCCCCCCAGAACAATGAATCTGAATCACAATCCACTGTCGTTGTGAATGTCTCTGATAGAGAAAGTAGCACCTATAGCCTTGATCTGAGAGGATTTCGTGCCGATGCTGCAATTGAAGAATTAGGTCGATTTATTGATCAGGCTGTTCTCAACAACCTGTCTCTTATGCAGATCATCCACGGCAAGGGTACAGGTGTGATAAAAAAAGTTGTACATGAAGTGCTTGATAAGCATCCCGCTGTCAGAAATAAACGTCTGGGAGGACTGGATGAAGGTGGGGCAGGTATCACCTTCGTGGAATTGAAATAACTTCAGTTAGCATTCAATTTTTAGCGTCTTATCTTCACTGACAAGCCATGGCACTCATTGCAGAACATATTATTGAACAGGTCCGGGAAGCCAATGATGTGGTGGAAGTCGTATCTGATTATGTTCAGCTCAAGCGGTCAGGTCGCAACTTTTTTGGTCGTTGTCCCTTCCACAATGAGAAGACACCGTCCTTTAGTGTGAGTCCTGACAAGCAAATCTATCATTGTTTCGGTTGTGGAGCTGGTGGAAATGTCATCAACTTCATCATGGAACATGAGCGACTCGACTTCTTATCCTCAGTAAAGCTATTAGCGGATAGAGCGGATATCCACCTCGAAACTGAACCTGGAGAACCACGGAAAAAAGATGACCGGGCGTCTGTTTATAATATGCATGAAATTGCAGCCAGAGTATTTGAACGACAATTAAATGATGCCAATGCAAAATCAGCTAAAGAATACCTGCTTAATCGAGGTCTATCCGAAGAAACTCTAAAAACGTTTCGAGTCGGCTTTGCTCCAGATAGTTGGGACACGGTGACATTGGAAGTGATGAAGCTGGGATTGTCTCAGGATGTTCTCGCGCGAAGCGGTCTACTGATGGTCAAAAACGGTGGTGGATACTATGATCGCTTCCGTAACCGAATCATGTTTCCCATCATGGATATCAATGGGAAAGTTCAAGCATTTGGTGGGAGAATATTTGGTGATGCTGAGGGTGCCAAATACATGAACAGTCCCGAAACACCAATATATCATAAGGGCCGCACTCTATTTGGCTTGAGTATAAGTCGTGATGAAATCAGATCCTCACGGGCAGCCATTCTGGTTGAAGGTTATATGGATCTCATTCGCCTGTATCAGGAGGGCTTTCAAAATGTCGTAGCTGGTACTGGTACTGCATTTACACCGGAACAGGCTGGGTTAGTCAAGCGATTTGCAGATAAAGTATTGGTATGTTATGATGGCGATTCAGCGGGCCAAAAGGCAGCTCAAAAAGCAGGACTCACACTTTTAGACAAGGGCCTTGATGTCCGCATTATGCAAATGCCTGATGGTGAAGACCCTGATAGTTTTTTCGATGAGAAGGATTCCAAAGCATTCCAGAAACTCATTGATTCAGCATTGGATTTCATGACCTTTGTACTCAAGACCAATCAGGATCAGATGGATTCACCAGTGAAAAAAACTGCCTTCCTCGAGAGTATAGTCTCAGAGCTTGCCCTGATGAAAAACGAAATTCTGCGGGGTATGCTAGCGGGTCAATTGGCAGATGAGATGCATGTTCCTGAAGACGCAGTTATGGGATTACTAAAGCGTCAATCTAAGCGGGTTCGTCGACCCGAGTATACTCCTGATCCACCAGCCAGGCAAACTCAGACTAAATCGGAAGTCTTGCGTCGACCCGAGTCAGGTGCCGAGAAAGCAGAATTTGAACTTTTGCGCTTGCATTTAAGTCAGGATGAAAGTCTGCTTAACTGGTTGACTTCAACCATTGGTGATGAGGATATCAAAGCCTATCATTATGTTGAGATATTCCAGATGCTCCATGGTCGCTTACGCAAGGAATTACCCATTAATCATAGTCGGTTGTTAGATGAAATTGACTCGGCGGAAATTAGAAGATTTATCACACGTTTGATCAATGAAGCACGACCTGACCTGGAAAGTATTAGTCATGCACACCAGTGTATCAAGACGGTGCGTTGGTGGGCAATCCAGAGGGAAATGGATGTGTTAAAACAGCTCATGCGTGATGCTGATAGCAGGGGTGAAGATTCCCAGGAGTATTTCAGACGAAAAGTCGAGCTTCAACTGGAGCAACGGGATATCAAACCGAACCCTACACCGATGTAATGGTTCCACCCTCTGATTTACGAAGACTTTTTTCATTATTTTATTCTATTCACCTCAAATCATCGACGCCTCCTTTGATGAAATGGAGAGGTGTGGAAAAATCATTGATTCTAGCCTGTCAGATTTATAATACTATACAATGTTAACCTGAATATATTCAGTCATATAACTCCTCTAAAAAAGTTGAAAAAATATGTCCCCTGGGCTTGACTCGCTTTTGATTTTGGTCTAAAATATCATCGGAAAAATGACAGCGAGAAGTCCCTTATTCGACAGAACAAGGGACTTTTTGTTTCCATGGGGGTATCAACATGAAAATTATTGCATAATCAGCCTGGAACCTGTCTTATTCATCGAAATTATAGGCATTTATAGGCAGAATCGTCTGGGGTTGATTCTCAACTTACAATCCCTTTGCACATACTGGACCCCCCGACTATTTTATTTAGCTTTTTTGGGAGGTTTGTGAGCGTGTAAATCACCTGCTTCCTAATGTATATCGGGCCCATAGCTCAATTGGTTAGAGCGCCGGACTCATAATCCGTCGGTTCAAGGTTCAAGTCCTTGTGGGCCCACCACCTAAACCCCTCATAAACAATATATTATGAGGGGTTTTTCAAACCATTTGTTTAGCGTGTAAGCCTTCGGGAGATAAAAGGCTGATTTTGTAAGAGAGACATTTGGCTAGTTTGTAAGCATGAAAGGAGTCTTACATGAGTCAAAAGTCAGAAGCAGAACGCAGAGTTAAAGAGATACGAAGAAATAC
>JAERTG010000147.1 GCA_016845065.1 Fidelibacterota bacterium | reverse complement strand
TCTTTCCAAAAAACACTTCCCCTTCCTGATAAACTTCAACATGTGCATCCTTATCTTCGTTGAGCCAGACGCCCAAAATATCACCACTTTTCACATCTTGAGCCTGGATTTGAGCCAATGGGTAAATGAGAAGACCCAGGGCCAGGAGCATTAAATTTCTGATTTTCATAGGTAAAAATTTAGTTTATATTGATTCGTTGATTGTTTCCTGTCTGCAATATCGCAAGCGCGTAAGCTTGACAAAGCACCTGTTGTGGCTATTTATTCTCCTGTTGGAGAAAAACGGCATTCACCAGGCATTCCTATTTTTATTTTTCCATCATTTTCAACAGCTACCTTAATGGCGTATACCAGGCTTACCCTTTCCTCTTTGGTTTGAATGGTTTTGGGTGTAAATTCAGCACTCGATGAAATCCAGGATACGGTTCCAGTGGTACTTTGGTTTTCCTTCACACCTTTGTCAAACAACACCTCTACTTCCTGCCCAATCTTGATATTGGGTAGTTGGTCGCCACTAATATACGCTTTCAATTTCATTCTTCGTAGATCGGCGAGCTTGTATAATGGCTTGCCCATGGCTGCTACCTCACCCTTTTCGGCATATTTTACCAAGATAGTACCATTATTGGGATTGGTGATAAGGCTTTTTTCAATGGCATCATTCACCTGCTCGATTTGTACATCTATGGTAGCCATTTGATCCACCACACCCTTTTTCTTAATCTTGATGGCATCAATTTGTCTTAGATATAAGTCCACTAGTCCGTTAATGTCATCCAATTGTTGTTGTGTGGCAGCTCCACTATTCTTCATATTAGTGATGCGTTGCTGGTTTACCTTAGCATTGGACAGCTGTTGTTGTACCACCTTCATTTCAGCATCTATACTTAACAACTGAGAGGCCACTGTGATTTTTTGTTGTTGTAGCACCTTTTTATTTAAGCTCAGATGGGTGGTGTCGATATAACCGATTACCTGGCCTTTATTAATAAGGTCTCCTTCTTCCAGATCAAGTGCAAGTATTTCGCCGTTTGACTGGGCAGAGACGATGACTTCTGTGGCCTCAAAATTTCCATAAGCATCAGATCTGTCATTGCTGATCTGACAGGAAATGAGGAAGAATCCCAATGAAATAAAGAATAGATATTGTCTTTTCATATGGCTCTGTTTTCAAATTATAAGTTTCCAATGGCTATCATATACTGGTATTTGGAAAAAACCAAATACAATTTATGAGCTTCCAGATTGAGTTTGGCTTTCACCTGTTTATTTAATTCGATCAGATAGGTGGTGGCGGTGATGGTTCCATTTTTTAATTGGGCATCTGCCGTATGAAGCACTTCTTTCTGAAGCTTTACAATAAGCTTGTCAGATGCAATCATCTTTTCGTATTTATTTATTTCTGCGATCCGCTTATGCAAAGTGGTTTTCAGATTATGATCAAATGTTTCCTGTTGGCTGGTGATAATATGGGATTGCAGGTCGAGGATTTGTTTCTCTCTTTTGACCTTGCTCCAGTCCCAGATATTCCAGTGAAGACGAGCACCAATCATATAATAATCATCGAACTCATTTGCCAGCATATCGTAACCGGGCCGTCCGTAACCAGCCTGTCCAAAGGCAGCAAATACAGGCCGCCTTTTCACAGAACTTAAGGATTGTAAAGCCGATACCTTATCTTTTTGTAATTGCAGCATCAGGTATTCAGGCCGACTGTTGCTGTAGTTATAATTGGCCAGATTTATTTGTGGTGTTTCCAGAGCATCCACTGTGCTAATTTGAAGTTGTGTAAGTTCATTCAAAGCACCCAGCACACCCTGCAGGTCTTCTTCAAGTCCTATCAGCTGTTGCTCTGCCATAGTATACTCCACCCTGAGGGCATTGACATCCGAAGACAGTATCATCCCATTGCTAAAGGCATGTTGGGCTTCTTCAATTCCGGCAAGCAAGTTTTCTTTGAGTACTTGTATGACCTCTATACTTTTTTTAAGAAAGAGCGCATTAAAATACAGCTGACTCACCTGTTCTTTGATCAGGTAGAGTTCGACCTCAATTTTTTGGTCCGAAATGGCATAATCAGCTTCAGCAATGGCTTTTTGGTTACTGGTTAGGCCACCGTCATAAATCATCTGTTCCACATCCAGATTAACCTTATACCAGTCTTTTTCAATATCAGGAATGCTAAAAGCAGGGTTTGTGGGAATGGGTACTTTGGTTACATCTGATTGGTAGTGAATCTGGCTGTTGAGGTTGAGTTTGGGATAATAGTTGGTGCTGATATTCTTGAGGTTAAGCTCTGTGACTTCACGATTGATATCCAGCTGTTTGCGATTTGGATAATGCTCCATGGCTTTCTCGTAACATAGATCAAGGCTGATGGGCTCTTGTTGTCCATAACTTCCCATGGTCATCAGACCCGCAAAAAAGAAAACTAAGAATCGTTTCATATGCTTGGATTTTCAAATACTATATGGTTTACTAATTCAATGATATGATCGGCCCGTTGGCTAATGAAGCTATCGTAAGCCTGATGATCATCATCAAAAAATACACCCTGTATAATGGGACGGGCCACGAAGGGAAATATACATAAGGACAAGATATCTACTATTAGATGCACGGGATCAGTAACTACTTGGGTCAAGGGACGTGTTTCTTTGCTGATCATAGCTACCATCCTGGTTTTATCCATGCCACTGGTGCCGATTAACTCCACAATACGCGAAGGATTTCTGTTCAATTCATGCAATACGAAATTGGCAATGAAGGGCTTTTTTTGGATCAGGCCAATGTAGGCCCGCACAAAATGATTGATGAACTGACTAAACTCATTGGTAGTAAGAAATACCTCGTTCAATAGGTCGATAAGCTCTCCGATGGTTTCGGTAAATACCCGGTCGAATAATTTCCCTTTGGACCTGAAATAATAATGAAGGAGGGCCTTGTTTATTTGGGCTTCATCAGCTATTTCCTGCATGCGAGCACCATCCATCCCTTTGGCGATAAACACCTTTCGTGCGGCAAGGATAATCCTGTCTTCTGTATTTTTCTGCTTTTTAGCCAAGTGTTTTAACTATATGGTTAAATCAATTGGTCAAAAGTAATGCAAATGCCATCCTTTGTCAAGGTTTTTTTGAAATATTTTTATTCTGAAGGATGAAATTCTTTTAAAATGGCCACTCAACAGAGGGGAATTGATTGTATTTTTGGCGCATAAAATGGATTACTCATGAAGAAATTGATGTTAGTTGTTTTTGCAGGAATGTCCCTGATGTGGCTGAGTGGCTGTGGTGGTAGTGAAGCAGACAAGCTTATTGGTACCTGGAAGGTGGAAAAAGTGGAAACTGATTTTGATGAAAGCCGTGTAACACCTGAAATGTTGAGTCAGGTGGTGGAAATGCAAAAGCAAACTCATTTTCGCATACTCAATGATTCGGCCATGGTTATCATCTCGAATTTGGATACCCATGAGGCCCAATGGAAGCTGAATCCTGAAGATCAAAGCATCACCTATTTCTTTAGTGGTATGGAGGGAATTCCCAACGAATTGGGTAAGGTGTCGGGTGATCAAATCATATCCGAATCAAAGACTGCCATGGGAATGATGACCATTACCTATAAAAAGGAATAGATAGCTATCCCATGGATTCGAGGTAAGTCCTGATGTCTTGCCATTCCTCATCCAGATGCTTGGTCGGTAGTTTACGATTCGCCCGATCATACCAATAAGAGGCATTCCACAAATCACCTTCTTTTCTGTGCAGATAGGCATGGATCCAGTGGGATTCAGCATCATCATAATGCTGTACAATACGGTGTGCCGCCTCCCAGTCGCCCATCATATCAAGATCAAGGGCTTCCAATAATATATTTGTATCCATTTGTCAACGAGCTGCTTATGGCAAATGTAATAAGAAATATAGTCAGCGGATGAATTTCTGGAGCGGTTCATCTTCATCCCATGACTGATAGGTATTGCTTAAAAGATTTAATTATCCAGAAAGGGCTGCTTATTTCATGAAATTGGTGGAATAGATAATGGCTTCCACTTGCTTCAGCAAATTCCGTTTTTCCTTGCTGGGATGGTACACATAACCGTAGAGGGTATATATTTTCTCAGACTTGGGACCCACGAAAGTATAGCTGATGAAAGGCCCTCCCATAAAGTCTTTTTCAACCCGCCATACGCCTCGTGTTTCCACAGTGAAATCCATGGGGAAGTCCTGAATAATCGTGCTTTGAGGCAAAACAAACTCTTCATCCAGGGTCATATAAGTATTTTCAGAGGATCCTGGAATATGTTGTTTCAAATAGCGTTTGGTACGTGCATTGATACTGGCAGGAGAAAACTGGGCCGTATCCTGATATGTATCGGCAATAATGATGATTCCCTGGCTATACTCACTGGCTTCTTTTCTGATCCACATAAAGTCATTATCAGTTTTGGCCACATAGAAATCCTTGGGAATACTCATATTGATGCCGAAAACTTTTCTTACTTTGGCGGTAGTCTTGTTTTTGGAAGTGGGGCGAAATACCGTTAATATGCGCTTGCGCTCTGCTTCATTATAGTTTTGTATGAATGCTGATGCATGTTCATCAAAGCTGCTAACAAAAGCCTGGGCGGATGGTGCTGTAATTTTGATGACTTGCTGAGGTTTGGCCCACATATCATCATAGGCTTCAATTTTGGTTTTCTCAATGGAAGATTCGATATCCACTATCAGTATGTTACGGTGTTTCTTAAACATATCTGATAAATTGGGTTTAAGGATATGGGCCAATGAGAAAATGGGCTCATTCTGATTCAAGCCATACTGCTCCTTTCCCAAATGCTCACGTATGCATTTGCCAATCATATTTTCCCATTGTTGTTCATTCTCAACCACTACCAATACTTCTGCGGTGCTGCCAATGGATCTGGCTTTATCGTTGGCATTACGGTTAGGGGTACAGGCAGACAGACTGAAAAAGAGAATTGAAGCAACAAAAACAGCACTAATTATTCTTCTTATCATGGTTATGGTATTATGGACATTCCTGATAGAATACAAACGCAGCTTATGAAGAAAAATTGCAGTTTAGCTGATCACAGCAATTTTTATTTTCTGGCCAGGCTTTAGCCTTTTGCTGTTGGTAATGTTGTTCAGTTGCTTGATTTTCTCCACAGTTACCCCATCATATTCCTTGGCAATATCCCATAAGGTATCGCCCTTTCTAACAATGTGATAAAGGTATTTGCCTTCTTTAACTGAACTGGACTTTTTTGAAGCAGGTTTGTAAACAATCAGTTTTTGTTTGGGATATATTTTTGAGTTTCTCAGGTTGTTCCACTCCTTGAGGTCGGTGACGGTACATTTGTATTTCTTGGCAATGAGTCCCAGATTTTCACCATTCTTCACAATATGGGTAGATTGTTCACCGGATCGCATCACCGGAGTACTGGTTTTCTGATAATACTTATTGCTACCGGAACCAAAGAGTACCAGTTTTTGTCCCGGGTAAATAGTATTGCTTCTCAGGTTGTTCCAGCGCTTGATCTGGCTCACATATACTCGGTATCTTTTGGCAATGAGTCCAAGACTTTCTCCACTTCTGACAATATGGATGTTTCGGTCTTTGGCTTTTTTAACCTCAGCCAATAGCTTGTCGCGCTCAATACCCTTTTTGGTTTTATAGGCATAGAGTTGTGTTTCATTGTTCAGATAATCACCAACATATTGGCGGGGAATCCGCAACACATAATGCTTCTTTTCAGTGGCCGGAATGATGCCTTTTTTAAACTGTGGGTTGAGAAACTTGATCTCATCCATGGGGATACCCAGCATCTCATTCAGCTGATCAAAGGATAGTACGTCTTTTACACTTACCGTATCGATATCATAAAAAAACATGCCTGGAATTAGTGGCTGTATGTTGTGCTCTTCAGGATAGTTCATCACATAATTCACTGCAATAAAAGCTGGAACATATCCACGGGTTTCTCTTGGGAGAAATGGCCAAACGGCCCAATAATTTTTCGTACCTCCTGCACGTCGGATGGCTCTGTTCACATTCCCGGCCCCTGAATTATAGGCTGCCAGAGCCAATGACCAATCGTTGTAAATATCGTGAAGATCCTGTAGGTGTTCACAGGCTGCCTTGGTAGATTTCATGGGGTCGAAGCGATCATCAACCAATGAAGAAACTTTCAAATCATATACCTTCCCTGTACCATACATAAACTGCCACAAACCTTTAGCTCCCATATGCGAACCCGCTGAAGGGTTTAAAGCTGACTCCACAATGGCCAGGTATTTAATCTCCAGAGGCATATCGTATTTATCCAGCTGTTCCTCAAACATGGGAAAATAGATTTCTGCAAGCCCAAGCATCTTGGCTGTTAGTTGCTTCTTTTTAACCGCATATAGCTTTATATAACTTTTTACTTCCCGATTATAGGTAAGTTCGATGGGGGTTTCACGATTCAAGGCTTCTATACGTTGCTCATAAATGGAATCCGGATAGGATGGAGTTTCTCCGGCCTTAAAACGGGAAGCCTGCTTTTGGCTGCTGTCTTCCAGAAAATACTGTTTCCCATAGAATTTAACAAAGGCCAGACTATCAAGTGTTGCCAGTACCGGTGAATCAGCTCTTAATAAAGAATCTGTCCTTTCTCCTTTGGTGTATTTATACACAGCATCTTTGGCTTTTGGGATTACAATGCTGTCATCCAATAAAGCAGGAAGCGTATCCTGGTACACATGAAGTGTATCTATTTTTATACGACTTGAGGTGTCAGGTTCTACGGCATATGCAGTAAAAGAGTAAAGAGTGATGAAAAGCAGACTGGCAACCAGCGATATATATTTGTTCATATGAGTCATTATCCGAATTACTAACGTCAATATGCTGCAAAAGTATATGTATTGTTATAAAATCAAAGACCCAAAGCGGTTTTTAATGAACAGCCAAAGGTTAATGAAAATCAGTCGGGGATTGAGTGGATAGGATTCAGAACTTAAGAAAGGTGTTTTTTTAAGGTTTTGAACAGCAATTCCTTCTTAATGGGTTTTGCCAAAAAATCGTCACAGCCGGCAGCCAGACTTTTTTTCTTGTCGGCTTCCCCTGCAAAAGCTGTTTGTGCGATGACGATTAATTCAGGATCTTCTTTTTTGAATAGTCTACAAAGATCGAAACCGTTGATATCGGGAAGACGGATATCTAGCAATACCAGATCAATATTACTGTGTTTTTTCAACATACTCTTAGCCATTCGACCATCAGCTGCATAAATGACCTTGGCTTTAATATTGGCAAGTACTTCTTTGAAGTAAAAGGTGTTGGTGTCGTCATCCTCCACCACAAGTATGGTTTTGTCACCCCAGTCGAATACTTTGGGTTTGGCCTTTTGGGCTCTTTTGGTCTTGGTTGTTGCTGGCTTGAAAGGCAGTGTAAAATAAAACTTCGATCCTTTTCCAAGAGTAGATTCAACCCATAGGTCACCTCCCAGCAGATTGATCAGGCCTTTGGAAATGGAAAGGCCCAAACCGGTTCCGCCACTTTTTCTGCTCAAATAAGAATCTTCTGCCTGACGGAACCTTTCAAAAATGACCTTCAGCTTTTCTTTGGAGATGCCACAACCTGTATCTTCCACCGAAAACAGAAGCATCTGATCATCCTGAAGGCTGCAATTTACGGTTACACTTCCTGTGGTAGTGAATTTATAAGCATTGTTGATCAGATTGGTCAACACTTGTCGTAGTCTTTCAAAATCAGTCTTGATCAGTAGTAAATCGCCGATATCCATGTGAATCCTGAGTTCCACATCAGTAGCTTTTTGAGTGATACCCGAGTGATAAAATAAGGCCACCTGATTGATAAAACTTCTGAGGTCAGCTATTGAATCATGTAGTTTTAACTGGCCTGCTTCTATCACAGAAATGTCCAGAATATCACTTATAATCTTGAGCAGGTCCTGGCTTCGGTCTCGAATAATAGCTCTAAACTTCTTTCTGTCCTCTTCGGTCAATTCATGATTTTCCAGCAATTCTGAAAATCCCAAAATGGCATTCATAGGTGTTCTGATTTCATGGGACATATTGGCCAGAAAAGCCGATTTGATGCGATCGGCCTCTTCTGCATGTTCTTTGGCAACAATCAAATCCGCTCTTAGCTTTTTCTCTTGACTGATGTCCCTTAGGATGACCAACACATGGTTTTCTCCTTTGAATTCAAAGGATGTGGCATGTACGTCCATATCGAAAACCTGGCCGTTTTTTTTAAGCCCTTTGGTCTCATAGCGATCGGGAACTTTCTCTCCCATTTGCCTTTTTCTGATATTGGATTGAATGAATGCTTTTTCTTCGGTTGGGATGACTTCC
>JAERTG010000146.1 GCA_016845065.1 Fidelibacterota bacterium | reverse complement strand
GAGGTAGTGGTTGCAGGTGAAACTGCCCTTCAGAATGCTATTGAATATCACTATGGTAGAATTCGTCAGACCGATGAGGTGGACGCTGCCTTATCAAATATTCAAGTATTCTCAGGTGACGAAGACGACACCGATATGGTTGACCTCAGTAAAGAGGGGGTTAACGAAGAAGATGCACCATTTGTTAAACTGGTAAACCTGATCCTCATGGAAGCAATTAAAGAACGTTCAACTGATGTTCACGTTGAACCTCAATCACACGTTGTGAATGTGAGAATCAGAATTGATGGTGTTCTCCAGAAGATTATGACACCTCCAATAACTTCGCTAAGTGGTATTACTACCCGTATCAAAATTCTCTCGAACCTTGATATCGCTGAGCGTCGTCTTCCACAGGATGGTCGTATGAGTATCCAGATGGGAGAACGGGAAATTGATGTTCGTGTTTCAGTCTTACCCACAGTACATGGTGAAAAAATCGTTATGCGATTGCTTGACAAGGGTGGATTTAACCTTGATTTAACAACGCTTGGTTTCCATGCAAGAGAGCTCAATATGTTTGGGCGCTGGATTCGTCAGCCCTATGGGATGGTTGTTATCTCTGGTCCTACTGGATCTGGTAAGTCAACCACATTGTATGCCTCATTAAAAGAGATTAAGAGTGAAGGTACTAACATCACGACGGTTGAAGATCCTGTTGAATATCAGATGGATGGCATCAGTCAGGTTCAGATGCGGGATAAGATTGGTCTCACCTTTGGCTCCACATTGAGATCCATTTTGCGTCAGGATCCAGATATTCTGCTCATAGGTGAAATTCGAGATGAGGAAACTGCCGATATTGCCATCAAGTTCGCTTTGACTGGTCACCTTGTGTTTAGTACAGTTCACGCCAATGATGCACCCTCAACCATAACGCGTCTGATTGATATTGGAGTACCACCCTTTCTGGTAGGATCAAGTTTGAATCTGGTGATGGCTCAACGTCTAGTCCGTACCATATGTGACAATTGTAAGGAAGAGTACACACCCACAAAGGAAGATCTATCTCGTCTTGGTCTCGAGGCTGACTCCACAACGTATTACCATGGAAAAGGTTGTGTTCAATGTCGACAAACTGGGTATAGGGGTCGTTCAGGAATATTTGAGATGCTTGAAATGCGTCAGGCAATTAGAAAACTCGTGTTCGAAAATGCTAACCAGGAAGTGATTCGTGAGAAGGCCGTGGAACAGGGAATGGTATCACTCCGTGAAGCAGGTATCAGAAAACTTAAAGATGGTATTACCACGTTTGAAGAAGTATTACGCTCAACAGTTGAGGATTTTTAAGTGGCTGAAATTGATGCAAAATTAGCTGAACAGCTCAACCAAGCTGAGCCTACTGCCGAAGAAGCATTTGAAAAAATTGCAGCTGGTGGTAAAAAGAAAAAGAAAGCCGATCTTCAATGGGGAGATGAGTTCATTGAAGAACTTAATTTATCCCTGCAGAAGCTTAAGACTCGGATTCCATTAAAGAATCTTGTCTTTTTCACTCGTCAGCTCGCAACCATGTTTGCAGCTGGGCTAACACTGGAAAAATCGGTGACAAATCTTGCTGAAGAGGAGCGTCATCCTGGCTTCAAGAAAACGCTGAATAATGTCTCAGAAGATATTCGTCGCGGCTTAAGTCTTAGTGATTCGATGGAAAAGCACCCCGCTACTTTTGATAATTTATTTGTGGCACTAGTCAAGGCTGGTGAGGTTAGTGGAAGCCTTCAAACTATTCTAGATCAACTTGCCTCCTATATCGAAGCAGTGCATGATACTGCCCAGAAGGTAAAGTCAGCACTATACTACCCCTTTATGGTTTTAGGCTTTCTTGTCGTAGTTGTGGTGGCCATGCTGGTATTTATTGTCCCAAGATTTAACGAAGTGTATCAATCTCTTGGTGCTGAGTTACCCATTGCTACACAAATGCTGGTTCGAATATCCGATGCGGTTGTAGAGAGCTATGGCCAAGTCATATTCTTTTTATTCGTCGGATTGATCGTCGTGTGGATGATTGGACTTACTCGAAGAGGAGGGTATTTAATAGATACCTTCAAGTTGAACTTTCCTGTATTTGGCACCTTAATTAATTATAATATTTATAATAAGATGACCAAAACGTTGGGAATCTTGCTGGGGGCTGGTGTACCAGTTATTCCCTCCATGCGACTCATCCAGAAAGTCGTGGATAACCGAGTATACTCAAAGGCAGTTGGCACGGCCACAGAATACATTCGAGATGGATATAACATCTCTGCTGCATTCAGAATTACTGAAAAATTTCCATCTATCATGCTACAGCTGCTTTCTACAGGTGAAGAAACAGGAGAAATTGATAATCTCCTGGATAAGGCATCTGATTTCTATTCAAAGCAGGTTGACTCTATGGTAAACCGTATGACATCACTAATTGAACCTCTGATGATTATGTTTGTCGGTGGAATGATTCTAGTCATTCTCATCGTAACCTATCTACCAGTTTTCTATATTGGTATGGCTATGAAATCAGGTATGTAAGGGAAAAAGGATTAATGAATGATCCCGTCAGCTGAAATAATCATTGCGGGTATTTTAGTTGGGATTGTCCTTGCTTCATCACTCACACACTTTTTCGCATTAATATCGCAGGACATGCCACTTTTTTCAAGGAAGGTGGTCTGCGAATCCTGTGGTGTTAGTCAATCTTACTCACGTAGAATCCCAATAATAGCTTCACTATTGCCTGGAAGGAAATGTTCAGCCTGCGGGCATGAACCTACACCGATCTATGTTCTCCTTGAGTTAGCAATAGTAATATTCTCTGCATGGGCGTTCATCGTACTGAAACCCATCCTGGCCTTCCAAATTAGTGTCATATTCTTTGCCCTCATCGGTGTGACTTACATGGATCTCAAGAAATGGATCATTCCCAATGAATTTGTGATCATTATTTTTGCCATGGGAGTATTAGGCATCGTCACTGAAACCTTGGATTTAAATATCTCTCTGTTGGGGCTGGTGCTCGCCGCTGTGGTATCCCTTTTAATTGTATTACCCCAACGATTTGGTGGCGGTGATCAAACTCTGGCTCTTGGAGACGTGAAGCTTTGCCTCGTGGTTGCACTCTGGCTGGGATGGATACTCTCCGCCTATGTATTTTTTGTTGCCAGCCTAATGGCTTTCATCACCTGGATATTCACAGGAATATTTCGTGGCTTTTCCGTGAGGCGAAGAATCCCTTTTGGCCCATTTGTTGCCTTGTCCACCATGATCTTTGGTATAGGCCGAGTAGTGGACCCCCAGTTTGTAACTCATTTGCTTACATTTAGATTTTAAAATATCTTGAACGAGTAAGACTGCTGGGACAGACATTGACTGGCCCAACCTTTACACAAAATAATAGGAGTATTATAGATGAGTGACGTCAGAATTTCAGGTTACGGTGACGATCTCACCATTAATGGTGTCCGAATCGGTGATCTTGGACCTGCAGAACACGAAGCGATTGAACTTGAAAAGGGGGGACAGAATTATGCACCCCTTGAGGACGTTGTAGTAAGCCATGTTCAGGATAGTTCGACCTTGATCTGTCGAAAACCAGATCCAGATGGAGTGAGAGCGTATATTGAGGAAGAATTACTGGATGGTTTGTGTTGCTACTCAGCGGTAAATCAGGGCCAATTAAATAAAACAATCGTGGATGCAGTTATAGCTCATCTTCAGGATGAGAAAATTCCAACGGTTCCACGCTCTATCCGGCACAAATATATGGCAGCATTTCTCATGGCAGCCACCGCAATCACAAAAATGGATAAGGTTGTGCCAAAGGTTGCTGGTGTGGAAGCGCCTGAGCTTATGGCCAAATTATCCAGACGTTGGGGTTATCGAGTTAAAGGCATTCCCGCCAATGAAGCCGTCATTGTTGTAGCTGCCGAAAATTTTCATGGTCGTTCACTGTTTGCTGTATCAGCATCAACTGATCCGGCTGCCAAGGATGATTTTGGACCCTTTCTAGCTGGGATTGAAGTAGTGCCCTTTAACGATGCAGATGCCTTGGAGGCATTGTTTAAAGAGAAGGGTGATAAAATTGCTTCTTACATTGTTGAGCCCATCCAAGGAGAGGCTGGGGTTATTCTCCCATCATCAGATTATCTACCACGGGTGGCTGAGCTCTGTAAACAGTACAATGTCCTTTTTTGTGTTGATGAGGTACAGACTGGATTTGCCAGAACCGGTGCTCCTTTTGCGCATATGCTCTATAACGTACACCCCGATCTCATGGCCTGCGGGAAAGCAGCTGGTGGTGGTATTATGCCCGTTTCATTTGTAGCCGGGCGACGTGATGTAATCGATTTGCTTACACCTGGCTCAGAAGGTTCAACCTTTGGCGGTTTTCCTCTGGCTTCTGTGGCAGCAGTATTTTCCATTAAAGCCATGGTAGATGATAATCTGGCAGAAAATGCCAAAGCCATGGGTGATAGACTCCTGGCTCACTTTGAAAGCATACGATCCGAATTCCCCGATAAGATCAAGGCAGGTAGAGGAGCTGGGCTCCTTACTGCTTTCGAAATGTTTGACAAACCAGGGCTTGATGGCCATAAAGTTTCCCTGAAGTTGCTGGAAAATGGTATCTACGCAAAGGAAACTCACAAAACGACGGTTCGTTTGGCTCCTGCTCTCACCATTACAGCTGAAGGTATCGATCATATTGGTGAATCTATCCGTAAAGTGATTAGGGATTTATAAAGCACGTTCCATATGACATGTTGCTTGGGATACGTCTGGCCGATGCACTAATTTGTTCTACGCTTAGCGGGTAATGATAACCGAGTGGAAAAAAAGGAGTCAGATTATCTATCTGACTCCTTTTTTTGTATGTGGGTTTGAACAAACCCATTGGAATAATTTGTAACACGTTGCACATCCCATAATTCTTTTGGAAGCGCTTCGGTAAACAGACTGATTCCGTTTCCAAGTAGGACAGGAACCTGTGTGAGGATGAATTCATCAATCAAATCCGCAGACAAGAATTGTTGTATCACATTTCCACCATCGAGATAAATATGAGAATCTCCCTCAGATTGAAAAAGTTGGATGAGAGTCTCAGGTGATCCTTTGGTGAAGGATAGTTTGGCCCCCGCAGGCAATTCAATGGGAGGGGACTGATGGGATAAAACTGTCACTGGAGTGTCACCATATGGCCAACTACCAAACTTGAGAACTTGATTGAATGTATTTCGCCCCATAACCAATCTATCAATTGATTGCATCAGGGCACCAAAGCCCATATCCTCATTGGGATCCTCTGGCGGTGGGAGCTCATTTAGCCATCCAACGTCACCATTTTCATCAGCTATAAATCCATCCAGACTGATGGCCATAAACACAGTAAATTTTATCGGGGGTTGGCTAAGCAGGGCGGACCACCATCAGGTAAAGTGCAATCAGCGGTAAGACCGTTGCTATTGTTCCCAGAATTACCCACCATTTATTCATGGTTTTATATCTGATTCCTGCTTCCTTTAGGGAATGAGATTCCTCAATAAGTTTCAGCTGTTTTCTTTGAATGGGAACTAATCCAACCAGCCAGATGAGGGCAGAGACTGATAATAATGCATAGCTGTGATATATCCAGCCATGTGCACCGATCCCACCTAAACCTACGGCCAACATATGACCTGTGACTGCGATGAGGATTACACTGGGGACAGTAAAGATTATATCCGTTCTCTGGATCAATTTGATGGAAAACCTATGTACAGACTTGTCCTCTGCTTTTTGTGCGAGAAGCCGCCAGATGGCGCTGATAATGATATTTCCTAGGAAGAGAACAACCCCGAGTATGTGAAGTAATTTAATCATGAAAATGAAGCTCCTTTCGAGCGGTGAAACTATACTATGTAAATTCGTGTCACAAGAAATTCAATTCAGGTGGTTGATAATTCAGTAATTCTGGAGACTATACGTCAGGCGCTCGTGGCCCTGGGAAAAGCCCTACTCCCAGGAGAGCAGGGCTTACGGGAAACGGAGGTTGTGGGACCCGACCTGGCGGGGTGTTGACCCGAATAAACGGGCTGTCTGATCCTAAGATCAGAAACGGTTTATAAGGTCATACCTTCTTGACGACGGATATAGGTTGGGACAGATAGATCATCACTGAAATGCATGATGACATCCTCAGTTTCTGATTGTTGACGCTCGTAGGTTGGCACTTCCAATTTCTCTCGATCTTCGAAGGTTTCCAGACGAGGAGCAATCTTTGGTTCATCGAATTCCTGTACAGGTGGCGTGATGACGATCTCTTCAACAGGTTTTGCAGCAGCCACAGGAGCTGCAGGTCGATATGCTCTGGCAGGCTGAGTTTCCTTGCGGTCGAATTTCAGATCGGAATCATGATGAAAACCTGTAGCAATTACAGTCACTCTGAGCTCTTCACCCATGGTTTCGTCAATGACTGCTCCCATAATGATATTAGCCTGTTCTCCGACTTCTTCAAAAATGAGATTTGCTGCTTCATCCACCTCAAAGAGTGACATGTTTGAACCACCAGTGATGTTGATAAGCAGGCCCTGTGCACCATGGATGTTTGTGTCGTCCAGTAGAGGTGATGAAATGGCGGTCTGAGCGGCCAATACAGCGCGTTCTTCACCTGTAGCTATGCCTGTACCCATAATGGCATCTCCCATGCCTTCCATGGTCGTTTTAACATCTGCATAATCAAGATTGATTAGACCAGGCACATTGATTAAATCGGAAATACCACGCGTTGCCTGCAGGAGCACTGAATCTGCCTCCAGGAATGCATCTACCATAGTAGTCGTTCTCTCAACAATGGAGAGTAGTCTTTGGTTTGGAATGACTATAAGTGTGTCAAGGTACTGCCGAAGATTCTCGACGCCTTCTTTACCGCGCTTGGATCGTTGCGGTCCTTCGCAACGGAAAGGTGTGGTTACTATTCCAATGGTTAAGGCGCCGATCTCTTTTGATATACGCGCTACGATTGGTGCGGCACCTGTTCCTGTGCCACCTCCCATACCTGCAGTTACAAACACTAGGTCAGAACCCTCCAGAGCAGATGCGATTGATTGAGCATCTTCTTCTGCAGCAGCTTCACCTACATGAAGTTTGGCGCCAGCACCCAGACCTTTAGTAATTGTCTTGCCAATCTGGATTTTGACATCGGCCTTGCTGTGATCCAATGCCTGAGCATCAGTATTGACGGCGATGAATTCCACGCCAGAAAGTTCTGAATCGACCATGCGATCAATGGCATTGCTACCTGCACCACCAACACCGATAACTCGGATCCGAGCTTTCTGTTCTTTTAAGCTGTCAAATTCAAATAACATGTTAGTATCCTCCGTTTTGGATGTGTTTTCTTATTAAAAATTTTTCTGAAAAAATTCAGTTACGCTTTTTAGCAATCGAGCAAGTGTTCCACTTTCATAACGACTTGTCTCCTCTGATTGGAATTTTGCTGCATATGCGATGAGACCGGTTGCAGTAGCATATTCAGGGCTATCGATCTGTTCTGTGGTATCAATAAAACCAATTGGGCTACCGAGGCGGACAGGCAGGTCAAATACACGTTTTGCAAGAGGGATAATCCCTGGAATCTTTGAGCCACCCCCAGTAAATACCAGACCGGAATTCAGATGTTTCATCATTCCGTTTTCTTCAAGGTTGGCTTTAACCATTCTTAGAGTCTCATCCATCCGTGCTTCGATGTACATGGAGAACTCAGATTCATTGATGTTTCGGTCTTGACGACCACCAACACCTTTCACATCAAAAACCTTATCCACTTCAGTTTCAGCAGTGAAGCAATGTCCAAATTTTAATTTGAGCTCATCAGCTTGTTCATCTGTGATTCTGAGAATGCCTGCAATATCTGAAGTGACCTGATTGCCACCAAAGGGAAGAGAGACGGTATGCTCGACGCCAAACTTGGATATGACGATGGCATCAGTGGTTCCAGCGCCGATATCGATAAGCCCCACACCAACTTTCTTTTCTTCTTCAGTCAGGACGGACTGGGCTGAGGCTATGGGCTCAAGAACAAAATCTTTTACCTGGCAACCTGCATGACGGACGGCTGTGATAATATTTTTTGTGCTGGCAGTGGCTGAGGTGACCAGATGTACCTGCGCTTCGAGTCTACGACCGGTCATACCAACAGGGTTTCGCAATCCTGCTTCATCATCCACGGTGAATTGTTGTGGAATCACATGGATGATTCTACGTCCATTTGGAAGCCCAACAGCTTTGGCAGATTCAATGACTCGTTCCACATCTTCCTGGGATATCTTTAATTCCTTTTCCATTCCACGATTTGACAGGTCGGCAATCCCTATAACACCCGTTGCATTCAAGCTGGCGATATGCTCTCCAGCAATACCGACAGTGATTTGCCCGGCTTTGATGCCAGCGCGTGCTTCTATATCATCCAGGGCGATGCGTATGGCTTTGGCTGTTGCTTCGATGTCAACAATTGTTCCACGGCGTAGTCCAGTAGAGGGTGAGCTACTCAGTCCGACCACCTTGAGTACATCTTCATGATCCGGCTCGGCCGCAATGGCGCATACCTTTGATGTCCCAATGTCTACGGCAATGTAAATTCCACGGCTGTTCATCGTGATTCTCGCTCCTTTACGATGACCTGACGATCAAATCGCAGATCGATATACTGATAGGGACTGATGATCCCTGAGTCTGATTCATCTGATATAAATTTTTCCAGAATGATGCTGTTTAGAATTGCATCGTCCTCGTTTCCAAGGAAGACCGAGGTTCCATGTGTGGCTGAAATCAACTTGATACCACGTCTGTCATAAGAAATCTCTGAAATATCGAGGTAGAGGTTTTGATGTTCCTTCCGAATCATTTTCAGGAAGCCAACTAGCATCTGGACGGTTTCGTCAGGAATGATCTGACCTATTTCAGCACTTTGTACTTCTACATCGATTCCGGTTATAATAGGTAAATTGTATAGCATCCCCTTATCAGGTAGTGGCAGAAGAATAGCCTTTTCATCAAGGGTCATGATCTCCTGTATTGCGATATAGGCAACCGGTAGGACATCGTAGAGATAGATATCCAGAGAATGAGGATATTTTCTAGTGACCTTGGCACTTCGTATGAGGGGATATTCCAGAAAACTTTCCTGAATTTCCGTCAGGTTGAGTTCCATGAGCGAGCTACCCAGGTATACTTCTGTGAGACTCTTAACACGCTCAGGACTCATCGTGCGTTGTCCATAGAGATTGATGGCTTCGACTTCATCGCTTTTAAGCAGGGTTGCGTATGCCATGCTGAGAAATCCAACCAGCAGCAAGATTACCAGTAGTCCAGCCGAGAAAGCCCAACTCAGTGGTGGAATGTTATGTATGGATGACTTAGCCACTTATCTGCCTTCCTGCAGGAATAACTCGTGGAGTTTCCAGATGTCGCCTGCACCCATGGTAATAACCAAATCATCAGGTCGCAGTTTTGCGTATAAAAACTGGTGGACATCCTCAATTGAGGGGAGAAGCAATAGTTTATCACTCCCATAATTCAGAATCAGATCGGAAGTAACGCCAGGAATTGGTAGTTCGCGGGCAGGATATATATCTGTCAGAATCGCTATATCTGCAACTTCAAGAGCCGAGGCAAATTCCTGAGCAAAATCTTTGGTTCTGGAATACAAGTGGGGCTGAAATACAGCAATTATTCGTGAGTTTGACCATCCACTTCGTGCAGCTAATAGAGTAGCTTCAATTTCGGAAGGATGATGTGCATAATCATCTACGAATTGGACAGCATTTCTAGACCCTTTGAGCTGAAATCGACGATCAACTCCATGGAATGACTCAAGCCCAGCCTTAATATGCTCAAAATCAATACCCATCTCATGGGCGAGGGTGCAGGCTCCCAGGGCATTCATCACATTGTGATCGCCGGGCATGTTGAGGGAAATATCACCTAACTTTTTGCCACGTTTTACAACAGTAAACTTGCTGGTAAATGAATTTATTTCGATGTCAATTGCCCGATAATCTGGCAAATTGGTTAATCCATAACTGACCACAGGGTGAGGGCTACGGTTTGCCAGTTGAAGTAATTCGGAGTCATCACCTTGCAGGACGAGTTGTCCTCCAACCTTCAATTTTGAGATAAATTCAAGAAAGGTGTCCCGGACATCCTGTAAATCCCTGTAAATATCCAAATGATCCGCTTCAAGGGTTGTTACGATAATCTGGGTAGGATGAAGTGCCAGAAATGAACGGTCATATTCATCAGCTTCAACCACAATGTGTTCCTGTTTACCAAGACGTAAGTTGGACTTTAAATCTGGGAGGATGCCACCCACCAGAATACTTGGATCGAGATCTGCGGCAATGAAAATCTGGCCACACATACCCGTCGTCGTCGTTTTTCCATGGGTACCGGCTATACCGATAGTATTCTTATATGTATCTGCGATTTGACCTAACAATTCGGCTCGGCGAATTTCAGGGATTCCTTGAGACTCAGCATAAACTCGCTCTGGATTATCTGCCTTCACGGCGCTTGAGTAGACAACCAGGTCAGCTCCCTCAGCATGACTGGCTGCATGCCCAATTAGAACCTGGATATTGGAGTTTCTGAGGGAATCAAGTAATTCGCTATCCATCTGATCAGATCCGGATACCTGCTTACCCTGTTGCTTAAGCAGGAGCGCGAGAGCACTCATCCCAATACCACCGATACCGACGAAATGTATATGTCTGGCTGATTTAAGCACTGGTGCTCGCAATTCTAATAATGTTATTGCAGATTTCCTGTGTGGCTTGGGGACGACTGAGACCAGCAGAAGCTTTGGCCATACCACTCAGTTTATCTTTGTTAGTAAAAATGTCAGTGAGAATAGGTAGGAATGCCCCTTCGGCGAGTTCAGGCTCAAGGATAACCCTGGCTGCACCGGCCTTTTCCTGGCTTCGTGCATTGAATTCTTGATGATTTGCAGCAGCACTGGGCAGGGGTATCAAAATAGCTGGTAATCCAAAATGATTAATCTCAGTAAGTGTCATCGCACCAGCTCGACAAACCATTAGGTCCGCTATTAAATAGGCCTTATCCATCTCTTTGATAAATGGCATAAGAGCAACGCGAGGATTAGTGCCTATTTGCTTTTGACAGTATTCGAAATCCGCCTTGCCAGTTTGCCACAAGACCTGCATGCCCAGTTTCTCCAGATATTTTGAGATGCGAGCAATAAAATGACGGTTTATTGCTCTTGCCCCCTGGGATCCACCCAAAATAAAGAGGGTCGGAAGTTCATAATTTAAACCGAATAATTCGGCTGCTTCCTTGCGATTACCACTACCACCCGAAAAGCGAATTGGATTGCCAGTTTGAAGTGTTTTGGATCCCTGGAGGTAATCATTGGCATCTGCATAGGTGAGGAACACTTGTCTGGCTTTGGGTGCGAACAGACGTGTCACCATCCCGGGATAGCTATTCTGTTCCTGGAGTACGATGGGAATATTGTTCCGCAAAGATTGTCGAACCGGAACAGCGCTGGCGTAACCACCAGTGCCCACGGTGATGTGTGGATCGAAGGCTCGTAATACTTTGTTAGCTTTGATTATTGAAGCAATCAATCGACCTGGGAGCAGCAAGTTATGTTTGAGACCGGCCAGGGAAATGGATCGTGATAGTCCACGAATGGGTAGAGCTTCCAGATTAAATCCTGCTTCTGGAATGAGTCGTGTTTCCATACCGTAGTCACTGCCGAAGAACAAAACTTCCACTTCTGAGAATGCGCTCTCTCGGGCAACACACTCCTGCAACTTTTCAGCTATAGCTAATGCTGGGATGATATGTCCGCCAGTTCCGCCACCAGCAAACGCAACTCTTAACATGTTCTTAGAAGTCAATGTTCAATACCCTTTCAGATGACAAAATCTTACCAGACTCGTTGTTGGAGGATATGTTGAACAGGATCCCCAACATGACAGCAGTTGCAAGTAGATTTGAACCTCCATAGGAAATCAAAGGAAGAGGGAGACCGGTTGTGGGTAAAAATCCTGTGACGACACCAATATTTACCATGGCAAAACTGAATAGTGAGAAACTGATCCCGATGGCCAGAAGCATGCTGAATGAATCGGCTGAATTTCTAGCAATTCTCAATCCTCTCAGAAACAGAAGCAAAAAGAGGAGTAAGAAGAAGGACGATCCAATAAATCCAAATTCTTCACCAAGAATACTAAAGACAAAGTCAGTATGTGGTTCTGGGAGGAAAAGATCTTTCACATAGCTGTTCCCGAGGCCAACTCCGCCGATACCACCGTGGGCCAGACCCATGAGAGAGTGGTGTACCTGGAATCCTTCATTGGCCACGTCAACATTGTCACTAAAGAAGGTCATGATGCGTTTCCACATATATGGTTTACTCCAGGCGTAGACCAGGGCAGTGATGGAACCGACTGATAGGAACGCGGAAATATGGCTTATCTGCACGTTTCCGAGATAAAATAGAATCAGACATAGCATCATAATCATGAGCGAGGATGAGAGGTCAGGTTGTATGGCGATTAGAGCTACCACGGTTGATACGAGAAGAAATGCTGGCAGAACGTTTGCTTTAAAATCATGGAGGTCTTGCTGGTTACGGTGTAAATAGTCTGCGATGTAGATTATTATCCCAAGTCGGACGAAATCAGCCACTTGGAAACTGAAACCTCCCAGATATAACCATCTTGCTGGATGCCTCATTCCCATTGATTTGTTGTAGATAAGAACACCCACCAATAGTAGATACATTCCGATTAGGATGAAGTAACGGAGGTGTCTGAAGTATTGATGGGGAAACCTGGAAAAGACAATGCCCAGGATGACGGCAATGGTACCGTTCATCAGGTGTCGCTTTAAATAATGAGATGAATCAGCGTGCTGAGAGGTGGAGGCAGAATACATCACTACTGAACCAGCAACAAACAGTATAATAACTATAATAAACAATACTTTATCAAGGTGGAAGTATTTCACATTGCCCACCCTTCATGGTTTTGGATAAGCGTGCGGAAATGGTCACCACGTGCTTCAAAATTTTCAAACTGATCAAAACTTGCACATGCTGGTGAGAGCAGGAGCACATCGCCTGCTTCACCATGTTCCAGACAATACTTAACTGCTGATTCAATATTTTCAACTTTACGGGTAGGCAAAGCGGGACTGATCTGGGTTTCAATAATGTCTGAAGCCGCTCCAACCAATAGGACTTCTCTTGTCGAGGCTTCTAACTGTGAAATTAGAGTTGTGAAGTCACCACCTTTGTCCTTACCACCGAGAATAAGCCAGAGAGGCTGGGGGAAGCTTTGTATAGCAACCTCGGTTGAAGCAAGATTAGTAGCTTTGGAGTCATTGTAGCATCGGATTCCATTAATCTTACCTACATACTCAATCCGATGTGGGACTGCCGAAAAGGTCATGAGACCCTGGGCTATAATTTCTGGGTCCTTGATGAATTTCATGACAGAAGCAACAGCGGCCAGGGCATTGCTTAAATTGTGCTTTCCTGGCAGGGGCAGGGCTTTGGCAGGCAAGATAGGACTCCACTCACCATCATGCATTATTCCAATAATACCTTCTGCTAACATGGCATCACCCCCAGCTGGGCTGGAAACTGAAAAAAATCGTAGATTGTCAATGAGCAGGTCATGTCGTGATAATTCGGGATCGTCCCGATTGATGACGGCAGTATCAGACTCGTCTAAATTTCTGAGAATCCCCAGTTTTGACTCATAGTAGGCAGATAGGCTTGAATATCGGTCGAGATGATCAGGTGTGAGATTTAGGATTACTGCTACATCGGGTTTAAAGGTGTCAATATTATCCAACTGAAAGCTACTGACCTCCAGAACAAAGATAGGCCTGTCTGATTTATGGCTCAGGCTATCCAACAATACCTCAGAGGCTGCGACACCCACATTTCCACCCAGGAAACTATTATATCCGGCTGTATTGAGCAGATGGTGTATTAGGTTTACTGTTGTAGTCTTACCATTAGAGCCGGTCACTGCAATAATCGGGGCATCGATAAACCATGATGTAAGCTCAATTTCGGAATAGAGTGGTATATCCTTACTTCTAATCTTTTGAATTATATCAGCATTCTCAGGGATGCCTGGACTCACGATAATGAAATCACTTTCCAGGACATCAGGGGAGTGATAGCCAAATTCAAACTCGGCTTCGATGTCGCCGAGAATCTGACGCTTATCAGCATCAAACTTATCAGCATCAAATTCACTCACGAGAACCTTCGCTCCAAAATGTCGTAGCAAACGCGCTGCACCCATAGCAGATCTTTGGCTGCCCAGGACGGTTACATTTTTGCCAGTGATATCAGAAGTATTCATATTACCTGATCTTGAATGTTGTCAGTGTTAAAAAGGCAAACAGAATTCCCATGATCCAGAATCGAATCACAACCTTGTTCTCATCCCAGCCTTTGAGTTCGAAATGATGGTGGATTGGCGCCATCTTCAGGAGGCGTCGTCCTTCACCGTATTTCTTTTTTGTATATTTGAAATAGCGCACTTGAATGATCACGGAGATTGACTCGATGATGAAAACACCACCTGCAAAAGGCAGCAGAAACTCCTTCTTCAACATGACCGCCACCGCCCCAAGTGCGGCACCAAGAGCCAGCGACCCGGTATCGCCCATAAAGACCTCTGCAGGTCGGGCGTTATACCAGAGAAAGCCAAGCGAAGCTCCAATGAGTGCCGCACAAAAGACAGTGAGCTCTCCTGCACTAGGGAGATATATGATATTTAAATATTGACTAAAGTCTGCACGACCAGTGATATAGGCAATCCCTGCGAAAACCAGGGCTGCGATGGCCATAAGACCAGAAGCCAGGCCATCCAAACCATCACTGAGATTGACAGAATTCGAGGTAGCGGTGATAACAAAAATGACAAAGGGGATGTATATCCATGCTGATTGCATATCAAATACCAGATCCTTGAAGAAGGGGAGGGTCGTAGCAGTTTCAACACCAGAAAATTCAGGGTGGAGAACCATTACAGTACCCAGGAACAGACCCAAACAAATTTGGCCAAGAAGTTTATATCTTGCGATGAGACCCTTTTTGGATTTTTTAACCGCTTTTAAATAATCATCGACAAATCCGACTATGCCCATCCAGACTACCGAGATGACCATCATTTGAATGTAGACTGTGTCTAATCTGCCAAACAAAAGGGTAGGGACTAGAATCGCGCCAATAATGATAAGACCGCCCATGGTGGGTGTACCGGCTTTTGCAGAATGAGATTCCGGACCATCCGTTCGAATGGTTTCACCGATTTGCATTCCGTGTAATTTTTTAATAATCCAGGGACCCACGATAAATGAAAAAAGAACTGCTGTGATGGCTGCACTGGCGGATCGAAAGGAGATATATCGGAATACGTTCAATGCAGAGAAATATTCTTGCAGGGGCAACAGTAAATGATACAGCATCAGTTGTTTTCCTTATATGCATTGATGAAATCTTCCAGGTGCATTCCGCGTGAACCCTTCAGGTAAACCAGGTCATTGCTCTGGACTTCTTGTAGAAAATGGGTAATAGATTCAGCTTTATCTGTGCTATAATAAGTTGATGTAAAGCCATGTTTATTAAGTTGTTTAGAGGTATGTGTGACTTCATCACCAATCAATATGACGTGGTCGAAATTGGCAGACAGTATTTGATCGGCGGCCTTGATATGAGATTCCACACTCTGGCTTCCAAGCTCTAGCATATCTGCAAAAATCAGAAATTTTCGGCCCGAGCTTCTTATTTCTGCCATGGTCTCAAATCCAGCTTTTGCACTTGCAGGGTTAGCATTGTAGGCATCGTTGTAAAAATGAACGCCCCTGAGTTCTTCGTGCTGCATGCGTCCAGCTTCACCAGGATAATCTTCCAGGGCCTGGTGGAGTTGATCAAAGCGAATTCCATTTTGTAAAGCTATCGTAGCAGCTGAAGCGGCATTCAGGGCGATTGCTTTGCCTGCTTGTTGTAAATGAGAAGAGTAATTTCTGAATTGAAGATCATAGCATCCAGATTGATCGGGACCTGTCATGGTAAAACTGCGCTCGGTCTCTTTATTGAAGCTGTAAGGAATGTGATTTGTACACCCCTGACCCAATTCGGCAACCCTATCATCATCCAGATTCACAAATGCACGCCCTCCATTCGCCGCGAGGTATTCAAATAGTTCACCCTTGGTGGATTGAATGGTTTCGATATCATGGAAGAACTCAGTATGCGCAAGACTGATATTGGTAATCACCCCCTGATCTGGCTGGGCAATATTGCAGAGGTACTCAATGTCACCTTTTTGGCTGGCACCCATCTCAATAACTGCCATCTCATGAGATTTTTTCAGCTTTAGAATAGTTAAGGGTAACCCGATATGATTATTGAAATTACCATCTGTTGAGAGTACGGAAAAACGCTTGCTAAGAATGTGAGTTAACAAATTCTTCGTGGAGGTTTTTCCGTTGGTCCCCGTAATTGCTATTAGCGGGATATTGAAAAGTTTCCGGTGCGCAGTGGCAAGTTCAGCAAGAGATTTGACCGGATCCTCTGTCATTATCAGAGGGATGGAAGTGTCCCAATCTTCACATCCGTCCCATGAAGTGGAGGCCATGACTGCTGAAGCGCCACGGGAAATGGCATTTGGGATATAGTCATGACCATCCACTTGGGAACCGATAAATGCAACGAAGAGGTCTCCGGCATTTAAGCTTCGAGTATCAATACTGACACCGGTTATGGAGGCAGTAATTGCCCCTTTAATACTTACATCTGGGAGCGACGTAATTGTTTTAGGCTGAATAGCCATGTTGCTCCATGAATTGATCTACTATTGTCATATCACTAAATGGTTTGCGCTCGCCCATGATCTCCTGGTAGGGTTCGTGACCTTTACCCAGAACTGCAACGATGTCACCCGGTTTGGCCTCCATCAGGGCAGCATTTATTGCCTTAGTTCGATCTTGAATGATGCTATAATTCGACCGATCACCACATCCCGCTATGATTTCCTGGATGATGTTTAGAGGAGCTTCAGTTCTTGGATTATCATCGGTAATTATGGCTTTACTTGATAATCTGGTCGCAATTTCACCCATAATTGGCCGCTTCCCCTTGTCCCTGTCGCCACCACACCCAAAAACAGTGATAAGACGGTTGTCTGGATATGATTCAGCTAGCGTAGCCAAGACGGTTTCCATGGCATCTGGGGTGTGGGCATAGTCTACAAAGACTTGAAAAGGGGCCTGGTTAGCAATTTTTTCCAAGCGGCCAGGTACCATAGGAAGCATTTTTGCAGATAGCTCCACCTTCTCGACATCACACTCTAACTCGATGGCTGCTGCATAGGCTGCCAGAAAGTTGTAGTAGTTGAAGGTTCCCACAGTATTTACCTGTACGACTCGTTGGCCGTAGGGGGTATCGAGAGTGAGTTCAACACCATTGCGGTTAATTGAATGATCCAGAATTCTGTATTCAGCGTTTGAATTGTAACCATATCGAATAATTTTTGCTACACAGACTTCTATAATTCGCTCTGCGTAGGGATCATCCATATTGACAATGGCCACGGATTCCTTGGGTAGCCCCTTAAAGAGTAATTGCTTGGCTGCAAGGTAGTCTTCGAGAGATCCGTGATAGTCGAGGTGATCCTGTGTGAGGTTGGTATAAACTGCTACGTCAAATGTGAGGCCATCAACCCGATTTTGTGAAAGGGCATGTGAGGAAACCTCCAATGTCACTGCCTTGGCACCATGAGCGACAAACTCTGCTAAAATTTCATACAGGTCTGCAGACTCTGGAGTGGTATGCATGAGATCTATGTCAACATCATCCATCTGAGCACCAGTGGTACCGATGCGACCAGCTTTGGATCCACTTTTATCAAGGAGGTGCTGAACAAAATAATTTGTGGTCGTTTTGCCGTTCGTCCCTGTAATGGCGACCAGTTTCAATCCCTCTTCGGGGTGTCCAAAAAATGTGGATGCGATGACGGGAAGGGCCAACCTTGAATCCTGCACTAGTATTGACACAATATCTTCTGGAACGACAAAATCAGAGCGATCGTAAACAATGACCTTAGCGCCATTTTCTATGGCGGTATAGATAAAGTCATGACCATCTGTAATGAGACCACGAACTGCGATAAAAAGATCCCCGGGCTTGACTAGTCTTGAATCATAACTGATGCCAGTGACCTCGGTATTCTTATCACCGCGTGCTTCTAATATGTCTGGAACATTATGTATGATTTTTGTCAGTTGCATCATTCACCCAAATAGATTTCCACAGTTTGACCGGTTTTAAGCGTCTTTCCTGCAGCGGGTACCTGCCTGATGACTCGTCCACTTCCGTGGGGAATTGGCTTGAGACCCATTGCATAAAGGCCAGAGAGGCTCATCTTTAAACTCATTCCTATTAAGTCTGGCATCGTGACTTGAGCAGCATTGACTTTTAGGACAGGGAGGGAAGCGCTCAGGAGCTGACCTTGGAGTGATCGCTTTGATTCACGGGCACTTTCGTCTCTTTCTTTTGGAACTGAGGCTTGGAGGTATGGATCTGCATCCCGGCCTTTAAGATTGTATATGCGACGATAGATTTCTTTCGCGATTGGAGCTGCCACCATTCCACCTGTGTATCCACCTGTCCGGGGATGGTCTACAATAACTATCAGTGTATATTCAGGATCATCAGAAGGGTAAAAGCTGGCAAAGGAAGCAACATACTCGCTGACGTATTTACCATTTTTCAGTTTTTTAGCCGTGCCAGTTTTACCAGCAATTTTCAGGTTGGGCAGAAATGCTTTATGGCCTGTTCCTTGTGAGACGGCCTTTTCGAGAATATCGGACATGGTATTCATTGTCTTTTCAGATGCCACACGTCGCAGTGCATCCATACGGTCAACCTTTTGCACATGACCCTTTGGTGTTTTAAGCTTTTGAATGAGTTGAGGCTTCATAAGGACACCACCATTCCCAATCGCGGAGTAAGCCATAGCCATTTGAAGCGTTGTAACAGACACCTCATAGCCGATTGCGATTTCAGATTTGGATAATTCTGACCAGGTCCTGTTGTTCTTAAGTGACCCGCTGCTCTCGTAGGGGAATTGGATGCCACTTTTCTCACTAAAGCCAAATTTCCTGGCAGTATTAAACATTTTGGATTCATCCAGGACCTGAATGGCTTTTATGATTCCGATGTTCGATGAGTTCTGAAGCACTTCGGCGAAGGTTAAGTTGTCAAAGGATTTCCAATCTTTTACATCTATTCCATGAATTGAGTATTTACCACCTTCACAATCAAACACGTCCATTGGATGGACCTTCTTGTCCTCCAAAAGTGCCGTTGCGCCCACTACCTTAAACGTGGAACCTGGCTCAAATGCGGACATGATGGGGTGGGATATCAAAGAAGCCTCAGTGATTTTGGACCGAGAATTAGGATTAAACGCCGGGATGTTAGCCAGAGCCAGGATTTCACCAGTGTTTGGATCAACCAGAATAGCCTCTGCCTTATCTGCCTGATGTTTCTCAACTGCTGAACGCAGCTCTTCTTCGATGATGATTTGTATATCTACATCAAGTGTGAGAAAGTAATCGTCACCATTAATGGGCTCTTGCTCCCTGAAACCACCTCGAATTCTGGTGTTACCGCGACCGTCAGATCCAAGTTCCCTCCAACCATCTATTCCCGCTAACTGATGATCGTAGTGATCTTCTAACCCAGATAATCCGTGGTTTTCTGTTCCCACAAATCCAATTAGCGGGGCGGCAACATCACCATAGGGATAGTAGCGCCGAACATTGGACTGGACTTGAACACCGACAGGGAGGGGGCTCTGACCTAATTCACGTCCAATGCGCGGATTCACATCTTTTTCAAGGTAGACAAATGCTTTTTTAGTCTTGAGTTTATTCAGGTAATAGCGTACAGACTTGTTAAATGTTTTACTAAATAGCCTGGCGACAGCGTCCTTGTCTTTCACTTTAGCCGGGTGAGCGGCAAATGTGAAGTGCTCAATGTTATCTGTGAGCTTTTTACCATTCCTATCGTAGAAATTTCCACGTAAGGGCGATATGGCAACCTTGTCTTCAAATTGAGATTGTAGAGCGGCTCCAAGATTACCAGGATCGATTACCTGAATGTAAAACATCTTGAGCACCAGTGCTGACCAGACCAGAATGGAGGTCACAACCACAAAAATGTAGCGTCCACGAAATTTCTTATAGGTCATACTCATTTGAGCTTGACCCTAACTTCGCGTGTTTCAGGATCTGGCTGAATGAGACCCAGCTTTTCCCGGGCGAGTTTTGATAGTTTGTCTGGACGGTGAAGACGGTTTCGTTCGCTCTGGACCAAATTGTATTCACCACGTAATTTGATTTCGCGGTTTCGGAGTGAATCCAGTTTCAGTTCGCCTGCCCTAACCTCTTCACCAAGCCATATGTATAGAAATAGTAAACCGGCGACAACAGGTATCATTCCTATGTACAGAATCGTTTTAAGGATTTCGCTACGGGTCTCAGTCTGTCGCATGCAAAGTCCTTTCAGCAACTCTCAGTTTCGCACTCCGTGACCGAGGATTGGCTTCAGATTCTTCCTGTGTTGCTATGACAGGCTTACCAGAAATGCGTTTAAGGACGGGGATTTTGACTTCATCATCCCGCATACCTGGTTGTCGTGGGATATCCTGAGAAAGATCACGAAAATGGTTTTTAACCATACGATCTTCCAGGGAGTGGTAGGAGATGACAGCGAGACGTCCGCCTGGAGCTAAAACTTGAATTGCGGTGTTCAGGACCGTCTCCAAAACTTCCATTTCACGATTAACTTCCATCCTGAAGGCCTGAAACACGCGTGCCAGTGATTTATTGCGGAACCGCGGATCCACACAGCCAGCAACCGCTTCACGGAGCTCATCAATTTGTGTTAATCTCTTATTGCTACGCATATCCACTATTTTTCGCGCTATCCTGCGACTGTTCCTTTCCTCACCATACCGGTACATGATGTCTGCAAGCTGTTCTTGCGAGTATTCATTAATAACCGTTTCAGCTGTGAACTCATTTGATCTGTCAAAGCGCATATCCAGGGGGCCATCAAGACTAAAGGCGAATCCTCTTTCTGGGTCATCCAGGGAAAAGGAGTTCAATCCGAGATCTAAAAGGATCCCGTGGACTTGCGTGAGTTTCAGGTCGTCTAGTACCTGATCCAAATTCTCAAAGTTTGTGCACCTCAGGTGCAGAGTCTGCTTAATTAGGGAAGTGTCGAATTGTGCGAGGGCGGATTCATCCTGATCGATACCGATCAGTGTAGCATCAGCATTTAACAGTGAAGATATTGCTTTGGAGTGTCCACCGAGACCGAAGGTGCCATCTATGTATATTCCCGAACGCTCGTTTATCATCAGCGCGCAAACCTCGTCCACCAGTACAGGCGTGTGACGAAATTTCGGCTGAATCAACTGATTCACGATGATCGAGTGTACTTGTCAATGGCTTCAATATCCTCAGCATCAAGTTGGAACTCAGTCTCCTCATAGCGTTTGAGAATTTCCGGATCCCAGATTTCGATTTCGTCGATCATCCCAATAATCACGACGTCTTTGTCCACTCCAGCATGCTGCAGGAGGTTGGCAGGTATCGCAACGCGACCCTGACTATCGAATTTCAGGGGAGTGGCAAATCGAGTAGCCTGTCGCTTGTAGGCTCTGTGTGCTCGAAGTTTTGAAGAAAGCGTTAGTAACTCTTGCTCCTTCTCGCGCCATTTGTCAAGTGAGTATACTGCGATATTCTCTTCCTCACCACGTGTAACCACGAAGGTGTCCTCACTTGTCTCCGGTAACGCTTTGCGAAATTTCGCAGGAATATTTAATCGACCTTTTGCATCAATTGAATAACGAAATTCGCCTGTAAATGTTTTAGTTCCCATTTCCCGTTTCAGCTTTTATATAGCAGGGATAATTACCCACTATTAACCACAAGTTAGGGAAAACAACCCACAAATCAAGAAAAAATAGTAAAAAATTAGGATATCCTTGGGAGGGGAATGTGAGGGAGATGAGTTTTTAGAGGATAAATTATATTAGTCTAATAGCCTATAAACATATGATTAACAATAATATAGATAATGATGGTTATCATTAATAAATCATGGTGCTGGAAGATTGTGGGTGGGTTGTGGGTTAAAAACCCACCGATCACCCCTATTTAGGAGTGAAAAATTACTAACTATCTGTGAAGCAAGCTATAAAGTAGGATAGGTTTGGAGCTGACCACCGGTTGAATCTGCAGTTACAACAATCCACGAATTACTGAATGGTGACCCTGGCAGCGTATCCCCGTTTACTGAAAGTAAGGCGGCTTCACCGGGATAAATTTTTAGCTCCGTGGAGTCAGAAAGGAGTATGTTCAGTGAAAGACCTGGCTCCTGGAATAATGTGTCAGACAATAATTGACCATCATTTCGGATGATAGATAAAAAATCAGTTGATGTTACAGTTAAGCTGTCTGAATTGGCAGAAAGAAGTGAATCTGAAATACTCATTGATTCCAAACTCTCAGTTAGATTCATAGGGGGTAACAGGGAAGATAAAGATTTGGTTTCCACTGGGCTTTCAGGTTCCAGTAGGCTTTTTCCAACGATGATTACAATAATCATGACAATAACCACACCGGCTAACCGGAACAGATTACTTTGGGAACCTTTTTCCATTTCAAGAAGGTTCTGTGCTTCAGAAAGGGTTGCTCCACTCATATCAGGTGAGGCACCTGGATCGGCAGAAATGTTGCCAGAGATTCCCTGTTCGCCTGTCAACTTGAGTTCATTTTCGAGACCACGTAATATATCCTCAACTGGATAGTCGATGGCCTGGGCATATGCCTTCATAAACAATCTGACATAGGGTACAGGGAGAATATGATAATCACCCTGTTCAAGTGCCTGCAGAATACGAACGTTGATTTTGATATCCTCGGAGATCTCCTCCAGGATAAGTCCCTTTTTCAGACGATGGTTTCTTAAGTCCTCATGAAATGCCACGATTATTCCTCTTCGCTAAGTGCTGATGAGTTTAAGTATTTTTCCTCGTAAATCAAGACCGCAGAAAGCGCAGAGCTGGCTTTTATGCATGGAGCATCAGGGTAAAGGTGGCCCGATTAAGTTTTATTTAAGGGTGATGGTATGGAGGCTGAGAAGCTGGTTTAAGTTTTCATTAAAATCCGGGAGTGGTAAACCCACTACATTGTAAAAACAACCTTCAATGCGATCCACAAAGACACTGGAGTAATCCTGTATACCATATGCACCAGCTTTATCAAATGGGGCTCTGGATTCTATGTAACGATCTATAGCATCCTGACGGAGTCGCTTGAAGTGAACCTGGGTCAGCACGTGGTGTACTTGATTAACACCTAAAACCTTCAAATGAAAACTATAGGCAGTGATTACCTGATGATTTCTTCCAGAAAGCTGATTAAGCATTTTACTGGCATCCACAGCGCTTTCAGGCTTGCCCAGCACCTCATCACCGATTACCACTATTGTGTCAGCGCCAACTACAAGAGCTTCTGGGTATTTTTTAGATATCTCTCCGGCTTTCAGATTGGCTAGACTTGAGGCGTATAGTGCTGGGTCATGACCACTATAAGCAGGTTCATCCACATGACTGGGGATGACCTCGAATGAATGTCCAATTTGCTCGAGGAGTTGCTTTCTACGTGGAGACGCGCTGGCTAAAATGAGTTGAGTTGCAGACATTAACGTGTGATGACAATTTTTTGCATACTCTGAGCAGGCTCTGAGAAGTCATCACTATCAGCTTCTAACACCAGCACATATACTCCATTAGCTAACTGATTTCCAAAACGGTCTCGACCATCCCAGGGGAATGAGTTAAAACCCTGGTTTTGGAAGCCCTGTGAATCAGAAATTATCTTCCTTCCAGCTAGTGTATAGATTGCATATTGGACATCAGCTGAATGGGAAAGCATGTAGGTAACGTCAGTTTGATCTCGCATGGGATTAGGAAAATTGAAAAGATCGTAAATCCGGAAATCATTGGCGGCGAAGAACTCAAGACGAACACTGGCCTCGCTGGGATTATTTTGACTATCCCAGGCTTTAGCTGATATGAGATGCTCACCGGGTGGAATCTCAGAAAGGAAGGCGGAGAGTCTCCCCAGGTCGGAATGATCCAGGTCGTATTCAAATAGTTCAGTGACATCAAGGGCGTTTTCCCAATCTTCATCTATAGCAAGTGTGATACCGTGTCCCGCAACTCCTGTGAGATTAATCCCTTGTTCATCGCTGATCTCTATTTCCAGTGCTTCGTTGGCCGAAAAATGATCCCCATTCAGGAGTACCATATTGTCAGAAATAAATAGAATTTCAGGACCCGTATTGTCTAGTGCTGTGGAATCTGTTCCCATGAACTTCAGAGTGTCTAAGTAGATGCTTCCATCTAACCCTGTATCGTCCCAATACTGAACCCTAAGAATACCGCCAGACCCGGAATACTTAATATCCTTTGGTAGTGTGAAACTTCCGGAGAATTCATCATCATCGACGGAAATCAAACCGCGAAAAATACGTTTTCCGGGAAGAACATATGAAATGGTAGCGGTTGTGTTGTTGTAACTGTTGTAAAAAGATCTGGTCACCGGAGTCGGTGTATCAAAAACGGTTACAGCAGCTCTGGCATTCGCAGCAAGAGATGTATCTGCTACACCTTCATAATTGACCGTACCCATGGCTTTAAAAACTGATGGTGAGACAGAATTGATTTGACCCTTCCGTACTGGAGAGGCTAAACGCAGGGCTGGATCAGAGAATAATATGTATTTCTCATTATTTGGATCAGAACCAGCAGTAATATTTTTTGCCATCATGACGGCATCACCTACTGTCAATGACCTACCAGCATCAATTTCTGGAAATAGAAAATCAAAAAAGTCGGATAATAGAATTTCATTAAACACTGCATATGTTTTGCGGGTTGTGGATAGAATTCCAACAGCTCCGTTACTTTCCATGAGCATGAGTTCTTCAGGAACACATGATGAGTTTACATCGTCATATTTTGCCCAATCGCAGGTTCCTGCTATCCAGAAGGGGAGTCGCATACCTGTTTTTACAAGACCAAGATCTGAGGCCGTAAATACTTCTTCCTGAGCCCATACCGTTGGGGAACCATGGCCCAAATAATTTACCAGAAGTGTACCATTGTAGAGTTGCTGCAGAAATGCATCCCGGGCTTTTGGCTTTTTAATATAGGGAGAGTTAGGATCCTGTACCTCAGGATACTCAGTAAGATAAACTTTGTTCACGTGCATACTGGCGGGTAAAAGATTGGCCAGGCCTTCTGTATCCCTGATATGCTCATATTCCACTCTGGAGCGACTGGGGCGCAGGGGGTCATCTGCAACCAGGGTAACCGAATTACGCCATATTCCTGGTTCAGGTGTCAGTTCGTAGCTGATAATCTTGTCGACCATGACCTGAAGTTGATCACTGGTTTGCGCTGGTAATCTTCCAATGGCGATATCTGGTAGGCGATCAAATTCCCCTGATGCAATATGCGTATATCGATCATCTGTGGAGTACGAATTTACATCCGTCGTACCATCTTTTTGAAAAGTGGGTATGATCATTTTGCTCTGACCAGTAATATTGCGGTAATCATAATCGGTATCACCCAGAAATAAGACATACCTAAGTTGTGGAGCTGCCCAGTTAAAGTAAACATAGTGTAAGAAATGTTTAATAGCAGCAGGATCTAGAGATCCTGCAGAAAATTCATCATAAATATCATCAATAAAGACAATTTCAACATCAAGCTGCTCTTCAACAGGGACCTGTTCTTCTCGCAAAGTCTTTATTCTCAGTGCTTCATCCTCAAATACTGAAGGTGTTATGATAAGGTAGTCTGCCTGCATGTCTGTGCGGCGAAGCTTTGGCTCACCTAAATTGGGAGCGGCTGTGAGCACTACATCTTCAGGTTGGTCATCGGTATAGCCGATCAGCTCACGTACACCACTTTCTGTCGAAACAAATTGATTGTCAGTAATTTGCCATTCCTGAACTGCAGTCGGATCTGTGATATCCCACAAATGAAAAGAAGGCGATGTGTCCTGGAATATCATTTTGTTTGCACCGCTTGGTAGATCAACAATACCAAATAAATAATCCGCTGAAGGTGCAAGCTGCCGATCATAGATCAATCTCAGACTATCGAGATAAATGATGGATGCGCTGGAATTACTGGTATACCTAATGGTTAGCGTATTGGAGCCATCTCTCATCATGTTTTCACCTGCAGTCCCACTGAGGATGATTTGTCTGTACGATCCGGTTCGATCACTCACATTAAAAGGCACACCATTTAACTCTACATCGAGGGCATGTGCATAATTTCCCGCGTCATAATCAATAACCATAAGTGCATTAAATTGTATTTCTGCACCAAAATCCAGATAATCGTCAGTGAAGTTCAGACTAAAATGGTCAGATGATCCTGTAAGCTTTTCGCCAACCCAGGTCACACCCGAGTGGAGTTGATTATGGAGTTCAGATTCATGAAAGATACGTTTTTCATAGGAGGAGATTGTGTTTGTAACCGTAGTGGCTGACCCCTCAAGAACACTGATATTGTTAGCAGCCTGAGTATCGTCATCAGGAACGCATAACCAATAATATCGCTCCGTATCATACAGATGAGTGAAGCTATTGCTTTTAAAATTTCCATTCAAGGCTTGCGCGAAGAAAAGGATCTCGTCATTACCACTCATTACACCATCATCAAGACCCTGAGTTTTCACACTAATTGCTCTCAGATTCTCAGGATTTGGCTCAGAATTACTCAATTCAAATGGAAGTGATCGACCCTCATAAAAAGGTGCATACACTTGCCAGCTAAGGGGGTCTGAATCTGGGAGCGAGCCCGTGAAAGAACTTGCTTTTATTCTTTGGATCCCCATCTCGTGGATTGGAAATCGATACCATTGACCTGAGGGCAGTGCACTTGCAACCCGTTTTAAACTTTTTTGACTACCTTTTGCCCAGTTCGTTGCCATATCAGAGTTGAGGTAAGTAGAGACGAGATCAAGATCCTGCCGCTGACCATTTTGGTGATTTTCCGCAAAGCTGAAGCTGAAAGTAATTTGTTCCAGTCGCTGACCTGCATCTGCATAGGGCATGATATGGATTCTGGCTGTATTGAATGAACGAAAATCCTCGGCTGGGATTACATCAATGACATGTGAAGACTCGATGGATGGCAGTTCCATATCGTCCTGTATTAGATTGCTTTTAACTTGATCTGCGAGCCGAATATCAGGATTTGATTGGCTATATAGAATCACAATTTCTGGCAGTGATCCATCAGGAGGTAATAAAATGGGGATGGTGAAAACAGGAAAAATTTTCTCTTGGACAGGATCATATGAAAATTTCGCATCCATCCAGTAAGGGAGCTGGATATTTTCTGCCCCTAACTCATATTCGTACAGCTCTGGGGAGCCGATGACGATATCAACAGTCATACTTTGCCGTTGCACATCTGTAACAGTGATGTCCATGGCGGTCAAGGAGGTGGTGACTATGATCAATGCAATTAGTTTATTCATGAATTCCTAAACGTAAATCCCTACGGATTGTTCCTTAGTCATATTTGGCAATAATAATTGAAATGTCCTATCCACAAAGGGAAATGATCGACCCACATTATATATCTATAGATATTGACTTAGTGAGATTGAACCAGTGAAGCACCAATAAAAATTTCAACTCGGCGATTGATTTCACGTCCGGCTTGGGTATTGTTGTCACCAATGGGCTGAAATTCTCCAAATCCCCCGATCGCAAAAATGGATGCTGCGAGGGAAGTACGTTCCTGTAGCTGAATCATGATTGACTGGGCTCTGGCGGCGCTCAACTCCCAGTTGTCACGATACAGTGCATTCCTGGTCAATGGCATATTATCAGTGTGTCCCTCGATTCGAATTTCAACCTGCCATTGAAGACCTGAGGATTCCAGTTCTCTAAGGAAGGAAGCATGTTCTGTGATGGGCAGGTGAAAGATATTCAAATTTCGAATGGATGTTGCCACGGCATCTAATTGGTAGAGGTGAGTACTTCTGGGTTGAGCAGATGCGACCTCAAAAAGTCTGGGGTCATCCAGAGTGATTTGTACACCTTTAGAATTGCGTGAAACAGATATTTCAGTGATCCCTGCCGAATCCATCACTTCCTGAACTTCAGTGGCAGCCTCATCCAGGCGATCATTCACCCAAGCATGTACCTTGTTTATCTGACCGGCGCGGACGGTGATCATCATGATAAAAAAGCAGATTAACAGGGTAACGGTGTCGCCATAGGAAAGTACCCAGCTAGAGCGCGCGTTACCTGCAACTTTGGCTATTCGATCCTTAGTTCCCATTTTCCATCTCAATCAGTTGAATATCTAAATAAATTTCAACCCGTCTATTTTCATCGTAGTTGCGCTCATCAACAAGTGGATGAAATGGACCATAACCCGAAATCGAAAAATATGATTCAGGTATAGTAGTTTCATCAATCAGGTATTGAGCTACCTGGTGTGCCCTGGCAGTTGATAAATCCCAGTTGTCCCTGAAACGGGAAGATCGTCCAAGAGGGACGGCATCAGAATGACCTTCGATACGGACATTAATTCTGACTGTCTTTCCAGAGGCCTCGAGTTTGGCAAAGATATCCTTATTGCGGATTGGAATCTTTTCCAGTTCCAACCCACCTATAATCTGGGCAACAGTGCGGAGATAGAAAATGAAATTGATTACAATCTGATCTTCCCCAGATTGGAAAAAAGTTTGATCTCCAATTTCAGAAGGGATGAGAAGTTTTATTCCCTTGGGGCCAGCATGCTCAACGTAAAGCCATTCCAACTGACGGACTTGTTTTTCATGCACTACTTTGGCATAAATCACATCTTTCATTTGATCTGCAAATTTAAAGGTGGTGTTTGCGTCTTGCTCAGCTTTAATAATCAAGAGCAGAAAGAAAGCCAGTAAACCAGTTAAGAGATCACTGTAAGTGACTTTCCAGGAGTTGGATGCCCGTCCAGCAATGAGTGAGATATCAGACATATGATGTTAGTCTGTAGCTTGTCTTGCAGCCTTCCGTGTATCCTTATCAACAAAAGTAAGCAGCTTTTCGCGCATGATGAGTGGATGTTCTTTGGAGTGGATACTCAGAATTCCAGCTTTGATAATGTTGAGACCATGAACTTCTGCATCCGAACGTGCTTTCAATTTACCTGCTATGGGGATAAAAAGGAGGTTTGCCAACAACACTCCGTAAAAGGTGGTTACCAGTGCAATACCCATACCTTGCAACAGAGCTGACATTGAATCCTGTGCTCCAGTCGCATAGCTGTCTACAGTGGATGTGGCTGCTTGACGAGTCATCATAAGGATTAAACCCATCACGGTTCCCAGCAAACCGAAAGCAGGGGCATAGGAGCCCATATTGTAGAAGATTTCTTGACCGTTGGTGTGTCGGTCGATCATGGAATTAAGTTCATTGTTGAGAAAATTCTCGAGTTTTTTGGGATCCCTTTCAAGGATGGCATTTTCCAAGCCCATTTGGAGATAATGATTATCTATGCCATCGAGTATGGTTTCCAGGGAGGGTAGACCTTTTTTTCTGGCCTGTTCAGAATATTCAGCCAGTTCATCAATTACTTCCATATGATTGAACGCTGTACCATTGGAAAAAGCTTGAAGCGAAACCTTGAGCATACCGATGACATTTTTCAGTGGATAATTCACTAGAGTCGCGGCAAAAGTCCCACCTAAAACAATTGCCAGACCACGCAGATTAAAGAATGTATCAGGAGGTGTAAAACTTCCAGGTTCAGACATACCAAAAAAGACCAGGAACAATCCGAAAAGTAATCCAATGATGGTTGCAATATCCATAGTTTCCCCTAGGTATTATTTCTAAAATTCATTGAACAATTTATTCTGAATACAATGTTTCAGCCCACTCTGAAAGCGCTGTTATCTGACTATCACTCAAACTTGCGCCTGGGTGTAACAAAAGATAAGGTAGGATGGGCATTTCACCCTCCTCCAGAACTTCAATTATCTCATCAGCAATATCTGTGCTATCAAAAGCATCTAAATCTGCAAAATCAGAAAAATTAAGATGCTTTCTACCTTCGACTACATCACGAGTTATAAGAAATGATCCCGGAGCAATGCGGCTATACCAGGGCCATTTGGTTTCGTTTGAATGACAATCATAACAGGAGTTTTTAAGTATTACATCGATTTCTGAGGGTGCGGCTATATCCTGAATAACAGGTGGGTTTGTCTGATTTAGTGGAATGAGCTGCATGATGATAAACAATCCAACTATGACGATGAGTACAATTTTTGATCTAGCCACAAAATCCTCCTTTAAAATCAATTATGACAACATAATTAATGAAGAGGAAATATAAAGTCTTATTTGGGTGGGATTCGGTACGGAGGCTTATCTGATAAACACAAAACGGGGAGCAAGCCCCCCGTTTTTAGAAACAATAATCTGCTTAAATATTAGAGCATGCGTAAACGGTTGTCCATAACGTCAGCATTCTCGCGGAGTGAAAGTAAATATTGACTCCAAACCTCATTTTGTCGTGTTTTGGTCAAACTATCATACAAACCATCATATTGAGCAGCATAGTCTTCTTCATCAAAATCTGAGCGGGCATTCAACCTTAATATTACTGCCCCACGAGGAGTGTCAAATACTGGGGAAATTGACCCAGCTTTGGCATTTTCCAGAAAGCCGAAAATCTCATGAATACGCCCTAAACCTTTAATGGTGCCGTTGCCTTTGGCACCTTCTACTGATTCGTGGGTTAAACCATCACGACCATCTAATTTTACTGTGGCCCAGTCATTCTCAGCATCCAGTTGGGAGAGGAGGGTAGACGCAGCATCACTTGCCAATGACTGCTTTTTCTCGTTCATCAGCTTGCGTTTGATGCTGACTTTTGCATTGTCATAACGCCTGGGACCTGCTGGGGTGATTTCCGACAACATGAAAATTGCGAAATGGGTTTCATTTTGCATGACAGAACTATGTGCCCCAAGCTCTGATAGGTAGGCAAAGCGGACAGCTGATTGAAAGGATCCAACTCCAGAAACAAAGGTGTCTTTCTGATTCAACTTATTACTGGTGCTTGTTGTCATATCCAGTGAATCAACAGCTTTTTCAAATCCCATCTCATCGGCTAAGAATTCTAGATTCTTTAAATTTCTTCTAATGTGATCACGTGTGGTTTCGCTGGGACGAATTTCAATGAGGATATGACGAGCTTCAACTTCTGGTTGTCCCTCTACTTCCCTCATGTTCTCAACTTTTATGAGATGAAAACCAAACTGAGTTAACACAGGACCAACAACCTCACCGACTGGCGCGGCAAAGGCAGCGTCTTCAAAAGGTTTAGCCATTTTTCCTCTGCCAAACCAGCCCAGAAATCCACCATTCACGGCAGAAGGACCCTCAGATTGAATTTTAGCAGTTGCCTCAAAAGAAGCACCAGCAGCAAGTTCAGCCTGGATATCTTTAATCAGATTCAGTGCTCTGGTAGTGTCTAATTCTGTTGACTTGATTTCAGTGGAAACCAATTGTAACACGCGTGATTCTTCCTGTTGGTAGTCATCAATGTACAGATCATAATGGTTTTGGATTTCAGCTTCTGAGATCTCAGCTTCGCTATCATTATAGAGGGAGCTTTTGACGAAAAGATAGTCAAGATCGAACGATATATTGTTCTTCATATACTCTGCTCTGACCTCGGCATCTGACACCTGAGTAGTGGAGAGTACTTTCTGCTGAAGCTTTTCCACAGGTACTATTGATGCAACTTGTTGACTCATGGCTGTCCAAAAACTACCTGCCTGAGGAGAATTTACAGCTTCCTGGTATGCATTGTAATCAAACTCACCTTCTTCGGACATAAAGTATTGACGAACACTGGGGTGGATGTTCTCAGAGAAGTAATACTTGAGTTCTTCGCTGGAAACAGTGATGTCCTGATTCTTTATCTCCTGCTGAATGAGTATTTGGGTTACCATCGTTTCCCAAACTTGATCAGTCAATTGAGCCATCTGCTGTTCTGTAGGTTCGCTGCCATTTCTTTCTCTATAATTTTCGCGTTCGTTCTGAAGAGAGCGCATGAAAACTTCCCGGGTCAATTCCTGACCATTCACCGTAGTAAAGGCATTGGGTTGATTGCCACTGAGCAGGTCCGTGATATCGGCACCTCCAACTAAACCACCGACAGACATGGTCAGTACGAAGACGATAACCAGAAATATCATGATTCCGGCCATGTTGTCTCGCATTTTATTCATCACACCCATTTTGTTATTCCTCCTGCGCTAAGCGTAGCGTATAAAAATTTTGGATTTAAAAAAAGCCGCCCAATATAGTTTGACACACATGGGGTTGCAAGGGTGGCTGGTCTTGAAGTAGAGATGAAATTGTTACGTCAGAATTATTATTTATCCGAGCTTCATCCATCAATTTTAGTCACCCCGAATTATGGCTCCTGTGACAAACATGACAATAGTAGTCGCATTAATTCAACTCGCGAATAAATTGCCCACATGAATGATCAACTGATTGGATTCAATCGTTCTCATAACACAATGTTTTTTATTAGCATATTTATGCTACTCATATCCTGCCAAGGAGATTCAATGCACGGATCCCACGCTCATACAAATCGACTCATAAAATCATCAAGTCCTTATTTACTTCAACATGCACACAACCCGGTTGATTGGTATCCCTGGGGAGAGGAGGCGTTTGAAAAGGCGCGTCTCGAGGACAAACCAATTTTTCTATCGATTGGTTACTCAACCTGTCACTGGTGTCATGTGATGGCTCATGAATCATTCGAAGATGAAGCTGTAGCCAAACTGATGAATGAGAATTATGTCTCGATAAAGGTGGATCGTGAGGAACGGCCGGATATAGATCAGGTTTATATGGCTGCAGCCACAACACTAATCGGACGGGGTGGCTGGCCGTTAACCATTGTGATGAGCCCGGATAAACGACCCTTTTTTGCCGGTACGTATTTCCCAAAATCATCCTCACCTGACAGGGTTGGAATGTTGGAGTTATTGCCGCGAATAACCGATGCCTGGATGACCCAACGAGAAGAAATTGAAGCATCCGCTGATCAAATTATTAATGCCCTTCAGCAGAAGAGACCTGAACAGATCGTTGGGGTGTTAGATGCTGATATCTTGATCAAAGCCAACTCAGACTTTAAACGAAATTATGATTCTTTAAGGGGAGGGTTTGGTAGCGCTCCAAAATTTCCATCCCCGCACAATCTGGTGTTCTTACTCCGGGAAGGATATCGCACTGGCGATTCCACCATTTCGAACATGGCACTTCTTAGTCTCAGAGAGATGAGACTAGGTGGCATTTATGATCAGATCGGATTTGGATTCCATCGATACAGCACGGATGCAGATTGGCACGTCCCTCATTTCGAAAAGATGCTTTATGATCAGGTTAATCTTATGATGGCCTATACTGAGGCCTGGATGCTGAGTCGAGACCCGCTTTTTCTCAGAACTGTAGATGAAATATTTGAGTATCTCTCAGATAAGTTAAGGTCCCCCAATGGAGCTTACTTTTCAGCGGAAGATGCGGATAGCGAAGGAGAGGAGGGGAAGTTTTATGTCTGGTCCTGGGAGGAACTCAAAGAAGTCATAGATGATAAGGGGTTAGCTGAATATGCGCCCATTTTTGGTCTCAGGAGTGAGGGGAATTTCAATGATGAAGCCAGCGGATCACCATCTGGAATGAACATATTTGATATTGATACGGACATGGAATATGCGCACCTATTAGATAGTCAGGAATGGAATGAAATCCGCCAAAAACTCTATCAGATTCGAGAGAAGAGAATTCATCCAGGTCTTGACAATAAAATACTAGCCGACTGGAATGGTTTGACGCTTTCGGCACTATCTCGGGCTGCCTCTGCTACTGGAAATGAGAGTTATCGCCAGGCTGCAGCTGATCTTGCAGCATACCTTCGCGATGAGATTATTTTGGAAAATGATCAGCTTATGCATATGCCAGTTACTGGAGGGGATAGAATTGATGGATTCCTTGATGATTATAGCTTTATAATCCAGGGATTCAGGAATTATTACGAAGCATCATTTGATGTAGACTATCTAAGTCTGGCCATCAAATTGCAAAAGACTCAGCTCACAAAATTCTGGGATGGTGTAGAAGGTGGATTTTTCTTCACTGCTGTCGGAGACAAAGATTTGTTTATCCGCCAGAAGGAAATTTATGATGGAGCGATTCCTTCAGGAAATTCTGTGGCAGTGGAAAATTTGTATTATCTGGGGCGGCTCACTGAGAATCCAGAATGGGAAATGCTATCCAGAAAGATTGGAGAGACCTTCTCTCATCAAATCCAGAGGGCTCCGCGTGGTTTTTCAGCGCTTTTACAGAGTACACAGGCTCACGTGAGGGGTACTCGTGAAATAGTGATAGCAGGTGACTCCAAGGACCTCGCTAATGCAACTTCTGTTCTGAGAAAATTCTATGATCCATTTAAGCTCATCCTCTACCGTCCAAACCAGGAATTTGATCAAATTGAGGAGATCTCAGGATTTTTGTCCTACCAAAAAGCTATTGATGAAGGATTGACCGTTTATATTTGTCAGGACTATGCCTGTCAATATCCTGAAACTGATTTATTATCCCTGGAGAAAACGCTCCAGCATTTATCTGGGAACTAATTGATGAATGCCTCACCCTGCAATTCCTGTACAGCGATCATTCTTGCAGGTGGTTCCGCAACGCGCATGGGAAAGGACAAACGCTTTTTAAAGGTGGGAAATGAGCAGCTGCTTGATAGACAGGTTCGCATTCTCAAGAATTATTTTGAGGATGTCATTATCTCAGCCAATGATCCGGATAAACTGGCCTATCTCAAGTTACCGGTAGTCAGGGACGAGAACCAGGGAAGGGGACCTTTGGAAGGGTTAACGTCAGTGCTGAATGCTTCCCGAACTGAGTATAATTTTGTTGTTGCTGTGGATATTCCCACTATTGACATGAATTTGGTGGAGAAAATGCGCTCCCATCTGGATCACGTGTCAGCAGTGATACCAACATGCATTGATGGACGGCAAGAACCCTTGTTCGCTTTTTATAGCAAGAATTGTATCCCCATTTTCAGGTCTGCGCTGGAAGAGGGAGAATTCGCAATTCATCGTGCCTTAAAGCGATGTCCGGTATATTTCTTCCCGATGAAAGATGAAACACCTCTTAGAAATCTGAATCACGAGGAAGACTACAACTCATTCATCAGGGGACAATAGCAAGCTCCATTTAATTTGCCTCATCCAGATCATTCCACTGATCGATATTATCCCTTTTCCGTAGTAAATGTAGATCCAATCCTGAAAGACGTCTACAGATCATATGACCTTTGGTGCTGATCTGTGGTTCATCATGAATAGGGGCCATCTTTTTTTACCCTGCACTGCATGGCTCTGAGTCTTGTTCCAATGGATTCAAATGATAGGCTGCGGTGATCACTTCTCCTATCATGTGAATCATTCGCTTGATTAAGTCTTCCTGAATGTAAGACACATTTCACCTTGATTGAAGTTTCATAATTTATTAGAATGTAGACAAACAATATTCAATTGGGTAGAGCAAGTTCCATTTCAGAGGGAGTACACCACGACCCTCAGCATTGGAATTGTCTCACAATTAAAATTAATTAAACTGTTCCCAGAGCACGAGCAGGAAGGTAGTTTCTTACATGAAAGCCAAAATCACCAGGATAAAAAACTTTCGTAAAAATACTCTTATTCAAGGGTTTTTTCTCGTCCGAGAAAAGCATCTGAGGAGTACGCGCACAAATCATCCATATTTACAGCTTGATTTGCAGGACAACTCTGGAAATATTGAAGCTAAAGTGTGGGAAAACGTCCCTGCGTTTGAAAAATCTTTTGATGTTGGAGATGCTGTAGTAGTGAAGGGTCGGGTGAGCCTTTACAGAGACCAATTGCAGCTGGAAGTTGAAGATATTGGCAAAGCTTCACCAGAAAAGCATGCTGAATATGGATTTGATTTATCCAAGTTGATCCCTAGTACAAAACAGAATGTGAACCAGATGTGGCGGGAATTAGCCAAAATAATCAAGGACATGCAAAACACTTATCTCAAAACCCTGCTTAGTAACATTTACAAAGAGCACGCAGATATCATTAAGCAGCACCCTGCCTCCATGAAATTGCACCATGCCTGGTTAGGAGGCTTTCTTGAGCACGTTTTATCCATGGCAAAACTTGGTGTCCACCTGGGGAAGCACTACGATGTTGATAAAGATTTACTTCTGGCTGGTATTCTCTTACACGATATAGGTAAAATATTTGAATTGAATCCTGCCCAGCAACCTGGCTATACCGATGAGGGTCAACTCCTTGGTCATATTATTCTCGGACGTGATCTTGCAAGGGAGGCCATGTCAAAAATTGATGGTTTCCCACAGTCACTTCAACTCAAGGTTGAACATATGATTCTTTCTCATCAGGGGAAATATGAATGGCAGTCTCCCAAGCGTCCAAAATTCAGGGAGGCCCTGCTACTTCATCACATTGATGAATTGGATGCACGGATGAACATGATGGAGGAGGTTTTGGAAAAGGATGGAGAGCAAGGCATTTGGACCAACAGGTTTAACTACTTCCGCCTTCCTCTCCTGAAGGGTGAGCTCGAGGATGATGAGGACGCCTAATTAATCCATGGAAATGTCACTGTTCGAATATCGTAGGATTGCCCTCATGTCGCTCTGGACAGGTCTCATTGTGACAGTTGGGATGGTATTCACCCTTGTCCCCAATATTGAGTTAATCATCCTATCAGCTTTTCTTGGGGGGATAGCATTGGGTCCCAAACATGGATTTATTGTAGCCTTTGTTGGGGAATCTATCTTCTCTGCTTTAAATCCCATAGGCTCTGGTTTGGGATTCCCGATTCTCTACATCTTTCAGATCGTGAGTGTGGGACTGAGTGGACTGATAGGAGGGGTTTTGTCAAAATTTTTGTCACGTCCTCCCAGCTACATTGTAAGCACATTTATCCTCGGTGTGGTCGGGTTTTTTTTGACTTTAATATATGATGTTCTCACCGCATTGAGTTTTCCCATCAGTTCGGGGATGACGGAAGGGACTATCTGGGCAACACTCAGCACAGGATTAGTGTTTTTTATCCTCCATCTCGTCTCAAATACTGTTCTATTTGGCCTGTTTGGCCCCAGTCTAATACAATTACTTAACCGACAGCTTGAGATGCATGGCTTGTTGAGAGGGCAGCATGCGAGCTAACCGATTGCTCAATATATTTTTCATTTATTGCTTTCCATTATTCTCAATGGCGCAAGTGGATCGTTTTGCAGTGATTGGAATGAACTATCCTGATTTTGGAGCAGTCAGTGGAACCTGGGGACACCTACAGTATTATCGACCCTTCGGTGTGAATGGTATCGTAGTAAATGATTGGCGAGATCTGACCTCCGTCTCACCACTCACAGGCGAACCATTCAACACAGATCGTCAGGGTTGGATACCACATGACCCAAAAGCTAGCCTGTGGCAGCAAATGCATCCTTTCCTCACTGCACCTGCAGACACCTCGGCTCCCTCAACTTTGGTGAATTATCGGCAAGGGGATGGGATATTTAAGGATTTTACCTTGTGGTATCACAATAGTCTGGACAAAGAAACCAGGTATGGCTGGACTTCAAAACTGAGATCACATCCACGTGTGTTGGATGCCACAGTCTATGACGAACAAAGGCATCGGTTTCAGGCAAATACTGTAACAGGAGGAAATTATTTAGGCATAGAGGCGGGTTACGATCAGAAGATCAATCCATTGTATATGTTAGCTCAGGATAGTCTGTTCGCGTGGTATTTCAATGATGATCCCCAAATCCACACAAATCGATGGGACGGAAACATCGAGTGGAATAATCTGGACTCAAACTCACAAGGTACGGAGGTGTTTGCCTGGGTTCAGGGAGGAGTATGGAAGTGGTCCGGTGGTGAGAGTAGATCCTTATCACAAATGGTGTATGCAAGTCATCGATTTAACTTGTTTAAAATGGGACCGGCAGGAATAAAAATGGGTTACTTATCCAAGCAATTTGGTAGAAAGAAACGCGCATCTCATTTTTCAGAGTTTAGCTTTCCTGAGTGGAGTGGAAAATCCCACTCGCTCAAGGTCGGATTTAGAACCATTGGTCGCTCGCATTTTGTACCCATAGTAAATGCTATATATGGCGTGGGGCCCTTATCAATTCAATTTGAAACGCATCAACTTATGGAAGAGAGGATTTGGGATTCAAAAATTTCCAACACCCTTATTGAAAAGTGGTCCGCTGGACTCAATTTCAATTCTGTAAATTTCATGCTTAACACCTGGAGGGGCAGTGACGAGGAAATGCTCATTTCTGGATATGCTGGTGAGGGTAGAGTACGTTTTCCCTGGCAAATGTCTGCCATGTTTGGAGGAGCGATCATGGAGATGACTCACGATTGGATTTTCTCAAAACAATATATCAATTGGGAAGTGAATCAGGAGGTCAATTTATTTAAGGACGCGCTACATGGTGTGTTGAAAGTTTGGGGAAAACATTGGGTTGATACACAACCAGGGCTCCTGAATTCAGAGACTTTTCAGACCACATATTCTGGATATCAGGGGGAAGATAGGGTGCATCTTCTCAATTATACTATTTCTGGCCAAGTAAGTACTGTTATGGTTAGTTTCACAGACCAAAATATCCTTCAGGATGATCTGTGGTCGCAATATGGATCTACTTCCTGGAACGCTCAATACTCAATTATGGCGAACCAGACACCTAATTCACGTTTCCGTTATCTCTCAATTATCTGGACTTTTGATAACTAACTGCTTCGGCTTCCTTAACCTTTTGATATCTACAAGTATCTAAATCTCCAGCGATGATTAAGAATCCTGATACTGTGTTATTTGAAAAGGTTCAAAGCCGTGATTCCAGGGCATTCGATCAACTCATGCGTGATTACTCACCTGAGTTATATAACTTTATTTTGCGCATAGTTTCCAATACCGAAGATGCCCAGGACATATTACAGGACACTTTTGTAAAAGTTTGGGAAAAGAGCCATCAGTTCAAAGGAAGGTCGAGCGTAAAAACCTGGATATTCAGGATTGCTATCAATCTCTCATACACGCATTTGAAGAAAAGGAAGCGTTGGGGTTTATCCATCCTCGATGAAGTGAAAGAACTTATTTCTGGATCTAATCCTGTCCAGGAAACAGAATACAGATTTCATGCAGATCTTCTGGAAAACAGTCTGGCTTCTTTAACCCCCAGGCAGCATGCAGTGGTAATCGCACGATTGTACAAGGATCTACCGTTTGCACAGATATCTGAGGCTTTGGGCTGTTCAGAAAATGCAGCAAAAGTACATTTTCATGAAGGCAAAAAAAGAATAGAAACATATATAAAAAAGCAGGTAAAAGAAGATGGATAAAACAGAGAGATTCGTTAGAGATGAACTTTCAAACGATGATGAGGGAGCACAATTAGATATAGATGCCATGATTGATGGAACCCATTTTCGGATTAAGAAAAGATCTACGCGACGAAGGGTTTTATATTCCAGTCCTATTGCGATATTTTTGGTCATGGTGGGTGGTTTGTTGTTAACTGGGAACGACGAGCAATCTATGCTACCTGGAGACGAATTGTTTATGACGGGCTGGGAGTACTCATGGATCGATACCGAGGATTTGGATGTGGTAGATTCAGACGTAGGTGTTTTTTATGAGCAGACCGTAGACTATTTAATTGATGATATTTACTTCACCTATTCAGATGGTACCGAAGGGTTACTGGATGAGAGCGAATTTGAGACCCTCAAGGGTTATTTAGAGGAGGTTTAACATGCGAGCAAAAATTCTGGTTTTATCGCTTATTTTGATTGGTTCATGCCTGGCACAGCCACCAGAAATGGATGGTCGAATGAAAAAGCAGAACATGGATGCTATTCGAATCTGGAAATTGACCGAGGTTTTAGAATTAAGTGAAGAGCAGGTAGTCACATTTCTTCCCCTCGTTCAAATTCACGAACGAAAGCTCAAGGAAATTAATGGTGAAATCAGAGTACTCGCTAAGGAAGCGTACCTATTGAAGGAAAAAGGTGACGTCTCTCAAAAGCAGGTAGACAAATTCACAAAAAAATACGCTGCCAAGCACAGCGAGGCACAAAAAATAAAGAGTGAATTCATTCAATCCTTGTCTGGCCATTTAACACCCGAGCAACAACTTATTTATCTGGGATTCGAATCTCGGTTTAGAAGTGATTTGCGCGATTATATGAAAAAAGAACGCAAATCTATGAAAAAACCCTCCAAATACTCAGAAAAACGCAATTAAAAAATCAGTGGGAGACGAAGCTATGAAAAAGTATACATCAATATCCATCAGTTTGCTTCTTTTGGGGATTATTCTGTCCTGTGGAGTATCTGAAAATAATAACGAAATTGCCAATATTGAATCTGCAATTCTTAAAGCTATTGCTGCAGATGATAGCACTTACGGGATAGAAGGACTAGATGATATTGAAGATGAGGATTACTCACTGGGAAAATCTCTCGGTTCAGACCAATCCAACTTGACGGCAAGTATAGCTGTGAGAGACTCAAACTATGTCTGGAGATTCGCACGCAGGGGAATGAATGCCGAACGCTTGGTGACTGTTGAAGTTGAAACTGATAGCTCCGCAGTGGCATTGATAAGCCATCACATTACTGGTACGTTCCATGTAAAACAGTTTGCAAGAGTATGGACCGATCTGAATACCTGGGAGAGAGGTGATTCTGTTCGGTTTAGTGAGAAGCCAATTGATATGACAACTATACGTCGGGTCGCATTTCGAAAACGATTGGATAGGGCTGGAAATGAGCGCTGGAAGCCTGTTGCCATGACTTTGCTAAGTGGACATTCAGGAGGAAATCTGGATATTGAAGCAATGGAATGGGCAGCAGAAGATTCCATCTTGGTGTTAACTGATTTTGAAGATGTCTTTTATAGCCGCAATCATCCGCTTCTCCTATCTCAATTGGGTGTCAATCATATGAATATTGTGGTACGTAACGATGTTGAAGGTGAAATGGAAAAGGTCGTTGGTCGTCTTGGGTACAACCCTCGCATAGGTAGACCTGATTCCAGGTCACGCTTCCATTTTAACTTTGTGGAAACCCTGGACACTGGGGACAAAGTCTATAGCAGGAGGATTGCACCTAACAGACTCCATCGCAGACATTTTAAAGGCTATGTGGAAGTCGTAGATTATCGGACTCTGTTCGACCATGACTTTGTAGTCTATTCATCTGCAACGCTGGGCTTCATCTATACGACTCGTGAGCGTGTCAGGCCATAATTGTTTCGACTAAATAAAATTAAAAAGGCCGGTGAATCACCGGCCTTTTTAATTCTCAATACTTGGGCAGACTAAAAATGGATACTGCTACTCAAACCAAATCCAAGTCCTTTGGCATTTGCGTTAAGACCATTGATAAAGGAAAGTGTGAATCCTGTTTCAATGAATCCTAGGTGTAAGCCACTCCCAAAGGTATGCACTGGGTCACCAAACTGATTCTGCTTGTAATAGCTGAAATCTAGCCAGGGTGTGGCATATAGGTTGAGTTGGTAATTCAGCTCAAGATCAGGGCTGTATCCTAATTGTACCTCATCTGTGAAGGCTTTCTCAATACCAAATCCTATCATCACTTGAGGAATTGGCTGATAGATTGCATTCAAGCTGAATACTGTGGGTACATCTATGGTAACTTCTGCATCTGTTGATAAGGTCGAATCAGTACTCGTCTGATATTGTTCAATGTCAAGAGTGTCTAATTCACCAGCGGAAAGCAGTGGCAGAACCATATTCATGGTCCAGGCTGAGTGAGTCACATCTGACCAGGTGTATTTTGCACCCAGGTTTTTCAAAGCAACCTGAACTTCCACTTCCTGATGGATATAACTTTGAAGATCCATGATGGCTCCAATATCAAAACCAATACTGATATTTGAGGTAGCATCCATGGGATCAAGGTCATTCAAATCAGGCTCAGTTCCGGGGCCCTTTGCACCTGCCTCAGTAACCCACCCTTCACCAGATGCGCTGACGACAGTTGAATCTCGTGTCATCATGATAGTAAAGTCATCACTCTCTACATTTAAATAGCCAACAGCTTCATAAAGATTCACACCGAGCCCAACCTTGATATCTCCCAGTGGAGTTTGAACAGGTTGTGCGTAGGACAATGATGCCTTTGCCACGAAGGGGATTACTTCCATCTCAAGACCACCATTATCTAATGGTTGATCAAAGAGAATATCCTGCATGGGAAGACCAAGGGTATTCCCAGGTAACACCATTTTAATGTGTGACTTCCCAGATAAATTGAAGGCAAACCTTCCAATTCTAAAGCCCAGGAGTGTATGAAAATCAGGGGCCACATTGAGAGCTAATTGTTTATCCGTAATTGTGGATAAATAATCTGCCTTCATGGCTGCATCCCAAACTCCACCAGTGGTCCACCATTCGGTATACCAGCCAGGAGTAAGAAGTGAATTATGCAGACTGAATTTGAAATCTGGTAAGAGATTCAAGCTGACCGTATTGTCGAATTCTCTGGCAAGATTTGCCGGGTTGCTTGAGATATCTTCAAGTTCCCGGAACTGATTGTTCCGAATTTTCATGGTCTTTCTTTTGGCAGCCTGACGAGCCAATTCATATTGATCGACGACAACAACCGGTTCTGCAACTGTGGTATCTTCTGTTGCTATAGCAAGGTATTCTGAACCAGCAATCTCCTTGAGATAGGCATCAAGAGCTGACACAATGGAATCTGCAGGTGCTTCGATGGCTACAACTTTAGTAACCGTGTTATATATCTGTACATCGCTGCTATCATCTTTTGTGACAACCACATAGTTCACTCCGCTGCCATCACTGGCCAGGAGGTGACACACTATATCAAGGCAGTCATTTGCATTGACAGCGATCATGGTTGGATCCAATATCGATATGTAGGATAGGGAAGTAAAATCCATCCCCTCCAAGACATCATTGGTCCAGTAATACAGATTACCTTCATTTACCAATCCAGCCAGGGTTGTCGGGGCTGGATCGTTCTGCACCCATCCCATGACGGGTTTAGGAGTTGCAACGGTGTCCTCTGCGACGATAGCAGTCGAGTCAGCCATCATAGAGTCAAGCTCAACAACTTCCATTGAAGTGCTATCCATTTCTACTGATTCATCTTCTACCATATCATCATCTGGAGTTTCGGTTGAATCTGAAACCTCCCCTTCAGGTTCAAGTGCTTCAACAGCCGGTTCTTCTGCTACTGCTTCAGTAGCGGTTTCAATCGATTCTTCAAGAGGTGCTTCGGTTACGGTGCTATCAGTCTGAGCCAGGAGAAAACTTGAAAGGCTCAGGATTATGAGAATATTTAAGAGTGTTTTCATTATAATTCCTCCCCATTTACTGTGTACGATATGGAACCCCAGGTTCGCATAGTCAGGGAATCAGTTGTAAAGAATCGAGAAGGGATATTATTACCACTTTCATCTGTACGACCAAGGAGTGTGACTTCAGGTTTCAGGAATAATTTTTCCTCCAGAAGCTCAAGTTTATCACT
>JAERTG010000145.1 GCA_016845065.1 Fidelibacterota bacterium | reverse complement strand
AAAGGAACGAACTTCACTCAATCCCTTGGCTGCCAACACCTGTGTGATTGCTGCAGTTAATGTCGTCTTACCGTGATCAACGTGACCGATCGTTCCAACATTGACGTGCGGCTTATTACGTTCGAATTTTTCTTTTGCCATACTTCAATTCCTCCGTATCGCTTCATGTTGTTAATAATTTTATGGGGAAGCTAGAGCTCGAGAGCGGATTTGAACCGCTGACCTTCTCCTTACCAAGGAGGTGCTCTACCGACTGAGCTACCCGAGCAGTTGACATAAAAAAGCCCCGGTTGTTGGGGCAATTCACTGTCAAGTTGAGCGGGTGATGAGGATCGAACTCACATAACCAGCTTGGAAGGCTGGTGTTCTACCATTGAACTACACCCACTGGGTTCAGACAGCAACTTCTTCGAATTGCCTCCCCAATATTGTTAAAAAGCGTGGGCCGAGATGGATTTGAACCACCGTACTCATTCGAGAGCAGATTTACAGTCTGCCGCCTTTAACCACTCGGCCATCGACCCAATAAAACTAAACGCTCGAGCCAAGGAAGGGACTCGAACCCCCGACCGGCGGTTTACAAAACCGCTGCTCTACCAACTGAGCTACCTTGGCCGTTTTTTCTAAAAGCCGAAGAATATATATGCTGGATTTCCAGACACAAGAACTATTGAAAAAGTAAATTTGATTATTTTTTTAGGGAGTTAAGTGACTTAACAGGGTTACGTCAGGTGGGTTACTTCATTTTCCATTTGGTGCCATCAGGCGTATCGATAAGATCAACGCCCAGAGCAGCTAGCTCATCCCTGATCGCATCGCTGGTAGCAAAGTCTTTATTGGTCCTGGCATTCACTCTCTCATTGATTTTTGCTTCAATAAAATCAGCATCAACTTCAACAGTTAACCCACTATCCATATCGAGGACTCCCAGGACATGATCAAACTTACGAATGAGATCCATTAAGCCAGTGGCACCAGTAACGCTTAAGCGTCCTTCAACCATGGCTCTATTCCCCCAACGCACCAGCTCAAAGATGGCTGCCAGACCACCTGAAATGTTCAGGTCGTCATCCATCGACAGCGTGAACTGGTTATCTGCATTTATTATGTGATTTCCTGCATCCTCATTTCCCGCTCCATCATAAGCATTCAATTTGGTGTAGAATTCTCTCAGTCGATTGACTGCCTTCTGGGCTTCTTCCAACCTGGATACTGAGAAATTTAGTTTCTGACGATAGTGAGTGGTAATCAACATCCACCGAATCGCTTCAGCGGGATAACCCTGATCCAGAAGATCCCGGAGGGTGTAAAAATTATTTAGAGACTTGGACATCTTTTTATTGTCAACCAGCAAATACTCAGAATGCAGCCAGTAATTGACAAAATCTGCACCTGTTGCACAGACACTCTGCGCCAGTTCATTTTCATGATGAGGGAAAATATTATCTACACCACCACAATGGATGTCGAAATGTGGTCCAAGCAGTTCAGTGGACATGACGGAACACTCAATATGCCACCCTGGTCGACCTTGTCCCCAAGGTGATTCCCATCGAACATCACCGTCATCAGGTTTATAGCCCTTCCAGAGAGCGAAATCACGAGCCCCCTCCTTCTCATAGCTATCATCTGCTACTCTGCCACCACTGAGCATTTCCTCTGGGTTAAGATTTGCCAATTTCCCATACTGCTCATATTTTTCAATATTGAAAAACACGCTTCCATCAGGGGTCGTATAGGTGTAGCCCCTGGATTCCAGGTCCGAAATCATATTGATCATCTCCGGAATGTAGTTGGTGGCTTCTGGATAATTTTGAGCTGCTTGCATATTCAATGTCTTCAAATCTGCATGGAAAGCGGCTTTGAACTCATCCGTTAATTCGGTTAGCGAAATATCTCTTTCCCGACTACGACGAATGGTATTGTCATCAACATCAGTGAGATTCATGGCCTGGTTGACATCAAAACCACGAAATTCAAGATATCGACGCAGTAGATCCTCAAAAATAAAGGTTCTATAATTACCAATATGAGCATAGTCATACACAGTAGGTCCACAAGTGTACATCTTAACCTTACCTGCTTCCAGGGGTTCAAATGCTTCCTTCTGTCGTGTGATCGTGTTGTAAAACCGGATACTCATTCTGATTAGCCTAGCTATATTTTTTTTAAACTTAAGTTTAGAATCTCATCAATTAACTGGGGAAAACTGAGACTATTTGCAGCAGCCCCCATGGGCAGAAGTGACGTCTCAGTCATCCCTGGTAGAGTGTTAATCTCAAGACACCACGGTTGATTCTCAGGATCCAGACGAAAATCAACTCGTCCATAAACCTGAACCCCAACAGACTGCATGGATTTAACAGCTAAATTCTGGATCTGATTCGTTAGATCATCATCCAACTTGGCTGGACATTCATAGTTACTCATACCTTTGGTATATTTTGATTCGTAATCATACAGTTCATGACCGGGGAAGATTTCTACGATGGGGAAAACCTGATCTCCCAGTACACCCACTGTGAGTTCTCGCCCAGGAATAAACCGCTCAAAAATCAGCCTACTGAAGGCTCCTGAGACATTTTGAGCCTGGACTAAATCATTCGGACTTTGACAGACAGATAGACCAATCGTTGATCCTTCGTTATCTGGTTTGATTACCAGAGGCAATGAAATGTTGGTTTGCGGTAGTTCCTGACCCGTTTCATGAAGATGCAATTCCCATTCAGCAGTTGGAATAGCGTGCTTCTTGAACAAACGCTTTGAAGCATCCTTTGAGAATGCCAACAAACTGTCAGCAACCCCAGCACCAGTAAAGGGTATCTGATTGGCTTCAAGAGTTGCCTGGAGCAATCCATCCTCTCCGGCTCTGCCATGGAAACCAAGTAGTACGATATCATAGGAATCATTCCACCTATGGGTAACATCCAATTCGTTTCCCAAATCGAAGCGCTCGTAGGCATAACCTAGTTCCTGTAGGGCGCGCTCCATGGCTGCAGTAGATTTTAATGAAACCTCACGTTCGTGAGAACTTCCACCACCTGCCAATAAAACTTTCATCTCATCATCCCTTAGTCGTGACAGTCATCGCAACAATCGTCTTCCTCTTCAGAATCTCCCAATCCCTCATAGAGATTCTCCAACATCCCTCTTGGACCAATTCTGAATAAGGAACCGGCGAAAAGCACTAATAAGATACCTCCTGCCAATAGATTAATCCACGAGTGATCATCGCTTATTTCAGCTCCGACACCTGCGTCAGCAGAGTCACCCATGATGAAGTTGACTCCAAATCCTATTATTATGGTTAATCCAATGATCACCAAAGGAAAAATGATTGCTATTCGCCCACCGTGAAGTTTTTTCATCACTCCAAGTGTTGTAATATTGGTTGCTGGTCCAGTGATGAGAAAAGCCAATACAGCCCCAGCGGATACTCCATTCAGCAGCATGACTGCTGCAATTGGTGTCGCTCCTGTTGCACAGACATAGAGTGGCATTCCAATGAGAGCCATGATGAGGATATCAACGCCGTATGGTAATGAGGTCCAATCTAGCTTCCCCAGAAAGGGATCGGTAATGGCGGCAATGATGAGACCCATGAGGACCCAGGGCCCGAGATGATCTATCATTTCCTTATTTAGAGTTGACCAGAAGCGCTTCCAGGGGTTGACTGTAGCTTTCAGTTTTTCAGGTTCAATGACGGGAATGGATATTTCCTGTTTTGCAGGGACAACCAGATCCATAATGTAACCCGTAAGCCAGGCTATCAATGCAGCGGCAATCAAACGGGCAACTGTCATTTTCCAGCCCAGGAGTGGTACAGATATCATGATTGCATCAATACCTAATTCGGGTGTGGCTACCAAAAAGGCCATTCCTGCACCAACAGATACACCTCGTCGAACAAGACTATGATAAAGTGGCACAACCCCACAGGAACATATGGGTAGTGGCAGTCCAAAAAGCATACCCTTCCCCACCCTTATAGATCTGTTCTTTGAATGAAGCCAGTTTATCCCGGCTTCGGGAATGAAATTTTGGATGCTGGAAGCAATCAAAAACCCTAACAGTAATGCAGGAGCACTCTCAAAAAAGAGTGACATGGTTAAATGAGCAGTGGACCCAATTGAATGTGCATGGGGTAACTCATGCCCCAAGGGCAAAAGGTAAAGCAGGCCTGCACCGGCAAGTGCCCCAAGCGCGGATGGGATAGCATTCTTTGAGTCGATAGTTTTGTGATCGTGTTCAACTTCTGTAGAACCCACGCCATGAATATGGCGGTGAAAGAGAACATGTAGGAGTGATCCGGTTACCAGGGCCTGAAAATAGGTTATGTAAGTGGAATGTGCCCCAGGGAACTCAGCAGCACCTAGTGTAAAACCTGCTGTAGTTGCCAGGCTCATCAAAGCCAAAACACCTATGATGACTTTAATATTGCTTAGCGGTTTTAAAGCCCACCAAATTAATAAACCAACGGGAAGGCGATGTAAGATTACGGCGTAAGCCAGCACCTGTCCAGATCCATGGTCTCGTGAGGCCTGTGACACGGCAATACCGTCCAGAAGTGTATGAACCAGAATACCACTGAAGGCGAGGACAAGGACTCCACTGTGAGTCGCACGCTCGTAGTTGTGAAACGCCCTCTCAGCGAAATAGGGTAATAAAGCCCCGAAAACAACCATGAGGAGTGCCATTCCGCCAATTTCGACAACGGCCTCAGGTAAGAGGTGAATGACAGCTATACCTCCGATTGAGACCAGGATGAAGCCATCCAGAAAGCGATTGATGCCTGGTTGTTGCTCAAAAATCTTTGCCAGAAATGGACCGAGAAGAAGCGCTCCAATGGCAAGAGTTAACAGGGTCACTTAGCAATTTCTCCAGAATTTTTATTCTGACTATATCCAAGATACCAGACCAAGCAGGCTCCCAGCATCATTACGAAGCTAAGGATTTGTCCCATGCTAAAATAATTCATCAAGACAAAGCCGAGGTGGTCATCTGGTTGCCTGAAGAATTCTATAAAGAAACGTGAAAAACCATAGGTAAAAAGAAACAGGCCAGAGAGAAAACCTTCGAAGGGAGCTTTCTTTCTGAATGACCAGACAATAAGAAATGAAACTATCCCCTCAAATAGAGCTTCATATAGTTGGGAAGGGTGTCTTAAGAGTCCATCCCTGGCATGAGGGAAATACATCCCAATCCAGCTGTCAGTCACCCGGCCATATAACTCACCATTGATAAAATTCCCGAGTCGTCCAAATGTGTAGCCCAATGGAATTCCTACCATGATCAAATCTGTTAGCTCAAAAAACTTCACTTTATGTTTGCGAGCATATAACCAGAGCCCAATTGTTACACCAATCCCACCTCCGTGATAGGACATTCCAGAAATGCCAGTGAATTTCCACTGACCATTTATTTTGGCAATTGGCGAAATGATTCTGATTGGATCCATTAACAGATCTTCAAAACCGTAGAAGAGAACATATCCAAACCGACCGCCGAGGATGACGCCTACAATAGCGTACATCACCGCGTCAGCCAGAAAGTCCAGACTGTACGGTAATTTTTCATCTTTAATGCGATATTTTGCTACCAGGTAGGCCGTGCCAAAGGCAGCGATATACATCATACCGTACCAGCGCAGAGGGAAGTTTCCAATAGTAAAAATGACTGGATCCATTTGTGATGGCAGATGCTGCCACCACTCAACAAAACGATTCAAAGCTTATACTCCTGGTTCAAAAAATTCATTGGCGCAAAATTAGACCAAACACATGCCATACCAAGTAAAAGCACATGATTCGGCTTGGCAATCAATGAATACTATTAAGAATGAATGGATTTAGGGAGATATCTTTTTTTTCAATCAGCCAGGCTGGAGTTCGATTCCCAGCCTGGGATTGAAATTTTTACGGTTTACCTAGGTTATAGACTAAATCCCTCAGGCAATTCATCTGCACTTGTGCCTGCAGGTACCCATGAGAGATCCATGATTGTGAAGGTTGGGTTCTTCGTCTGGAAGATTGGCACTACCTTCATACCAATTGAAGGTTCTCCGACTGAGAGGTACCCCATTAGAATAGTAGATACACCCTCGAATTCTACATTCACAAAACGGATTGGTTTTTCCAGGGTATTAAAAGCCCCGGTTCGTTCTGTTATCATGAAGGTATGTACGCTTGCACCTTTGCGAGCCAAATCAGTGAGGTCGACTTCCTCATTCCGCATCAGACAATCTGGACAGTGAATGCGATATGGAATATAGACCGAGCCATATGTTTCACATTTCGGGTTGGCACATTTCGTTCCAAGCAACTTGGCATTGCTAAGGTTTTCAAAGAATGGTGCCTCACCACCATAAGCGTGGATATGGGTCATATCAGCTGGATTGGTAATACCCAAAAGCTTGCCATTTTCATCTCTGATTGGATCGTTGGGAAAAGCATAATGGAAATTACCAGATACACGATATCGACCATTTTCGACTTTGACTGTTCCCCTATTCTGAGTACTCATCTTAGCCCCTCCCTTTCAATTGATGATCCGGGTGAACCAGAACCGTCGCAGTTACATGGGATCCAACTCCGGCATGGCTGATAGCCATTCCTCTCTTGGCTCCCTTGACCTGTAGATCTGTCCAGTCGTCAGGTTTCTCTCGATTAAAACGTTTCCATTTCGCCTCGTCTGCATGCATTTCAGACCAACGACCCCAGATATGTTGTGCTACCTCAATCACTTGCATGATACCAGTAGCACCCACAGCATGCATGCAACCAATAAGACCTCCTGAAAGGTTGGCAGGTAGTTTCCCTGGTTGCCCAGTAAATGGATTGGTATGATAACAGTCCCCTGATTCTACATAGGTGCGACCTTCGCCATAGGGTCGAATTCCGATGTCTTCATAGGTCTGAATATCGCTTATTGTGAATGCATCATGTAATTCTACGAGATCCAGGTCCTCAGTAGGATCTACAATCCCAGCCATACCATAGGCATAGTATGCCGCCATGCGTGCCGCAAGAAATCCAGTAAAACCAGGATACCTGTCACCTCCAGGGAAACGAAGACCAAGATCTTTATATTGATCAGGACTTTCATTTGGTAACAATGGAATGTCCATATCACGGCGGTCAGCAACACGTAGAGTATGAGAGCCGGCAGATGTGTAAAGAAGCAATGGATTATCAGTCATCTCATAGGCCGTTTTCTCATCAGCTAGAATCACACAGGATGCACCGACACTCATAAGACAGCAGTCAAGAGCCCGTAATGGATGGGCAACTGTGGGAGAATTAAGCACATCCTCCACAGTAATATTCATGGGACTCTGGGCATGAGGATTCATGCGGGCATAGCCTTTATTTTTTACGGCAATCTCTGCCAAGGTGCGACGGAAGGATTCTTCCTCCTTACCAAAAACCTGCCAGTACTTTTGGGCCATGACGGCATAGTATCCTGTATAGATATGACCCAAGGGAGTTTCCCAGTCCTTATCCGCAGCTGAGGCGATATAGTGATTGCCTTCATCTGTGGGCACTTCATCCATACGCTCCCAACCCATGGCCAGAGCGGTATCTGAGTAACCGGAAGCAACCGCTTTGTAAGCTTCCCAGATTGTTGAACCCCCTGTGGCGCCACCTGTTTTTATACCAACGTTTCCAAGTGGATCCAAGCCAAGACGGTCATGAATAACTGCTTCCCCTAGCAGTTGATCACCAAAGTGATCAGCGAAATGACCGTAGTAACAGCTATGGATATACTCTTTTAATTCTTCAGGGGACTTCTTGATAAATTCGGCTGCCTCCAGAAAGGCATCGATAACCAGCTCTTCAGTCCGTTTTTCAGGTATGGCTCTATCGAATTTTGACATCCCCCCTGTCACCAGATAAACGGGTTTGCTCATTTGTGGAATTTTGAGCTGTTGTTTACTGAATTTGATCATGTTTTACTCCCATATTTGAATTGTGTAAATGGGAAAGGCATCACTATAGGAGCTGACGCATTGCCCGCACTTAAATATCCAGAATCTATTCAAAAAATTTTAAGGTGTTCGGTGATAAGCTAACAGGAAGGTTTGTATTCCAAAATAGAAACTGATTAGAAAGAGGTCAGTTCATAAAAAAAGGCGCAGTGTCGCCACTACGCCTCTAATGATTTGGTCAATATTTAACTTAGTCTAGTATAGGTAACCCAATCCTATATATAAACCAGAATTACCGTCCTGAGCATCTTTTGCCATTCCATAGTCAATCGCAACAATGAAGTTTTCGTTCAGTGCAATTCTGAATCCACCACCATAGGCGATATGCAAAACATCATCACCAGTGGGTGCTGTCTGGCTGCTCATTGGATTTAACTCACCATATTCATAGGGTGTGAGAACTTGCCCCATATCCGTAAACCCATTTAGGGCCAAGTATAGGTTTTGTCCTCCAACCACGGTGCGCAAGAACTTCCATCGCATTTCGAAATTGGCAAAACCAGTAGAAGCACCAACAATTCTATTCTTTAGTATCCCACGAAGCGTTTTAGAACCACCAAGACCTTCTTGCATCTTGTAGCTGCTCTGATAGTAGGGAAGCATGTAAAATGGAGGTTGATCACCTAAGGCACCTTGATAACCCAACCTATACGCAAAAGACAGGTTTCTGTCAATCAGTGTGAAATATTGACGATGTGTTACTGTCAACTGAGAAAAAGGAGTCTCGGTGCCCAAGAACTCAGGAGCGGTAAGAAGCATAGCCTCTGTCCACATTCCACTCATAGGATTGGCTTCCTGGTCACGAGTATCATAGACTAAACCCAATTTGAGGTAATTGGCTACACCTCCATCTGCTTCATCAGCCGGGATCAGACCTGATAGGCTCATGAGGTCATAGAGCCCAGGTACGTCTGGAAGTTTATCTGCATCATCCTGGCCGTCATTCAATGTTTCCAGATCGATACCACTGATGGTGTTATTCAGAAACCCAACTCCAGCAATTCCTCTGACGCTTGGATGGAAAATCTGCTTTTGAAAATCAGCTGTGAAACGAAATTGCTCTCGTGCGTGCCGATAAAAAGCTCTGGAAATATATGTAGGATTCATTTCCGTCTCATCGTCATCCAGATATTCTTGTTCAAACAGCTCATTGTAGTTTGACTGAGCTCCGTTAAATCCATAAAAGGGTAAAAGTTGCTCTGTAAAGAGCCCTAACTCAGCGGTGACACGAATATCTGCTGGCATGAGATACTTGGAATCAAAGAAAACTGTATTGATTCCGCCACCCTTTGTGGTCCTGGAAAGCTCTGTGTAGACAGAGAACAGATAGTCAGGGTACATGGAACCATCGCCGTAGTGAAATGGCTGGACGATGATGCCATAAGTGAATCCATTATCGGAATTATAAGCTATGGCAGGCACACCACCCCAGCTCCACCCTGACTTGGCTTCATCAGCAGAGACTGAGACCAGGGTCAATCCCGCGATGCACATCAATACAATGATCTTCTTCATCTTTTAAACCTCCAGGCTTTAAAATGCTAGTTCAGCAGACTCTCCAGACGCCATACCATCTCTCTGACAAAGTCTTTGTCTGGATCAAATCCCACGATCTTGTAACGGATTTTTCCTTGTGGTCCTATTATAAACAGACTTGGGATACCTTCCACACCAAATTTTGTCGCAGTATCACCTGCATATGCCACTGGAAAAGTAAACTTCATCTCGTCAATGTAGGGTTGAACCTTTTCTTTTTCCTGGTCTGTTGAGGCAGCTACAAACACAATGCGAGGGTCAGCTTTGTAGATATCATAAAAGGCCTGAAATTCAGGTAATTCTCTGCGGCAGGGATTACACCAGGTAGCCCAGAAATCCACAAATACAACTTTCCCAAGCATGTTGGCATTGTTTAATACTCTTCCATTGAAGTCTGTCATTTGAAAATCAGGTGCATCGATATCAAAGACTTCTGAAAGAACTTCCTCCTTGCGGCGTTCATCAAGACTGGTATGAAGATCACTCATAAAAACCTTAGAATCTGCACCTGGATTAAGTTTCGTGTATATCTCTACCACTTTTTGATTGATTAGTGCCTTGCCTGGTGACAGCTGCAGAGCGGCAACATAATCTTCCAGAGCAGCTGGTAAATTATCCTGGTTTTCATAAATGAGTCCACGACGCAGCAAGGTTTCAGGCTGTTCCATATATTCCAAGGCAACACCATAAGCTTCAAGTGCTTTGTCAGTCTCATCTTGTTTTTCAAAGATATTTGCCTGGGTATCGAAGATCATGGCCCCCAATTCGTCCTGCCACTTAAGTCCTTCTTCCTCCGCCCGAAATTTATCAATTGTATATTCCATCACTGCTGGCGCCTCGTTGAAAAGCAACATTTGATCAGACATAACCCAGGCCAGTCGATTTCCAAAAGCGATCTGATCAGTAATCTCCAGAGCACCGTTCTCAGGATAGTTCTTCAACAGAGCGAAGATTTTCCGGAACCTGTCCTCATCACGTTCCATGATGGCACGCTCTGCAGAACGAACCATGGCCATTCCGGCAGCATATTCTTCTGGGTAATTCATACTTAACTCATAGGTGAGATCCATCCAGACCTCGTAGTCCAATTCCTGGCCCACAGTATCAACTAACACCTTGAATCGTTCAGGTGAAACTTCTGCTTTTTTTTCACAAAAGGTCAACATCATGGTTAAACCAATTATCGACACTAACAGGAAACTCTTTTTCATTACATCCTCTTTTCTCAATATTGAAATCTTAATTAATTATCTGTCAAAAATTTAAAGACTGTGGGAATCATCCATGATTTCCCATATTGGTTTACAAATCCCACATGTCCCCCTTTTTCTGTCAATAGTGAGGTTACCAATCCCTCTGACTTTTGTGGCATCGATGCTTCTGGAACAAAGGGGTCATCCCGAGAGGCCAGATAAAGTGTAGGCACGGGGATATCCTTCAAACAGTTTTTTGAACTCATTTCAGTATAATAATGAGCTGCATCTTTAAAACCGTGAATGGGTGCTGTGGCAGCATTGTCAAGCTCCCAAAAGGTCTTTGCCTTGGCCAACTCATTAGCCATACTCTCATCACCTATCAATTCTGCTTTCTGTCGATATTTCACAAGCAGGGTTTTACGAAATCTAATGACATAATTTTTACTAAAGCCTTTACTCATAAAATCTGCTGAGGCTCCCAAATCAAGGGGTGTAGATATGATTGCAGCAGCCCTCACCCGCTCCAAAGCTTTCCCCTTAACCAGATAATGGGCAATCTGGGATCCTCCCAGAGAGACACCTAACAAAAATACTTTTTGATTCGATCCCATTTGAGGCAATCGTTCATCTACAAAATATCTTATGTCATTGTAGAATCCTGCATGGTAGAATTGCTTACGTTTATTGATCACCCCACCGCAACTCCGCATATGCAGGACTACACCATTCCAGCCTCTCTCAATACATGCATTCATCAGCAGTCTGGCGTATCGGCTATCTGAACTTCCTTCCATCCCGTGAATGAGCACCACGAGGGGTTCGCCTGGGGTTCCATCAACCCAATCTGCAGCAATGATATCACCATCTGGAAGATTCAGGATCTCTCGTCGATAATCTGTTAGTTTCACAGACATGAATAAGGATGCGAAAATGGATTGGAAATGGCCATTAGGTAGCCAACCGGCAGCATCAAAAGGACTAAATTCAAATTTCTCCATCGAATTAAAAATAGCTTTGAGTGATCTTGATGCAACCCAGGAAAATGCAATATCCATGTTTTACAATTTGACAGAATTACACCATTTTCTTTCAAATCATACATGCAGGAACTACATTTTCCCCATGTTGTCACCATTATTAAAGCGTGTTTTTGTCTTTCTCTTGATGGTCATACCATTATTTCCCTGCCGCATGCTAGGAGTCATCGCCCTACCAGGTGAATCATTAAGCAACACTTATACTGATGGTGAATGGCACCCTTTTCTCATGGGTGAGTTAGAGGAATTTCGGTTACAGGGTGGGTCAGGTGAATGGCCTTATAATAACCGTGACGGTTGGGCCATGACGAGTTATTTTGTAAACCAGGATGTTCCTCATATCCAAACCGTTCGATCTGAGGAAGAAGCCTATTTAGATATTGATTACTATTATGACACATCGATGTTATTGGCTGAAACCGAGGTACCCATACTCATGGGGCATCTTCGTCAAACCAGTTCCGGAGCGAATGACATTGAAAATCCCCATCCATTTATTTACACAACTGAGAACGGTGTGGATTACAGTTTTGGTCATAATGGTGACATAGATAAGACAGCGGTTCGAGAACTCATAGGTGATGTTTGGTTGTCCCAGCATCCACCACAAACATATGGTGCCGGTTCCTGGGATGGTTCTGGGTGGGAAAGTGTAGTCGATTCCGAGCTGTTTTTCTTCTGGATTATTAAAAATATTGAGGAGTTAGACTCAGTTCTTGATGGAATTCAACAGGCTCTTATCGTCCTGGAAGATCAACAACCCTGGCAACTCAAAAACTTTCTCTTTTCCGACGGCACAGATTTATATGCCTATCGCCGATCCCTGATGACTGATATTCATTATTTCGATGCCAGTCAATCTGATAGTATCCCCCCTCACCTGTCAGAGAGCAATCATCGAGTAATTATGAGTACACCGCCCACAGATGGAGCTGTATCTGAACTCCCGTGGATTGAGCTTCCAGACAGAAGCCTTCTCATATTCAGAGGCGATGGCAGCACTGAAATTCATGCTAATTTTATACCTTCAGGCTTGATGGAGGATTTTCCAAAACCAGATCAATTGAAAACCAGCCCGGCATACCCCAATCCATTTAACAATAGTACAATCATACCGGTTCATGCCAATGAATCAGGTGTTTACACTCTCCAGGTTTTCAACACCAGGGGTCAATTAGTATTTTCAGACACCAACTGGATAGGTGGTGGAAGGATTTATGATTTTATCTGGTCTGGTATTGACGATGCAGGAAACGAAATGACTTCAGGTAGTTTTTTCTTTCGGGTTAGTTCGGGGAATCATGGAATATCAACTGGAAAACTGTTATTGTTGAAGTAGGTATTACTCACCTATATATTTTTCAATTGCTCTAACAACATCAAAGATTTCCTCATTATCAACCTTGTAGGACTTATTCACATAGTCATTCTCGGAATTCAGCTCATACTCCTCACCATATGTTTTCCCATTTTGAATAATAACCTTTAGTGCCGCTATAAGTTGGTCTACATCATCCAGGGTTGAATACAAACCAAAACTGGCTCGCACCATTCCCGCTTTGCGCATAAATTCGGGAGACATATTGCCAAAATCTATTTCCCCAAACTCCAATTCAAGATCATCGTTCATCATCTCCTTGACATAGGGATGGGCACAAAAGCATTGATTTCTAACAGCAATATTGAAGTAATCATTTAGCTGGGCAGCTACCAGACCGTGATCCATGCCTTTTATGTTAAAAGAAATGGATGCCGCTCGTGGACATGCCTTCAGGTCGGTACCTCCATAGACAAGAATTTCCGGCATTTTCGCCATCTCATTTATGGCCGCCTCCAACACTTCATCTTCTTCCTCCATGAGGGTCTGCATACCGATTCGATCAAGTATTTCGATGGTGGCTGCAAGGGCTATTGCGCCGGGGATATTGGGGGTACCTGCTTCTTCTCGATCTGGGAATGTGTCTTTCACCTGGTAACGATCTTCCAGGACACGATCTACCATGCCCCCGCCAACCTCTTCGGGCTCAATGGCTAAGAGGTGATCCTTGCGAGCTACAACAACCCCTGGTGATCCTGGTGTATAGGTTTTATGCCCAGAGAATACCAAGGCATCGATGCAAGCATCAGGATCGTCGGGGTGGAACATTTTTGTAGGAAGGTGTGCAACGCTTTGAGCACCATCTACCATGAGCAAGGCTCCATATTTGTGAGCTAGACGGGCAATATCATGGATGGGATTAATAATCCCAGTCACATTACTCACAGCAGTAATGGAAACATAACTTATCTTACCAGCACCATTCCGAAGTGCTTCCTCCAATTTGGGCAAACTGATACACATCCGATTTTCATCCAGACCATCCACCGGTACATGATATACATGCTGCATATGCTTTCGATGTGGTAGATCATTGGAGTGATGTTCCATGATGGAGATGATTGCAGTGTCCTTCTCGGGATGAACATCTCTAAACACACGCGCCATCCTGTTGATGCCACCGGTGGTTCCTGATCCCGTAAAGAAACAGGTATAAATATCCGGATCTGCTCCTACAAAGCGAAGTATCCTTTCATGTGCCCAGTCATATGCTGCCGTTGATATATGAGCGGAATGGTGGAGCTTACTGTGGGTGTTCGAGTAGTGATTCATGAAATCTGCGGTTATTTGAGCGCTGGGACGAAGCATAAGGGAACTGGCTGTAGAATCAAGATATACGCGTCTGGTTTTCTTCCCTCCCACAGTTTCATATGTGGTATCTAAACCAATGAAGTCTGAACGAATCTTTTGGAGTAGGGCTTTGCCGGTTAAAGATTTTCCAGATGATTTCATGCTTGAACTCCCAGTAGATTACTTATGAATTGACTTGGATAGTCAGGTTCAGAATATAGTCAGGCCTCTGTCTGATAAAATATTTCTGTTGTCGATGATTTGTCTATAAAGAAGGAGGCCATCCAATGGACGGCCCCCTTGCACTCTATTTATGTTATGATGTCTATTTAATCAACATCATTTTCACAATTTGCTCTGAACCAGCAGCACTAATGCGGGCGAAATAAATACCTGTTTCAACCGACTTGGCTGAAGCATCAGTACCATTCCACTGATAACGGTAAGTACCTGGAACGAGGTCGGATTGCACCAGGGTGTTTACCTCTTGACCTAGAATATCATAAATTGTCAAGGTCACATAACTGTTGGCAGGAATGCCGAACTCAATGGTGGTTGTCGGATTGAAAGGATTGGGATAGTTTTGCTTTAATTGCAGCGCATCCGGCATTTCAATTTCCTCAACACTCAGGAACTGGCCAGTATACAAGCCGGTTCTCTGATTATTTCCACGAGCCGTAGACCATGTGGGGCCTAAATCTGAAAGCATTTTTAAATTAATAACTGTCAAATCATTATTTGTCCCGACAATGATCTCGAGCGTACCATCCTGACTCAAATCAGCTACGGTTGGTGTACCTTGAACAGGTCCTGACAATGTGAGCGGAAATAAATTCATAGGCATACCATCGTGGTGGAAGGCATACAGTTCACCGGAGTTTGATCCAACGATGATTTCTGGCTCTCCAACACCATCAAGATCTGCAATAACAGGTGAACTATAGCAAGCTCCGCCCAAACTCTGGGGCCAGCCTGATACAGCATTTCCCTGGTAATCCAGAACGTTGACCAGACCAGCTAGGGTTGTGTAAACTATCTCCATAAATCCATCACCATTAAAATCGTATATAGCAGGTGTGGTTCGAATACTTGCTGAAGAGAGTCTTTGACTCCAAAGCACACTTCCATCATTAGCTATAGCGTAGAAATAGCCACCATCCTGACCAGCCAGGATTTCTAGTGAACCGTCTCCATCTATGTCAGCAATAATGGGAGGTGAAGCAACATTGGAAACCAAATCAACAGGAAATCCACTTAACAAGGCTCCGCTAAGATTATAGGCAAACACGCTATCACTCCATGTGCCGACGATAAAGTCCTTACTACCGTCTCCATCGAGATCAGCAATGGAAACACCACCAGACATTCTGCCACCGTCAATAATCACGGGGTAGTTGTCAAGGGGAGTTCCGTCATGGTGGACTGCCAACAAATCATAGCCATAGCCACCGGCAACAATCTCAAGATCGCCATCGTTATCAATATCATCCAGAGAAGGTGTGCCCATGAGATAGCTTGCTGCCTCAGTGATTGCGGCACCTGACCCATCGTGTTGGATAACGTGGATTTTGCGGTCACGGGAAGTCACAACAACTTCCATGTCACCATCGTTATCAATATCTGCAACTGCTGGAGCTCCAATTATCACGTTGCCTGTGGCATAGGGAAAACCAGTCAGTTCAGTACCAGTCAATGTAAAAACATGAACAAGACTGTCTGATCCACTCACTACTACTTCATTTGTTCCATCACCGTCAAGATCAACAATTGCATTGCCACCCAAAATAGGCTGGGATACTGCAACTGGGAAATTGGCCTG
>JAERTG010000144.1 GCA_016845065.1 Fidelibacterota bacterium | reverse complement strand
GCTGGCATTTACAAATTTTCCAGCGTCGCTTCGCTCCAATTGGGGGGTGTCCGCTTTGCTTCGGAACGAGTGTCCGCTTTGGATTGGAATGGGTGTCCGTAAATTATTGGAATCAGTGTCCGGATTGATCGGAATACTCAGCCTTATGGTGTTGCCCGGCATTTATGGGCCCCTTCATCATTTCTGCAGCAGAAACTATTGACAGCACAGCGGAAGCATCACCCGTTTCGATCATCTCAAATATCAATCTGGAAAGTGGTTCATAGGGCAGTATGGTGTCTGTTAAATAAATGATGATATTCAGACGATTCCCCCGTTGTTTTCCGGACACTTTTGGCGGACCCTATCCGGACACTTTTCGCTCTGAGTACTGATTTTTGAAGCGCAAAACAAGGCCTCGATTGCCCCACCAGAGGACCTTGTTTCGTCCATTTTCCATGCGCTCCTTAAGTAATGTCGCAACCCGCTGTTCCAGATCGTTTCCACCCTCATCAAGAATGGTCATGATCAGATTGTCATCGGAATCCTGTTCGAGGGTAAAGTTGCGTTTTTCGAAAAGCAGATTTCTCATTTTTTGTAATGTCGTCTTGTTCCCATTGTGCTGATGGTAATATTCTCCGCCCACCTCTTTCAAGAAATATTCGTAGCTTAGCCTTGACACCAGCGTACAATAGAACTCAAACTCTATTTTCTGCGGATCGTTTCCATACATTTCATCCAGAAAATAGCTGTAAACCAGATCCTTGAGACCATTTTCGATAAGCCAGCGATACCGATATTTTTGTAGCATATCAGCTGATTTCAGGCTGGTATTGGTACTCCCAAAACACCGGATTTTTTTACCGGTTTCCAAATCTTTCAGGATGACAATGCGTAACGGGAGCTTTGTTTTGGGAAGCGTTACGTCAATGGTTTTTACCAAATCATCGGCATCATATTTTTCCCAACCTTTTTCTGATTCAAGCGCTGGTGCAATGAGCTTTTTGATCTGCTTGTTCTTTTTCAGACAGAGAAACACATCCCCATTGGGGCAGCGATCCTGCTTAAAATACTGGAGACTTGCTTCTTTGGTATACTCCGAATCCATATAGATTTCTTCAATCGCACTGGGGTCAATCAGTGGAAAAATCTGTTCTTCACAGTACTGCTCCAGAATTCCTGGGGCCCGGACACCACCGTGATAGTAATTCATGGAAAGCACTGTGTTGGCAACCAGATCCCAAGTCACATGGGGCCTGAACCCGGCAACCATATTACCCGCTTTGTCCGGCCCCTTTCCAAACCCTTTTTCTTTGCTGTGGGAACCAAAAAATTGCTTGAAATGAAAGTCAAAGGCAATCTTTTTTCCTTCGATGAGTTCGAGCTCTTTGGCACGGCTGATTAAGTCGCACCGCAATTCGTGGATCTGCTTAAATTTAAATTCAAGCGTGTCTTCATAATACTTGGACCGGGAACCAAACATGCCAAGTCCACTGGCTAATGCAACAGACCTGTCCCGGTTATTGCTGAGATGGTTGATTCGACGATAGCCCGCCAATATTCGAAATACATTGAGAAGGGCCAAATTGCTCATCCCGATACCACGCAATCTCGGCGGACCGTTTTTTTCCATGGCCTGAACAACACCAAGATCATTGACAAACTGCGCCAGAATGAGCGGTCCCGGATCACACAGTTGGTAAGCATGGGTCCGCATTTTTCCGCATAACTGTTCAAATTGACGGTTAATTCGACGGGACTCCAAAAGGGACTCATCGCTGTAAAGGTGATAAGCCGGCTGAACCGGTTCAAAAGGCTTTACGTCATCAGTTTCTCCAGTGCAATACTGATCTAAAGCGATAGGCACCCGGTTACGGTCTGTTAGAGACCACCTGGAAAAAACACGATTAACGGCATATCTTGAACATCTTAATCTCAGCCTTTTAACCATCTCTTGAGCAGAATAGCCGGGATATCTCAGCTTCTCTAAAATAATTCTCAGCTCAGTTTCGTTGCTCATCTTTTCTTTGCCGGGAAGGTTTCCCGGAACCACCGCCCATGGGCCGAAAAATCCATAGTCTTTGACCAGACGGTAGTAGCTGGTCGGTGAAATACCGAATTGTAAACACGCGTCTTTGACGCCAATAGATGGTTGGTAAAAAAGGTGCCTCAAAAGCTCCATCCGTTTGTGGAACACATCTTTATCATTGAAAAATGTCTTTCTGCGATTTTGTCGATTCCGTCCCTTAATCTGTATCATTTTCAGCCGTTTCAACTGGTCAAGGGTACGCTGGATGCGAGACCAGAAGCCTTTGTCCCCAGGCCGATTTGAAACGCATCGACCGTATGATGCCAAGATTTCTGAAACTGCTTCCACGCCTGCACTTTCCTCGGTTAAGGGAAGCGCTTCCGCTATTCTCAGAATCGCCTGTTGGGACAAAGACGGCCTTGATTTGCTGACCATCATGACCAAACGTTCCAAATCCTCTGGCAGAGGAAGTGTTCTGACTTCAGGATAAAGCCCTGGAAAGCCATGTTTCACAAACGCATCTTCCTTCTCGTAATATTGTGTACGGCTGATGTGGTACTTTTCGCAAACCTCTTTAATTGGTGAATTGTCAGCCCATACCTCCCGAACAATTTCGTAGTTTGTGATGACTGGGTCACCTTCAATGTAATAGGGGGTACGGCTGCCATGAGGCCTCATGCCTTGGACGACTTTTGCCTGCAACAACTCGAAATAGGTTCTTGTTCGGGGAGTCAAAATCATGCCCCAAAAGTACCACCCTAATCGCAACAAATCAAGCAAAAACGCACCAGGCTAAACGCAACAATATTTCGGCTAAAATCGGCTGATTTTTAGCAATCCCCTTATTTAAAATTCGAATTACATTTTTATTTACGATATGTTTTGTTGTATTGGGTCTATTTTAGAGTCTGTTTTGTTGCGTTTAGCTTGGTGCATTTCCAAGCTAAACGCAACAAATGGATTTTTGTAAAAGGCTGTAATTATTAGCATTGTTAAATTACCCCCTTCAAAAAGGGCCAAAAAGTGTCCGGTTTAGGTCGGGGGAATCGTCTGATTATCAAATAGTTCCTAACATTCTGAGAGGTATTCTCTCACATGAAATACGTAAGAATCTAGGCTTTTTCAGAGACTGCGCTCGGAAAAAGTGGCCCCTTCGGGGCAGTCCAGATTTTACATCATGATATTGTTGAAGCATTCCCTTTTGCAATTTGATAAACCGGGATGAAAATGGGTATTTTCCTCGAAATTTTTGATGGATGCAGGCTATCCATTTGCCAT
>JAERTG010000143.1 GCA_016845065.1 Fidelibacterota bacterium | reverse complement strand
TTTGTATCTCCCCGCCTCCACTTCAAACTCTTTTTCATCCGATTAACGAATCTTCTACAGTGCAATAGACACAACTGATCATAGCTATGGTGCTCAATTGCTTGTGCGCGTAAGGAATTTGAATATATTCATGACAAATATCATCTCAAATCATCATGATGAACAGAATGAATTCCCTGTATTGAAAATAATGAATGAATTTTTGGTCATAAAGGTAAGACTAATGAAGACAAAGGTGTAGACATGGGGATTACCAATCAAAGTCATTCCCTCCAGAAAGAAATAGAAGAATTAGCCAAGTTTCCCGAAATGAATCCAGGACCGGTACTAAGGCTAAATCGAAAAGCCGAGGTTCTTCTGGCGAATTCTGCGGCTCGTAAAATCTTCAATCAAGATAATCTCGTTGGTCAAAATTGGATGGATTTGTGTCCGGGTTTGGATCAGGATGAATGGAATGAGATTAGCACGTGCGCTGTAGATACAGGTTTTGAAGCTGATGTTTCCGAACGGTGCTATTTGTTCACCCATGTCTGCCCAGAAGACAGCGAAAATTTCTTTGTGTTTGGATCGGATGTTACCCAGATAAAGCTTATTGAGAGGGAGCTCGAACAGCAGCGTGCTTCACTGGCTAATATGGCCAGATTCCCGGATATGAATCCTGGACCTGTGCTACGACTAAAGGACGATGGAGAGATTATTCTATCCAATAAAGCAGCTATCGAACTGTTTGGAGCGAATATTAAAGGTGGTAATTGGAAAATATTGTGCCCTGAAATGGACCAGGATAAATGGGATCACATAACTACTTGTGATGATATCACCTATCATGAAGTAAACATGAACGATAGAGTTTATATGTTTACCCACACAAAAGATTTTCAGTCAAATTTTACCTTCGTTTTTGGAGCTGACATTACTGAGCAAAAAAAAACGGAGAATTCTCTGCAACAAGCTAAGAAAATGGCAACCCTGGGAACTCTCGCAGCCGGCGTCGCCCATGAGCTCAATAATCCGGCAGCAGCTACCAAAAGAGCCTCTCAGATACTAAAAACAAAACTCTCTGCATTGGAAGAGGTTCATATCAAGCTAAGTCAACGAGTCTTATCTGATGAGGACTTAGCTCTGATCAAATTGTTAGAGAAACGCGCTCTCAATCAGAGCTCTGTCATGAATGAGCTCAGTGCGCTGGCACGTTCAGATCGTGAAGCGGATATTGAGGACTGGCTGGACGATCAGGGATTTGACAATGATCTGGATATGGCGCCATCTTTTGTGGATCTTCAGTTCTCACTAGATGAATTGGACCACCTCTTATCCAAGCATGACAAAGACAATTTGGGAGCTATACTGAATTGGATTGCGACTATATTTCCTGTCTACTCATTGCTCACTGAGGTAAGTGAAGGCACCAGCCGAATTTCCGAGATTGTAATTGCTCTCAAAAATTATTCCTTCCTGGGTCAGGCAAATGTGTTGAAAATCAATTTACATGAAGGACTGGACAATACATTAGTCATATTAAGGAATAAAATAAAAGTGGGGATCAAAGTCGTCAGAGACTATGACAAAAATGTCCCTGAGATTATGGCCTATGGAAGCGAGTTGAATCAAGTCTGGACTAACTTATTGGACAACGCAATTGATGCCATGAACGGAAAAGGTGAAATAAAAATTCATACGAGCTATGCCAATGGCAAAGTTTGCATAGAAATTGAGGATAATGGCGAAGGCATTCCTGCAGAGGTATTGCCAAACATCTTCGATCCCTTTTTTACTACCAAATCTATTGGAAATGGAACAGGACTTGGCCTTTCAACCAGTTACGGAATTATTGTTGAAAAACACAAAGGAGAACTCAGTGCAACCTCCAAACCCGGCAAAACAATTTTTAAAACATTGCTTCCAGTGGAGATAGAAGAAAATGACTAAGCCTATTATCCTATGCGTTGACGATGATCCAGAAGTACTCGCTTCAGTTGAGAGAGACTTAAGAATCAAATACCGAAAAGATTTTAGAATTGTAAAAGCACTTGGGTCCGAAAACGGTCTTGAAGCTGCCGAAACCATAAAGAAGCGGGGGACACCAATTGCCCTGTTTTTGGTAGATCAGCGTATGCCCGGCATGACCGGTACAGAATTTCTAGCGAAGATGGCAACTTTGCATCCAGATAGTGCAAAGGTTCTATTGACAGCTTATTCAGATACAGAAGCGGCAATTGTAAGCATTAACCAAATCGGCCTTGACCATTATCTGCTAAAGCCTTGGGATCCCCCTGAACAAAAATTATATCCTGTGCTCGATGATCTATTAAGCCTATGGCGAAGTATGGCTGATATACCCTTTGATGGCATCCGGCTCGTTGGAGCACTATGGTCCTCACCCTGCTTCGAAATAAAAGAGTTTATGTCCCGGAATCAAATACCCTATGAATGGGTTGATATTGATAAAGATGACTCGATGCTTGAACTGGTAAAAGGATTGACCGATGACACAACACAGCTACCCATAATCTTTTATCCAGATGGATCGCATAGTATTCAACCCACGGTTCAAGAGATTGCAGACAAGGTGGGATTAAAAACTACTGCAGAAGACCCGTTTTATGATCTAGTAGTCATAGGTAGTGGACCCGGCGGCCTGGCCAATGCTGTCTACGCAACATCGGAGGGTCTTAAAACACTCATAGTTGAGCGAGAAGCTCCTGGAGGTCAGGCTGGTACCAGCTCGAACATTGAAAATTATCTCGGCTTTCCAGCAGGTCTGACCGGTGCAGATTTAGCCCAGCGGGCCGTGGCCCAGGCAAAGAAATTTGGAGCCGAAATTATCACTGCACAGGAAGTTGTTAAAATCGAGGAAAATGGCTCCTACAAAATCGTAAAATTCAGAGATGGGAGTCAGGTTTCGGCCTATTCAGTAGTGTTGGCCACCGGGTTGAAAGTCCGCAAACTGGATGCCAAAGGAATGGACAGCCTCCAAGGTGTTGGTGTTTACTATGGTGCTGCAATGACTGAGGCATCTACTTATAAGGGCCAAGATATCTGCATTGTTGGCGGGGCAAATTCAGCAGGTCAGGGCGCATTGTTTTTTAGTCGTTATGCTAAAACAGTTACGATAATGATCCGTCGAGATTCTTTCGCGCAGACCATGTCCTCCTACCTGATCAATAGGATAGAAGCCACCCCTAACATCACAGTACTTCCACATGCCGAAATAATTGAAGTGCAAGGAAAGAACTCTTTGGAGAAAATTTTCTATAGAGACAATAAATCAGGGGAACAAAGGGAACTGGAATCGGCTGCAATGTTCATCTTTATCGGGTCATCACCACAGTCTGAGTTTGTATCAGAACTGGTAGCCAGGGACGACAGGGGCTTCATCCTGACTGGTTCAGACCTACCAAGATTATCCAATAATCGCCCGGCAAACTGGAGCCTAAAACGTGAACCATTTTTGTTTGAAACCAGCGTCCCAGGCATATTTAGTGTGGGTGATATTCGTCATGGTTCAAACCAAAGAGTCGCCTCAGCAGTCGGCGAAGGATCGGCTTGTATTCATTTGGTTCATAAATACATCGAAACTGTTTAGACAGGGTTAAAGTGAAGCTCAAATATTTTTTCAAGTCAGACTGGGCAACCTCAGCACTAAAAGTTGCTTTGCTTGTTGGTACCATTTTGTTGACAATCAATCACGGGACGGCCATATATGATGGCGAAATGACCACCGGCAGGTGGTTTTCAGCATTTCTCAGCTATTTGGTCCCATATTGTGTGTACATCATTGGGAAGGCTTCAAATGTGGACATTTTCTCAAAGGATTAATAACGCAAGGTACTATTGAGTCAATGGACTCGAAGTTCAGGACGGACGGTTCAGCTATGAAGCAATGAACTGCACCCCATGGATCAAACCTTCAAATCAGACCTTACCTGATAATTCCACTCTATTTTTAATATGCTTTCGGCTTACATTTATTGGTATGTTTTGATTGGTTATTAATAAGATGAATATCCTATTTCCAAAAAACAATTTGCGGCAATTATCCAAGGGATTCTCATTAGTTGAATTACTTATTGTTATCGTAACTATTGCCGTACTCAGTGCAATTGCAGTTCCCGTTTATCAGAATAATGTTGAAAAAGCCAAGCGTTCTGAAGTCATGGTGACCATAGGATATGTAAAAAATTTTCTGCAAATATACAAAGGTTCGGAAGGGTATTACCCCATTGCCCCGACCTGGGAAAACGTAGTGGGATCAGACTGGAATGACGTCCCCAATGGAGGGCTGAGAGGTAAATACTTTCTCAGTAAATATTATGACTACACCAGTGTGGATGGAGAAACATATCGAATTAGATGTTATTGGAACAATGGGATTGATGCGAATTTCTGGGGAGATGAGGCAGGTCGGTGGAGCTGGGAAGTTCCCATAGAAGAATGGTAAAATGATAGTGTTTTGAACAGGATAGATCAACTCTGATACCCCTTAAGTCATCAATTGCTATCTCTTGCTACCTGGATAATTTCAAGCATGGAAAATTTAATTAAGTATTCAACTGATGTAGCAGCAGCCCTTGCCAGTGGTAAGCCTGTATTAGCACTTGAGTCCACTATCATTGCTCACGGTATGCCCTACCCCCAAAATCTGGAGTTTGCCCGAGAAGCTGAAGCTATAGCCCTGGCTTCAGGAGCTGAACCGGCAACTATAGCGATTTTAGGTGGAAAAGTCTGTGTTGGTCTAGAGAATGCTCAGCTTGAAAAATTAGCCACCGATCCTACCGTGGGGAAAGTGGCAACTCGCGAAATTGGTTTGACGGTGGCACGTAAAGGTAATGGAGCTACGACGGTTTCAGCGACTATGAGCTTGGCTCATGCAGCTGGAGTAAAGGTGTTTGCGACAGGAGGGATTGGTGGTGTTCATCGTGGAGCCGAGGAAAATTTTGACGTTTCAGCTGATTTGGTAGAATTGTCTCGAACTCCAGTCATAGTTGTCTCTGCAGGAGCTAAAGCCATTCTTGATCTTCCAAAGACGCTTGAGTACCTGGAAACCATGAGTGTCCCGGTAATCGGGTATCAAACCGCTGAGTTTCCTGCTTTTTATTCTCGGAATTCGGGTTTGATGTTATCGGCTACGGCTAACTTTCCCCAAAAAATTGCTAAAGCTTATCTTGCACAGCAGGAGTTGGGTATTTCTTCTGGAATTCTCATCGCCAACCCTGTCCCTGAGGAGTTTGATATTCCACTGGAAATAATGGACAGACATATCACAAAAGCATTGAAGGAAGCACAGGCAAAAGGCATTGATGGTAAAGAACTTACACCTTTCTTATTGGGTCGCATAGTCGAGTTGACAAAAGGGGAAAGTTTAGTAACAAATCGTGCCCTGGCATTGAACAATGTCAAGTTGGGTGCGGAAATCGCAGCGAGTCTGGCAGAACAGGCTTGAAATCCCTTTTTCACAAACTATATTCATGCCGCTTTTAGATAATCGAGGTGTGGTCCCGACAGAAGTGTCGGGATAAACTTCACCGGCTAGCGCATCCCGACATTGGGATGTCGGGAGGGCCGGAGGAACCCTCCTCGATTTTGACATAGATTTACACACTTACGAGGTGTGGTCCCGACAGAAGTGTCGGGATAAACTTCACCGGCTAGCGCATCCCGACATTGGGATGTCGGGAGGGCCGGAGGAACCCTCCTCGATTTGACATAGACTTACTCACTATCGAGGTGTGGCGCAGTCCGGCTAGCGCACCTGCTTTGGGAGCAGGGGGCCGGGGGTTCAAATCCCTCCACCTCGACAT
>JAERTG010000142.1 GCA_016845065.1 Fidelibacterota bacterium | reverse complement strand
AGGAGGATCCTCAATTATTAATGAAAGTGGCACATTTATGTACATGATGGGACTCATACTCTGTCCCTTAGCAATCGTTGATGTGGAGGTTCCATCACTGATGATGGCCTGACCACTTGAGATAATGGATTCTGGATGAATGTTCAGCAGGTCTGCTGCATCAATGTGAACCACATCATCATCAGGAGCAAGATCGTGGAGTATTTCAATTTCTTCAGTATTCCCCAGGGAATCAGTTCCAGAAAGTAGAAGTGAAAGTTGAATTGGAATGTCAAAGGTACTATTAAAATCGATATCGATATTAACATGTTCAAACATGAGATCAGATACCATATCCGGCATCTCAAATGTCACCGTATCAGCATCAATCACCAGAGTATCAGGTTCGATGATTCCCATAACACTTTCCATGGATAGATTAGTGATATTCACATCAATAAGAATTGAATCCCCAAAAGTTAGCGTCATTTCCTCTGAGGAAGGTAGCGTAACAGCAGAAGTATAGTGAATGCCCTGATCAACACCTGGCATGACCGATGCTGCATCGAAAGCAAGTTTATACTGGGATAGATCCAGATTGGATATCTGTGGTGTAGCAATATCCTCAAGACGAAAATCCATTTGAAGCGTGTCACCACTGACCTTATGAATAAACTCGTCAATCTGAAAATTCACATCAGCCACTACACCAATCCGATTGGTCATGGATAGCTGAAAATCACCGGTTTCAAAGTTAGCTTCAATTAGTTTGGTAGCCTCTTCCAGAATGATTTCATCTTCTGTGACAATGGCATCCTGTGAGAAGTACCCAGTCACTGCTGCAAACTCCATATCGGAAACATCAATATCCACAATGATGGAATCTTCCAGACCATATTGTCCCAGCTCACCTTCAGGGGTAGTAACTACCGTTGTGTAGGTAAGCACCTGACCAGCAACTGTAGTATCTGCAAACACAAGGTTGTAGTCTGAAAGGTCAAAGTTCAGCGTATTTACAGTAGGATTAGGTTCCAGCGTAAGTGTACCTGTAAGCGCATTGGATCCATCATCAACTAATTCTGGAATTGTCAGGACGATGGTTGGGAGTCCTTCAAAACCGGGTTTATTAATTTGATTATCAATCGTGATGGCGATGGAGCCTGATGAAATATCAGCATTCAAGAGTTTTGAATCAGAAGTGACTTCAATGTCTCCAGCTTCTTCAATTAGTTGAGATTCGATGACACCGGTAATCTCTTCAAAATATATGTCCTCTCCAGATGCTTCACCAAATAGAGCAATAGTTACTGTTACTTCATCGGTTTCAGTAATCGTAACTAGATTCCCTTCAGTGTCTATAGTGTGAATCACATAATCATAGATTATTTCCTGGCTTGATGTATCCATTTCGAGGCTGTAATTCGCAATATTCGTAATATCTGGAGTTGTTGAGTTTGCAGATATTCCAATATCTGTTGAAAATGAAGCCCCACCTGGTTCCAAAAGAGATTCAATAGTGAGTGTCAGGTTAGCTGCAACGGACATGGCATTGGCAATTTCTATTGATAAGGATCCTGTTTTAATTTTAGCATTTTGAATTTTATTTTCAGAGTCTTCAAGGGCAATAACACCATTTTTTTCAATTGTTTGAGACGGAACTTTTGCGGTTGCACTTGTCACTTCAAGATCATAGCCGCTTAGGGAAACATGAAAATTTGAGTTTCTGGCTGTCGCATCCAATTCAAAATCTCCACCAGAACCTGATGTTTCAGCGGTCACAAGGATATTGATGTGTCCTGGAAGTATGATGTCTGTTAAGTCCAATGTTTGGGTAGATGAATCTCCTTGGAGAATTGTTTCATTCCAAGTGACGAGAGCCCCCACAATATCATTTCCTAGCGTGTCCTGAAGTTGAATTACTATATCCGGACCCAAAATAAGTACCAGATTATTATTGATGGTCACATCCAAGCTTCCTTGTGAAAATTCAGCTTCACTAAAGTCATCAAATTCAAATCTTTTGCCAACTGGGTCTAATGTAGTGGCCCCAATATTTGCAGTACCATCAGGTAAAAGATCAATATCAGGATATAGTTCGCTAATTAAAAATGGTTCAGTAGTGGTCGCTGGGATTTCAGAGAGTGAAATTTTCCCAACTTGGGCTGGAATGACGTCACTGATCTCAGCTACACCGACAGCATCAAAAGCACTGGTCTGGTTAATACTGGAGCCAGTTACGGTCACATCATCAACAGATTGGGCAAAGGTTTGGTTAATATCGCCGAAAGCAAGCTGATCGCTCACTTCCTGTGAAGCCATTTCCGTAGTGTCACTATAGGCAAATATGGTCTTCTCACCATTCTCACCATAAAGCTGGCTACTGATATTGTCCTCGTCCTCAAGATCTTTCAGATCAACACTTTCTTTGACAAGTGGGAACTGAATCGTATTCGTCCATGTTGGCGGTTTTGGTTCTTGGCTCAGATCGCAAGAGACTACTGCAAAGGTTGCCAATAGGAGCAAACTAAATTGTAGTTTTTTTGATGGTGACTTTTGAATCATGTGACCCTCGATGTTTTCGGTTCATCATCTAATATTTTCGTGAAGTGTCTGAAATTTGTAGCACTTCGTCAGCGCCTTGTGAGGAAATTTCCCCCTCTTTAGCGTTTGAATCTAAACAAGGCCGGCCTTATCAGAGTATAAAATATTAGGTCTATAAAGCCGAAAGAGGATAATATTTATCGTAATTATTCATAATGAGCAAGACAATATGACCGCTAACCACAGAAAAAACAATCATATAACCTTATTGCAGCACAACTCATTTCTCAGCTTGAATTACAAGGCTTCTGTGAGACGTGTCACAGCAATAAACCTTCAGCCATGACTCCGAGACGGGCTTATAGAGAATTCATCGTGGAAATGAAGGGAATAGGACTAATTTATAATTGCATGAAAAGATCTCATCCTAATGAACGAACACATAGATCATCATAGTGAATAAAGTTGGAAAAATTATCATCGGAACCTCCGGTTTTTCATATCCAGACTGGAAAGGTGTGTTTTACCCTCCAGGGCTGAAAAAGGAGGACTGGTTGAATTTCTATGCAGAGCACTATGAATTTTGTGAGTTGAATTTCAGTTATTATAGAATGCCACAGGTAAAGCAAATGGAAAAGTTTCTTACTTATCCTTTGAAATTTGCTGTGAAAGCACATAAATCCATGACCCACGATAGGCTTGAGGCCAAAGCTGCTCGACATGATTTCTTTGATGCAGTTAAAGTCCTTCAGCAGGATGATCACCTCGCGGCGGTACTGCTTCAGTTTCCATTTTCATTTTCATACAGTCCCGAAAATCGAATGTATCTGCTAGAGCTGCTTCAAGATTTGGATACGCTACCGCTGGTAGTTGAGTTCAGGCATCCTGACTGGGTGAGAAACTCAGTTTTTGAAGAATTGAAAAAACATGCCTGGGGGATATCCATGTTGGATTCACCACAGATCTCAGGTGGGATGCCTGAGTTTGACTCTGTCACCTCAGATATTGCATATTTGCGATTTCACGGACGGAATAAGGAAAATTGGTGGCAGGGTGATAATGTGAGTCGCTATGACTACGAATATCATCAAAAGGAATTGGAAGCCTGGTTACCCAGAATCACCAGCATGGCACAACAGGCGAAAACCTCATACATATCTTTTAACAATCATGCCCGGGGTCAGGCCATAAAAAATGCAAATCAACTACAGGTCATTTTAAAAAAGGCCGAACTTATATAGTAAAAGGGGAATTCCATGGCAGATTTATCACTGAACGCAATTGTTTCACAAAGGATTGAAGTATCACCTGGTTTAATCATTCTGAGAGTGGTTCCCCAAGGTTGGGAGCTACCAGATTATAAGGCAGGTCAGTTCACTGTCCTTGGCCTACCAGGAACCTCAGCTCGGCATGAGTTTGCTGACGCTGAAGCACCCTTGAAGAACCCAGAAAAGCTTATTCGTCGTGCATATTCTGTTTCATCAGCTTCCGTGAACAAAGAGTACATTGAATTTTACATCACCATGGTTGCATCTGGAGCATTGACACCACGAATTTTTGCTCTTGAAGCAGGAGCCAAAATATTTCTTTCAAAAAAATTCTCTGGAATGTTCACACTTGATATGACAGAACCTGACTCAAATATCGTTATGCTGGGCACCGGTACCGGCCTCGCTCCTTATATGAGTATGCTTCGTGATGATTTACCGTGCAACTCGGACAGAAAGTACATTATTGTCCACGGTGCTAGACACAGCTGGGATTTGGGATATCGATCCGAACTAAACACAATTGCGAACGTCTGTTCCAATTTCACTTATATCCCCGCCATTACTCGTCCCAATCTTGAACATATTGAGTGGGGTGGCGAGAGTGGATACATTCAAGAATTATGGGAGCGAAAAGTCATCCAGACAAAATCAGGTCTTGAACCAACTCCAGAAAATACACATATCTTTCTGTGTGGAAATCCAAGTATGATCGACACGATGGTTGGTGTTTTAGAGCTCGAAGGATATAAAGAACACAGCAAAAAATCTCCTGGTCAGATTCACCTCGAACGCTACTGGTAGGCATAGAAGCCACGGCACAAAAACTCGTCAGAGAATTTGTAACAAAAAAAGCCCCTATCATAGACAGGGGCTTTTTTATATAGAATTGACCCAGACTGTTATTGTTCGATTTGCGTGTAATCCAGCTCGGAACCTAATGCGCTATGAGGGATGAGATATACTGCTAATGTAATAACAGCAGCTGAAATGATCCAGGCCTTGGCAGTTCCGGTTTTGTGTTGTCTCCAGGCAGCCAGGATCCATGCAATAAATGCCACTGCTGTCTTATTGTCAGTAAGGTCCGTACCCCAGGGCCATCCTGTCCAATAGGCATCGAAGGCATACTTCTGAACGATGGGACCCAGTATCATACCGCCCAGGGTTAGACAGATGGTAGTGATTATCGTATAACGCAAGGTCATGGGACTTTCTGCCCAAGCAGCCATACCGGTTCTGGTTGCCAACAACATGGCAGTGAACATAAAGAGAATGTGGGGAATTAAAACAGCGGCAGGGACCGCTCCCTTAAATCTGATTATGGTGGGCTCCTCTACCAAAGAATGGGTTGTGCCGTCAGAAGTCAAAATATTTACCTCGTAAATGATCTTACCAGCAGGAGGTTGAGAGGGCAGATAGGCTTTGAGGTGGCCATCTACCATCATGAAGGGAGAGAGACGCCAATCGTCATGACTCTTGTAGCGCTTCCACTTCAGTGTTGCATTAAATTCAGGTTCTGCAACACTTAGATCAATCTCGGCATTCTCACCAGTATTCTGTGAACGCATGAGGTTGTAGGCGACAGTATTCCCGGCAATTTCAACCTCTCCAGAGACAGGATAGGTTGGTCCAGTTTTACGTTGATACACGACAGAGGCAAGTGTGATAACGATGGCCAGTGTCCAGAGAATCCAGGCTTGTTGCTTGGTGTTGTTTGACATGGATATACCCCTATAGTTGTACGATGAGGATTAATTTTTCATCCCCACGCATAACTTCCACTGTTACACGGTCGCCAGGCTTCACCTCTGCCATACGACTCATATAATCATAAACGTTCATTACGGAGAGACCTTCCAGAGCAATCATTACATCGCCAGATTCCATCCCGGCAATTGCTGCTGGACCACCTGGGACAACACCACCGAGTAGGAAACCATTGGCTTTTGCTGCAGCGAAATCTGGAATAATTCCCATTTTTACTTTTCCACGTTTGCCACCTTTCGGGGGACCCTTTGGACCTGCTTCCTGGAATGCGAATGTTTCTTCCCGGGAGCTCAAATCAGCAATCAAATCATAGGCATAGTCTGCGATAGCTTTTTCTCCGGAGATATTGATGGTTTCAATATCATCCTGAGGTGTGTGGTATTCTTCTGTGATACCAGTAAAGAAAAACAAGACAGGAATATCTTCGACGTAGAACGCAGCATGATCGGAGGGACCGTAGCCATCTGGTGTGGTTGATAATTGAAATTCACGCTCCGTAGCATGGTCCAGCAGAAAATCTTCCATTCCCTTTCCAGTTCCCGTGCCACCCACAGTAAGAGACGGTTTTTCTGGATTAAGTCGACCCACCATGTCGAGATTAAACATTTGCTTGATCTGTGATTTGTCAACCAAGGGATTCTTAGTGAAAAATTTTGAACCTAGCAAACCCATCTCCTCAGCACCAAATGCCATAAACAATATGCTTCTCTTCGGTGAAAGTTTGCCTAGAGTCAATTTTTCAGCAATCTCAAGAACTGCTGCAACCCCAGAGGCATTGTCATCTGCACCATTGTGGATTGCAGATGTATCTGGTCTACGAGAACCTGAACCCTTGCCACCCCAGCCTAAATGATCATAGTGAGCACCAATTACAATGTATTCGTCTTTTAAAGCAGCATCAGTACCAGGGAGCAGGGCAATCACATTTTGAGTTGTGACTTCCTGTTGGATAATCTCAGTGGTAGCTGTTAGTGAAATATCAAGATCCATACTGGCAGGTCCCAATTCCGAATCCAATGTTGCCTCAAGATCTGTGATTGTTTTCGAGGTTTCCTTGAGAAGTTGGTCCGCTAGTTCTCTTTTTACATGAATAACAGGGAGGGTTGCCTGAGAAAGATTGCGTTCAATTCGGAGATCTATAAGCTCGTCCTCAGCTTCAAATTTATTGCCACTCACAAAAATGACTCCGGCTGCTCCATGGTCACGGGCTACCAATAATTTATGTCGCAGGGATGAATATTTGTCAAATTTGCTTGAGCGAGCTTCATTCTCAGGCGTACCGCGCAGAATCATAACCCATTTGTCCTGGGTACTGACGCCACCATAATCATCCCAACTCAGGGTATCACTATCAATCATGAAACCATATCCAACAAAAGATATGGGGGCACCAATCGTCATATTTGATGAAAAAGCAGTAGGTGTGTAGTTTTCACCAACCACTCCTTCAACTCCAGCTGCTTTAAGACTATTATTCGGTCCCAGGGAAACCGAGGTAACCACTTCAAAATATTGTTTGCCCTCATCCCCAAGTAGGGTTAGACCAAGTTGATTAAAATGATTGGCGATATAGTCTGCAGCTTGATCACCAGTAGGGGTGCCGGGCTTGCGACCTTCCAGTTCATCTGAAGCCAGATAGGCGATGTGATCATATATCTCTTTTTCACTTATAAGAGCCTGTTCATTTTGCATGGGGATGGCACAATGGAACAGTATGAGGCTGGTAATTGATAGAAGTATTAGTTTCATGGGGTTTCCTTGCATTGAAATATTTTTTTCACGAGGTGCACTGGAGGAGTATAATTCAGAGGCTTGTCAATTCAACAGTTTTCATCCGAGGACAAGAGCAAGTAGAATTAGAAATTAACATCTCTTGTCATTCTATTCTTGCTCAGCTTATACAGCGAGATAGATTGGGCTGAATCAGGAGGAAGAACATGAGTCTATCTGTAGCAGCAATTCTTGGCATCAGCCCTAAAAATCTTCAACGAAGTGATCTACTCAATTTTATCAATCAGAATGATCTCAAACGCATCACTTTTCACTATACGGCAGGTGACGGAAGGCTGAAACAGCTTATTATTCCCATCAATTCCATGAATTATGCTGAGCGTATCCTGGCAGCCGGTGAAAGAGTGGATGGGTCGAGTCTATTTAAAGGTATGGTTGGAACTTCATCCTCCGATCTATATGTGGTGCCAGTCTATGCTTCAGCTTTTATCGATCCATTTGATGATAAGGGAATTTGCTTTCTCTGTCGCTTTCTCGATAAGGATGAAAAACTGGCTGAGTTTTGTCCTGACAACATTTTGATGAAAGCTGCAGACTCTCTAAGGGAAAAACACAATTATGACCTATGGGCTCTGGGAGAGCTAGAATTTTATTTGATTGGTGATCAGGAGGATGAGTTATATCCAATGCCTCCACAAGGTGGGTATCATGCATCTGGACCATTCTCACGCTACATAGAAGTCGTTAAAGAGATATTGGAAATCATCGCAGGCATCACCTCCCATGTGAAATATGGACATTCAGAAGTAGGGACAATCAGGAATATTGAGAGCCAGAATGAAACACTAAACGGCAAGTATGCTGAACAATTTGAAGTGGAATTCCTACCTGCCCCCATTGAATGGGCAGCAGATTATCTCAGTCTTGCGAAATATGTAGTCCGCCAGGTTGCCGCTCAGTATGATTTGTTGGCTACTTTTGCACCAAAACTGGAATCAGGCTTTGCAGGAACTGGCCTACACTTCCATGTAGAACTTTTACAGGACAATAATAACGTCATGACAAATGAGAATGGGGAGTTGTCAACAGTTGCCAAGCAGGCCATTGGTGGTCTCCTACGCTATGCACCATCTCTTACGGCATTTGGTAATACGATTGCTGCTTCACATTTACGTCTTGTTCCAGGTCAGGAGTCACCCACCAGTCTGTTTTGGAGTGATTTCAACCGTGCTGCTCTAATCAGGGTCCCTCTAGGTTGGCGCCATGGGGAAGATATGGCCTCTGTAATAAATCATCGTCTCAAGGATCGCTATATATCACCATTTAAACGCCAAACAGTAGAATTAAGAAGTGCCGATGGGTCTGCATTTATTCACCTCATGCTTGCTGGGATGACCATGGGAATCCAGTATGGTCTGGATCATGGTGATGTGTGCCTCAAATTAGCGAACAAACGTCGCATACGTCAGGGTGAAAATCCCAACGAGGACATTCCTGAACTTCCTCCAACCTGCTACCAGTCAGCACAATTCCTCAAGGAGGAGTCAGAGCTATATACTGATTTGATACCTTCATATATCATTGATCATGTGTGTGCCTTATTGGAGGCAGAGGGGGATGAGACCCTGGCAGCGGAATTGGACAAGCTTTCTGATGATGATCGTTCAGCTAAAGTCCAGGAAATCATGCACCGCAGTATTCATGTGGCGTAGGTTCAGACAAGATGGTCTTTTAATCTGAAGCCATCATAGACTCGTGAATAAGGGGGCGAACCTTTGTACCGATCAAATCAATTGATCGCATGAGATCTGTATGGGACAATCCGGCGTTGTCCATTTGAAAGGTAAATCTAGAGATACCTCCCAGAGCCTTGCTGTGGCGAATTATTTTTTCAGCGATATCCCGGGGACTCCCAATGACCAGCGCGCCCGTTGAACCAGTTTGAGCATCAAAACTTTCGCGCGTTACCGGTGGCCAGCCGCGCTCTTTGCCGATTCGCGTAAAAGTTTCTGCATATCCTGGATAATATTTATCTATGGCTTCCTCAGTAGACTCGCCTACATACCCCAGAGAGTGCAGACCGACACGCAGCTGCTCTGGGGGATGACCTGCACTTTCTCCGGCGCGTCTGTATAGATCAATGAGTGGTCGGAAACGATGTGTTTCGCCGCCAATTACAGCAACCATGAGTGGCAAACCGAGAAGACCTGCACGTCTGAATGAATCAGGTGTTCCGCCAACACCCAACCAGATAGGCAACTTTTCCTGGAGGGGTCGGGGGTAAATGACCTGATCATGGAGGGGTGGTCGATACTTCCCTGACCACGTGATCCGCTCGCTTTCCCTGATTTTAAGCAACAAGTCAAGTTTTTCTGAGAAGAGAGCATCATACTCTTGAAGATTTAAACCAAAAAGTGGGAATGAATCGGTAAAGGAGCCTCTGCCTGCAGTGATTTCTGCACGGCCATTAGAAATTAGGTCCAGTGTGGCAAAATTTTGAAATACTCTAACCGGGTCTGCTGCGCTTAAAACTGTTACGGCACTGCCCAATCTAATTCTTTCTGTTCGTGCTGCTGCAGCGGACAGGATGGCGATGTTGGCTGAATCCAGGAACTCAATGCGATAATGCTCTCCAATTCCAAAAACATCGAGCCCCACTTTATCAGCATGTTCAATTCGCTCAAGCAACTCCGACAATGATGAAGCAGCTTGCCTCTTCTGGTAGTGCTTGCCTGTTATATTACTTGCAGCAAAACTATCAATACCGATTTCCATGGATTCGCAGCCTACTTGTCTTCATTCATGTAATAGGAGAGTGCACCAGAGGGACACAGCCCAATCTGATTTTTCAAAGCTTCGGTTGTTGCGCCTGTTGGTCTTACCCAGGGTCTGGCTTTAGGGTTATAAACTCGCGGTAGTGCCTTGAAGCATTCGCCTGCATGAGTACATAATTTTGGTTTCCATACGATGGTAAGTTCCCCGTTTGTATATTCTTTCATGGCATCCTCAAATATTTCATTATTCTTGAATTGGTAGGTCGGCCATGACAATTTCAGCATCAGATCTAGCCGTAATAATTATATCTTCCTCATCCCGGATGTATACTCCATCACGTGATTGGACTTTTTGTTCGTTGAGTTCAATGCTTCCTTCTGAAACCACGAGGTAAACATGACGTTCTGGCTCAACAACCTGGGTGAATGAATACCCTTCGTTTATGACGCCTGCAAAGATGGCAGCATCCTGGAATATGTTGAGAACGTCCAGCCCTTGGTGAACCTCGCGTCCACTGACCATAGGAATTAGTGTGTTATCCGTCTTTTTAGGAAAGGCTCTGGTCTCCCAACGCGGTGTGACATCTCTTTGAGCAGTATGAATCCAGATTTGGAACAGTATGGTGTCCTCGGATTCCTCATTGTGCTCACTATGCATGATGCCAGTACCTGCAGACATGACTTGTATATCTCCAGCAACAGTGCGCCCCACATTTCCCATGTCGTCCCTGTGTGTGATCGCCCCCTGACGTACGTAGGTGATGATCTCCATGTTATCATGGGGATGTAAGCCGAATCCGGTCCCCGCTTTTATCTCATCGTCATTCCAAACCAGCAGTGGGGGATAGCCCTGGCGATTGGGATCATAATACCTCGCGAAGCTGAAATGGTGTCTTGCAGTTAACCAACCATGTTTCGCAAGACCCAGCGACTGGAATGGAATGACGTCAATCATTGTTAATCTTCCTGGTAATTGGATGCCAATAGGAGTGCTCCACCACCCAGTCCAAGGTCCTTTAATAACATCGGCATGGCCATCTGATTGCCACCAATGAGATCGGGCAAATAAATTGTGAATGCAAAAATCAGCATGAGAGCAGCGGTTAATAAGCCAGCAAGATAAGTGTGCTTCTGAATGATGAAGCTAACAGATGCAGCAAGCAGAGCGAGCCCTATAGCATAGACCCAGAATATGCCGCCTGGGACATAGCTTGGTACGACCCCAGCCATTTCCTTGGCCATAAAAAGGTGAGTGAGTCCAAGCATTGCGAATGGAACGGTGAACAAATATCGACCTATTGATTTTATATGTTTCATATGATTATCCTTTTGTGTTCTGATTTAATCCCAGACCTTTTGAGAGTGATCCGAGTGTTTTGAGCTGATTTTCATTAAAATTTGAAAAACAATTTAGCAGCTCTTCAAGATGGCTCTTGAAGATGGGACCGATGACATCAGAGCCCTTTTCAGAGAGATGAATAATAATTGATCTTCGATCATCTAAGCAAGGCTCCCGCTTCACCAGTCCTTGTTTTACCAGGTTGTCTATTACCGTCACGAGATTCGAGGTCGTGAGTAACAATTTTCCACTGATTTCCTTGACTGAAAGGGGACCAATGTGCTCAAGAATCTCGAGTACTCCAAACTGAGATATGGTGAGTCCCTGGTCCTCGATATTGCGGCGCATAATATTGCCTATCGTGTTGTTTGCTCTCGAAAACTTGATCCAGGTATCTAATACAAGTTTTTCACGGTCTTTGCCTTGATAATGTGTGCTCATAGCAATAATTAAATATCAAATAATTAGATATCAAGATAAATATTATCTCACTTATCAAATTTATTGTTTTTGGATATTATGAGTGGAGGGACGTTTTGTTAGGGACAGATGGCTTCTATATTCAATGCTATGAATAAACAGTTAATTCCGATGGAGCGCTTCAATCGAGATAGCCAGGTCGTGTTTTTCACCGGCGCTGGGATCTCAGCTGAAAGTGGAATTTCAACTTTTCGTGATCCTGATGGTCATTGGTCAAAACATGATCCGATGAAACTTGCCAGTCAGACCGGCTTTCAGGAGAATCCAGTTATGGTACTTAACTGGTACGCGGACAGACGTGAGGCAATTCAAAAGGCAAAACCCAACGCTGCCCATAGGACTATCAGTAATTTTCAGAAACTATTCAGTAATTCCGTAGTAATAACTCAGAATGTCGACGGTCTACACGAACGGGCCGGTAACAGATCCATTTATGAGTTGCATGGGAACATCCATCGTCATAAATGCAATAGCTGCGGAACAATGATCGAATTAGCTAAAAGGAAAATGAGAATAATAAACAGATGTGCCTGTGGAGGAGGGGTTAGACCCGATGTGGTCTGGTTTGGCGAATCCTTACCACTGGGAACCATCAATGCCGCTTTTGAAGCTGTCCAGCGCTGTGATCTGATGTTCAGTATTGGAACCTCAGCTCAGGTCTATCCGGCAGCCCAACTGCCTGTCGAGGCTCAGTCACAGGGTGCTTTTGTTATTGAAATTAATCCAGAACCGACACCATTTAGTCACCTAGCAGACATTAGTGTGCGCCAGGAGGCCGGTCTTATTATGCCACAACTCTATGAGGAATTCCATGCTCAACTCAAGTAATTTCAGGAAATACCTGACATCAATCTTCCTACTGGTGTTTCTTGGAATGCAATCATGTGCTTACTACAATACCTTTTACAATGCTGAGGAGTATTTCGCTGAAGCTCAGAAGCTTACCAGGGAAAATCAAACTGAGACCGTAAGCCGCGATGAGATAGCCCTATATTCGAAAGCTATTGAGAAATCAAAAAAGCTACTCACAAAATTCCCCGATAGCAAATACCGGGACGATGCCCAGTTTATTATAGCAAAAGCATACTATTTCAAGGGTGATTTTCTGCTGGCAAAACGTCATTTCGAGGAATTGAGTTCAGTTTACTCTAATTCGCCTCATACCAATGAGGTTCCACTCTGGATCGGTAGATGCCTCATGAAGACGGGAGATATGGAAATGGCCCGCTACGAAGCCTCACGTGTGTTGAAGGGTGACAAAGATCGTGGTCTTCAGGCGGATGCCTTATTGTTATTGGGAGAGATTGCAGTACAACAGGATAGTCTGGGAGTTGCAGAAAAATATCTGGAGCAGGTGATTGATCGCTCTCCGGATGGTTTCACTAAGGCACAGGCTCAATTTCAGGTTGGAAAAATGCGGGAGAACGAGCTGGATTTTGATGGTGCCCTCAAAGCTTATCAGACCGTCTCGAAGTTTAAACCATCCGAATCCCTGAAAGTGGAAGCCATTATAAGACAAACCAGTATGCTCAAAGCCCTGAATAGGGATGAGGATGCAGTGGAAATGATTCAAGGCATGCTGCTCAGTGATAAATTTGTCGAAATTCGAGGACAGTTGGAGGTAGAGCTGGGCAAGCTGTACCTGGTCATGGATGAAATTGAGAGAGCCGAAACGAAATTAACGAGCATTGTTGAGGATTATAATCGCACTGAGGTGTCTGCTGAAGCCAGCTTTTACCTTGGAGAATTGTTTCTCACACACCGATTGAACTATACTGAGGCTAAGGCAGCATATGGCAATGTAAAAACTCAATCATCTCGTTCACCCCTTGTGAACAAAGCAACTATGAAAAATAAACAGATAGCCCGGTATGAAAAAATTCAACTGGATTATACGAACTATCGCAGAGAGCTAGCTGGACTTCCACCATTGGAGAAGGCGAAGAAGAAATCATCCAAGAGCAGATCTAATCGCAGTTCGAATAAGAGAGGACGCTCCAGGTCAGGAAAACCAGCGAATCAGGATCAACGAGCCCCTGCGAGTAAATTTGATGGGAATAAAAGGGTTGTGATCGAGACCGTCGAAGTCTCTGAAAAAGATTCCCTCAGAATAAACAAGAAGATCGATGAAAATCGATATTCGCTAGCAGAATACATGCTGTTCGAGTTTACCAGGGTGGATACTACCTTGGAAATATTGAGTAATCTTGAGCTGAGTACATCGGATTCCTCGCTGAAGCATCAGTGCGCATATATGCAATACTACGCTTTAGAGTCAATTCGTGGAGACTATGAAGGGGGGCGTCAAGCCCTGGCTCAGATTGAGCAAAAGTACCCTAATTATTACAGCACGATCATAAGTGAGCCTGAAGAGACAGAATTAGAAATTGACCAAAATGAAGAAAGATTTATTCAAATTGCTTCTCTTTTTGAGTCTGGGCAGCACCAGGCAGCTAGTTCTGAGTATTTTTCCTTAAAAGAGGATTCAACAATTTCTGCTTCTATAAGGGGTAAATCCTGTTTCAACCACGCCTGGTTGAACGATCATTTCCTATTCGATAAGACCTCGGCTGTGGAATCTTACAGCTATATGGTAGCCCATTTTCCCGATGATCCCCTGGCGAAGACGGCCAGGAATCGCTTAAATGCATTGACTCAAGATCCAGCTCAGAAAAAAGAAAAAGAACTTCCTGATGAAGAAGGAAAAGAAAAAGAGGTGGAAAAGGACGAGCAGGATGCAGACCGAAAATCTAATAAACCTAAGGATCCAAAAGAGAGCGAGAATGAAAAATAAAACACTCCCATTTCTTGCTCCTAACGGATAATATTACCATTTGCCGAAAACATGTTGGTGTTTGGGGGGGCGCCCAATAATTTCAGCGCTCTAATATGTCATTGACAAATATTATAAAACGCGCCCCTGTAGTCATAATTGGTATCCCTGCTCTCATTGGGATCACCCTCTATACTCACGATATTTTTATGGTAATTTTCACAATCGTTGGTTTGCTTATACTTGGGGAAATTCATCGGATGTTGCGTCCAAATGGTACTGAGCCCAATGTCTGGCTTGGTTATTTCCTGTACCTTAGCCTTGTTGGTGATCATCTCCTTATGGACGGTAAGCATTTGGGAGCGATTTTGATTGTTGCCGTTCTCCTCATTTTAACCTGGGAAATGTTTCGGAAAAAATCCCATGTATTGGAGAATGTCGCCTCTACACTTTTCGCTGCGACTTTTATTGCGCTAGCCATGTCGTACTTTATTTTGCTACAACAATTGGGTTTTGAAGGGCAAGGAGGGCACCTGGGAGGATATGCAGTCCTGACCGTTTTCATCGGGGTCTGGACATGCGATACCCTGGCCTACCTTATTGGCTCAGCTATTGGCAAACACAAAATTTTTCCTCGGGTAAGTCCAAATAAAAGCTGGGAAGGATCCATTTCCGGTTTGATCGGCGCTTTGATCGCCATCGTCATTATTGTGTGGGCTGGCTGGTTACCAGGACTCGATTATATTGATGCCCTGATTTTAGGTTTGATTGCTGGTGTTGGTGGGCAACTTGGTGATTTTGCTGAATCCCTGGTAAAGAGGGATGTAGGCGTAAAAGATTCATCAAATCTTTTACCTGGGCACGGGGGAGCTTGGGATCGTTTTGATTCCATATTGTTCTCTGCGCCTTTGAGTTATTTATATTTAATATTTGTTGTTGGGCTATAGATGAAAAAATCTTTTCTTATTCAATTCTCCATTCTGATCCTTCTGATCATTTTTGCCAATTTGGGTTTACGAAGCGTTGAGAATGTTGATGATGATGAATTAGGCAATGCTGGGGGAGTGAGAGTCGACCTTACAGGTGACCAGACTGTTTTTGAAAGTAGTCCTCAGAATTTGGAGCCCTCCGAAGGTGGAACCCTGGTGTTGGCTGAATCTGCTGAACCGGAACACCTGAACACCTATACTTCAACTTCAGCTGCTGCCACAAGAGTACTTGACTACATCTATGAAACTCTGTTGGATTATGACTACGAAACATGGCGCTTTGATCGTCCGCTGCTGGCTGAGAGCTTTCACATCAGCGAGGATGGATATACTTTTACTTTTAAGATTAGAGAAGACGCCTACTGGCATGATGGCCAGCCACTTACGGCGGAGGATGTACTGTTTTCCATCAAGGCTGTCCTTAATCCCTTTGTAGATTGCGCGCCCATGCGCAGCTCCTTTTCTAAAGTGGTTAGTGCCAGAATCAATGAGCAAAATGAGTTTATCATCACCAGTTCTGAGACCTATTTCAGAAATCAGGAAATTCTTGGTGGATTTCATATTATTCCCAAACATGTCTGGGATCCAAAGGGATTGTTGGATCGATATACGGTTGAAGATCTCTTGAACACATCGGTTACACGTGAAGAAGCTGCCATAAAAGAATTTGCAGATGCCTTTAATACACATCCCCAGGGGAGACCCGTTGGAGAGGACGCTGAACCCATCATTGGATCAGGTCCCTGGCGTTTCGATAAATGGATCACTGGCGATTATATGTCCTATGTTAGAAATGATGATTATTGGAATGATGACTCTACCTATATCAAAAGTTACTCTGATGAGGGTGCCTATCTAGAAAAGGTCATTGTAAAGGTCATTTCTGATGCCACAGCACGTCTGACAGCTCTAAAAGCAGGCGAAATTGATTTTATTCCTCGTATGCGGGCGGTTCAGTATTTCACTCAGACCAACACACCTGACTTTCTGGAAAAATACCAGAAGGTAAGCTATGTAGTGCCTGCATACAGCTACATCGGCTGGAACAATGATAAACCCTATTTCAGTGATAAACGTGTAAGGCAGGCTATGACCATGCTCATTGACAGGGATTCGTATAATAAGTATGTGTCCTATGGCTTAGGGATTCCAACCATTGGACCTTTCTATATATATGGTGAACAATACAACCACAATATAGAGCGGTGGCCCTATGATCCCGTCAGGGCAGTGGAGCTCATTGAGGAAGCTGGTTGGATAGATCATGATGGTGATGGTATTCGTGATAAGGATGGGGTACCATTTAGTTTTACTTTCTCGGTATCTGCAGGATCAACAAGTTCCAAGTACATGGCGCTCATGTTGAAAGAAGATTTGCGTAAAGTTGGTATTGTAGTGAATATCAGGCAGTTAGAGTGGTCAGTTTATGTTGAAAATCTACGAGATCGCCAGTTTGATGTTGTGTCCCTGTTGTGGATTGGTGGGCTGGAATCTGATCCATATCAGATCTGGCATTCAGATAACATTGGAGATCGAGGCTCGAATTATATGGGGTTCCGACATGCTGAAGCTGATTCGCTTATTGAGACCGCTCGATTTGAGATGGATAAAGAAAAGCGAAATGCCATGTATTTCCGCTTACAGGAAATTTTTCATGAGGAGCAACCATACACATTCATGTTTTACCAACGCGATCCTGGTGCTTACCTGAAAGAATTCCATGGTGTAAAATGGATTCCTATTCGTCCTGGCTACAAGTTGTATAGCTGGTGGCGGAATACTTCAATGGTGGGAGAATCCTCATAATGTGGCGCTACTTCCTCAAACGTATTCTCTTGATCTTCCCAACCCTTTTTGGGATATCCATCATTACCTTTATCATTATCAAGCTTGCCCCTGGTGATCCAACAGCCTTCAAAATGGGTAATCAGCAATCTGGTATGTCTTCAGATCAGAATCTTGCCAAGCAAGTCATTGAACAGACCCGTGAAATCTACGGTCTTGACAAGCCACTCTTACTTAATTTCGTCATTTTCAATGTTGAAGGCAACTGGGAGGCTGTCGAGAACTATCTTGCTGAGGGTCAGGAGCTTAGCGGTAGGGACTACGATGATATTGTTGAACCGATTAAGCAAGCCGACGAAGTGGCCGTGCCGTTTCTGGTTGGGTTGCTAGAATCTGCCGACCTTACAGAAGATGAGACCACGGTTGTACTCGAAATTCTGACTATCAAACAGAAGCTGAGTATTAGTGCAGAAATGAGTGTAGAGAAGCAACTGGAATACATTCAGAACTGGTGGTATGGTGGAACGGACTCAACAGGAGTTGTTCGTAATGCAGCCAGAGACAGTTACCAATTCACAGGATTTCAAAAATTTAAGAAGATTTTCACAGATGCTCAATACCCACGCTGGTTAGTCAATATGATCACCCTTGATTTTGGAACATCCATCAAGGACAATCGACCCGTCTGGGATCACATTAAAGAAAGTGTACCAGTATCTCTGATCTTTACTCTAACCTCATTCATTCTCGCATATTTGATTGCTATACCCCTGGGCATTTATTCTGCGACCCATCAATACTCTACAGGGGATAAGGTTACCACAGTTATTCTATTTATCCTTTATTCTCTACCTAACTTTTGGGTAGCTACCATGGCCATTGTCTTTTTTGGTGGTGGCGATTTCTGGGATGTCTTCCCTGTAACAGGTCTGCATAGTCTTGGAGCAGAGGACATGAGTACCTGGGAATACCTGCTAGATCTTGGACATCACGTTGCGCTTCCCCTAATTATCTGGACCTATGGTTCTTTTTCTGCGCTATCACGGTATATGCGTGGATCCATGCTGGAAGTGATCAGGCAAGACTACATTCGAACAGCTCGTGCCAAGGGTCTCAGTGAGCGTACAGTGACCTATAAACATGCGCTTAGAAACTCTCTGATCCCAATTATCACCATGCTGGCGAACCTGTTGCCACTGGCCATTTCGGGTTCAATTATTATTGAGTCTATTTTCTCTATTCCCGGGATGGGGCAATTGAGTTTTAATGCTGTCCTGTTCCGTGATTATCCAATCATTATGGCAGTAACCACGATCTCAGCCATGCTGACTCTGTCAGGCATCTTACTATCAGATTTATTATACGCCGTAGTTGACCCACGAATTACGTTTGAGGAGAAGCGCTAATGTCAGAGATGGCACCAGCACGCACCTATTCCCAGATTGTCGGCTCACAGTTCCGCAAGAACAAGTTGGCAGTTCTGTCTTTACATATCATTTATGTCCTGCTTTTTGTCTTCATATTCGCTGATTTCCTGGCGAATGACAAGCCCATTGTTATGAGATATGAAGGCAACACCTACTTTCCAGTATTCAGGGAGTACGGTGTAAAATGGTTTGGTATGAATTGGCAGGATGCCTTTAAGAGTCAGCAGTTTAAGATTCTAGAGGAAAAATATGAAGAAGGGGACTGGGCCATTTATCCTGTGATTCCTTATTCATCAACTGAGTATAATCTTAAGGTAAAACTGCAACCGCCCAGCCGGGCTCATATATTTGGAACGGATGAGTTAGGTCGAGATGTACTGTCTCAAATGATTCATGGTGCTCGTGTGAGTCTATTGGTGGGATTTGTAGCAGTAGCCATCTATGTTTTCATTGGTGTCATCCTGGGAGCGTTAGCAGGTTTTTATGGAGGGGTAATAGATATCATCATTCAACGAATGATTGAAATTATGATTACTTTTCCCCGCATGTTTCTCATTATTACCATCGTTGCAGTGATGGAGACCCAGTCTATTATCAATATCATGATAATATTGGGCCTGACTGGCTGGACGGGAGTAGCTCGTTTCACTCGGGGTGAATTCTTGAAAGTCAAAAATGAGGATTATGTGGTAGCAGCTAAAGCACTGGGATACAGGGACTTTCGTACTATTTTCAGACACGTATTACCTAATACTTTGACACCTGTCCTCGTAACAGCAACCTTTGGTGTAGCTGCTGCAATTCTGATTGAGTCTGGGCTTAGTTTTCTTGGTTTTGGAGCACCTCCTGAGCAGGCGACCTGGGGATCCCTGCTTAGTAGTGCAAGGGATACGCTCCCAACAGGTTGGTGGTTAACTACCTTTCCGGGATTAGCAATATTTATTACTGTGACTGTTTATAATCTTGTCGGTGAGGGTTTACGAGATGCATTGGATCCTCGTCTGAAACAATAAATCACTCCATAATCGGAGTTTACAAATCTTAAATGAAGGACCGAAATAGTGGCTGGTAACAAACTTAAAACTATTCTGGCAACAGATTGTGGGTCAACCACAACCAAAGCTATCCTGATCGAATTGACAGATCAGGGCTATCGTTTAAAAACAAGGGGAGAAGCTCCTACAACTGTTGAAGCTCCCTTTGAAGACGTCACCAAGGGTGTGCTCAATGCTATCATGGAAGTTGAAGAGCTTTCGGGATTAAAAATATTGGATGGTGATCAAATCATACATCCCATGAGAGATGACAGTACTGGCGTTGATGTTTATGTCTCTACTTCATCCGCAGGCGGCGGATTACAGATGATGGTTGCCGGGGTTGTCAAGGCGATGACGGGTGAGAGTGCTGAACGTGCTGCTCTGGGTGCTGGATCCATTGTAATGGATGTTCTAGCTTCAAATGACGGTAGACTTCCCCATCAAAAAATTGAGCGTATTCGTCAGCTACGTCCCGATATGATTCTGTTATCCGGTGGTATTGATGGTGGTACTGTGTCCCACGTTGTCGAGTTGGCTGAAATTTTAGCAGCAGCGAACCCAAAACCTCGACTTGGACAGAATTACAAGCTTCCTGTTATCTATGCTGGTAACACCAAAGCTCAAGAAAGTATTGCTGAAACTTTGGGTGAGATTACCGATTTAGATCTGATAGAAAATATTCGACCCGTACTTGAAGTAGAGAATCTTGGACCAGCACGAGACAAGATCCATGACCTGTTTATGGAGCATGTCATGGCCCAGGCACCAGGTTATAAAAAGCTGATGTCATGGACAGATGCGCCTATCATGCCAACGCCAGGAGCTGTTGGTTCCCTGATTGAAATGGTCGCCAGGCAGGAAAATATTTCAGTTGTTGGAGTGGATATCGGTGGCGCAACAACGGATATCTTTTCTGTATTCCAGGGACAATTCAATCGAACGGTAAGTGCCAATCTGGGTATGAGTTATTCGGTGTGTAATGTTCTGGCTGAAGCCACTTTGGATAACGTCTTGCGTTGGGTTCCCATCGATATCGATGAAGGTACACTTACCAATCGGATTGGTAACAAAATGATCCGACCTACAACCGTTCCTCAGTCGCTAGAAGAACTTATCATTGAACAAGCTATTGCCAGGGAAGCTCTCCGTCTGTCTTTTATTCAACATAAGGCATTTGCAGTGAGTCTGAAGGGTGTGCAGCAGGAGAGAACCATTTCCGATGCATTTGATCAGTCTGGCTCAGGGGAAACGCTGGTGGATATGATGGATTTAGATCTGCTCGTTGGCTCTGGAGGTGTGTTATCACATGCTCCACGAAGAGAGCAGGCCATGCGCATGATGATTGATGCCTTTGTTCCTGAGGGAATAACACAATTGGCAGTTGATTCAATCTTTATGATGCCTCAGCTGGGTGTTATGGCGAATATTGAAAATGATGAGATGGCCGAAGATGCCAGGAAGGCTGCGGTTGAAGTATTTGAAAAGGATTGTTTAATACGTCTAGGCACCTGTATCGCTCCCGTTGGTAAGCCAAAACCGGGGTCAGTCATTTTGACAGCAGAATTTGAGCTTCCAGGCGAAGGCAAAAAAGTTGTAGAGCTGAAGCAGGGTGAAATTATTGTTATGCCTGCACCTTATGAACCAATTAAAGCCAAATTGACACCTTCTAAATCGATGTCGATTGGTAAGGATAAGGGTGAGTCCCATGTAACGGACATATACGGTGGAACCGTTGGACTCATTTTTGATGGTCGAGGTCGACCCTTTGAATTGAGCAATGAGAAGTCAAAGCGAATCGAGAACTTGAACAAGTGGTCCAAGGCTACCAATGAATACCCGGACACAGAATTACTGGGAGGAGCATAGATCATGGCCCATTCATATACTCCCGGACTAAAAGTCCTCCACGAAACCAAAGTACAGAAAGATAGAATTTTACCTCTGAAGGGGGATGTGATTGTTGAAGCAAAAGCTTCGGTCACTCCCGATGACATCGTTGCCCGCACTCATCTACCTGGGAATGTACAGATGATAAATGTAGGTAATTTATTGAACATAGATCCTACAGATGTGGAAGCAGTGATGCAGAAGCCAATTGGTTCTGAGTTCAAAAAGGGTGAATTGATTGCTGAAACCAAAGGTCTCTTCGGATTCTTTAAATCCAATGTGGTAGCTCCTATAGACTGTACACTGGAATCCATTTCCTCAATTACTGGTCAGGTTGTTCTCCGTGATGCCCCAATTCCTGTTGAGGTAGATGCCTACATCCGTGGTGTTGTTGCAGAGGTCGTACCTGAAGAAGGTGTGGTCATTGAAACCGAGGCAGTCTTCATCCAGGGGATTTTTGGAATTGGTGGTGAGAGCAGGGGAGAGCTTGTCGTGGTGACTGAAACTCGCGAGGATGAGCTCACTGCAGATATGATCAAACCAGAACATGCTGGCAAAGTTCTGGTAGGCGGATCATTTATAAGCCTTGCAGCCTATAATAAAGCTTTGAGTATGAAAGTAGCTGGCGTTGTCGTGGGAGGATTTAACTACTTCGATCTTGAAGAAATTCTAGGGTACACACTTGGTGTTGCCATCACTGGATCCGAAGATCTGGTGACCTCTCTCGTTCTTACAGAGGGCTATGGTGAAATCCGTATGGGATCGAGAACCTTTGATCTCTTAAAGGAGCACGATGGAAAATTTACATCCATCAATGGTGCTACTCAGATTAGAGCAGGAGTTATTCGCCCCGAGATAGTCATTCCATTGAACCCGGAAGATATCAAGGGTGATGTCCACGCCATTCAAATCAATGAGGGTATACAGGCCGGCAGCCTGGTAAGGGTTATTCGTGCACCATATTTTGGTCGGATTGGAACGGTTGTTTCTTTGCCACCTGAATTGCAGAAGATGGAATCCGAGACCATGGTTCGCGTAGCTGAAATAAAGATCGACGATCAGGTGATGGTCATCCCTCGAGCTAATCTGGAGATGGTCGAAACTGATTAAGACAACGGAAACTGCAGATTCATCATCATTGTCAACCGAAGACCTGGCCTTCATTGAGAGAATTGCAAACCGAATATATGACAGTGGTTTTATAACAGCCGCAGTCTTTGCATTGGAAATGGTTAAACCTTTAGCTTTGTTAGGTAGCCATACCATGATATTTTTTGGACCGATGATTAGCGCCTTTATTAAGGCCGATGGTTATTATAAAGCCGCCGAGTTGTTTGAAGAACCGAGTAATGTTGAAAGACTAATCTCAAGACTTGAGCAACTGGAAGAAGAACATAAAAACAAACAAACGGAGAAGCACAGTGAAAGATAAACAATTCTGGTCTGTTGCCGGTACCATCTTCGTCCTATTCATGATTTACTGGTTTGCGGGACATCCTTATTTTGTCTCCGAACGTGGTGTCATGTTTTGGTCAATCCTTATTGTGGGTGGTGTGTTGATCTATTCAACCCGCATGGCACAAAGAGGAGAGAAGATATTCCTGCGTACTATTCCCGGTTTAAAAGCCGTGGAAGAAGCTGTTGGGCGTTCCACTGAAATGGGGAAACCTGTACTCTATGTTCCAGGAATTATGGATATGGATCAAGTTGAAACTGTTGCAGGAGTCGTTGTACTTGGTCACGTGGCCAAGATGACAGCCCGCTATGAGACCAGTTTAAACGTTCCGGTTTCACGTGCTATTGTGATGAAGGCGGCCAGGGAATCCTGTCGCGAATCCTATCTCTTGGAGGGTCGTCCAGATTTGTTTCATGATGATATGGTTCACTATCTCACAGATGATCAATTTGCTTACGCTGCTGGAGTTAATGGGATTATGCTCCGCGAAGAACCTGCAGCCTGCCTTTATATGGGAAAATTTTATGCAGAATCGTTGCTATTGGCTGAAACTGGTAACTCCATTGGTGCTATCCAGATAGCTGGTACCGCTTCTCCTTCACAAATTCCATTTTTTGTGACGGCCTGTGACTATACACTAATTGGTGAAGAATTTTTTGCAGCGAGTGCTTATCTCTCTCAAGAACCCGAACTGATTGGCGGAGTAAAAGGACAGGATACTCTGAAACTGTTAGTTACTGCCACTATTATTATCTCCTTAATCTTTAACTTTTTTCATGACCTGGGTTGGATCTCTTGGGATATCCTGGGATACCTGACGGTCCAATAGGAGGAATATTATGTTCATGAAAAGACAACTACCCATTGCCATCGCGGCCATTATTGGTTTTATAACGCTCTTTGGCTGGTTTGTAGATGAACCAAGCATTAAATCATTTGTTGATGATGATGCTACACAATGGTTTGACATCCTTGCGAGTTTTGCCATTTTTCTAGGTGCCTTAAATCTACTCAAACTCCAGGCTATGAAAGTAATGAAGCAACAGAAGGGTTGGCCCTACGCCGCGCTTGCCATCGTTGGTTTCACTTTTTCATTCACAGCCGGGTTTATCCTCTTGGGCTCGTATAACGTGGAAATAAGCCAGTATGATAATCCTGCCAAGGTTGCCACGGTTTTAGCCAGTGAGATTAATCTCGATGAGAAGAGCACTGAGAACATTCTACTGGCAATGCCCGAAGGAGACACCTACACAATTGAGGCACCCTACTTCACGAGAGGTGGTGCTGAGAATGTCGTAGATAAAATTAATGCCGCTGGGGGTACTGCGAACATGCGTGCCACTGAGTGGGGTTCGCATATTTCCACCCGCGGATCACTTTTTAACTGGATGTTTAGATTTATTTTCACTCCACTTTCGGCAACGATGTTTGCGTTATTGGCCTTCTTTGTAGCTTCAGCCTCGTATCGGGCATTCAAAATCCGCAATTTTGAAGCAACCCTGCTGTTGGTATCTGGAATCATCATTATGCTTGGTAGAGTTCCCATTGGCGGGAATATCTCTGCCTGGTTTATCATGTACATCGTCGTTTTGAGTATAGGAGCTGGTGTGAATACCTGGTTCAAGAATCGAACCTATACTTTGGCCACAGTCGGTGGGGGAGTCCTCCTGGTGACCATTGCAGGTTTTATTACTGGGTGGCCAGTTGATCAACCTGGTATCTTTTATCTCCCAGTTTTGCAAGACTGGATATACAATAATCCAAATGTGGCAGGGGCTCGTGCTATCATGATTGGTATTGGTCTTGGTATCTTCGCAACTTCAATTCGCTATATCCTGGGAATTGAAAAATCATACATCGGAGAATGATCATGGAAAAATTCTTAGATTTAATCGTTCGTGCCGGTGGCTTAGATAGACGTTATATCTTCTTGGTTATTGCCCTTGTTGTGATGCTGCCACTTTTCTTCCCCTTGGGTCTACCTATCAGACCTACAATTGCTTCTCAGACAGTTTACGATGTTGTAGAAGAGCTCAATGCAGGTGACAAAGCCCTGGTATCCTTCGAATATGGTCCCAGTACCAAGCCTGAAATTCATCCCATGGCGGTTGGACTTTTACGTCATCTGTTTGAAAAAGATGTAAAGGTATATGTAACATGCCTATGGCCGGACGGTCAGTTTATGGCCATGGAGGCTCTTGAGCAGGTTGCTGAGGATCAATATGGTAAAGAATATGGTGAAGATTATGTGCTGCTCGGGTTCAGACCTGGTAATGAGGCGGTAATCAAGGGACTGGTTAGTAATCTTCGGAAGGTCTTCACAGTCGATGCCAATGGCAACTTCCTTGACGACATCCCTATGATGGACGGCATCAATCAGGTTGCTGATTTTGATTATTTGTTTTCGGCCTCAGCAGGCTATCCTGGTACCGTTGAATGGGTTCAGTATGCTGCTGATCCAGTTGGGATCACAATGAGCACAGGGACCACCTCCATTCAAGTAAATGAAGTGATGCCCTATGTCCAATCGGGACAGATCAAGGGAATACTTGGTGGTATGCCTGGTGCAGCTGAATATGAGTCCCTCATCGGACAGGCTGGGATTGGTACCAGCGGTATGGATGCCCAGTCCGTTGCTCATATCGTCATCGTAGCATTTATCATTTTCGGAAACATCTCGTTCTTTGTTGAACGACGACGTTCCAAGAAATATTAGGAGACTGGAATATGAATGGTTCTGAAATTTTTGGAGCATGGGTAGCAGTCTTTCTAACCCTTGGTATTTTTTCCTATTTGTACAAGGATAATCCATTTTATAAGATCGCTGAACACGTATTTGTCGGTGTTTCTGCTGGTTACTGGATGTCCATGTTTTTCTGGACGCAAATTCAACCAAATCTGTTTGGTCGTTTGTGGCCAACCCCTGATGGAGCTATTTCAGGTTTCTTCATGAAAACCTGGTATGGGATATACAATATCTTTGGTTTTGTTTTACCAAGTGTATTTCCTGAGGGGGGTATAGATAAGGGTCATGGTCATGATCCACATTTCATCTATATCCTTCCGTTTGTACTGGGTATCATGATGTTGCTTAGTGTCTCCTCAAAATTGAGTTGGATGGCACGTCTGGGTATTGCCTACACAGTTGGTATGGCAGCGGGACTTAGGGCATATGCGTTTCTAAATTCAAATGTGCTCGGTCAGATAAAAGGGACTGCAGTATCATTTGTTGATATGCCTTTCTTTAGTCTCACAGGGGTAAGTGTTTTCAACAATCTTATCATTTTAGTGGGTACGATTACCGGTTTACTGTATTTCTATTTTTCCAAGGAGCACAGCGGAGCTTTTGGCAAGGTAACACGAGTTGGAATTTATTTCCTCATGATCAGCTTTGGTGCATCATTTGGCTTTGCTGTCATGGGTCGTATCTCCTTGCTGATTGGACGGTTCACTGATCTCATCAGCTATGGTACTTCAACATATAATTATGCCTCACTCTGGGTCTTGCTGCTAATGATTGGACTGCTGGCAGTTTGGACCATTAAGGGTGACAAGAAAGTGACCGGTTAGGGCACAATAAATTAATCGTTTTTGTAGGGAGAAAAGGCTGAGATGGCCGTTTCAATTACGCTGAGAAATATCATCAAAAAATATGATGAGAAGGCAGCATTAAACAATGTAACACTGGGTGTTGAAAAAGGGCATATCCATGCCCTTATCGGGACAACAGGTTCTGGCAAGTCCACCTTGCTGAGAGTAATCGCAACTTTGTGCGCCCCAACACTTGGCTCAGGCTATATCAACGGTCTTAATCTAGGCGCTAGGCAAAATCAAATCCGTCATCAGATTGGATATATGTCTCAGGACAGTCGTTTTGAGCAATCGCTTACCCTGATGGAAAACCTGACTTTACACGGGAAACTGCACGGGATTGCCCAGGCGGATTTGATAAATCGAATCTCTGGATTTGTCCGACGTTTTGAGGTGGCAGATAGTTTACACGCCTTTCCAAGAGAAGTAAGTTATGGAACCCGTAGGAAGATGGAATTCATCCGTGCTGTTTTGCACAATCCATCCATTCTCCTCCTGGATGAACCTACAGCATCCCTGGATCAGGGGTGCAAGGAACTCATGGAGGCCTTTCTCCGCGAACAAAAACTAAGATTCACTACAGTTATGGTGTCCAGCAATATTGATCAGGTTGAACGTCTGGCTGATCGAATTTCAATTCTGGATGATGGCCGACTGGTTGCAGATGGGACTCTTAAGGAATTGAAAGAAACGGAGCGTGAAAATCGTATCCTGGACCTCATCCTATCAGAAACTCATGAAAGGGATTTCAACATTCTGGATGCGTCTCCCCACGTGGTTTCCTATACAGTTCAAGGAAATCACTATGAAATCATTACTGAGGTGGACATTCCTCCTGAGCAAATAACTGCCCTCTTCCATGAAAGGGTTGTGGAGGCCACACCTCGTTTACCGGCCCTGTCTGACATCTTTAAGCGGATGATCAAAGCGGAGGCGATGCATGAATAACGTATTAGCTGCTCTCTGGCACCGCGAATTGACCATTTATAAACGTCAGTTTACCACCATGGGCCTCATGCCTGTTCTTACAGGTTTAATTTTCTTTTTTATGTTTTTTCTTCCGTATAAGTCACTTTTATCAAAATCAGAAATGGTAGCTGTCATGCCAGCTCTGGTTCTGGACTCATTACTCTTAACCTTGCTTATCACGATTTATGAAACGACGGCACGGTTTTACTGGGAGACGCAGAGGAGTAATGGCATGGCAAGCCTCTATGAAATGGGTCGCTTTCATAGGCAACCTTCATTCTTTATTGCCCAGGGGATAATTAGTCTGGCAAAAGGATTCACACATCTTGGTGTTGTTTGGGCCATTCTGGCATTTGTAACTGAGATGTCTTTTGCGGCTATAAATTTCCAAGCCAGTATTGTTTTCATCTTGTTGGGAGCATTCCAAATTGTAGCCCTGAGCAAGATAATTGGTTTGCTTGCCAAGCATGTTGACAGCCTGAGCAAGCTACTCTATATTGGGCTTCTCCCCATAATGATGATCAGTGGATTATTCCTTACCAAAGGCGCACCAATGGACAAATTTGCCGAAATCGCCTTCTACTTGCCCCCTTACAATTGGATGGCAGGATTGGACATTGCCTTTCTTAATGGTATGATAGATTATGGATTTTTATTGATCTGCTTAATAGAGACAACCTTCCTAATCTGGCTTTCAGCAACGTTTTTTCACCTGGATGGAGATAGTTGAAAATCTATTTAGCTGGGGCTATTGAAGCAGCCCCAGATGATGGCAAGGTCTGGCGAGCTGAGATAGCACAATTCCTGGATAGTCAATTTAGTATCGATGTATTCGATCCCTCACAACACGAGCAGGACTTTTTAACTCAAGAAGAGAAGGATAACTTCCGACAGTGGAAAAGTGTTGATATTAAACGATTTAGGCCAGTTATCAAAAAAATTATTGACCGAGATTTAGCACAGCTCCTTGGAAAATGTGATGCTGTTATCTGTTTATGGGATGAGCATGTTATTCAGGGAGGTGGGACTCACGGCGAACTCACGCTTGCCTATGAGCATAAGATGCCTGTCTATCTCGTATTGGGAATGCCCCTGGAAAAAGTGTCTTCCTGGATCGTTGGATGCACAACAGAATTTTTTTCAGATTTTGAAGAAATGAAGCTGTATCTGCTCAAAAATGGATTCACTAATAATATTGAATAACTGCTTGACTTTCAAAAATGACCCCTTACCTTTTTGACGTTATCCTAAGGTGGGTAAGGGTTTTAGCCCACTTGAGCCAATCCGCAGAGGTGCTGCTCAAGTCAACTGAAACGAAATAAATCAAAAATACAAAAACAAGGAGGAAACATTATGAACAAAGCTGAATTGATTGCAAAGATTGCCGATGATGCAGGGATCTCAAAAGTACAGGCTGAAAAAGCACTTGGTGCATTTACAGGCGCTGTTACAGATTCCTTAAAATCCGGTAACAAAATTGCTTTAGTTGGCTTCGGAACTTTCGATGTATCAGCTCGTGCAGCTAGAGTTGCTCGTAACCCTCGTACAGGTGAACCGATCAATGTTCCTGCAATGAACGTTCCTCGTTTTAAAGCTGGTAAAGGCTTGAAAGAGTCTGTTAACTAGAACTCTTTGCTATACATCAATTAGAAAAAGGGCGTGATATTTCACGCCCTTTTTTGATGGGGAGAACCAACTCATGGAAGCCATCTGTCAAGTATCTCTTGAAGCCATCACCCAGAATTATTCATACTTTCAAAAAAGAGTAAATCCCGCACAAGTTATCCCTGTTGTAAAAGCCAATGCCTATGGCCACGGAGCGCTGGAAGTTACCTCCCACTTGCACACGCGATTGGGTGTACAAACCTTTGCTGTAGCCACGCTTGAGGAAGCACAGGAGCTGGCAGTTGTTTTTCCAGAAATTTCAATTTTAATTTTTAGTAGAGTATTTCCCTCAGAGCTTGCATCTGTGCCTAAGAATGCCATTCTCACTGTGTGTTCACAAGAAGATGCCCGAGCATTGGCAAGCAGTACGGATTCCAAGCTCAGAGTTCACCTCAATGTGAACACCGGAATGAACAGGCTCGGTCTCTCATCAGAAGAAGCCTTAGAGCAATTATCCATAAGGTATTCACATCTGCAGATAGAAGGTGTGTATAGCCATTTTTCATCTTCGGACACTTTCTCCAATGTTATTTATACCAAGCAAAACCGTGTATTTGATGCCTTTGTTGAAAAACTTCAAAATATTGGGTTCCAGGGGATGATACACATTGCAAACAGTGCGGCTGGATTACATGATCAACAAAGACCCTATGACGCCATGCGTCTAGGTATTGGTCTATATGGGTATGACACTACCCATGAAGGCCTGCATCAAGACAGTCTGAAACCAGCGATGACCGTAAAAGCTCCGCTTATTCGGGTGGCACGTATTCGCGCAGGTGAATCTGTGAGTTATGCTGAAAAATGGCAGTCCGCTGTTGATACAAATATTGGTACGCTGCGAATTGGTTATGCTGATGGTTATAACAGGGCGTTGACCAACAGGGGGGTGGTTTCTTTCGCGGAAAAAACCTATCCAGTGGTTGGCACTATCACAATGGACCATATCATGATAGATCTTGGAGATGATGATCCACAAACTGGTGCATTGTTTCATGTGATGGGTGGTAATTTTCCTGGCGTTCAGGTGAATACGATTTCTAAAAATCTATCCACCATCCCGTATGAAATTTGTTGTGGCATTTCACCTAGAGTAAAACGCCAATATTGATCCTGCTTCGGACCCGATAATCGATCAGTATTGACATATTCTAAACGCATGACTTCGTCATTTAATTCCTGTGTAAACAAGTAATTCACTCAAGTTATAGAGCAAATTAATTTGTTTTCCAGGTTTAATTAACCTGTTTGTTTATTTATTTTACAAATCCAGTCGATCTGCGACAAAAAATGGTTGAAATTGCTGAAATATTTCTTAACTCCATGCCAGCATCAAGGTGAAATATCACCTGCCTTTGATGGTCTTTTTATTATGCCTTCTGTCCAGGAATGCAAAAGGAGTTTAACGTGAATATATTAGTGATCAGTGGAGAGCAAACCCACGAGCTCGTCAATTATGGAAAGACATTTCCGGACTCTCGAATTGACATGGTTAACTCAGCTGATTTAACGTCTAAATCTTTTACTGATAAGCTGCTCAGCTTTGAAGGGGAAATGCTGCTCCTCGTAGATGCACGCGGCGACAAAATTGAATTTAAAAATTCTGCGATTGAGTTGTATGAACTGGTAGCAGAAACTTCAGATGATTGGTCGCTCATTTATGCTGATTATGAAGTTAATGATAATGGACAACTCAGTGATGAGCATTTACTGGATCACCATATTGGTCGAGTCCGTGATAATACAGATTATGGAAAAGCATGGGTTATCAATCTAAAGAAGCTGAAGGAAGTTCTCCCATTAGCTGAATCTACTACCCAGCACTTCTTCTATGAATTAAGGTTACGTTTGAGTGAGGTAGGGGAACTGGTTCACATTGCTAATCGCTATGCAGGTGCACCTTACCGGGTAAATAAAGCCGTGGGAGAGCAGAACGTTTTCGACTACCTCCTTGCCAGTAAAGAATCACAGCTTGAACTGGAACATATTGTTACTGATCACCTCAAAAGAATTGGTTCTTATCTAGCACCTGGGGCAAATTATTCAACCGTACCGTATGCCAAAAAACAATATGATCTCACTGCTTCAGTTATCATCCCAGTAAATAATCGTCCAGAGTTTATTGGTGCAGCGATCGAGTCAATTCTGGCTCAAACCGTACAGGATATTGAGGTCATCGTAGTAGTGAATGGTGGTGAGACAGATCCTACAATTCCTGCTGTCCAGGAGTATTTACCTGGTGGGAATAAGTATGATGCTGCCAAACCAGCTGTACAGCTGGTCGTTCTTGATATCAATAATATTGGATTGTGCTTAAATGCCGGATTAAAACGAGCCAAAGGAAAATTTTACGTTCAATTGGATTCTGATGATCAGCTCATTGAGGATGCAGTTGAAAAAGTCACAGAGGTCTATGCCTCTGATGATACGATTGCCATGGTAATCGGTTCCTATGAAGTATGGGAGAAAGATTCTGATTCAGGTGAAATCACCCGGATGGATTCCATACCCGTTGTGACTCATGATGAATGGACTGAAGAAAATGGCCGCAACAACTTACTTCGTATCAATGGTGCCGGTGCGCCACGCTCATTTTATATTGAAGCTGCCAGAGACCTTGGGTACCTGGATATGAATACATCGGCCTATGCCAGAAATTATGGTGAGGACTACGATTTTGTGTCCAGAATGAGCGAATATCATCGAATTGGTCGCGTTTGGGATCCAATCTACAAGGTCATCAGGCATGGTGGGGGCACAGATCACAACATCGATCGTGCAACTGTGGACCGCAATGATAATGCTAAAGATGAAATGCGTCGTGAAGCTATCTACAGACGTCAAATTATAAATGAGGTTGCAAATGGATGAAATTGTTCTAGTTGGAATTGACGGAGGGGCTTCCAAGGTCCTGGTGCATAAAGTTGATATTCTGATTAACCCTATGCGATTTGTAGCCCTGAAACCGTTTATTGAGGTCGCTTACAGCACCTCTGATTCTTACAATCCAAAATTTAAACCCATCGTCTTGTCACGTCAGCTCAAAGAGCACAATAGCGGGAGTGTTGTACAAACTAAATCTGAAGCTGCCCAGGAAACTGCCTTTTTGGATAGCTTTACAAAAGCTATACGCACTATTCTCGGAGACAATGTTACTCAGGACGTAATTGTGGGTATTGGTTTGCCTGGTCTAAAGACCAAAAATGGGCGAGGTATTTCGGCAATGGCTAATGGCCCGCGTATGCCAAAATTCCTCAATAAACTAGAGAAGGCCTTGAAGAAGGAAGGCTACACCACCCTTAATCCTATTCAAGTGATTGGCAGTGATGCTGATTATTGTGGATTGGGAGAGCAATGGGGAGATGCAGGCGGTATGCGTGGTGTGGATTCCGCCTACTATTTTGGAGTAGGAACAGGTATTGCAGATGCCATGTTGCTCAATGGAAAAAATGTTCCTTTCGACAACTGTAAGCCCTGGATCGCAAAAACCTGGGAGATGATGGCCAACGAAGATGAGAGCTACGAGAATCTGCTGTCAGCCAAGGGAATCCAAGCTCGTTATGCTGAACTCACGGAAACTACTGTTGAAGAATTGGACGAAGCTGAGATTTTTCCATGGCAAATCTACGAGCGTGCCCTCATTGAAGAAGAAGCTGCTATCGAGATTGTAGCTAGTACAGCCCAAGCCTTGTCAGAGTTGTTGTTTCATCGCATCGTGACACTTGCTCTTGGAGCACCAGAGACCTTGCTCAGAGATACTGGAAGAACACTGGAAGCTGAACATGAATACATAGGTGGTGTCTTCGAGCGAATTGTGATCGGTCAACGTCTCGGGGATATCTGGGAATTTAAAAAGTTCACACCCCTACTACTTGATCCCGTGAATGAAAAACTAGGACGCATGATCCACTCCTCCAGTTTACCTGCTGAAGTGAAGTCTCAATATCTGACCAAAACAAACCGTCTGAGGGATGACTTGATTATTCATTCTGAATTGAGACATGCCCCTGCCTTAGGAGCTGCCGTCGATGCCTATCTCGAGTGGATTGAACAGTGAAATAATCCGCGTAGGAATTGTACTACCTGAAGATAAGATCCAGGAAATAACCATCTCCTGGCCAACTGAGCTTGAGCTCGAATCCAACGTTCCAGAAATAAAGACTACTCAAAGTGTTACCCTTCAAATTGGGGATGATGGTATCGTTATCAAGAATTCCCCTCATATTGCCTCCCTGACTCCAATCACTTTCGAATGTCCTGACAAAGTTGAGTCTCTATCTACAAAATATGGATTCCATATCGATTCTGTGGTTGCAGGACGTGGTTTTCATTGGGAGAAGCGAATAGCAGTGGATTTGCCAGGGAAACTCGATGTTTCCAAACAGGATGGGTTTCTTAAAGTTATCAACTCTGTAGATGTTGAAGCCTATGTTGCCTGCGTAGCTACCTCTGAAATGGGATCAGAGGCTCCTTCCGACCTTCTGGCAGCCCAGACTGTAGTTGCACGATGTTGGTCCTTGGCACTTGCCGAAGCCAAGCACCTTACTGATGGTTATGATGTTTGTAATGATGACTGCTGTCAGCGCTATCAGGGGACGACATACCTTACTGATCATTCCTTAAATGCTGCTATAGAGACTCGCGGGGAAGTATTGGTCTATGATAATGAGGTCATTGATGCTCGTTATTCAAAAAATTGCGGGGGAATGGTAGAAGCCTATGATACGGTATGGGAAGGTGACAAAGTTCCATACCTGATTCCTCTTTGGGATGCACCTGATCAGAAACCGGGTTTTGCTGTGGATGACTTTGAGAGCCATTACGCCTATGATAAGGCTTATTGTTCATCTAAAAGATTTGAGAACGTTAATCTGGCAGGTATGCTGGGCAAAGTTGATGTTTCCGGAAGTTATTCACGCTGGGAACAGACCATGACTAAAACCGACATTTTGAAAAATTTGAAAAAATACACGGGCTTGATCTGGTTGAGCATTGACGATATACGCATTATGGAGCGTGGTCCCAGTGCCAGGATTAAATACCTTTTTCTTGTCGGTACTGATGAAAATGGAAATACTGCTGAGCAGATGGTGAAATCTGAATATGGCATTCGTCAAATGTTTAGTGACTCATTCCTGTACTCCTCAGCATTTGTCATCAAAAATGCTGAAACCGTGGCTGATGATGATCATGTCGTACTGAAGGGGGTTGGTTGGGGGCATGGTGTTGGCTTGTGTCAGATGGGTGCCCTGGGAATGGCCCTGGACAACATTGGCTACCAAAATATACTAAAACATTATTACCCAGGAACCAGGCTGACTTCACTTAGCTAACCAGTCCTGAATCTATGCTGTAGAAAGACCCATCAGATTATAAGCTGTTTTTTGTGATCATACTATTTGCACGAGATCGATCTATTAGGTGTTGGTAAAAGCTTTTAACTAACCTAGTTTGGATCAGTAACCCGGAGTATAAACCTATGCCCAATCGAACTAATTATTTTCGAGAACAGATCACAGCAACGACGTTCATCCTGATGTTGATTATTCAGTCATGTGTAAGCGTTGCTCCGCCTGAAGCCACAGAAAAACCTCAGGCTCCCGTAGTCCCTCAAATAAATACAGAAATAGTCAAAACTGGGCTTGAAGTATTCATCGATTCGAAGAGCTGGGACAGTGATCTGAGATATGGGTTACTCGCCAATCAGAGTTGTGTAGATAGAAATCTGGTCCATGGAGTACAATTACTTCCTCAACATGTCAACCTGGTTCTCATACTTTCGCCTGAGCATGGTTTGTTTGGTGCTGAAAATGCGGGAGACCATATCGGTGAAGAGATTGAATCCAGCTCTGGAATCAAGTCTGTTACAACGTACCGACAGGGTCAGGAGGCTATCAACGAGATGATTGCTGACCTGGATGTGATCCTTTTTGACATCCAGGACATTGGTGTCCGATCCTATACATTTATTTACTCCATGTCTTACATCATGAAGGCTGCAGCTACAAAAGGTAAAAAAGTGATTATCCTGGATCGTCCAAACCCCATCAATGGTGTCCAAATGGAGGGAAATATTCTTAAGCCAGAATTTTCCAGTGGTGTAGGTAGATATCCAATCCCATATCGGCATGGAATGACCACAGGTGAGTTGGCTTTACTCTTCAATACTGAATTTAGGATAAATTGTAATCTCGAGGTTGTTAAGATGAAGGGATGGACCAGGGACATGTGGTTTGATGAGACTGGTTTACCATGGGTTCCAACCTCACCTCATGTACCGGACGCATCCACCATTCTACCCATGATCTCAACTGGAACTTATGGCGAGCTGCATGTTCTCTCTGAAGGCGTGGGTGTTACGGTTCCCTTTGAATTTGCAGGTGGACCCTGGATAACGAATCCACATGAATTTGCTGATGCCTTGAAAGTCCGGGTAGGAGATGCCATTGCCTTCCGTCCAACATTTGTGAAGCCTTATTATGGGCGCTATAAGGGGCAGGTGTGTGGCGGAGTCCAATTACATGTCAAAAATCGTGAACAATACAAGCCCTATCTGGTTGGACTTCAAATCCTGGCAGTTCATCAGGAGTTATATCCAGAAATTGACCTCTTTGCCAATGACGGACGCTGGTCCATGTTTAATAAGGTCATGGGGGATGATCAAATCATGAAAGATATCCAGGCCGGTATGGATCCAATTGAGATGGAAGCAGGCTGGTTGGAAGAACTCAATGATTTCGCAGAAATGCGTCAGAAGTACCTACTCTACAACTAATTCCCCACGGAGGTGGCTCTATCATAAGTAGAATCCAAACAATTGTCATAGGTGTCCTGCTATTTAACACGCTACTGTTTAGTCAGAACATGATGGAAAAACCACATGCCCACCATGCAGCTCAGTTTGGGAATGTAGATATTGATCAGAATGGTGAATTTACGGGCTACCCCAGAGATCTGGTGCCGCGGAGCGCTTTAAGGGAACCAAGTCATGTTGTTTTTGGATACCATCCATATTGGAATGGCACAGCCTGGGAAAACTATAGCTATGATCTTCTCAGTCATATAGCCTGGTTCGGATTAAACATGGGCAATAATGGTCAGATAACCAACGCCCACGGCTGGCCTATAAATGGTCTTGTTGATCTGGCCCACAGTCGGGGTGTGAAAGTTATTGTAACCGTTACAAACTTTGACAATTCGGGGATTGGTACACTTCTGGCGAATGCAGAATTTCGTCAAGCTGCCATTGATAATCTTATTTCCAGGGTTGTCCAGGGGAATGCTGATGGTGTAAATATCGATTTTGAATTTGTGCCTGCATCAGCAAGATCCAATTTTAACACCTTCATTCATGATCTCACCCAGGCCTTCCACGATCAGGTTCCCGGTTCTGAAGTAAGCATCGCCATGCCCTCCGTGGATTGGTCCAATGCCTATGACTATAATTACCTCTCAGACAATTCCGATGGTCTTATGATTATGGCATATGGATATTACTGGTCTGGAAGCTCCAATGCTGGTCCGATTTCTCCCTTAAACAGTGGGTTATCAAGTTGGTACATCAGTCGGACGATTCAGGATTACCTGACCAAGACTGGGAATGATGGCTCACAACTCATTCTGGGGCTCCCATGGTATGGTCGAGACTGGCAGGTGACTAGCACGGCTATCAATGCCCCTGTCGTTGATAACACCAGTGGAGCGACCATTCTCTACCCCTCTGCAGAGAGTAGTGCCCAATCATATGGTAAACAATACCACACAAGTACAGCCACAGCCTGGTATAACTATAACAATGGTGATCAACATCAGGTTTGGTTCGACGATTCGTTAAGTCTTGTGACGAAGTACCAGTATGCAGTAGATGAAGACATCAAGGGAATTGGTATATGGGCACTGGGTTATGATGGGGGTCGACCTGAAATCTGGGGAGGGTTAAGTGAAATATTTGGTGCCAGCGCTGCGCCACAAACCGCGAGGTATTTTACGGTTAAAAATGTAGGTAATGGAAATGTCGCAGTTCACTGTGCTTATACACCATTTACGGATTACTATAAAGTCTATACCAGTACCGACGGAGAGCTATTCACTCTCGCAGATAGTTCTGATACCCAGGATATACTATTGACCAATCTAGATCCAGACCAATTGATTTATGTTAAGGTTAGAAACTCAAACATTTATGGTGACAGTAATCTGTCAGAGGTGCTCGGTGTTACAGTTAGTACTCAGGATGAATCACATGTCCTTGTGGTCCAGGGGTTTGAGAGAACTGCAGGTACTGTCAATAATTTTGATTATATCATCGAGCACGGCTCTGCCATACAGGCCAGTGGTCGTCTTTTCGATGCTGCCAGTAATGATGCAGTGGAGGCAAACGCTATTGATCTTTCAGACTACACCATCGTCGACTGGATCAGTGGGGAAGAAGCTACTGCAACAGTATCATTCTCAACAACGGAACAAGCACGTATTAAAGCATATTTAGAACAGGGAGGTCGAATTTTCATTTCTGGTTCTGAAATTGGATATGATCTTGAGGGTGCTGGTAGTACAGGGGATATAAACTTTTATCGTAATTATTTCAAGGCTGATTATATAAGCGACGATGCTCAATCCTATGCAGTAAACGGTATGGCCAGTGGAATATTTTCTGATTTATCAGGGGTAGCTTTTGACAATGGGTTCCATGGAACTTATGATGTTGACTACCCCGATGGCATCAAACCATATGGTGGATCCCTGAATAACTTAAGGTACGAAGGTTCGGACTACTCAAGCCAGGGAGGAGCTGGTATTCAATATCTTGGAAGTTTTGGTGAAAGCACTGCTTTAGGTGGTATAGTATATTTGGCGGTGGGTTTTGAGGCCATTTATCCAGAGAGTTCCAGGAATGCCATCATGTCTGCTGCTCTGGACTATCTTGAGATATCAGTGGATATTGAACCTCCCATGCAAAACCCCGATGATTTTCAGGTTTCACAGGCCTATCCAAATCCATTTAATGGCGATTTTGCAATTGATGTACATACCTCCCAGCCGAGTGACTTGACCCTACATCTATATAATTTGAGAGGACAATTAGTGAAGCGGTTGGATCAAAGGGTTCATTCTGGTGCAAACCATATTACATTCACAGGTCTGAATCACTCAAACATAAGCTCTGGTGTGTACATCCTTAAGGTTGAAAACGGACCCCAGTTTTATACACAACGAATTACCTACTTGAAATAGGGATAGATATGAAATTAGACTCAAAACACCTTCTACTCTCTTTAATGATGTTCGGATTATGGTCGTGCACAACCACGCCTTCAGGTACTCCCCAGGAAGAGATTCCAGGTCCCCATGAGGATCAGCAAATGGAAATGGGATCAATTCAGGTTCTACAGGAAAAAGTTATCGTCCACACAGGTTTGGATGTTCTGGAAAAGATGGGCTTCGAACCCCTGCTTGGAAGAAACGTAGGTGTGGTAACCAATCATACTGCTGTAAACAAAAAGGGTGCTCACCTCGTTGATCTGTTGCATGCAAACAGTGATATTTCCATCAAAGCGATCTTCGCACCGGAGCATGGTTTTAGAGGAAAAGAGCAGGGTGGTGATGCTATTCCAGGTGGGACTGACCCAAACACGGGAGCTCCGATACATAGTTTATATGGCGCTCAACGAGAACCAAATCCTGAGATGTTACAGGGTATTGATGTTCTCATCTTTGATATTCAGGATGTAGGAACGCGTTTTTACACCTATATCTCCACCATGGGTTATGTGCTGGAGGCAGGTGCTAAATATGATATCCCGGTAATGATACTGGATCGACCAAATCCCATTGGGCGAAGCATAAATGGCAATGTGCTGGATGAAGGTTTTGAGAGTTTCGTAGGTCGTTACAAAATTCCAATCCGCTATGGATTATCAATGGGAGAGCTGGCTCGAATGATTGTTGGTGAAAAGATGATACCCGGTTTAGAACGCCTGGAACTTCACGTTGTTGAATGTGAGGGTTGGACAGGTGAATTATACTGGTCTCAATTGGATCTCACATGGTTGCCACCTTCACCCAATATGCGAAATACCAATGAAACCCTGACCTACCCAGGGCTCTGTCTACTGGAAGGTGTTAGAATTAACGAGGGTCGAGGAACTGAGTTTCCATTCGAATATGTCGGAACCCCATATATGGATGGAAAACTCCTGGCCAGAGAGCTTATGGCTACAGAAGTAGAAGGTTTCACCGTTGAGCCGGTTTCATATACTCCAGTGGATATGCCTGGAGCTGCGATGAATCCGCTGTTTGAAGGTGAGGTAGTCAATGGAGTCAACATTGTGGTAACTGACCCAGATAAATTTAAGGCTGTGGATTTTTTGATTCACCTCCTGGTTATTACTAAAAAGAATTATCCCACAGAGTTTGGTTGGAGAAGTACTCGTGGCCCCGATCGATTATGGGGTGGATCAGGATTGCGAGAGATGGTGGATGCTGGCAAGTCAGCCAGTGAAATCATTGAATCCTATCAGCATGAGTTAAAAGAATTTGAGAAGATCCAAGCTAAGTATTTGATCTACTAGTGGAACATACTACGCAGTTTAAGACGATCACAACATGAAGGATACAGATATGAGTACTGACGTCACAACCAAAAAGCGAACGCCCTGGACCTGGATACCAAGTTTATACTTTGCAGAAGGTCTACCATACACTGTGGTTATGTTAATTGCTGTTGTTTTCTACAAAAGAATGGGTGTCAGCAATACTGATATCGCCCTCTATACCAGCTGGTTATATCTCCCTTGGGTACTGAAACCATTGTGGAGTCCCATAGTCGATATATTCAGAACCAAGCGTTTTTGGATTGTGACCATGCAGTTGTTGGTAGGAGCTGGACTAGGGGGTGTAGTACTTACGATTCCCATGCCCGCCTTCTTTCAATTCACATTGGGTTTCTTCTGGTTGCTGGCCTTTAGCTCTGCTACTCATGACATTGCAGCAGATGGTTTTTACATGATTGGTCTTTCTGAGCATGATCAGGCATGGTGGGTAGGGATAAGAAGTACCTTCTATCGATTGGCAATTATCGCTGGACAGGGTGGGCTGATTATATTTGCTGGATTAATTGAAAGTAGTACTGGTCTGGCAGACCTTGATTTAAAGGTAAATGTCAACAATGCCATACAGATGAATCACCGAATTGATCCTGGTCAACTTCATGTTATGGAAAGTGAGGGCGATGTTAGGATAAACATTCACCCCTCTGAGCTCAACATCAAGCTTGGTTCCCAATCCAATTTGAGTCACGATTCGCTGCTGACGATGGTCAACTATTGGAATGCAAATCGATTGAGGATAAAAGATTACACAGATTTATCGACTGCAGCCTTTAAGGACTATCAACCTCCAGCCATCGGCAAGGATGTGGGAAACTCTGGATTGGTCTATCTCAGTTTGTCCGCTCCACCTGATCCTGATCAGGAAACAATTGTAACATTTGGTCTTGATTCGGGTGACAAAAGTATAAAACTCCTTAGTGATACCAGACTTGTTTTTGATAGGGCATCATGGAATATCCCTTATCTGGCACTGATACAGTTTGATCCGAACTTGAAGCACAATTCTTCAGCAGTTTTTATAGCACGCTCTGGTGATATTTCATTGGCATGGACCATGTCATTTCTCGTCCTGGCAATTCTCTTCCTCCTCTTCTTCATTTACCATTATTTCATGCTACCCAAACCAGATGAAGATCGCGGTAAGGTTGTAACCAATGCTTCAGCTTTTGCCCGAGATTATATCCAAACATTTGTTGCTTTTTTCACTAAGGAGCGCATTGGTCTGGCTATCGCATTTATTCTGATATATAGATTTGGAGAAGCACAGTTGGTTAAGATTGCGCCGCTTTTTATGATCGACACTATTGAAGCGGGTGGTCTGGCATTAACTACTCAGCAATATGGATTTATCTACGGAACTTTGGGAGCAATTATGCTTACCCTCGGTGGTTTGCTAGGTGGATTTGTAGCAGCCAGGAATGGCCTCAAGTTTTGGATCCTGTGGATGGCCCTGGCAATGAAACTCCCTGATGTGGTTTATGTGTATTTATCATATGTCCAGCCCGAAAATTTTTACATGATTGCTGCAATGGTCGGTGTTGAGCAATTTGGATATGGCTTTGGTTTCACGGCCTACATGCTCTACATGATCACGGTAGCAGCCGGAGAGCATAAAACTGCCCATTATGCCATTTGCACTGGTTTCATGGCTCTAGGAATGATGATTCCAGGTATGTTTAGTGGCTGGTTGCAGGAGACGATTGGTTACCAACTGTTCTTTATCTGGGTTCTCATCGCAACCATACCCGGACTCATTCTTCTGAAGTATCTAAACATTGACCCGGAATTTGGAAAAAAAGTAGAGTCGCAGGCCTAGTCACTCTCACATTCTCGAAGAAAGGATAGCTCATGGCTCTCTCATTTTTGGATTGGTCAATTATCGTTGCATACATTGCTTTTTCAATGGGTGTTGGGATTTTCTTTTACAAGAGAGCAGCTGGCTCTACCAGCGAATACTTTATGGCAGGGCGGACCTTGCCCTGGTGGGTTGTTGGAACCTCCATGGTGGCAACCACCTTCGCAGCAGACACCCCACTGGCTGTTACGGAATTTGTTCGTGGACCTGGTATCTGGCAGAATTGGTTCTGGTGGAATCAATTGTTAGCCGGTCTTTTAGGTGTATTCCTTTTTTCCAGGTTATGGAGAAGGGCAGAGGTCTTGACAGATAATGAGCTTATTGAAATTAGATACTCAGGCAAACCAGCCGCAGGTCTACGCTTATTCAAAGTCGGTTTCTTTGCCATCATGTACAACTTTATTGTGATGGGATGGGTAATAAATGCCATGGCTTCCATTGCAGCTGTCATGCTTGATGTTGATAAATGGGCTGCTGTATGGATTTGTGTTGTCATCGCAGTCATCTACTCATTACTCTCTGGTTTCTGGGGAGTGGTTGTCACTGATCTTGTCCAATTCGTCATTGCCATGTTTGGATCAATTGTTCTTGCTATTATTGCAGTGAATTACGTTGGTGGAATGGATGTTCTCCTTGAAAAATTGCGACATTTTACTGGTGAACATGCCAATATTGAGGCCAACATTCAACAGGTAACTTCTCAGCTCGCGGTGACAACGGATTCATTGCGAAGTATAGAATTAAGTGCCTCACTGGAAGGCTTAACTCATCAGCTTTCACAAACCCCCATTGTGAATGAAAATACACTAAGTTTTGTCCCACCAGTTCCTGAAGCAGGCTTCTTTACTGTTGCTTTCTGGGAATCACCATTTTCACAGTTTCTGGTTTATATGACCATATTATGGTGGTCCATGTATAATACTGATGGTGGCGGGTATATCATCCAGCGCATGGGCTCTGCTCGTGATGAACGACATGCATTGGCAGCCACCCTATGGTACCAGACTGCTCATTACGCATTGAGAGTTTGGCCCTGGATTGTTGTTGCCCTGGCTTCTATTGTGATGTTTACCGATTTGAGTGCTCATGAACTCGGTACGAAAGCGGCTTATCCACTCGTTATGAGAGAATTATTAGGCAGTGGAATGCGTGGGATTCTCGTCGTGTCTTTCCTCGCTGCTTTTATGTCTACAATAGATACACATCTGAATTGGGCAGCTTCATACATCATCAATGATGTGTACAAGCGTTTCTTTAAACCTGAATCTGCATTCGCCAATCATGATACTGCCCAACGTCACTATGTGGTAATTTCCAAGATCACCACAGTTATCCTTATGGTTGTGGCCGCCTACATAGCCATGCAGATGCAAAGTATCGAGAAAGCCTGGAAATTCATGGCTGCCATGGGAGCAGGGATAGGGCTGGTCATCATCCTGCGCTGGTTCTGGTGGCGTATCAATGCCTGGACAGAGATTGCAGCTCTATCTACCTCATTACTACTTGCAATCATTTTCGAAGTTGTTGCCTATTTCCAAACTATTGGAACTGGCTTGGAGTATGAACTGTTTGGTCCCGACCCTGTTTTCTTTGGAATCACCATGAAATTTCACTTAAAACTATTAATCATTGTTCCTGTATCCATTGTTTCATGGTTAACCGTGACATTCCTAACCCAGCCTGAAAGTGAAGATACCCTGGTGAATTTTTACCAGCGGGTGCAACCCGGTGGCTGGTGGTCACCCATACAATCAAAGATCAACCACACGCTGCAGCCAGTATCCAAAGGTTTTCTGGGGAACTGGATTGCCGGTGTTGCCATGATATGGGGCCTGACCTTCGCTATTGGTCATATGGTATTTGGGAACTGGGGGATAGGTATAGGTCTGTTTGCCATCGCTCTAGCTGGATTTGCCTGGATGTGGAAATACACGATTTCGAAAATTACGGTCTAGTCTGGTAGTTGGTGCTCCATAATAACTATTGAATAAATAAATTACTTACATGGAACCCCTGGTCGATCATATTGAAATAACAGTAAGAGATGTTGAAACTGCGGTTCAGTTCTATGATCAATTTCTGGCTCTGCTTGGATATGATTTGAATCTGAAAAGCCGTGCATTACTTGAGGAGCACGAGAAGGATGTCGTCACCTATGAACATCCAAAATTGGGATTTACAATCACATCACCCCTTAAAGTTTTTGCCCATGAGAAAATAAATCGCAGAAAACCTGGTGCACTTCACCATCTCGCCTTTAAAGTTGAGTCAAGAAGCGAGGTAGATAGATTATACCTGGAGTTGGAATCCATAGGAGCAAATATCATCAGTCCACCTCGAGTCTATCCAGAATTTACACCACCGGGATATTATGCGCTCTTTTTCAAAGATCCAGAGGGGATTAAATACGAAATAGTGTACAATTCTGATAGTGAGACATAGGAACAATACAGTTCTGACACTCTAAATCCTATGGGAGTAGAGCCCTAAGGGGAAGAATTCTCTTCGCATATTTGAGTGACTGCCTATATTGATTCCGCAGTATTAATATCTCAATCGAAATAATCAAACCGAACACAATGACAGCTAAAGCTATGATTGTGCACAGGAGGATAACTCATGGATAAAGCCAAAAAAGGTATATGGGGCTGGGCTATGTATGACTGGGCAAATTCTGCATTTGCAACGACGGTCATGGCTGGATTCTTCCCCATATTTTTTAAGGATTATTGGAGTGCTGGAGCAGATGTGAATGTGAGTACTGCACAGCTGGGTCTGGCTAATTCTATAGCAAGTCTAATCGTGGCTTTGATGGCACCAATCCTGGGTGCTATTGCTGATAAAGGTTCAGCTAAGAAACAATTCCTGATCTTTTTTGCTTACCTGGGTGCCTTGATGACTGCCGGTCTCTTCCTCGTTGAACAAGGTGACTGGGCCATGGCAATTTTTGTCTATGTCATGGGAATTATCGGCTTCTCTGGCGCGAATATTTTTTATGATGCTCTGCTACCAAGTGTAACTACTGAAAAGAACATAGATCGTGTCTCGGGCCTCGGATTTGGAATGGGTTATCTCGGTGGAGGAGTCCTCTTTGCCGTGAACGTTGCCATGACACTTTCTCCTGAAACTTTTGGTTTGTCCGGTGCAGCCCAGGCAGTTCGGATATCTTTCATCTCTGTGGCACTCTGGTGGGGTCTTTTTACCCTTTTTACTATTTTTTGGGTAGAAGAGAAAAAACCCGAAAACACAATGGGTTCCATCGAGGTAATCAAAGCCGGATTTAAACAGTATCTGGATACCTGGAAGAAAATCAGACATCTGCAAACTGTTTCCATATTTTTACTGGCTTATTGGTTCTACATCGATGGGGTTGACACCATTATTCGCATGGCTGTCGATTACGGTATGTCCATTGGCTTCGAGTCCACAGATCTCATTAAGGCCTTGCTGATCACACAATTTGTTGGTTTTCCAGCAGCAATCATCTTTGGGAGGCTAGGAGAGAAGTGGGGGGTGAGAAGATCCATCTATCTTGCTATTTTCGCTTACATCATCATCACCTTTTATGGTGTCCTCATGACAAAAGCAATTGAGTTCTATGCCTTAGCTGTTGCCATTGGAATGGTACAGGGTGGTATCCAGGCCTTGAGTCGTTCATATTACTCAAGACTGATCCCCAAGGGTCAGGAGGGCGAGTTTTACGGATTCTATAATATGTTAGGTAAATTTGCTGCAATACTGGGTCCACTCCTCATTGGTGTAGTAGGTTTGACCATAAAAGGTACTTTGGGACCTCTGGCAAGCACTCCGGAACAACAGATGGCCATTGGTCAAATCGCTTCAAGATGGGGCATTGGATCTGTAGTTTTACTTTTTGTAATCGGTGCTATTCTTTTCAAGTTTGTTGATGAAGAAGAGGGTAAAAGAGAAGCCGCTTATATCAGTGAGCACTCAGATTAAACTATGACGATCCTGAAGCTAAAGCCTCGGAACTATCCGGGGCTTTTTTTGTACTAATATGGTGTGAAGTTGTAATTGAAAGTCTCAGGTTATTGAGAACATCCTGCAGGACTATTCGTTATAATTATTTCTGTAGAGCTTGATAAGCTTATATTTGCGCCGAAAGGATCCATGAACATGAAAATACAAGAAATCATCCAACTTCCCGTGGGCATAGCCATTCGCTGGGATGATGGTGATGAAGCTTTAATAGATTATCATAAACTCCGAGACGCTTGTCCCTGTGCGAATTGTTCTGGTGAAAGTGATCTCTTTGGAAATAAGACTTTTGGCTTACCCATGTTGAAGACTGCCAGCACCTATGAAATGCAATCCTTCCGCTGGGTTGGACACTACGCTATTCAATTTACATGGGCAGATCGCCACGATTCTGGAATCTATACACTAAAACTGTTAAAGGCCCTCGGTGAACCAGACGAAGAATAGCCCACCTGAAAGAAGAGATTCCAATCTCTTCTCACGTATATTTGTAGCAGGAATGATGATTTTAGCGAGTATTGGTCTACACAGTATTGCCTGGGATGTTTGGCGTGGAGAGTCAGTCTCAGCTTTTGAACAGGTGCTGGTAACTGGTTTTATAATCGCAATTATTGCAGCCCTGGTCTATGTGATTATTCAACGCGTTGAGATGCGAAAATCGGAAAAATTCAGGAGAGAGAAATGGTAGAGTGGTATACAACAGAGAGGGTAGCAGGTAAAACAATATCCAAAAATCTTGGTGTCGCGACAGGAAGTACCATCAGAGCTCGAAATATCGGTAGAGATATTGTAGCTGGATTGAGAACCCTGGTTGGTGGTGAGGTTCCGGAGTATACAGAAATGATGGCCCACGCACGAAATCAAGCCATCGAGCGCATGCTTGCAAAAGCAAACGAAATGGGGGCTGATGCCGTAGTTGGAGTACGTTTTTCAACCGCCATGATAATGCAGGGTACTGCTGAAGTCATGGCCTATGGAACCGCAGTAAAATTCTGAGAAGTTCATATTGAAGTCAAACTTACCTCCAGGTGAGATTGTAGGTACCGTTACTGCCAAGCGGTTGGACACGATTAAACAGGTTATCAGTAATCGACAGTTTGATCTCACTGTCATCCTGGAAAATATTCATGATCCCCACAATGTTGGGGCCATATTCCGTTCAGCAGATGCAGTGGGCATAGATGAAGTACAACTTCTCTATACAAAGGAACGGTTTCCGGATCTACATCCAAAAGTGACCACTGGTGGTGGTAAATGGGTCAAACAAAGGAAGTATCGTGATCCGAAACAGTTGGCTGCAGATTTAAAACAGCGGGGCTTCAAGATATATACTACGCATCTCACTGCAGATGCAGTTTCCATCCATGATATTGATTGGACAGAACCTTCAGCAGTGGTACTGGGGAATGAAAATCGTGGTGTATCCTCAGAAATGACAAAACATGCTGAAGGGAACATTATCATTCCCATGTTTGGAATGGTAGAGAGCCTGAATGTATCGGTAGCGACAGCTGTGATTCTCTTTGAAGCATGTAGGCAGCGAATAGTTAGCGGGAATTATCCGAATCCAAATTCAAACCAGGAATTGTTGGAGAAAATGACGGATGAATGGGTGAACATTAATATTAACAAACGTAAGCAGCGCCAATAAACTCAGCATTACTTTCAGGTAATGATAATTTGAAAACTATATAAGGAAATCAGTTCCGATGATCATATTCAGCCCCATTCTTAGATCGCTCTATAAACATACGCTCACCTCACTATTCCTGGTTTTGAGTTTTGTTATGTTGAATCCAACGCCCTTAAGCGCCGAAAGTATGACCACTGAAATGGGGGCCATCGCCTTCATCAAAGAATCAAATGGTCGTGATGCAATTTTTGTCAAAGATGCTTCAGGTGAGAACATCATTTTTTCCTGTGCATCTGCAAATGTCATCATCCTTACGCCCTCGGTGAGTGGAAATGGGAAGTATATCACCTTTGTGGTGGATAATGGTCGTAATCAAAAGACAATTCACATTCTGGGACCCATCCAAAAGATCAAGAATAGATGGCAGGCAAACGATCTCGAGCTCATGACAGTACGGGGAGGGGCCTGGCCTGTATTTAAGGATGATCAATCAGTGTACATGTCAATGCCTGAGCAGGTCTCATTATCACATGATGGGACCTCGTTTATTTATCTAATAAGTAGTGAAGAGATTAAACAATTCAGTAACAATATGGGTGTATCCACCCATATCTGGCCCCTCATGCATCCTGATGGGGATAAGCTGATTTATAGATATATCCCCCAAACTGATGAAATGGGCGAAACCACAGAACCTATCAAATCTGTTTTAACTGAGATTGAATCTGGAAATACTGAGATGCATTTTGTGGATCAATACGTCTATCTGGAGCAATGGACAAGGATGGGGGAGATACTATTTTCCTTTAGGGACAAGGATCAAAATGGAAATCGGATTTACGCCCTGTACAATCCAGAAACTAGAAAGACCACTGAAATATATCGGAATAAATCAAGACAGGGTGCCTTAACCAGAGAATCGCGATTTCTAGCTACGATTCGCCCAGTTCCCGAGGGGAGCCCACAGTTTGATATCTTCGTCACAGATTTGAATTTAAAGACAGAAATTAATCTGACTCAATCTTCTAGACTGAGTGAAAGTCTCATTGGTTGGATTCAATAGATCTATACAATTAACCTCAGTACACATATATATGTGATAAATATTGAGTTAGAAGTATTACTTAATTGGTAAATTATCACTAACTAATACGGTAAAAATCCATCCCAAAATCTTGTCCATTCTGGCACTTTTTTACAGCATAAACCTTGAGTCAGAACTACCCTAAACTATATTGCATGGCTTCATTTTAATTGGACTTTCAAAGATAGGGAATTCGCACTGATGGCTGTTAAAATTGGAATCATAGCAGAGCATAAACCGGGGGAAGGTCGGATACCATTGACACCCGCTCAAATCACACAATTGCAGAAGGAAAACGAAGATCTCACAATCTCTGTGATGCCTTCAGCACAGAGGGTTTTTCTTGATGATGAATTTCGTTCATCAGATATCCGCATGACCCAGGATCTGGAAGATGCAAATCTAGTCATGGCCGTCAAGGAAATAGATGTAAAAGATATTCGTGGCAATCAGGCATACCTTTACTTTTCCCATACTATTAAAGGTCAGGACTACAACATGCCTATGCTTCAGCATATTCTGGATACAGGGGCAACATTGCTGGACTATGAACTAATCCGGGATGAAAACAACCGTCGCTTAGTGTTCTTCGGTCGTCATGCAGGTCTTGCAGGAATGGTGAATACCCTGTGGTCCTATGGACAACGTCTCAAGGCATTGGGTACGGAAAGTCCTTTTTTAAGGATTAAGCAGGCACAGGATTACGCAAACCTTGAAGAGATCAATCTTTCTCTGCAAATTTTGGGATCAGAAATAAGTCGCTGGATGGCTGACAAGCCTGCCATCGTTATCGGTGTGACTGGATATGGCAATGTTGCAGGGGGGGCCCAGGAGATCCTGGCCAATCTTCCCATACATGAAATGAGTGCTGAAGAACTGTTAGCCGCTGATCTGGATGCATTCCATGGTCAACTTATCAAAGTCGTGTTCAAAGAACAGGACATGTTTGAACCTACAGACTCCAACGCTGAATTTGACCTACAGGACTATTTTGATCATCCCGAAAAGTATCAGGCAAAGTTTCAGCCATACCTCAATAAAATGCACATGCTGGTGAATTGTATTTACTGGGACACTCCTTATCCCAGACTTGTAACACTCGAGGACATCAAGACTCATTATGAGTCAGAAAAGACACTCATGGTGGTTGGTGATATCACCTGTGATATTGATGGAGCAATTCAGTTCAACACAGGGGCAACCTTGAGTCCTGATCCGGTTTATATCCATGACATAAAGACAGGTGAGAAAATTATGGGTTTTGAAGGTGATGGGCCCCTCGTCATGGCAGTTGACAATCTACCCACAGAATTGCCCCGTGAAGCCTCTGAAGCTTTTGGCGAAGCCCTCATACCTTTTGTGTATGCCATGGGCGCTTGTGACTACTCCAAGCCCTTTGAAAGCCTAAACCTACCAGCTGAGGTGAAGAGAGCTGTTATAGCACATGCTGGGAAATTGACACCTGATTTCGAAATGTTGCACAAATATTTGAAGGTCTGATTGAATCAATGAACAAACACGTACTCATTCTGGGAGCTGGCCTTGTCTCTCAGCCAATTATCGATTATTTATTTAAGAACACTGATTTCACGCTCACGGTAGCAGATATTATCGAGGATAATGCCGCCAAGGCCATATGCAATAACCCCCGAGGGAAGTCTGCAGTCCTGGATGTCAATAATTCAGATCTATTAGGTCGCCTGATTAAATCAGCAGACCTGGTGGTTTCACTGCTTCCCTATACACTTCATGGAATTGTTGCGAATCATTGTCTGCAGGCGGAAAAACATATGGTTAACGCATCTTATGTTTCAGAGGAAATGAAATCTTTTGATGCAGAAGCGCGGGAAAAAAACTTACTGTTTCTTTGTGAGATCGGACTCGATCCTGGTATTGACCATATGTCGGCCATGCAGATTATTCACTCTGTTCAGAAGCGAGGTGGCAAGGTTGAGGAGTTTGTGTCAGTATGTGGAGGATTACCAGCACCGGAGGCCAATACAAATCCATTTGGGTATAAGTTCTCATGGAGTCCAAAAGGGGTCCTATTAGCAGGGAATAATCCTGCTCAATACATTGATGGTGGTGCCCTGAAGCAAATCAGTGCTAAGGATTTGTTTCACTCCACAGCTCCCATGAAGATTGATGGGATGGATTTTGAAGCCTATCCCAACAGAGATTCTACCAGCTATGAAGAAATCTATGGATTGGAAGGTATAGATCACCTCATGCGAGGAACTCTACGTTACGCAGGGTGGCACAAGTTGATTCTGGCTTTGAAAGCACTGAACCTGTTGTCAGAGACATCTGTTCCTGCGGGGGTGAGTAGTTTTGCTTCAGTACTCGCAGATCTTAATGGTTTGGACTCGGCAAACCTTCGCTCAGATGTGGCTTCAAAACTGGAAGTAGCTGAGGATGATAATACAGTCAGTGCCCTTGAATGGTTGGGGTTATTTGACATAAAACCTGTTGAGTTCCAAGCTACAACGGCCATTGATCTACTTGCAGAAAGCATGAACGAGAAGATGGCATATGCAGATGGGGAGCGAGATATGGTAGCCCTTCAGCACAGATTTAAAGCGACCTTCTCAGATCATAGTGAGGAAATCACCTCGACTTTATTTGATTATGGCATTCCCAATGGCAATAGTTCTATGGCACGGACGGTATCTTTGCCGCTAGCTATTGCAGTAAAGCTTATTCTGGATGGGAAAATAAATCTGACTGGTGTACAAATTCCGGTTGACCCCATCATTTATGAGCCTGTTCTCTCAGAATTGAAGACGCTTGGCATCGAATTTACAGAGGAGTTAGTGAGAAGCTGATGCGTATGAATACCCAGTCAATAAACATCACAAGTTTAATAGATAATTAAAGAGGCTAAAAAGAGGTAATTATGGATTTTTTAAAGGAACTAGGAATTGAAGAGTTTAACCCCGGTGCCTGTGTAGGTGCGGGAGACTGGTCTGCTCGTGAAGGTGACGATATTCTCAAATCGATCAATCCAGCAAATGGAGAGCTTATTGCCAGTGTTTACCAGTGCACGGAAGCAGACTATGAAAAAGTCGTGGCTGAGTCTGAAATAGCCTTCAAGGAATGGCGCCAGGTTCCTGCCCCAGTCCGCGGTGAACTCGTACGCAAAATGGGTGTTGCATTACGCGAGAAGAAAGATGCCCTGGGTAGTTTGGTTTCACTTGAAATGGGTAAAATCAAGCAGGAAGGTGATGGAGAAGTTCAGGAAATGATCGATATTGCAGATTTCGCAGTTGGTCAGTCTCGCATGCTTTATGGAGTTACCACACACTCCGAACGTTTTCAACACAGAATGTATGATCAGTACCATCCATTGGGCATGGTAGGCGTAATATCTGCCTTCAATTTTCCAGTTGCAGTCTGGGCCTGGAACTCCTTCCTGGCAGCAATTGCTGGTGATATCACCATCTGGAAACCATCCTCAACAGCACCTCTATGTAGTGTCGCCGTTCAGAATATCTGTAACCAGGTTCTGGAAGAAAATGGTTACAAGGGTATCTTCAACCTGGTCATTGGCCGTGGTTCTACCATCGGAGAAAGATTAATCAACGATAAACGTATTCCACTGGTTTCCTTCACAGGCTCTACCTATATGGGTCGTCACGTCGGTGAAGTGGTTGCCAAGCGATTTGGCAGCACCATTCTTGAGTTGGGTGGTAACAATGCCATCGTCATAGATGATACAGCCAATCTGGATATGGCTATTCCAGCCACTGTATTTGGAGCAGTCGGTACCGCCGGACAGCGCTGTACCTCAACACGTAGGATCATCATCCAGGAAAACATCATGGACAACTTTGTTGAACGTCTTGTGAAAGCCTACAAGCAAGTTCGCATTGGTGATCCTCTGGAAGAGGGTACACTCATGGGACCCTTGGTGAATGCTGCTGCAGTGGCGGACTATGAACAAGCGATTAAGGAAGTGAATGAAGCCGGCGGTAAGATCCTGACGGGTGGTAAGGCAATCACTGACAAGGATGGCTTCTTTGTGGAACCCACCATTGTTATCGGTGAGAATCACTGGGATATCATTCAGAAGGAAACATTTGCACCAATTCTTTATATCATTCCTTTCAAAACCATAGATGAAGCTATCGAGCTCCACAATGGTGTACCTCAAGGACTATCATCAGCCATATTCACTATGAATATGCAGCATGCTGAACAGTTCCTTTCACACATTGGATCTGACTGTGGTATAGCCAATGTCAATATTGGTACGTCCGGAGCAGAGATTGGTGGTGCTTTTGGTGGTGAAAAGGAGACTGGTGGTGGTCGCGAATCTGGTTCGGATGCCTGGAAAGCTTATATGCGTCGTCAGACCAACACCATCAATTGGAGTAAAGACCTGCCATTAGCGCAGGGAATCTCCTTCGATCTGTAAAACTGGACTCTAGGCGGGGCTTTTTTTAAGTCCCGCTTAATCACGGATGCCTTCTGGTAAACTATATATTGTCTCTACACCCATCGGAAATCTTGGGGATTTTACTTTTCGGGCAGTTGATACATTGAAATCGGTCCAGCTAATTGCAGCTGAGGACACACGCAAATCTGGTGTGCTTTTAAAACATTACGAGATATCCACTCCTATGTTGCCATACCATGACCACAACAAGGAGCAGGCAACACCGGGTTTGTTGAGGAAACTTGAGAGTGGGGATGATATTGCACTCATCACGGATGCTGGTACACCCCTGGTGAGTGATCCCGGATTTTACCTCGTCCGTGCAGCTGTTCACTCACAAATTGAAGTAATTCCCATTCCAGGTGCCTCTGCCATGCTAGCGGCACTGGTTGCTGCTGGCCTTCCCTCTGATCGATTCACTTTCGAAGGATTTTTACCTCGAAAGAAGGGGCGCCAAACCCGTTTTAAGTTGCTGGCTGATGATCCCAGGACGATTATCATCTATGAATCCCCTCACCGCGTAGCCAGGACCCTCAGGGATATTGGTGAATATATGGGGGACAGGCAGATTGTGATTGGTCGAGAATTAACTAAAAAGTTTGAAGAATTCATACGTGGTTCTGTCTCAGAGGTACGGGAACACTTGGACACGCGTAGCATTAAAGGTGAAGTAGTAATTATGATTGGAGGGAATAAAGCGTGACCACAGATCAGGTTTTTGAGTATGCACGAGATGATTTTAATTATCCCAGATTTATTCAGAATATTTTAAAGAAAGCCCTTAATGCCGCTATAGCAAAGGTTCAAGAGGAAAATGTTGAAGCCGGGACTCTAAAAAAGGTTCGCTATGTCGTTGGACTATCCGGCATGTTTGCATTAGTCCTGGGCCTATATCTATGGACAGCTATTTTCCTGGCAATCTGGCTTTTTCTGGATCAATTAAATCTTCACCTTTTTGTAGATCGTTCGGTACCCAGCAGCCGTTTCAAGCATTTTGTGGAAGAAGTCCCACTCATGGTAGCATTAAGTTTGCATATGTGGGTCGAGGGGCATCTATGGACAGGTATTGCAGGGCTGGTGGGAATTACTGGTCTCTATTTGCTCACGAACTTGCAGATGAAATATGATTTATCGGCGATTAATCTTCCCCGGCTATATTTTTTAAGGTGGGACAGAATGGGCATTATGTTTCTCTTTACCCTGTTGGGCTCATGGCCAGGTGAACGAGCCTATCTGTTTGTCGTACTTTTAGCGTGGTTGCTGGCAGCGTTAAGTTTTTACGATTATATCTGGATTCTTATCCAATTGGCGAAAACCAAAAAATGAAAACAGCTAAACCCCTCCTCATAAGCTTTGAAGGAATTGATGGCTCTGGGAAATCTACCCAGTGCAAGATGTTATATCATGAGCTTCTGGACAGGGGTTATGGTGTTCATCTTTATCGGGAACCTGGCGGAACCACCATCTCTGAAAAGATCCGAGATATACTTCTTGACCGGGAGAATGAGGAAATGAGCCCCATTACTGAAATGCTGCTTTATTTTTCCAGCAGAAATCAACTTATCACTGAAAAAGTCCTGCCGGCATTGAACCGTGGCGAAATCGTTCTCCTCGACCGCTTTGTTGATAGTACCATTGCCTATCAGGGGCATGGTCGAGATTTGTCACTGGAGAGTATTCGCAAGGTTGCAGAGGTTGCTATAGGGGATCTAAGTCCTGATCTGACTATCCTGGTAGACACACCGCTGGATACTGCAGAGGACAGAATGGACAATCGGGAGCTAGATCGACTGGAAGCGGAAAATGAAGATTTTAAACAACGCACTCGAAACGGTTATCTCCAACTTGTAGAAGATGAGCCTTACAGATTTCTGTTACTTGATGGTCGAGAGACAATAGAGGTGCTCAAACAGGCTGTCATGGAACGTGTTAATCAATTGTTATGGTCTACAGCTTGAAAATTCGATCCACTATACTTCCCACTTTGGTCCTGTTCCTGATTTCTGGCTGGGCAGTTACACTATATACTCAAGCTCATACGGATCGGGTCGAAGGGGAGACATCGATGAAGCGGGTCTTTCAAACGATTCTAGATCGTTATGTAGCTGAAATCGATCCTGAAAAACTGTCAGATGCAGCTATTGCAGGAATGTTGCGCGAGCTGGATCCTTATTCACAGCATATAGATGATAACAACTCATACCGCCTTGATGCCATCACCACAGGTGAGTATGGAGGTGTGGGTATACGTTTGGGGCGTATGAACGATTCTCTCATCGTTATATCACCAATGGATGGGACACCGGCATACCTCCAGGGGATAATGGCTGGCGATCGTATTGTGAAAATTGACTCCGTTTGGACCAAAAAGCTGGATTTGAATGAAGCTGCCCGTATGGTACGAGGGGAGAAGGGAACTACCTTAGTTCTATTGATTAAGAGGGAAGGGGAGAACGAGTATTTAAGCTTCGAGCTGATTCGAGAATTGATAAAAGTCCCGGATGTTAGTTATTCTGGTCTATTGAGGGATAAAACAGGCTATGTAAAACTTTCTAATTTTTCGAAGTATTCTGCCGAGGAGCTAGAAAAGTCCATACGAAAAATGAATCGGGTTGATCTTCAGGCTCTCATCATTGATGTGAGGGGCAATCCAGGCGGACTGCTTAGCGCTGCTCTCATGGCTGCGGATCTATTCGTTGAAAAAGGGGCTGTATTATTAGAGACACGGGGTCGAATTAAGCAGTCCAACAAAAAATACCTGTCCCGACGACCTCCGATTGTAAAAGATGATTTGCCGGTAGCCATTCTCATAGATGGTGGATCAGCATCAGCATCGGAGATACTTGCCGGCATCCTTCAAGACTATGACAGAGCTGTTGTCATTGGGGAACCTTCTTTTGGGAAAGGTTTGGTTCAAACGGTTACTCGGCTGTCACCTGAAACCAGACTCAAACTTACCTCAGCGAAATACTACTTACCTAGCGGACGACTTATCCAGAAACGTGAGATTGCCCAGGATGTAATGTATGAAGATTTACTGATGTCATCTGATACGTCATTTCGTTCAGATAATAACCGCAGATTTGAAGGAGGGGGCGGTGTTGAACCAGATATTGTTGCTGAAGACTTTCCTTTAAGTAATCTGGAAAGATCGCTGTGGCGTAGTAGGTTATTCTTTAAATATGCGCTGGATTATGGCGATTCAAGACCAGGTCTTACCCTGCCAATTCATTTTGATGATTCTGAAGTAGATAGCTTTTACACCTGGATGTCCCGAAATGAATTACTACCTGAAACGAGTCTAAATCATTGGATAAGTGATCTTGATGATGTCATTGACACAACGAGTGCTATCTACACTAATATCCTGGATTTGGCTGATTCAATGAGTCTTCTGGAAGAAGTTTATGCCCATGAGGAATTTCGTAAAATCAAATTCCAAATTCTTGCAGGTCTTGAAAAAGAGATGGCCAGGGTATTGGGTGGTAATGGCGCTCGTATTGCTGCATCCCTACCGCATGACCGCGTCGTACTCAAAGCGATTGAAGTTCTCTCATCTGGAACACAGGTTCAGGAAATCCTCGCCGGTCCTTCTGAATAATTAATCCTTAACCTTTAATGAGAGTGTGAGGGTAAAAGTCGCCAGGACTTCATCCCCATATTTGTCTGGCGCAGTTACCTGAACACGTATGGGTTGATGGTGACGCTCGCCTGTTTCAACGACTTTTTGAATGAGTGATTCAATTTTTTCACCATCCTCACAGGTGAAAATGGCATTTGCATCCACTCTTTTTAAGAAATCTCCCTGCATATCTTTAAACACAAGACTGATTTTATGATCGTCACTGGCGATTTGATGCCTGCTCAATAATCCGCAAGCAAGGTCAGCACCTACGGCCAACACCCCGAAATACATACTTCTTAGGTGATTACGCGTCCGACGACGCAGGGGAATATTGATGATGCATTTGGAATGATCTAATTGTAGGACACGGGGTCTAACAAAGAAAATGAGAGGTATTTTTGTTATCCCAAAATAGCGAACCAGTAGGGTGTGTTTCCAGCTTGTTTTCATTGTGTTGATTCAGGTAGACCCTGCTCCATTAATTAGCGGGAGGGTTCTCATCAGGTAAACTCATCCCGTGGCTTCATAATATCCCTGAGATGATTCACATATTGTGCCAAGCTAGATCAAACGTTGGATGGTTTCTTTTAATTCAGCCAGTCTGAAGGGCTTCGTCATAAAGTCACTGCAACCTGCTTCCATACATCTATCCCGATCCGATGTAAAAGCATGGGCTGTGAGTGCTACGATGGGAATTTTGTTCCACTTTTCTTCATTACGGAGGAATCTGGCCAGGTCCAGTCCATCTTCGTCACCTCGTAGGGAAAGGTCAAGAAGTATCATTTGAACCTCGTGTGCATCGAGCATTTTCTTTGAATCGGCAACCGATTCAGCAAAGTGGAGATCGTAATCCTTGCTTAGTGTGAAACTGGCTAATTTTTGGGAGTTGGGGTCATCTTCCACCACCAAAATGTTTATTCGAGTATCAGATGCTTCATCAAGCGATTTCACCTCTGGTTCTACCAGGACTGGCTCTATCACTTCCTCAGTCGTTGCTGGATCCATACCGGGGAAGATTATAGTGAACATACTGCCTTTGTCCTGTTCACTCTCAAGGTGCAGTTTGCCATTGATCAGGCTGAGATACCTGTGGGCAAGGGCCAATCCAAGACCCATACCCTGAAAATTCTTGGTGTAGCCAGTACTTTCTTGTGAGAATACCTCGAAAATCATGTCCTGGTATTCCCTTGACATGCCAATCCCAGTATCCTTAATGGTGATCTTCACGCTATCCCCAACCACGTTGATTTCAAGACTGACATAACCAGAATTCGTGTATTTTATGGCATTGTCGATGAGGTTTGATATGGCCTGAGTGGCACAATATTCATCGGAGATAACATGCAGATCCATATCCGGAACGTTGATTTTGAGTTCCAGATCTTTTGCCTTGGCAACAGAGTTGAAGGATGCACCCAGATCGGTAATAATCTTACCAAGATCTACACTCTCAGTTTTCAATTCAAAGGTACCAGTCTCAATCTGGGAAATATCAAGAATGTGATGGACTGTTTGCCACAGCCGTTTCCCACTCATGTAGATCGTATCAAAATAGGCCTCGAGGTGTTCATCAAACTTATCTTTGACTTCTTCTTCAATGAGTTCAGTGAAACCGAGAATTGAATTTAGTGGGGTTCTAATCTCATGGCTCATATTTGCGAGAAAGAGGGTTTTCACCTCTTCATTCTTCAATGCTTGTTCCTTGGCAGAGATGAGTTCCATTTCAGTATTTTTTAAGTTTGTAATATCAGTAGCGTAGTAGTGCAAAAGGTTCTGATTCTGGAGGAAGAAGGCTGACCAAAGTAGATGCATGCCTTCCAGGGAAACTTCCCTTGATGGAATCTGACCTTTAACAGAACGGGCAACAGTAATATCAGCTTTGAAAGTCTTAGGTAGAATTTGAGAAACCTGAGACATGTCAAGATCCATCCTCTCAAGGAGTTTGATTCCTGCGGGATTGATATAACCGGGAACACCATTTAAGTCAACTTCGACAACGGGCATTGGGTTAGCTAAAGGGAAAAACGCCAATCGCTCAATCTCTTGCTGAGCCCGATTCCGCTCGCTGATATCACGAACTGTACCCTGTGCACCAACAATTTTGTCACCAACGACTATGGGTCTGGCACTTACTTCCATGGGGATAATTTCACCAGCACTTCTCTGGATATTGACAGTTAGATTTCTAATCGTTTTACCTTCAGAGATGGTCTTCATCCCTTTCTTCAAGAGTGGACCCTGATTCTCTGTCGTGAGCGTGGTGATGTTTCTACCCAGGAGCGCTTTCGGGTCGATACCAAATCGAGTCTCAATATTGGAACTCACATAATCCAGGATTCCATCCGTATTCACCTGGAAAGTGATATCGATGGATGTCTCCACGAATCTTCGAAATCTCTGCTCACTCTCTTCTAGATTCGTCAACCTTATTTTTGTTAAAAGGTAGGGAGACAGAAGTTCTGGAAATGGCTTCAAAAGCGACTCAGTCGCTTCCAATTCACCCAACTGGGACTTATCAAAAGCAGTAAAAACAAGCACTCCGAACACGTCAGAACCCTTCGCCAGTGGGAGACCAATCCAGAGCATGGGCGGGTTAGAAATACGAGATCCATCATCGCACAGTTTGAGGTAGTCCTCAGTTTTTATCACCAGAGCTTCCTGGCTCTGGATCACTCTCTTAATAGGCGAATTCACACTGTGTAGGGTGCAAGACTTTTCAATCTCACTTCTACCATGTGTGTAGGGCAGGGATAAAGTCTGGGACTCAATATCATGCAATGCGAGGTAATAATTACTGAGCTGCTTCCCTTGAAGCATTGTGTCAATAGCTTGATCCACAAAGACACTGAGGGATTCAGTCGCGTTTATTAATTTCGCAAGCTGTTGATGGATATGTGTTGAGTTCATATTCAATTTTGTTTGCTAATCCTACTTCACCTGAATTCCAGGTTTATGGATATAAAAATAATAGTAAATCGATCCCAGACTAGTTAATCCGAGACCAATAAGCGATGGTATCAGGGTTGTCATCAACGTAATCACGAAAAATGTAGCGTAGATCACGAATACGATAATCAAACTCCAGGGATATAACCAGGCCTTATAAGGTCTTGAGACATCCGGGTATTTTTTACGTAGCACGAAGATAGCCGCAAAAACCATGAGATTAAAGACGGTTGATGTTGCTGAGAAAAAGTCAATAATCGTTTCGTAAGAATTGGCTGCCGTGACAGCGAATGTCAAGAGAACGGTTGCCCAGAGTCCCTGACCTATCAATGCGTTGTTAGGAGTCTTATGCTTTTTGCTGAGGACGGCAAACTTTTTAAAGAACATACCATCCCGGGCCATAGCCTGCCAAGCACGTGCCTTACATAAAATCTGGGTGCTCACGTTTCCAAATGTATTGAACATGACTGCCACCGAAATGAGGATTCCACCTGTTGCACCCAAAGCAACCCTCATAGCTTCAGTAGCCACCCACTTCGAGTCAGCAATCTGCTCTGGTGTTAGCTGGTATAAGTATGCTGAGTTTGCCCCCATGTATAAAACCATAACACCGGCAATTCCGATAAAAAGGGAGAGGGGTAGATTGCGTCGTGGATTTTTTACTTCTTCAGCAATATAAGTTGCACCTTCCCACCCGCTGAAAGCAAAGAAAGCATATCTTAAAGCAGCGCCAACTGCCAGAAAGGTTGACCCATTAAAGGCTTCAGGCATCAAGGGGTTTACAAAATTTGAAAATGAACCAGTTGACCAACTGGTAAAACTCGCACCAATAATCCCACCGACAGCGACAACCTTGATAGCCCCAAAGACATTTTGGATCTTCCCGCTAAGGGAAACTCCGAAGAGGTTCACAATTGTAAGTAACCAGATTGTAGTAAGGGCGATTAGATAGAGAGCGATCTGCCCAAATGCTTCCCCAAAGGCGATAATCCAGAGCGCTTTGAGGTATTCACCAAAGATGAGAGCCACGGCGGCGATGGAGGCTGTCTCTGAAACAAAAAACATAGCCCAGCCGCGAAGAAATGCCCAAAACGGGTGATAAGCCATCTTTAAGTAAACATATGGTCCACCTGAGCGAGGCATCATGGCAGCTAATTCTGCATAGACAACCGCTCCGAAGATGGTAACAACACCACCAAGGACCCACACCAGACCAAACAGCGAAGTGCAACCAACCAGTGCCATAATAGGGGCAGGTGTTCTAAATATTCCTGATCCTATTATTCGACTAATAACAATGGAAATAGCTTCGATGAGTCCGAGGTCGCGCTTGTATTCAGTTGAATCACCGAAATCTCTCAATGCTGATGTCACATCAGTGGTAGAAATGAAAACCTCCTCATGGATTGGAAAAGCTTGTTCAATTGAACTCTGGGAGTTGAGTTACCTTTCCAAGTATGTAAAATACATAATACTAATTAAACAGATTTAATCAGCATGACAGTTATAATTAAGGGGTAAAATTGTTTGAAACAAGGGTGGAATTTGCCCCCTTCACCGCAGGGGGTAGAATCGCATCCAATAAATCATCAAGCTTATGATTTCAGAACTGGAAAATCCCGTCTTTGAGGGTGAATAAATAGCGGATGTTAAATTAACTATATCCTATAACCCAATGATAATCAGCGTATTAAGGGATATGGATTAATCAATGAATATCACACTATGCAATCACTATCGATTTGATATTAGTAAACTCCCGGATACCAAAATGTGATAGCTCTCTACCATACCCGGATCGTTTTACACCCCCAAAAGGAAGTCGTGGATCAGAAACTGTCATCCCATTTACAAATACAGCGCCACTCTCAACCTGCCGGGCCAGTATTTCACCTCGAGCCAGGTCATCGGTCCAGAGTGATCCTCCTAGACCGAACTCAGAATCATTGGCTACCTTGATGGCCTCACTCTCATTTTTCACTGGGATGATTGCTGAAACGGGACCAAATGTTTCCTCGTGATACAGCCTCATTCCTGGTCTTACATCGCTGACTATTGTAGGCTCGTAAAAAAAACCAGGACCAGGTATTGATTTTCCACCCAGCAGGAGTCTGGCACCAGCATCCAGACTGGTCTTGACCTGAGAAGTGAGTTCATCACGAAGATCTCCGCGGGCTAAGGGTCCCACAGATATGCCAGGCAGGAGGGGGTCACCAGGTCTGAGGGTAGACATGATTTTAACTTTTTCGGCTTCGAACTTGCTCAGCAGGGATTCAACCACAATAAATCGCTTGGCAGCAATACAGCTCTGGCCATTGTTGATCATTCTGGCATTGACGGCCGTTTCCACACATTTCTCTATATTGGCATCCGCCAGGACGATGTATGGATCTGAACCACCCAGTTCCAAGACAGTTTTCTTCAAAGATCTACCAGCAATTGAGGCTACCTGCATCCCGGCAGCTTCGCTCCCTGTCAGGGTTACAGCCCGAATGTGGGGATTCTCTATGACTGATTCCACCTGATTAGATGATATCATCAAGGTTCTAAACAGATCTGCGGGGAATCCGGCTTTGTTGAATATCTCTTCGATAGCCAGTGCACAACCGGGGACATTTGAGGCATGTTTCAGAACTGCAGCATTGCCTGCCATTAATGCTGGTGCAGCAAAACGAAAGACCTGCCAGAAAGGGAAATTCCAGGGCATAACTGCCAGGACAATCCCAATGGGTGTATAGCTTACAAAGCTGTTAGAGGCATTGGTCTCTACTCGTTCATCTGCCAGAAACGACTCAGCATTTTCTGCATAATAATCACAAACCCAGGCACACTTTTCAATTTCAGCATGTGCTTCGTGAATAACTTTCCCCATTTCCTGCGTCATGAGATGTGCTAAAGTTTCTTTATCCTTTCGCAGGAGGGAAGCCGCTGTGAACATGAGCTCAGACCGTTCCTGATATCCAGTTAGCTTCCAGTTATGCCATGAATCCTGAGTTTGATTGATGATTGTGGCAGCCTCCTCGCTAGTGTGGTCGGAGTACTCCTTTATCAATTCACCGGAGGTAGGATTGAACGATCGCATTTGAGTGTCCTTTCATCCCTTTTGTAAGGTGAAATATATTCGGCATGTTTGGAAATAGTGTATAGAAATTGAGCTAGGACTAATGTCTTTCCAGCAGAATAGCGTTCCATTCGATTATTTACAAAATGCCACCGATCTCGACTGAGAAAAGTGTTCAGAACACAAAAAGTTGGTATATAGAACTCGAAATGTCTTCTGATTCTATTTTGGATCTTTTGCAATGCGATCACAATTATTTTAAAGTTGCTAGACTTTCTATCAGTTTTAAAACGCCCAATTATCCTCAAAACAGCTCAAATGTTCCATATGTGCAAGGATATGTTCCTTATGTGATAGACAGTAATAAACCTAAATCATAAATTATTGTTGCATATCAGAAGTATTTGTCGATTGACACTAGATGAATTAGATTTTGGACATTCCAAATTGACCCACATCTAGTATTCATTCCTTCTGTTATGGAAAGCTGATTCAAAATTAACAAGAGGGGGTTTCATGTTTTCCACTACCAAACAAATTTCAAAGAGTATTGTCTATGTAAGCATTTCACTCATCCTTCTGATGAGTATTGGTTTTGCTGACTATGATGCTGATGGTGTCGATTTACTTGGTCGAAGCCCATATGGGTATTGTCCCTTTGTAGTTGCCCAGGGAGAATATGCCTACGCTGCAAACGGTACCGTCTTTGAAGTGATGGATATCCATACCCTGGTTCCTCAAGGGGAAGTAGTATTTGAAAGTATCGTCAGCAGTATTGCTGTATCTGGAAATTATGCCTATATCGCCAATTGGAGTGATGGCTTTAAGGTCATTGACATTACAGATCCTGTAGCACCTCAGCAAGTGGCACAGATTGATTTTCCAGGACAGTGTTTTGATCTCTCTCTGGATGGGGATTATGCTTACCTGGGAAATGGTGATGAGGGATTACGCATTATTGACATTTCTAATCCATTACTACCTACACATGCAAGTACCTTTACTCCAGTCGAAGCGGCAATTTTTGAGTACACTCAGGTAATTGACACCATTGCTTATTCAGCAACACAATCAGGACTCTACATCCTTGATATAAGCGACCCAACAGCTCCTCTGCAGCTGGGATATTCACCAGCAGAGAATGGAGCCTGGTCTGTGCATGTGGTAGATACCATAGCATATCTACCAAAGTGGGGTGATGGTATACGCCTGGTGAATATCGCTGATCCCACCAGTCCTGCCGAACTTGGTTACTTCCAGACTCCAGATGACGCTACCTGGATTGAGATTCGCGATTCTCTCGCCTATGTTGCTGAGCGATGGTCAGGTATACAAATCCTGGACATCTCTGATATCACAACACCGGATTCTGTAGGGATGATCGAGATGGATTATGCAGATGCTATTCACTTTCAGGGAGATAGCATGTATGTCGCAGCTTCCAGTTGGGGTGTTAAGTCCTTTGATATGAGCGATCCTCTGAACCCAATACTTCTTTACGAGAACCCCATGGGTGGATATAGTCTGGATGCTGCATTTTCAGGAGACTATGTGTACGCTTCGTATCGAAGCTACGGTATTCGTGCCTTTCAGAGACTTGGGAATGATAGTCTTGCACAAGTTGGGCAGATTGAATTGGAGGCACCGAACAAACTCTCGATTCGAGGCGATCGCTTGTTCGCAACAAACGATGGGAACTTGCAGATCATAGATATTTCTGACCCCACTAACATGCAGATCCTGAATACCTGGGAGGAGGGATTTGTAACTGGAGTTACGGCTTATCGTCACTACTTGTATATCACTGGATGGCCAGATCTGCAGATTCTGGATGTGGGCGATCCCAATAATATTCAACTACTGGGAGTTTTGGATGATTTACCATCAAGTGCATATGAGATAGCCATAAATGGTGGTTTTGCCTTCCTGGCCAACCGTGGTGGAGGCATGCATATCATAGATATCAGGGATCCAGTAAATCCACAGCATACAAGCAGTTTTTACGATGCCCCATACTGTTGGTCTGTTGCGGTTACTGGAAAATATGCCTTCCTGGCTGATCGAGGCGGGAATGAGATTCACGCTGTTGATGTATCAAATCCACAAATCCCGGTCGGTGCAGGGACTTTCAGCAGTTTTAATCGATTAGAGGATGTTCAAGCCTTTGGTCGTTACGTGTATGCCCTTGATTCCTGGGAAGGAGTGCGTGTTTTGGACTTTGGTGACCCCACGAACCCGCAGGAAGTTGGCTATTTTAATACAGGTGGATTTGCAAGGGGTTTTTCCCTTGAGAATGGGACCATGGCAGTAGCAGACGGTGGGGGTGGACTATATCTCCTGGATACTGAACTGAATACCCCGAATTTCACTGTGAATTCAACTGGTGATGAAAGTGATATGGATCCTGGCGACGGAATCTGTGATGATGGTTCAGGGGATTGTACGCTTAGAGCGGCTATAGAAGAAGCAAATGCATATCCAGGTTACAATATCATTTTTTTTGATATCCCTGGGGACCCACCCCATTATATCCAACCTCTCACCGAATTGCCCGCTGTTGAAGATCCAGCTGATATAAATGGACGATCCGAGCCAGATTGGAATAATGGTCCCGCCGTGGCGATTCAAGGTATGAATTCAGGGGAATCCAATGGCATCGTGTTCAGGCAGACAGCCGCTTTTTCGCGGATGATTGGTGTGAATGTTTCCGGATTTAACGGGACCGGCGTCCTACTGGAGGGCAGTGGTCATTCGATCATTTATAGTTATATAGGAACTGATATTGGCGGTACGACAAGCCATTCCAATAACACTGGCATTGAAATAATGGGCCCTTACAACCGAGTCGTTGCAAATCTTATTTCAGGCAATACAGGTTCAGGCGTCGGAATGTACTCCCTTATCGATGAAGGTTTTGATTGCCATCATAGTTACCTGGCGAACAATAAGATAGGAACAGATGTTAGTGGAACACTTGCTCTGCCAAACCATAATGAGGGGATCTATGTCGGCGAAGAAACCCATCATAATATTATTGGGGATGGAAACCTCGTTTCCGGGAATGGAATGAGGGGGATATGGCTCTATGGAGCTTACGAAAACCAGATCAAGGGTACCTTAATAGGCACTGATTACTCCGGGACTATAGCTATAGGAAATGGTTTCGATGGAGATGGGTTAGTTATTGGCTCCGGTTCCCACAACAACCTTATCGGAGGTGAAACGGAAGAGGACAGAAACATTGTATCCGGAAATACACGCTTTGGAATAGCCCTCTGGAATCTTGGAACTCAAGACAATCAGATATTGGGAAACTACATCGGTGTGGATGTTTCTGGTGCAAGCCCGCTGGGGAATGGAAACGCGGGTATTCGCATTACAGCTGAGGCATCTCATAACATCATAGGTGGAACCGCTCCAGGAAGTGGAAACGTGATCTCATGCAATGAAAGGGGCGGCATCAGCATCGGAGGTACTGGTGGCTCAACTGGAAATCAGGTGTTGGGAAATATAATTGGTTCCGACCCAAGCAGGTCAGTTGCACTTGGAAACCTCATCTCGGGTATTGCACTCTTTGGAGCTGCGACCAACAATGTAATTGGTCTCGATGAACCGGGAGCTGGTAATTATATAGCCCATAATATCTATGCTGGTGTTTGTATTAATTTGACTTCATCAGAGGTGAGCAATTCCGTATCAGCAAACTCCTTCTATAGCAATGGTGAAGCTGGCATTGACCTCTCTCAGTCCAGCAGTTTTCCGTATACAGACGGTGTGACTGAGAATGATCCTGGTGATGGAGATGAAGGTCCCAATCATCTGCAAAACTTCCCTGAATCACTCAATGTGGGTGTCGATGATGGTGGCGACCTGAAAATCCAATACCTGGTTGACTCTGATCTTGAAAATTCAGAGTACCCGATAAAAGTGGAGTTTTTTCAATCTGATGAAGATGGGGAGGGTCAGAGATTTCTGTATTCAAACTATTACACGGGTGATAACCATGAATTGGGGTTAAAGACCATTGTGTTAGGTCCAGTTGCTAATTTTGACCTCGAAATGGGTGATTATATCGTTGCCACGGCAACGGATACTGAAGGAAACACATCTGAGTTTTCTCACACGACGCAGGTAACAACTTATGTGGGTGTGGATAGCCATGAAATCTTACCTGACGAATTCACACTTGAGCAAAACTATCCTAACCCTTTCAATCCTACGACTATCATCCGCTTTGGATTACCCAAGACCTCTGATATCCGGATGACTATCTACGACCTGCAGGGAAGAGTTGTCATGAGATATTCGGAAAATAATCGGCCAGCCGGGTGGGTTAATTATGAATGGAATGGCAGCAACATGTTTGGCGAGTTAGTGGGTACTGGGGTTTATCTATGTCGACTAGAAGCTGGGGTCTATAGCAAAAGCATTAAAATGGTATATCTAAAATAAATTCATCATGTGTGATTCATTGAAATGTTGCCAGGATTAAACGAAAAGGAACATTCTTTTATAGCGTAGACCTTACACCAGGGGGTGTGACATGAGACCAGAAATTCGATTGGACAGGATACTGCTTTTTACCAGTATCATATGGCTGTGCAGTTTCGCAATTCCTGATGTTTCTGGTCACCCCTCAGTGGCATCAAGCGACGTCGACTCACTGGCAATCCTAAAAATCCTTGATTTCATTGACTCCGGAAAATTGCTTGCTATTTCAGATGAAGTTGGAATCGTCATCGATGAGTCCGAAAATAATCAATATCAGCTCTTTCCTGCCTATCCAGGCTATAAGTATGCATTCTTCGTTCAACTTCCTGGAAGTGATTTTGAATCATATGTCCTCTGTGAAACTCATCCAGGTGCAACTCTGATAATTGCTGAGAAAACCACCCGAACCCAGAAGGATATAGATAATATTGTAGGGTATCTCCGTAAACCCAACAGAACCACAAAAACGACTGTTAGTCCTCAACGTCTTTGGCTGGAACTAATTGGTGGTGCGGCTGGATTCGCAATTAGCGGCTTATTCATGTATATGGTACCTGAGCTGGGTACAGGTCCTGCAACACTGTGGTTGGGGGTCTCGAGTGCAATGACTTCTTACCCTGTCTACTATCTTGGTAGTATCAGAAATAGTGGAGGGTCATTTGCACAAACATTCATGGGGACAGCTTTCGCAGCTTTCACATTCTATGGAATGATGAATATGTACGATTGGAAAGTAGATTCTGAAAGTCTACCAATGTCCGATCCTGATAATCTGGCATACTGGGCTCCTGCAAGCATTCTTATGGTCGGTTCCAGCGTTATTTCATTTAATCGAAGTTTAAATTCAGAAAACAGGGGAGGTACTACATCGATTCGAGCTGTAGGCGGTTTGAATACACAAATCCACTTTCCCTCGCTGATGGGAATGAATTTATTTGCAAAACCAGGTGAACGTTCATTTTTAATCCCAATATTGTCACTGCAATTCAATTGAGGAGGTGGATTCTTGTTTGGACTTTTGCAGTTCTTTCGCTTACACCCACGAATTCAACAATGCCTGGTTATGTTCCTGATTCCCTGGTCACTGTTACCGATTTCTTCTCTTTATGCTGTTTCCCCTTATGATTCCTTCAGCCCACCATTCTACATTGGCATCGGTACGGGTTTCATGACGGGGAAAGCCATGGAACTACAATTACCGCTAGTTTCAACACTTTCACCACGTGAAGATGGTGATGCTGAATTCCGTGAGCATGGTTTGCAATTCAACATTCATCTGAATAGTAGTCAAGCCATGGAACATATTGGCTTCATCAGTCCAACCAGGTGGTATACCACCATTTCCTATACATCCTTCGATGTCCAGTTCAGTAGCTATGAGGAAGGAGATGAATATTTAAAAAACTTTGAAAAAACGTGGGACATATATGCTGGCGTCCAGAAGAATCTTCTAGAATTAGAGAGTTGGATTCCCTTTGCGGAAGCCGGAATTGGATATCGATACGAAGAGGCTTTGCATAGTGAATTTATAAAAACTGAGGATTGGCCATGGGGTCCACATTCAGTCCTTGCCCGGGGACAAAGCTCCAGCGGACAGGGACTAAGTTTGGGTTTTGGCGGGGGCTACTGTTTTAATGAGGAAAACTCGCCAAACCGTTACTGCATTGGTGTGCGTGGCGTAGTAGGACCAAGATCGGAGGGAATATCTACCTATGTAGATGATGTCGCTTATTTAGTTCGTTTTCTCATCTATGCCCGGTATGAAATCGGCATAGGGAAGAAACGATAATGAGCAAGCTCAAGAATTCTCTAATGCCTGTTTGGCTCTTTTGCTTCTCCATACTACTTCCAATAGCAGTATTGTCTCAAGTATTTGTTTTTATTGAATCAGGTCCCGTCTATGAAGGTAATCTCATAGGCATAACAAATGACGAAGTCACAGTGATTATGAAGGGGGAATCTTTGTATACCAGATTTCCCACAATAATGATTGAGAAGCTAGAACTTGGGGATGGACGTGTTGCTTATCCATATGCTGTCCATCAGTTATCCAGAAGAGAATACAACAGCTACTATTCTGAATACAAACCCTCACCTATAGAACTCACGCAAAGATACTTGTTCAGTGAGGTCCGCGTTGGAGGAAGCCTTTTATTCTTAGGCTATCCAGGGGCTGGGGATGAGTGGTCCGGAACTTCATTATTTGTGACCATTCCAGTGATGCGATATCTAGCCTTCAGATCTGGATGGTATTCACTGGGCTATGCCTCAGGATCAGAATGTGATTGTGAAGGCAGTGAATATCAAGTATTGGCCGGAATAAACTTTACAACCCCTGGGCTGAAATTCTATGTTGGTAGAGGGCGCTATAAGGAGCAGTTCACCAAATCATGCCGCACCAGTCTCCTCTCAGGTAGTCTTTCTCTGATAGGGGCGGGATATCGACTAAACAACTTCGGTTTTGATTTCTGGTCAAGTACCAGGGATGCAAGCGATTACAAAAACCAAATTAATGCCAGCTATGGACACGATGAGGTTACAGAAGACAAGGGCTCAACACTTGTTTTTATGTTAAGCTATATTTTTTGAATTGAAGAATAAGGTAGGGCTTAGGTCAGTTCTCAGTAGGATACACCGGAGTGAAAGGGGATACACATGCGAGTTATCATGATTATTGTACTCTTATTCGGATCTGTGTTAGCTACTGACACGCTATGGACAAAGAATAACATGGTTTATTTTGGGACATGTATTGAGCTCACTCAAACTCATGTTGTTTTCAATGCTAACGACTTTGCAGGATCACAAAGGTTACCACTTAAGGTCGTTCAATATCTTTCGTCAGAGGGAGGAACCTTGTTTTATGGAACTCGACCTATCAAAAGTGAGGTTGCTGTATTCGAGGATGAGGAGACTGAGCAACTATCCACAAACAAATTATCCGAGCCTGCAGCCGTACTCGAATCAATAGCATCCGATCAACTTATCCTAGTGAATGGGGACACACTCACAGGCGAATTTCTCTCCTCGAATGCCGACTTTGTGCAGTTTTGCGAAAACTCGAAAAAGAATATTAACAATTTACCCATACGCGTGATCCATCAAATTCTGGATGCAGAAGGTGAAGTCTTATACCCCAAAGAAGTAGTTCAAACTCCCAAGGAAGCTGTTGTGCAGGAGAAATGGGACGCTTTTAGGTTATTGCCGAACCATAAAGTATTGCTGGTTCTGGATGGTGGTGCTGTGAAGGAGGTATATTTTCGGAAGGTATACAATGACTCCTTGTTTTACGGTTTAGGAGCTGATTCAGCGGTGTCTCTTGGAAGTATCAGTTCGCTCTGGTCTGAAGGGCAGGATATTGAAGCTGGAGCTGTTGGGTCAAGTTGTGGTTTAGTATGTGGTTCCTGTCTATCCTATCCATTGCTCATCATGAGCTTTGATGAAGGAACGAGTATTCTACCAGTCATAGCAGTTCCAGTTGCTACAGCATTTTTAGTCGGAAAAAGATTTGTAAATAAACCAAGCTGGCAGTTAGTGTATCGTCCTCAAATTCCTAGAAATGGTTGGGATTATGAACAGGGTTACGAAGCAGGGAAAAATCTGGCATCTGCCAAACCTACCTGGTTGTTACCGGGTTTTTTCTACAACTTCTGGGCAGTTCAGACCTCAAGAAACCTAAGACCTTGCCCACCAGCCTCAGAAATGGCTCATAAATCAAAAGCATACGGTGCTGGTTTAATTGATGGATATAGTGAACAGACCAGTTTCTACAATACTATTTATTCCAGCACGGGGTGTATCCTGGGATCAGGTGCAGCATTCCTGGGATTGATGTTTTGGAGTATAGGAGCTTCATATTCGAATTAAAAGATAATAAAGTTTGAAATAGGGGGTAGTATGATACAAAAACAATCAATGAGATGGGGAAGACTTCTACTTCTGCTACTATTATGCTGGAGCGCATGGGGCACTTCACTTCCTAAGATCCCGCCCACAAATTTAAACCCTTCAATTGGATTGAATGAAGATAGAGATCTGAAGGTCTTCCTGGCTGTCATCAATGACAACAACACGGGGAACGTTGAGCGTGGTAAAAAGGGTTTGTACATTGGACCTGATGACTTTTTAACTGTGTCTGTGTTCTTTCGTCTTCACCTCGATACCTGGCGTCTCGCTTTGACTTATAATAATGTGACTTCACGCAAGGAGGAGTATCGCTACGATCTCATTTTTAGTGGTCTCTCCAAGCGTTATGAATTGAATGGGATTGTGGTGAAACCCGAGCTTGGATTGGTGTGGAAGGGGGATTGCGGTGGTGATGAAATTCAAAACGGTTTCCACCGAATGAAGGATTTACCTGAGTTATTTGTGCCATATTGTGAAGGTGGTATGGCTGGTTTTGCAGCTGCCATGGTTTCCAGACCCATTCAATTGTCGCGCCCCTTCCAGGGAATCGTCACATCGTCCATGGAAATCAGATTGATTTCAGACCTGGTACCTTCCAGGATTAGTCCTATGCTGGGTTATCAGGCTGAGATCTGGCCTGGTCATCTTCAACTCGAGATGCTAGCTGGTGCTCGCTTGTATATCAATGAAGTTGATGAATACTCAAACATGATACGTTCAGGGGCCTTTGCTGGTGTGAATGCCAAGATCAGGGTCTATCAGAATTTTTATTTTGATACAGGAATTGCAGTGTTCCCATCCCAGAACCTGGAGAACGATCCGATCTACAAGGACAAGGATCACAACTTTATTCCACTGATATCCATGGTCTTCTCATGGAATAGCGCCTGGTATGGCTTGTACAATTATTTGGAATATTGACATTTAAACAATCTTTAGCTATCCTTTGTAAGGTGCTGAATTTCAAAGGAGTTAACTGGAAAACATGAATATCATATCAATATTAAACACAAAATTCAGACACAAACTTTTAGCATTACGGGTTTTACTGTTGCCTGGTGTACTATTCGTTTTCAACAATTGTACTTTCGAAGCCATCCATCAACCTGACATAGCTGATCCCGAAAGTTCGTTTACAGTCAGTTTTCAGATGCAGAAGTGGATCGGACACCACGGTGAAAATAGAAGTTCAAGACCATTTTTTGGCGTGTTGCTGCCAAATGGCTGGGGGGTCGATGATTCACTCTTCTATCAGCATGGAGGAGGTCCTGGTTGGGTTCGATATTCAATAGAGTATTCTGATACTATGGAGATTATCGATCCAGCACCCTCTGGGTACTTCTGGTGGGTGGGTCTGGATACTGTAACATCCATTGTTCCAGAGGGGAGAGTACACTCAGATATCGAAATATTTACGGATTCTCAAGAGGGAACCTTTTTCATTGACTATATGTTAGGACCAATAAGGAACTCGGATGGTTATAGATTGCGAGAAGATGCCTCCGGGCTCAATGCTGTTAGATCAAATGATCACCCCATTTCAATAAATGCTCCCATGTCTTTATCCGTAACGAACAATCTTGACTCTGGACCAGGATCTCTGCGACAAATTTTATCTGAGATAGGTGTCGGCGGGACAATTCACTTTGATGTTCTTGAATCTGATAGTATCCAGCTAGATAGTCAGCTTGTCGTAGATCGAAGTGTTTCAATACTTGGCCAGACCAATTCAGACCTTGCTATTATTGGAGGTGATACTAGCGGCATCATGCGGATTAATTCACACCTCGATGTTTCAATATCTGATCTCACCTTCAAAAATGGGAATAACATTGGAAAACCAGGTGGAGCAATTCTGACAGAGAATACTGGATGCGATCTTCAAAATGGATCGCTTACCATTGCCAATTCAACGTTTCTGAATAATCATGCCGTTGATGGTGGTGGGCTATACGTATCAAATACAGATTTGACACTTGATAGCTGCAGAATCATAGGTAATACAGCCCAGTTTGTCGGAGGGGCAATACGCTCGGGAAATTCTAATGTTGACATATCAAAATCTGTTATTATCCACAATGAAACGACTTCTTCATTTGATGCATATGGTGGTGCCATATATCTTGATGCTGGAAGATCGCGTATCACCAGTACGCTTATTGCAGGCAATACCTCAGGAGCACATGGTGGTGGATTATTTGCAGGTCACTCGTTGGATCTAACCCTACAAAATGCAACGATTATTGATAATCGTGCTGAGACTGAAGATGGTGATAACATTTACGTTGATGATTATGCCGAGATCTCAGTATTGAACTCAATTATTGGCAATAGTCAAAATGAGGGTATCGCACCTCTTTTGGATGCCAGGGAGGTGATGACATTTCATCACTCTAACCTTGTAGGAACCAGTAGTATCAATTATTGGGCTGGAGTGAATAATATTTCCAGTAGTCCATTTTTTGTTGATCCAGATTCTAATGATTACAGATTGCAGTCCAATTCACCCTGTATCAATGAGGGAGCACCCTGGAGTCGGCAAGATGAAGATGGAACTACAGCAGATATGGGAGCATTTACAACTCTGTCTTTCGCAGGGACAGGTGATTATCCATCTGGTGTAATTGGAGGTATTCATGCTGGTGTGATCTCCAGCGATGTGGTTTTGGCAAGTGATCTCATCGTACCTGCAGGTTCCATGCTTTCGATTGCTCCTGGAGTAGTCATCTCATCTATAGGTTTCACAAACAAAATTATCAGCTATGGAACTTTAGAGGCGATCGGCTCTGAACAGGATACAATTAGATTTATTGGCGGACCGGAGGGTTGGAATGGTATAGAGTTCATGGGAGAAAGTGCCTCTGGAAGTCATTTAAAATATTGCCAGATCTCAAATTCTCGCACATATGGTATTGGCTGTCTATCCAGCTCCCCGCGTATAGAAAACTCATTGATATCTCATAATGGCTTGGATGATGAGAGTGGTCGCGGTGGCTTGTATTGTGAGAATTCAGGATCGCTCATTACCTATACTCAGATAATACATAATGAGAACTATGATTGGGGTGGAGGTGGTATCTCCGCTTTCGAATCATCTCATCTTACTTTAAACAGTGTCGAAATCTCTGACAATTATTCAGGTAGTGAGGGAGGAGGAATATATGTCCTCAATTCCAGCATCGTCCTTGAACATGGACTGATCTCCGAGAATGAATCGGAATGGAATGGAGGAGGATTATTTAGCTACAATGCCTCACTAACTCTCAGGGATTGTGATATCTTCAACAATGACACAGATGTGGGGTCTGGAGGGGGTATCTCAATTATTCACGAAGACTGGTATGGATGGGGTCGCAATATTGAATCCAGCACAATGGAAGCTGGTTTCACGCATCTAAAGGATGTAAACATTGACCAAAATTCTGCAGGATATGGTGGAGGGATTGCTATACACGGATTAGATAATGTGTTATTTGAGGGGGTATCCATATTGAGAAATACAGCAACTGAATTTGGAGGTGGGCTAGACTGCTGGTACTCAAATCCTCGAATGATAAATATGACGCTGGCTGATAACTCTACTGAGAGTGGGAGTGGAGCAGGGATGTCCATTCGACGTGCGTCGAGACCTAAATTGATCAATTCGATAGTCTGGGGCTCACCTACCCAAGACATTATGTTTCATGATCAGGATACCAGTCATTTTGTGGTTGCCTATTCGGATATCCAGGATGGTGAAGAATTGTTTGAATTTGAAGCAGATGCACATGCAGTTATTTACTGGGAGATTGGTAATATAACCATCAATCCTCAATTTACTGATCCAGACGAGGGTGACTATGAAATTTGGAATACCTCACCCTGTATTGACGCAGGTGTGGCACAATATGAATGGGATGGGGAGATACTGGTTAACCTATCAGAAGATGAATATGTAGGGAATGCACCCGATATTGGTGCTGTTCAAGTCGGTTTAACTGTTGGAAATTCGAAGGACATCATGGCCCCAACTGAATTCACTTTGTCGGACAATTTTCCCAATCCGTTTAACACGACCACCACTTTGCAGTATGCACTTCCCCTATCCTCAGAGATTAACCTGGAGATATTTGATATTCTGGGAAGAAAGATTGCCACGCTGGCGAAGGGTCCACATGCTGGAGGCAGATATACGGTTCACTGGAATGGAAAGAATTCAGCCGGTCTCAATATGAGCACAGGTCTTTATTTCTATCGCCTGAGTGCTCAGGCCACCGAGTCTTCCAAAATGAAGTATACTCAAGTTCGTAAAATGGTACTCATTAAGTGAGATCACTGCTCCTTGCTCTGATACTAATATTAGGTTTCTTTAGGCATGAGATCAGGGCTCAATCTCCAAACCTCTATATCAACGAGTTCCTGGCTTCAAATTCTTCTGTGAATATTGATCCAGACTTTTCACGATTTACAGATTGGGTAGAGATTTATAACGCCGAGCATGTTCCCATCGATGTGGGAGGGTACTATCTCACGGATAATTTCAATGTCCCTGATAAATGGCAATTCCCGTTAAACTCCATCATACAACCAGGTGAGTTGCTGCTAGTTTGGACTGATGGGCAGGACAGTTTGGGTCATACCAGCTTCAAACTGAGCAAAAATGGTGAGGAAATAGGACTCTACAACCCATCTGGAAATGCAATTGACACGCTCACATTTCCACCTCAAGTCACGAATATTTCATATGGTCGCCATCCTGAAGACGCTCAGGAATGGGTTTATTATAGCGATCCAACACCAGGAGCGGAAAATCATACACCTGGATCATCTGGGAATATGCGGGGACCCAAACCACTTTTTTCCCACCAGGGAGGTTATTTTGGTGGTTCCATCAGTCTTGAAATGAGTTCCAATCTTGATAATACGGCTATCAGATATACCCTTGATGGATCAAAACCCACATCTACTTCAACATTGTATACTGGTCCCATAGGTATTCAGTCGACTGCAGTGGTTCGAGCAGTTTGTTATTCTTCAGAATTTGCCTCCAGTCTGGTTACCACAAACACATATATCATAGATGATTCAATTGATCTGCCAGTGATCTCACTGTCAACCAACCCGGAATATTTATGGGATGAGAGCTATGGAATATTGAGCAATGGTGAGAATTGTGAGGGTGTTGAGGACGCCAATAGTTGCCAGAGTTGGGAACGGCCAGTGCATTTTGAGTACTTTGAAGTAGAAGGTAGTCAGCAGATTAGCCAGACCACTGGTTTAAAAGTAAGAGGAACAACCAGTTGCATTTTCCCCCGCAAGCAGCTTGGGCTCTATGCGCGAGATAAATATGGCGAGGATGAGTTTTCATACCAATTTTTTCGCGACAAATACATCCCCACCTTCAAGCGCTTGATTTTTCGTCCAGGAGCAGCGGATGGTATCGGGAATCAATATCTGGGAACCATGTTTCGAGATGAAATGATCGCGACGTTGGTAAAAGACCGAATGGATATTGACTATTCTGCCAGCCAACCGGCTGTTCTTTTTCTCAATGGTGAATATTTTGGAGTTCATAACATCCGGGAAAGGGTGAAGCAACATTATCTGGCTGCAAATCATGGGTATGACTCTGATGATCTGGACATTCTTGAAAATCCATATAATGGAGCAGTTTATCAGGGTGACGCGTTCCATTACACTGCTATGTTAGATTTTCTTACAAACAACGATGTTTCACAGATTGAAAATTATGAGATCCTTAAAACGCTGATGGATGTTAATGAATTCATCAACTACCAGATAGTTCAGTTATACATCGCAAACGTTGAGTGGGGTGGATTGAATGTTCAATGCTGGCGTCCAAGAACTGAAGATGGCAGGTGGCGCTGGGTTTTGTGGGATGTTGAGGGGAGCTACAACATCTATCCAGATGGTCGCACAAATCACTATGTTGACCCATTCAAGTATGGAGAAGATAGTTTTCTGAGACATCGTTGGCTGTTCGAGCAACTCCTTACCAATCAAGAATTTAAAAATGAATTCATCCAGCGATTCACTGCCCATTTAAACACCAGTTTTCATCCGAATCGGGTCATGGGTATCATCGATTCCTTAAAGTCAGTTATAGAACCGGAAATGGACCGCGATATCCATAGATGGAGTAGTGAGTGTCAGACCGATTGTGGAGTCAACCAACCTTTATGTACCATCTCATCAATCTCAGCCTGGGAAAGCAACATTGATGGAATGCGTGATTTTGCACAGGGGCGACCCGGTCGTATGCGTAGACATATCCTGGACAAGTTTGGTTTGACAAACATTGTTAGTCTGACCCTGAGCACAACAGGAACCGGGATGGGGAGCATCCTGGTTAATGATGTCGAAGTGACGGATACTATTTCTTCTGGAGGCTACTTTTCAGACATCCCTCTGAGAGTTACAGCTGTTCCGGCTCCTGGATCACGGTTTGTGGCTTGGCTTTCTGGTTCAGAAGAGCAATCAAATTCTATCATACTCTCGGGTGATTCCACTGTGACAGCCATTTTCGAAGCTGTTGATCAAAGCATTCTAGGTCCCACTATAGTATCCAATACCACGATGAAACTCTCAGATTCTCCGTTTCTAGCCCTGGGAGATGTGGTTATCGAGGCGAACGTGACCCTGGATATCGAGGCTGGTGTTGAAATTCAAATGGTGGATGGAGCTAGCATTATCGTCAATGGCAATATCGAGGTGAATGGTACTCAGGAAAACCCTGTGAATATCGGTCCTATCCCCAATAGTGATGCACAGACATGGGGGGGGATATTTATTGAGGATGCAACTGAAGTATCATCTTTGACCCATCTTAGACTTCTTAATGCCTCACATGGTGCCAACCCATTTAGTCAGAAAGCTGCAATCTCCGGAAAAAACTCCACCATTCATCTCAGCGATGTCACATTGGAGAACGTGGCGCTCCCCGTGTTTATGGAGTCATGTAATTCAACAATCATGGGAATATCTATCGACACCGACATCATGGAGGGAGATTATATACATATTCGAGGTGGAACAGCCCTGGTTGAGGATTCGAGATTTCAGGGTAAGCCTACAGCTAATGATGTTGATGTGATTGATTGTGACGAAGTTGAAAGCGCTGTGATTCGGGGTAATAAATTCTACAACATCCAGGGTGATGCCATCGATTTTGGTGAGGGTTCTGATGGTGCCCTTATTCAGAATAACCAGATATTTACGTGTCTCGACAAGGGAATATCTATTGGCGAGCATACCTCAGCTCGGATCGAGAGAAACCTGATTTTGGATTGCCTAGAAGGAATTGCAATCAAGGATAGTTCTGATGCCATTATCCTTAACAACACCCTTTACGGAAACGCAACGGCTATCGCAGTTTATGAAAAATTCCTGAATCTTGGGGGAGCTGAAGCATTTGTTTTCAATACTATACTCAGTAATTCGATCGAACAGCCGTACAGTGTTGATGCCAAATCGGAGTTGAATTTCTCCAATTGCCTGTCAAACTCCAGCCTCCTGCCCGGTGAAAACAATCTATGGTCAAACCCGATGTTCACAGAATACATGCACAGTGATTTTTATCTGGAAGATGAATCACCATGTATAGACGCTGGCATCGATGAGGTGATACGTGCAGGGGAGACGCTTCTCAGTCTATCCCCCAATGAGTATGCTGGACTGGCTCCAGATATTGGTGTTTTTGAAAATGGTTTTGCCTATGATACTTCAGGATCATTTATTCATGTCATAGTAGATAACTATGATCTTGCGCAAAATTTTCCCAATCCTTTCAACCCGATTACGACGATCAGGTACGCTTTGCCAGAGGTTGGAACTGTCCAGCTCACCATTTATGATTTAAGGGGTAGGCTTGTACGCCGTTTTACCATCGACAATCAGGGACCAGGTCAGTTCGATGTGGATTGGAATGGTACGAATTCAAAGGGTGAGGTGGTGGGCTCCGGAGTTTATCTGTGCCGGCTAGAATCAGGGGAATATGTCGAGACAATTAAGATGGTCTTCTTGAAGTAAAATTCTAATCCTGAAGTCCTGATGTGGATGGGTGGAATATAACACCAGGGGGAACAAAAGCTACTCTAGCTGTATCCTGTAAATGACTGTAACACAGTGTATTATATAATTAAGTAAATGCAGGAAGTGAATTTCAAGCCTACTGAGAAGTCATGGGGTTATTTGCTTAAACCTACTGCTTTATAAATTTAGGGATAAAGATGCAAAAATCAGCAAAATGTTCCATCCGTGCAAGGATTGGTTCCATCTGTGTTAGTCAAGAATTAGGTAAGTTCATATCTTCTGAACTATGATGAGGCTTTCCGTAGGGGGACAATCCATATCTATTGAATGGTCTTTGAAGTTGTCAAACTGTAAGAGAGGGGACAATTATGAAATACAGACTTTTACTCATCCCGATGATCGTATCAGGACTATTTGCCACAACGATTCATGTTCCTGCGGATTCGCTCAGCATACAAACAGGTATCGATGGAGCTGTCGATGGGGATACGGTGCTGGTGGCACCAGGCAACTATTTGGAGAACATAAATTTTGATGGCAAGGCCATCTTTCTATCCAGCCATCTGGTTCTAGATCAGGATACATCACATATCAGCAACACCATTATCGACGGAAGCACATCGAATGCTTCTGTTGTCACGATTACTTCACGATTAGACACAAGCGCAGTTCTGAATGGCTTTACAATTACGGGTGGACGTGGCAGTCTACAGCCCGACTTGAATATTCATGCAGGAGGTGGGATATCTATTACTGGTGGGGCGAAAATCACCAATAACCGTGTCATTCACAATCATGTACAGAGCAGTACAACTGTCTACGGTGGGGGAGTTTTTGTTTTCACTCATTATGAAGAAGATGAGAATGTTGGAACCGTTGTCATAAAAAACAATCTAATTTACCATAACTCCCTTGATGGCGCAGATTTAATCTTTGGGGGAGGCCTTTCAATCTCTGGATATGGAACTGCCCTTGTTTCGAAAAACACAATTTCCAATAATTCCATTAGTGGGCATTCAACTGTGATAGGCGGAGGAGTATCTCTGTTCAATGTCAGGGATGTAGTACTTAGTGAGAATATTATTAATGCAAATACTGTTTCCGCAGTTAATCCCATAGATTACATCACTGGAGGTGGAGGAATTTTCCTTTATGGTCAATATCCAATCCTGAGGAGAAACTTAATTATTGGCAACCAGGCACCTAAGGGCGGAGGAATCGTCGCCTGGGGTAGTGAGGTTGGTTTTAACTTTCGACTGATTAATAACACCATAGCCGAAAATCAGGCCTCTGAAACGGGGGGAGGCATGTATTTGACCAATGGACATTGTTCAGGAATAAACAACATTATCTGGGGCAATACTGCTCCTGTCCAACCCGATATTTATTATAGGGGAAATTTGGAATTGGGCTATTCCATTACTCAGGAGTATTTCCCGGGAATTGGAAATTTACAGCTTGACCCTCTTTTTATTGACGCAGAATATCACTTGGATACAATGAGTCCAGCCATCGATGCAGGAGCAGCTGAACCTGAATTTAATGATGTATCAGACCCGGCCAATCCCGGAATTCCCTTATGGCCAGCTATGGGAGATCTACGAGCTGATATGGGTGCCTATGGTGGGAATGACACGATGGAGGTGGAAGTCACTCCCTATTTAGTCCAGGAAAATTTTCAATATGGAGTCCACGAGGACATGCACTATCGATTCGCGCTACCACTGGATTATGATAGCACCATTGTATATCCTCTGAGTATTGTCCTACACGGGGCAGATCAGTGGGGAACTGATAATGAGGGTCAATTATATGAAGGCCTAGCTTGGAGGGTAAATGCTGAGCACTATGGTTATAATGAATTTACTATTGTCCCTCAATCGCCAACTTTGGGGTGGTCCTCTACCACTATAGCCACTGCATATGAAATAATCAGGTCAGCAATAGAAGAGTACCCTGTTGATACGTCGCGGATAATGATCACGGGATGGTCAAATGGAGGTGGGGGAGTTTGGCGAATGTTGAGTCATGATCAAGATCTGTTTGCAGCAGCAATCAGTTTGAGCACAATTACAGGCTCATTTGGTGCTACCAAGTATACACCTACCTGGTTAAACAATGGTTCAGAGGATGGCTGGCAAACAGAAAGCAGGATTGAATACTATGAAAGTACTGGTCTGACCACCGTATATGCTGAAGACTCCACGGATACTCAACTGCTCAACGCAATAAACAGCGGAGCCAGGATCGTATACTCGGAATTCGAAGGGGCTGGTCATAACATTGTTAAACATGCTTATGATAATTTCTTTCTCTTTGAATGGTTAAAGAAGCAAATGCTTCCACGAGTAAGACCAAGAAACAAATACATAACATATTTGAATCACGATTCAATTCAGTTCAATACAGTCATCTCAAATCCACATAATTTTCCATTTGATAATACGGTGAGAATTACAACTCAAGACCACGAACCGGTGGGTGAATTTACTTTATTTGACGACGGATTACATGGTGATAGTCTTGCCCAAGACAATATCTGGGGAAATTATCTTGAAATGCCTGATACCTTAGGGATATATAAATTGGGGATCGATATTCAGAATTTAGAGACTGAGACAGGTTTCTATTTCCAGGATTTCAATGATTTTACCAATCGCGGACCCATAGTCTTTGAATCAGTGGAACAACTTCATCCTGCTGGTGGAGCCATTCCTCCCAATACTCGCATATTTTTTAATTTGAGCGTGAGGAATATAGGTTTGAACAGCATTGAGGATGTTTCGGTTAGGATTGCACCAGCTGACTCAAATACAATCTTTGTTTCTGGTGAATCATACTCATTAGTCGAAGACATGGGACCAGGGGCAGTAGGCAGCACATATTCATATCTTGCGCTAAACACTGCAGCAGATTGCGTTGAGGGAACACCTCTCTACTTCAATATTTCTATCAATAATGAAAACATACCCTTCTGGGAGGGTACAGGCTTGTTATTGGGTTATGTGGGAATTGATGATGAGAGCTCACAACTTCCCAAACATTTTGAATTGAAGCAAAACTATCCCAATCCTTTCAACCCGATAACGACGATCAGCTATGCTCTGCCTGAGGTTTCTCTGGTTTCATTGTTGGTTTATGATGTGAAGGGGCAGTTGGTTCGTCGCTTGGTCGTGGCAGAACAACCTGCAGGGTATTATGATGTAGCATGGAATGGCTTAGATGATTCTGGTAACCCGGTGAGTACAGGGATATACTTTTGCGAGCTGAATGCCCATGGTTTTAATAAAACGGTGAAGATGATCAACCTTAAATAGAACAGTCAGTAAAGGATCTGATATTTCAAACAAGAACACCCTCATAGCAGGGTGTTTTTTGTTCACGGTATGACTCAGAACAAACCACCGACTTAAACACCAGGAACCGCACCTCAACAAATATCCCAATAAATCTCATAGCTCTGGCTATTCTGCATTACTTAAACTCAATCACAACAATATCCTAGATGACCTCATTGTCCAAATAAACAATAGGAGATATAACTTATCATGATTAGGTTGAGTAATCCAAGATTGAAATATAAGGATTCACATGAATTGCTGCGAACATTGCGATGCTACTGAAGAAGTATTTGGACCAGAGAAAGCAAGACGTGACCTCAAGCGATATTTAAATAAAGGTCCAGATAAGACCACTGAGATAATGCTCAGAAGCATCCGTAGAGCCAGGCTGAACGAAGTTCAGTTATTGGATATTGGGGGTGGTATCGGAGTGCTTCATCATGAGCTATTTAAAGATACGATTAATCGAGCTGTTCATGTTGATGCCTCCTCAGCCTTTATTGATATTGCTCAGGAGCAGGATCTGGAGCACGGGAGAGGGGCACAGGTAGATTATATACACGGGGATGTAGTAGATTTGTCATCAAGTATGCCCGCTTCGCAGATTGTTACTCTTGATCGAGTCATCTGTTGTTACCCGGATTGGGAGAATCTAGTAAAGGTTACAGCTAACAAAGCCAACATGCTTTATGTTTTTAGTATTCCCAGGGATCGTTGGTTTGTGAAAATAGTTATTAGTATCGAAAATGCTTTTCGGCGTATCAAGGGGGATGCCTTCAGGGCTTTTGTACATTCATCGGATGAGCTTCATGGCCTATTAGATCAGCTTGGATGGCAACAATTAAGTATTGAAGGCACACTTAGCTGGGAGGTATATACCTATACCAAATAATTTTAAAATAATCCTAACAGTGATAGGATTCTTAACTGTCAAATGTGTTGTAAATCATAGGTGATAGTATCACTCATGATTAGATTAGAAAAAATATTTCAATTCTGAAGTGGGATTATTCTGAAAATGATGTGGTGTAACTTTTTTTGAGGAGGTGCAATATGTCAATTTTGAATAAACGGATGTGGAAGATGTTCACCTTACCACACAACATCTCTCTCTGTTCACACCTCAACAATCTGAGTTTTTAAGATCCAAATTGATAGCAATCAGTATCATACGTAAGGATCAAGAAGTTGTTGGGAGCTTATCCAAGGAGGCGAACCTATGTTCAGGAAATCATTCAATAATTCCATAACTCGCGGAATAATTATTCTCACACTTTGCCTTCAGCCAATTGACGCTAAAATTGTCTTTATGTCCGACAGGGATGGGAATAACGAAATATACTCCATGGACTCAGATGGTTCAAATCAAGTCAACCTCACTAACAATGGTAATTCAGACTATTACCCGAGTCTTTCATCTGATGGATCTAAAATTCTGTTTAACTCAAATAGGGATGGTGACGAAGAAATCTATGTCATGGATGCCGATGGATCAAATGTAATTCAATTGACCAACAATACCTTCGGTGATCAGGGTGCGGTGTATTCACCAGATGACAGCAAAATTTCATACTTCAATTATCAACATGGACGAACAGAAGTATTCATCATGGATGCTGATGGCAGTAATCAAACCAGACTTACAGGTGTTTCTGGATACGAGGGTTGGTGTTATGGAGCCGTATGGTCGCCAGATGGTACTCAATTAGCTTATCGATCTGACAATGGTGGTAACTCCAATATCTGGTTGATGGATGCAGCTGACGGAGCAAATAAGGTCAACTTGACCAACACATCAATTGCCTGGGAAGAAAATCCGAGTTGGTCACCAGATGGCACCCAGCTCATTTTCCATTCCAAAACGTCCTCCTCAGCAACATTTTGGAATGTTTGGAAAATTGATCTCGATGGCTCAAATCTGGTCAATTTGTCAAATAATTCTGGTTTCTCAGAAGCATTCCCATCTTGGTCGCCGGATGGTACTCAGATCGCCTATAGTTCTAACTTGAACGGAGATAATCAAGTGTTTGTGATGGATAGTGATGGTAGCAATCAAACAAACATTACTACAAATTCAGACTATGATGATTTTAGACCCTGGTGGGGATCAGACATTGTTGAAGCTGTCCCACTACTGCATCTGTCGCCCTTGTCCATAACCTATGGTGTCAATCTAATCGGTGGATTTTCCACACAGACCGCAATCATTATGAATGCAGGATCGGCCGATTTAAACATTACTTCAATAGCTATTAGTGGTACTGACCCAACAAACTTTGGTGTGGATGAATCAACATTCAGCCTGTCTCCAGGTGATAGTGCAATTCTATATGTGGAATTCATGCCTGACGACCTGGGTGAGTTTACCGCCCAATTAGATGTGGAAAGCGATGGTGGTAATGGCAGCGTCAGTTTGTCAGGAAACGGGGTAGCAGCCTCTGACCAGAACCGTCAGCTCGCCTTTGATGGATCTGAGGACTTCTGTAGCATCAACGATGGACTTCAAATATTTTCTGAATTGGATACGTTCACAGTTGAACTTTGGGTAAAACTGGATCACCCCGGTCTCGGTTTTGGCCACCTAATGGGTGGTGCAAATGACAATCTTTTCTATTTCCTGGTAACAAGCCAGGGCAGTCCACAATTTCGGACTGGTGCAGGCAGCAATCTGGTAGCCGGTGATTTTGGATCTGTTTCAACTACTGTTAGTGAATGGGTACATCTGGCATTTGTAAAATCGGGAACAGCTGCCGGAGATGCTAAAGTATATGTGAATGGAATAGATCAGACGCTATCAATGTTCAATGACCCAGGTACAACCCCTGTGCTGACGGGTCAGCTCGATTTTGGCAGACATAACTCCACCAGCGAATTTGCCGGAATGATGGATGAAATCAGGATATGGAACATAGCTCGGTCACAGATCGATATTCTAGACAATTATCAAAGTGAATTGGTGGGTGATGAGAGTGGCTTCATCGGGTATTGGAAATTCAATAAGGAATCTGGACAGAGGGCGTTTGATAGCCAAACCAATGTTTCTGTTCACAATGCAACACTGGGAGCTGACGATACGATGGCCTCAGATGATCCAACTCGAATAATTGATCCACCTTTTGGTCCTGCTGTATTTGATATATCAACCGATTTAATAGATTTTGGTAATACCTATCTAGAACAGAGCGCGATTCAAGAGTTAATCATTTACAATGAAGGCCTCTCAGATTTAGAGGTGTCAACTATCAATATAGGAGGGGTGGACTCTAATAGTTTCAACGTGGAAACTACTGGTTTTTCCCTATCACCAGGGGATAGTGCTTTCTTGGAGATCGAATTTACACCTGATTCTGCAGTGGCTTATCAAGCTCTTTTGCATATTGAAAGTGATGCTGGGTCCGCATCGATAAACCTGGTGGGTGCTGGTGAGTATCCACCCATAGGTGTTTTAACTCTATTAACAGATCACGTGGATATGGGGCAACTTCTCATTACGGAGTCCGCCTCTGATTATATCTCGCTAACAAATACGGGAACAGCTGACCTACAGGTGCTTTCGATTCATTCAAGTGGGGACGATTCAAGCAGTTTTGAGGTTGATACAGCCAGCTTTGCGATAATACCTGCAGATACGATAATGCTGGAAGTAACCTTTCTCGCTGATTCTGCAGGTGATTTCTCAACTAATTTGAATGTCGAGAGTAATGGAGGCAATGTCATTGTACCCTTGATGGCCAGTGTTATTGATCCAACACCCCGGTTGACATCAATTCAGGATGTTCCTTACGATCAGGGCGGTTGGGTAGAGTTGCAGTGGGATGCTAGCGGCTTGGATGCTATGGGCGGGATTACCAATTATGGGGTATGGGAGTTTGTATCAGATAGCGGCTGGGTATCATTAGGTGATGTTCCTGCTCTCGAGGTACAAACCTATTATTTCACAGCGCACACCCTTGGAGATTCCAGCGATTCAGGAATATCCTGGACGGAATTTATGGTTACTGCTCATACTAACGATCCAGAAGTTTATTATGAATCCGAAATGCTTCAGGGTTATTCTGTGGATAATCTGGCTCCTGCCATACCAACAGGGTTTGTATTTGAAATATCGTCAGAAAATCACCTGGATTTTGCGTGGGATGAACCAGTTGATGAGGATTTTCAATACTTCAGGTTATATCGAAGTCTGGAGGAAAATTTTGATCTCATTGTTTTAGATCCCTTCGCTGAACTTAATGCAACCGGCTTCACTGATTCCTTGATTGACGATGATGTAAACTACTATTATCAACTAACAGCTGTCGATGCACATGGGAACGAGAGTGAGTCGAGCGAGGAGCTCTCAGCAATGATTGTTTCAATTGACCCCCATGCGATACCTGAAGTATTTGCACTGCATCAGAATTATCCCAACCCCTTCAATCCCGTTACTATTCTGAATTACGATTTACCACAGCAGAGCTGGGTTCAATTGGTTGTATATGACCTTAATGGACGTGAAATAAAGACATTGGTAGATGAAATCCAGGATCCAGGATATAAAACAACGTTCTGGAATGGGATTGGCAATCACGGCAAAACCGTGGGATCCGGAATTTACGTATATCGGCTGCATACTGATCAGTTCTCCAGAACACGTAAGATGATCCTTCTGAAATAGTTATCTATGATATCTCAACAGCTCAAAATGGGAGTGATGAAGGCAAATATAAGTGAGGTTCTGATATGATTAAGTTTATCACAAAAACAAATTTAGTTTTAATACTCGCAAATCTTAGCTGGGCATCAATCGCATATGTGCCAGGAGATTATGACAATATTCAATCCGCCCTGGACAACTTTGTATGGCAAGATACACTCCTGGTTTCTCCCGGAGTATATGAGGAAAATTTGGTTCTAAATAGTAGTGTCCAAAACTTGGTCGTTGGTTCGATGTTTATCATCACAGGTGATACTTTAGATATATACCAAACCAGTATCAATGGAGGGGGCACTGGCAGAGTTGTGACGTTTGAATGGGGAGTGGATTCGACTGTTATCTTCGCTGGATTCACCATTGCTGGTGGACAGGGTGGAATTTCCTGCCTTGGGGAAACTAATCCGGTTCTAAGTGATCTTATCATAACTGGCAACTCAACCAGCAACGAAAATGGTGGTGGTATACTACTTTATGGGAGGGCAACACTGACAAATGTTGTTATAGAAGACAACACTTCATCTGGTTCTGGCGGTGGAATCTACCTTGGTGGAAATGTTACCCTAGACAATGTGATAGTTCGTGGAAATACCGCAGTTGGTACAGGTGGTGGTATTTATTGCAGTTGGAATAGCTCATGGACTGGAGGAAGTTCAACAGAAAATTTGATCATAGAAAACAATGACGCTCGCGAGGGAGGAGGGCTATACTTCTGGGAAGTTGCCCACAATCAAACACCTCGAAACTTCGCCAATTTTACTGCAACAAATAACACTGCTAATAATGACGCAGGTTGGGGGGCTCTGGGGGGCGGAGTTTTTATATCTCATTCCTACGTAACCCTGAATAATGCTTCAATTACTGGGAATGAGGCGGTTTGGTCTGGGGGTGGTGTCTATATATCCTACGATTCTGATGTAGAGATATCCAATGCGAACATTGCAGGTAATTCGGCCAATGAAGGCGGTGGTATTTATTGCTGGGATGAATCTTCACTTCATTTATCAGATAATGTTGTAGTGAGTGAGAATTCAGCTTCAAGTGGGGGTGGTATACACTGCTACGGTTCAGTTGGAGGAGTTGAGCTGGTAATCCGAAACAGTACTGTTGCAAGTAATTCGGTAGACACAACCCAATATTGGCATGATGGCGGTGGTGGAATATTTCTAAGGGATAATGTCGTGGCGGTGCTTGAAAATGTCCTCATAGATGGCAATAGTAGTGTCCAGGATGGTGGTGGGATTTTTTGTATGAATGCAGAGATGCAACTATCGGACGTGATCATTAGCAACAATTTAGCAGTAGATGAGTCCGACGAGTGGTCTTCCTACGGAGGAGGAGGGATTTATTCCATAAATAGTTCCCAACTGTGGCTGAATAGCGTTGAATTCAATGGCAATTATGCCAGCTACGGGGGTGGTGCTTTGCATAGCTGGTCCTCTAGCATTTATATGACTAACTCAATGGTACTCAATAATATTGCCGGTGTTGAAAATGCGTGGGGCAATGGTGCAGGGCTACTTATCGCCAATTCAAGTGGTTTACTCTCGGGAATAACAATCAGTAACAATACTTTTGTTGGTTCCGGTCGAGGAGGAGGCCTTGATATGTCTGGCGACATGAGTTTGCAAAATTCAATTGTATGGGACAATGGTGGACTTGAGAACGTTGCCAGCGCGCTTCCTTCGTCCATCGTTTACTCAGATGTTGAAGGTGGTGAGGCTGGTGTTTATGGTGGAGTTGATTGGTTAGAGGGAAATATCGATGCAGATCCACTATTCATGGATTCAGCTAACGATAATTATCAACTTCAGTCTGGATCACCTTGCATCGATGCTGGAAATCCTGATGTGGTTTATTTAGACAATGATGAGTCACTTGCGGATATGGGTGCATATAGTGGGAATGGATTAGCTGCAAATTTCAATAGCCACGATTTTGGTACTGTTGACGTCCGTGAACAAACAATCGATTGGAAATTGTACAATTTCCGCGAGGAAGCTATTATCCTGGATAGTGCATCGTTCAGTCATCCAGATTTTAGCTTAATCGATCAATCCAGCATATTTCCACTTACGGTTGAGCCTTTCTCCTACGCAAGTTTCACCATCCAGTTTGATCCGACTACAGGTGATTCAATTACGGCTGAACTTTTATTGTGGAGTGCTAACTTTTTAGGTGATGCACCTTCCACCATTGAATTAAGTGGTGTTGGATATTTACCTTTTACAGCTGAATTTGAGGCTGACATAACTTCTGGAGAAGCTCCTCTTACGGTACATTTTATTGATCAATCGCAAGGGGACAGTCTATCCTGGGCATGGGATTTTGATAACAATGGGAGCATAGATTCTGAGCAGCAAAACCCACAATGGGTATATCAGACTTCAGGAGTTTATTCAGTGACGTTGGCCATAACAAATAGTCTTGGGACTGATGCAATAACGAAGACTGACTACATCGAAGTATTCCCTTCAAACAGCCCCATGATCACATCCATTTCAGATGTTCCAGAAGACCAAGGTGGCTGGGTTTTTGTTTCCTGGTCAGCCAGTGCTCTGGATGATTCCGCTGGTATTAGCTATTATCAAGTATGGGGTCATGATGACAGTCAGGAAGATTGGGATATTTTGGCTACCGTCCCAGCCATCCAGACTGATGAATACACCTTTCTTGCTCCCACCAACGGTGATTCCACAGACAATGGAATCTTCTGGAGTAGGTTTATGATTTCTGCCCATCCACCAGCAATCACCATTCTCTATGAGTCAGAGATCGATTCTGGATACTCCGTTGACAACATATATCCCGGTGTCCCCATGGGTCCAATGGCCGTTTTCAACGAGGAGGGACAGATTTATTTGACCTGGAATACAGTTACTGATGATGATCTGAGTCATTATAAAATCTACCGAGACTTGACATCAGGTTTTGTACCTGATTCGCAATCTATGATTGGTGAGAGCAACACAACAACTTTCATAGATGTGGATGTGAGTCTGGATGAGACCTATTTCTACCAGATATCCGCTCAGGATATTCATGGAAATGAGGGTGGATTCAGTGAGGAAATATCTGTCACAACAGTCTCCATTATCAATGAGATATTACCTGACGATTTTGTGCTTGACCAAAATTTTCCCAATCCCTTTAATCCAACCACTACAATAAGTTTTGGGCTTCCTGAGACCTCCGATCTCTCTCTGAATATTTATGATGTTCAGGGTAATCTGATCAAAACGCTATTCTCAGGGGCAAAGTCTGCAGGTTGGTATCAGTACAACTGGGATGGTACAAATGACGCTGGTCAAGTTGTTGCCACCGGGCTATACCTCAGTCGGCTGAATGCTGGACATGATACAGAAGTAATCAAGATGCTTTTCCTGAAGTAATAATCGAATCACTCCAAACAAGGAAAGCCCTGGGTGTTGGCCTGGGGCTTTTTTAAGGGGTAGGGTAAAAAGCAAGGATCTAGAAATATCGTAATGAAATCTTCTTGTAAATATTGAAATCTTTGAAACTGATAAGCTGGGACTAGATTTGATGAGATAAATCATCCTTATTGCTATTGCAAAAAAAATAGTGATCCAAATTGACATTCAATCGAGAAGGCCTATATGTTTAAAAAATTGAATCTAATTGGTATTGTGGGAATAAGCACTGTCATGGCCATTGCTCCACCAAAACCAGGCGTGATCCCTCCACAGGGAGTCATTCAGCAAGCAACAATCATGGCTGAAACTTACAATGAAGGTGGTTTAGCCGCCAAGATGCGTCGCATTAGAGATGCCAATATCCAGCATGAGGTAAACGGTACCCGAGATCTGAGAGAAGATGTCTATGCGAGTTTTCCCGTTATCATGGGTTCATATTCTGATTATGATGATGATGCCAATGCTGGTAATTTGCTTCAACGAGAACTTTTTGATGGACCCTGGCCCAGCATTACCATGACTGAACACTACGAGGAAATGTCACTGGGTCAATTTCATGTTTCTGGTTCAGTATATGGTTGGTATGAGCTCAGTCAGACAGGCCATCACTACGGAGGAGTTGATAATGGGTGGGATGGTGGAGTCGGTGATTTTCTGCAGGAGTCACTTGATGCTTCTGATATTGAGATAGATTTCACACAATACGATAATGATGGTGATGATGGAATTCCCAATTCTGGTGATGATGATGGCGAGGTAGATGCAGTATTTTTTGTTCATTCCGGTATAGGTGCTGAAGATGGAGGTGTGGATAATCGTATCTGGTCTCATAGTTGGTCTTATTCAGGTGCCTCTGGTACAGGTCAAGCCTATGAAACCAATGATATTGGAGCCAATGGAAATCCCATAACGGTTAACAATTATATTATACAGCCTGCTGAAAATGGAACGGGGGACTTGATTGAAATTGGTGTGTTCTCCCATGAATTTGGTCATGCACTTGGACTCCCTGACCTCTATGATACAGATGGTAGTTCGGATGGAATAGGGAATTGGTGTCTCATGTCAGGTGGGTCCTGGACCTCTCCGAGTAGCCCAGCTCATATGTCCGCCTGGTGCAAGGAAATGATGGGATGGGTTATACCTGTTGTTCCAGATACCAATATGGATGGTATTTTAATACCTCCAGTCGTAGGAACTGGACATGTCCTAAAGTTGTGGACCAACGGTGAGCTGAGTTTTCTAAATCATGGGGGTTTTAGCCAGGATTCTACTGTAGCTCGTGAGTATTTTCTCGTTGAAAATCGCCAGGTCCTGGGTACAGATCAATATCTTGCAGGTACTGGTCTTATGGTTTATCACATCAATAACACCAGGTGGAGCAATAGCGATGAAGAGAATCGATTAGTTGATGTTGAACCAGCCAGTGGTTTTGGTGGTGGTACCACTGCCGGACATCCCTGGCCTGGAACAAGTGGCAACCGCCTTTTCGATTTCGAGACCTATCCATCCTCCATGAGTGATGCTGGGCAAAACTCGCAGGTTGCTATTTTTAATATTTCTGATTCCGACTCCATTATGTCTGCTTCCATCGAAGTAACCGAGGCATTTCCCCATCTGTATATAGCCGATATGACCTATACAGATGAGAATGATGATGGTTTCCTTTCACCTGACGAAAGTGGCCAGATTTGGTTGGAGCTGGTGAATTATGGGGTATTGACAACAGGAATATCAGCCACCCTAATACCTGATAACCCGGTATTTACGTTTACCAACTCGGAGATCAGTTTTGATGATATTCCCACCAACACATCTGCTCTCGCCAATTCATCCCTGGATTTTACGCTGGCTTCAACCTTTGAGAAGGGTACGACGAATCTCAGGATTGCAGTGAGCAACACCACATCAGGAACCATAGATACCTTAGCATTTGAGATAGTCATTGGAGATCCTCAAGTAGCTTTGATTGATGCTGATGGTGCTATATCAGGTGATGCAGATGTCCAGGAATACTATCTTCGGGCAATACAGGACAATGATCTTGTATACGCAGTTTGGGATATAGCCAGAGATGGTTTACCTCAGGAGGAGTGGTTATTGGCCAAGCCACAAGTTGTATGGTACACCGGAAATACGGAAACACCATTGAACCAAGCGGTTATAGACCTGCTGACCAGCTATCAGGATGCAGGAGGCAGATTGTTGCTATCCGGACAGGACCTGGCTGATGGGGATGAGGCTCAGGCAGCTTTTCTCAGTGAATATTGTGGAGCGGTTTATTCTGAATCGCTGGACAATCTCATCTATGTTTTTGGTGATCCACAACATGAAATCATGAGTGCGGAAGATCAATACATAGCCAATAGTTATTTTGGGGCTGAAAATCAGACCAGTCCTGATCTAGTGACTTCCCTGTCACACAGTCATTCATTATTTCAATATCCCTTATCAGGGTATCAAACAGCTGGTACCACGACAATTCAAAATGGGTATAAAACTATCTTTATGGCCTTTGGATTTGAAGCACTGGCACCACTTGAAGGTGATGCCTGGGAAGCCCGGGCAGACTTAATGTCAAGATTCCTGACTTGGTTTGAAGTGGATTATGTAGGTGTTGACCCCGAAAATGTGCCCAAGCCCCTACAAGCTGGAATTAGCGATTTCTATCCCAATCCTTTTAATCCAAGCATAACCATTCACTACACAATACCAGCTGGGGTAGACGTATCCTTGAAAGTGTATGATATATCTGGTCGAGAAGTCGCCAGTATTACCAATGGCGAGCAAACATCCGGACGTTATCAGGTTCAATGGAATGGTCTGGATCAATCAGGTTATCAAGTGAGTACAGGATTGTACTTTGCCCGTCTGGAAGCAGGTGATTTCACACAAACTATAAAAATGGTCTACCTGAAATAGCTTAAAAACATAAATCAATAAGCATCAAGCCTCAGACTATGTCTGGGGCTTTTTTCTATGTAGGGTTCCGGCAATTAAGACTCACAATCCGGTCGTTTTCGCCCAAATGTTCCCTCCGTGCAAGGATTGGTTCCATCTGTGATAGTCGAACTCCATCCAAACTCTTAATTTATGACTAAACATATTCGTGAGTTCAAGGGGAGGATCTATGAAGCGAATCATCGTATTATTTCTACTTGGGGTAACATCACTTTTTGCGACGATAATCCGCATTCCCGAGGATTGGCCAACAATCCAGGACGGGATTGAGACCGCAGTGGATGGTGATACGATACTCCTCGGTACAGGTAGTCATATAGGGAATATATTAATTCAGGATAAAAGCCTAGTATTGGGATCAGAGAGAATATTCGGGGATGATGTGCAGTGGTTGACACAGTTGACTGGCTTTTATGACGAACCCATCATAACTATTGAAAATGATTCGGATAAGCATGTTGAAATAATTGGCCTCACGATAAGGGATGGCTTTTCAACAATCAACGGAGGTGGTATATACTGTGGACCCGGCTCGAGAGTCTCTTTCTCACATTGTGCCATCCAATACAATGTCAGCACAGATAATGGTGGTGGTATTTATTGTGAAGAAAACGCTGCGATTGCTCTTCATGATGTAGTAATTCGCGGAAACAGGTCTGTCAACAATGGCGGGGGTATCTATTTTGGAAATGGAGCAAATGGAGCAATCAATAGATGTCTAATTGTAGAGAATGATTGTAGAGATATCGGAAGCGATGAACGTGGCTCTGGAACTGCCATTTTTTGCGACAGTACACAATTACAGATAACTTCCACAACAATAGCTGATAATAATACATACTCATCGTGGATGGGTGGCCCCTATGTTGCGTCTATACAAGGTTCCAGTCGTGGTTCACTGTTAGAAATAGTTAATTCGATTCAGCATGAGGATCATTTGTCAATTTTTCAGTTGGGAACAGTCACTTATGCTTACACGCTTGTCGATAATATTGTTTCGGTTGATACTGTAAATGACCTGGAAGGTAATCTGACTCTTGATCCTGGATTCGCAGAGGAGGAAGGTATCTATCGGCTATCAAATGGTTCCGTCTGCATAGATGCTGGTACGGCATTTTTTGTTTGGGAAGATGATACGCTGATTGACATCCCTCCAGGCGAATACGATGGCGTAGCTCCAGATATGGGGGCATACGAATTTGGTATGGTAGTGGTTGAAGACCTCACCGCTGTACCAGTGAGGTATTCGTTATTACAAAACTACCCTAACCCCTTCAATCCAGTAACAACCATCGGATATTCTGTACCAGAACAATCAAAAATCACTCTGACTGTGTTCGATATTCGCGGTGAGGAAGTGATGAAGCTCCTCAACAAAGAAAAACCACCAGGAAACTATGAAGTACTGTGGAACGGTCTGAATGAATCTGGCAATCCAGTAAGTACAGGGGTGTATTTTGCACGTCTTGAGGCCAGGGAGTTCAGCCAAACCATCAAGATGGTTTATCTCAAATAGCTCAAGTTAACTAAAGGATTTCATAAAAGCCCCTGACGATTGTCTCGGGCTTTTTTTTTTGGTATCCTGGCACTCCCCGATTTTCTTGGATAGTTCTATGGTGTGACCTAATTTCATCGCAATTCCATACTCGTACAGATTCAGAATTATCTCTAACTCAAGCTCCTTGGTCGCCACTTCAAAAAAAGCGGGGGTTTTTTATGAATAATCTGCAGTCTACGGTAATAATGAAGACAGATCTAGTGAATTTTACAGGTCGAGTATCAACGGCTTCCCAGGCTGATTTAAGCGATCTTCTCAGAATTCAAAAGGACTTAATATCAAAAGTTGTTTCCAATAACAATGGTAAGACAGTCAAGGGGGAAGGGGATTCATTCTGGATCATTTTTCCAAGCGTTACTATTGCGGCCATCTCTGCCGTTGAGATTCAACAGGAATTCAGAGTTGAACAAGCTGGTTTATCCGATACGGAAACCCTTAGTATTCGAATCGCAATAACGATTGGTGATATCCTTCACCAGGAAGGTGACATTTTTGGTGATGCCGTCAATCTGGCGGCTCGAATTGAATCCATTACCCCGCCAAATGAAATATATCTCAGTCATGCTGCCTGGTTGGTTCTGAACAAAGCCGAAATTGGGAATTCATATGTCAGGGATGTTGAGCTGAAGGGGATAAGTGATACAGAAAGTATTTATCGCATCGATCAGCGGCATAAAACCCGAATCATCAAGGAACAAGCTGTTGTGTTCACTGATCTGCGATCCTTCAGTTCATTCAAGGATAAATTCACCATAGACGATGTAGAAAATCTCATAGGGAAGATGGAGGAAATTGCCAGGTATGCCTGTGATTCCAATGGAGGAACCATCCGAGCCACCATTGGGGATGCCCATTTTATGACCTTTCCAGCGGCGAAGGCTGCAATCCATGGAATTTTAGCTATCATGGAGCAATGGGATGAATACATAATAGATACAGGCTACCCGACTCCCATGGCTCTGGGGGCTCACATTGCCGATGTTTACATTTTTAGATCCTGCATCTACGGGGATCAGATCAACAAGGCGGCTCTCATTGAATCACTTTGTAGGTCTGCACATCCTGAACTGGATAGGAGTGTAGCCCTCATCTCAGATCAGATCTATAGAGAATCGCAGGGGAATAAAGCCAGGTGTGAGTTTATTGAAGTTGATCCTTCAATCATTGACAGACGCATGAAGGGTAGATTCAAGTCAACATTTGCCGAAGGGGAGCCTCTTTACGAATTAAAAGCAGTCTAAAAAAGGAGGATTCGGTCCAAATGTTCCCTCCGTGCAAGGATTGGTTCCATCTGTGATATTCCCACCAAATATCCTGAAGTAAATTTAGGGGCAACAATGCACCCACAATCGGAAATGATTCAACTCGAATACAGTTATAGTGACACGGTACAGTCGGGGATACAATATTTGTCAAAAGGCATTAATTGATTATATTTTTGGCACTTCGTTTTCAGTTACCTCACAGTATCAAGGCTGATTCTCCAGCTCCGATTTGAATCATTTAGAGAAATGCTTTAATCACAAAGGGGGCCCTACATGAAGATATCCAATCATCTCCAAAAAATTGGTATGGCTATGCTATTTCTGCTGGTTACTGCAAACCATGTCCTGGCTGAATATGATTCAAATGGCGTGGATCTTTTAGGGAGATATCCATATGGATATTGTACAACAGCATACACATATGGAGATTATGTCTGCATTGCAAATGGTACTGTTATGGAGATTCTTGATGTTCATACGATGAATTCCGTGGGTCAGATTGTTACCGAAAGTATAATTAGCGGATTATTTGTTGATAGCTCATTTGCTTACATCGCGAATTGGAGTGATGGTTTAAAAGTCGTGGATATCAGCGATGTAACAAATCCGACCCTTGTAGACTCACTGGTATTTGAGGGTCAGAGCTGGGATGTATCCGTGTTTGGAGATTATGCCTATCTTGGCAATGATTTTCAGGGGCTCCGCATTATAAATGTTACAGATCCCACAAATATAAATCTTGCCAGTACCTTTCTATCTGAAATAGAAGCTGCTTTCGAATATACACAGGTTGTTGGTGACATTGCCTATACGGCTAGTACAAGTGGTCTGTTTATACTCGATGTTTCAGATCCTGCTAATCCTGTTGAATTGGGGTACTCTCCATCTGAGAATGGATCCTGGCATGTCCATGTAGTTGATACGATTGCATATCTACCGGAATTTACCTCTGGCATCCGAATCGTAAATACTAGCAATCCTGAGAACCCCGCAGAGCTTGGATATTTTGAAACTCTAGGGTCAGCACACTGGATAGAAGTAAATAATAATCATGCATTTGTCTCTACAGCCTGGGCCGGTTTAACGGTTTTGGATGTTAGCGATCTAACCGCGCCTGTCTCCATGGGCGTATTTGATAGTGATCACACACACACAGAGGCCTTTCACATCAAGGGTGACACACTATATCTGCCTGATTCGCGCTACGGTTTGAAAATGTTAAACATCAGTGGCTCTCCAAACTTGGTTCAGTTTGCCGACCACCCTACAGGCGGTTTTGCCTATGAAGTTTATTTATCTGGAGATTTCGCCTATGTTCAGTATGTTAATAAAGGTATCGGCGTCTTCAAAATCCAGAATACTGTTGAGACTGACCTGATAAATTTTATCGAAATGGACAATCCTTATGCTATTCATGGTTCAGGAAACTATCTATATGTAACTGATAATGGGAATTTACATACCATCGATATAAGGATACCTGAACTAGCTGGTATAGTTAATACCTGGTACAACGGTGGAATTTCTTCCGTTCATAGTGTTGGGAATACATTATTCATAGGTGGGTACTTAAATTTCCAGATTATTGATGTTACCAATCCGCTGGCTCCAGTAGTAATGGGGACAATTGACAATTTAACAGATAGTCCAGTCTCAATTGATGTGAGAGGCTCTTATGCCTATTTAGTTACACGGCATGATGGCCTTTGGATTGTAAATGTAGCAGATCAGTATAACCCCTACCTGGTTAGCAATTATGAGGCGATTGATTATGCAGTATCAATTGACGTGGCTGGCAACTATGCCTACGTTGCTGATCGAAACCCTGGTCTATTGAAGGTCATCGATATTAGTAATCCTTCATCCCCTTTCTTAACGGGTTCATTTTTCGTAGGAGAATACCAGGCCAGAGATGTGCACGCTTCCGGGAGATTTGCATATATGGCAGCAGGATGGACCGGACTGAGGATAATTGACTGTGGAAATCCCTTCAATCCCCAGGAAATTGGATTCTTTGATACGGGTGGCCACGCAAAGAGTGTATTTGGAGCGAACGGCAATATGTGTGTATCTGATGGTGGTGGTGGAATTTATACCCTGCAAACAGAATATCACCAGATAACATTTGAGGGTTCTACCCTTGTGACTACGACTGATGACCTGGATTTTGGAACAGTATTCATCAATTATCCAGATACACTAGAACTTCAATTCTGGAATCTAGGCGAGACACCAGTTGAGCTCAGTGAATGCATAACGGATGATCCAGCTTTTATTCTGGATATGGCATCCTTTCAAATAGCGCCGGGTGAAAGTCAATCCCTGAGCATCTTCTTTACTCCAGTTGTCGCCTCAAACTACACAGCAAACCTCTCCTTCATGAGTAACGATCCTCTGCTTCCTGCTGATACCCTAACTCTCAGAGGAGTAGGACTCATACCGCCGGAAATTTCACTTTCAGTCGACTCCTTGAGTGAAGCACTTTACTCAGGGGACCTTGCATTAGAAACATTCACCATCAATAATTCAGGAGGCAGTGACCTTATTTTCAGTATCACTGAAAGACAAAACCCTGAACCATTAACCTTATCAGGACCAGAGGATCATTCAGAAGGATCAGATGACAATAGTCAACATTCGAGGATAAGTTTCAGCCTGGAAACGGGGCTCATCCCTCAAATTATTCATACAGGCAACCCAAGCGGACTGTCTTTTATACCCGATCCATTCGAAGATTATTACAACCGTACCACCCGTGAGCACTCCTGGGAGTTGCTTGTATCTGATCCCGATGAACAGTGGGTTGTTGAGGATATTCAGTATGTCTATGGTAGTGTTGAAGGTGATGAACTATTGTTTAAGGTTGAGACCTATTACCCCTGGGAGTCGTCTGAGGATCTTCTATTATATATTTTTATTGATGTTGATATGAACCCATTCACAGGATTCGAATTTAATGAAGACCTATTGGGTATTGATATCCTGCTCATCAACTTCCCAGAAAACAATATGGCAGGTGTCTTTGAATGGTATGAGGATACAGATGATTTCTTCCAGATCGGTGATTTAACCACCTTGGCAATCGAGGATGACAGCGAGACCGCCATTTTGGGCACATCAATAGAGCTTATCCAAAACCCTGGTGTCATTGATTTTTCCATCGTGCTTTATGGGAATGGGAGTGAAGATTTTGCACCAGATGAAGGCCTGGCTACTTTTCAGCTAGGGATACCCTGGATGAGTACGTCACCTACATTCGGTACCATCCCAGCAGGGGAAAGTGAGGAAATTGAAGTTTCCTATAATGCTGGTGGCTTATATGGTGATGATTATGCTGGATCTCTTACCATATTAAATAATGACCCCGATGAGTCTGAAATTCACCTACCTGTACACCTTAATGTTACCGGAGCGCCAAATTTAATCATTGAAAATGATACCATAGATTTTGGAGAAACTTTCCTCAATGTATCTAATCAGTTACCAGTTGTTGTGTGGAATAATGGTACTGCCGATCTATTGATCACGAGTGCTACGGCAACACCTGATGAGTTTTCAGTATCACCAGCTTATGCAGGTGTTGATCCAACCGAAAGTGATACGTTTATGGTTAGCTTTACACCCCTTTCTCTAGGCGATCACACTGGATCCATGATCTTAGATTCAAACGACCCAAATGAAACAACTCATATGATTGTCCTCGAAGGTACTGGTGTCGAGCCACCTGTCTTTACCTGCGACCCAGACTTATTTTATGTCGAATTACTTACCAATAGCACAGAGATGCATGTACTGACAATATCAAACAGCGGTGGAAGTACCCTTTACTGGTCAACTGAGTTAGATGGAATTGGTGTGGGCGAAGTAACGTTTACAAAAGCTGATTATGTGGATTGGTCTTTGGCTGAAAACCAGGACCGCATCACAGATAACGTCTGGATTACCCGAGCTGATCAACAAGGTATTTTCAATGCAAAACTCGAAAATTCTTATGACAATGAATCGCCTGAAGATACCGAATGGTCCTATGGGTTATCGGCTGATCTTGAACCATTTAACTACCAGAATTGGAGGGATGCCGTCTATCCTCCAACTTCAATGGTAGGTCAGCCGCTTTCATTACATCTGATTTCAGAGGATAAATATTTTGATCTTGTGTTTCATAGTTGGACCAGCAGAGGTGGAGGCGGTTTCTCCTATACCAGAACGGATGTCGAACCCAATTGGATGTTTTTATCTGATGAATCAGGTGTAGTCCCGATTGACAGTACCACAAACATCAATCTTAATTTCGATGCATCGAACATGTATGGTGGTGATTACTATGGTAATCTTATCATGCGGACAAATGATCCATTTGAAGCAGTAGTGAATATCCCAATGCACCTGAACATTACTGGAGTTCCAGATATTGAGATTGAATTGGCAGTCTATGACGAAACGAGCACCATGAGCTGGACTGACTCTTATGCTACCACAAATCATGAATTCCTTACTCAATACCCGGCTATTGATGATGGAACCATCACTGTTGGAGTGGTAGGTGATTTTAATGCGATGCACGAATATGCCGATATATTCATTGATGATGAGCTGTTAGGAACGATTAACCCGGTCACAGTTCAGTTTAGCAGTCAGGAGTATTTGCTACCTGCAGGGGATCTGAATCAATATTTGGCTGATGGGATTGTTTCAGTGCGGGTTGTCAATAGCGAGGGAGTGGGAGTTAGCGATGAGGGAAATTATCATCAAGTAACTCTAGCTTACTCCGGGGCACAGGATTCCCTTGATTTTAGAGAAGTATTCATAGGCGAAGTAGATACACTGAACATCCTTATCAAAAATACGGGGACCGATTCATTAACGGTCAGCAGCATGAACGTAGATAATAACGCCTTTGTACTATCAACATATAACCAGCGATTGAATGCTAATGAGTCCGAATTAGTAGAAATTACCTTTCATCCTAATGACGTAGCGAACTACACAGGACTAGTCACCTTAAATTCAGATGATCCTGACGAGGAGATTATTGAAATTCGAGTAGCAGGGAGAGGTGTCGAACCACCAATCATGAATGTATCCCCTGATTCACTGTTTGCAGAATTGACCAATAATGATACCGTGACGCAATATTTAACAATCTCCAATTCTGGTGCAAGTGACCTGGATTTTGATATATCAATTGATTATCTGGGATCTCAGGAGAGTGGTGACAATTATGCTCTGCATTTCAATGGCTTCGATGGCATTGTAGAAATTTTTGATAACGGTGGTAGTCTAAATCCAATCAACGGAATTACTATTTCGACCTGGATTTATTTATCTGAAGATACTGACTGTGATGAGAATAATAACTGGCGGTCTATCCTGCATAAAGGGGGGACCTGTTGTGTTTCACAGGGTTATGATATCTTGATGGAAGATGATCGCAGTATTTCATGGGATGTTGGAACCGCTGGGAATGCGATGAGATATGCCAGCAATCAAGGATTGCCCATAGGAGAGTGGACATTCCTCACATGTACTTATGATGCCCAGACATCGGAGGCAAAAATTTTCTTTAATGGTCAGGAAATTTCTGGGAGTCATGGTATTGGGGAATTTGGGAGTGGTTCCATGGTACCTAGTTCCTCATCACTCCTAATAAATAATGCAGCATACGAGTATTGTCCCTACTTCGGAAGGGGAGGCTTTCCTGGTATCTATGATGAAGTTCGTATATGGGATTATGCTCGAGATGAATCGGATATTCAATCCAAAATGTATGTAGCACTGGATGGGGATGAACCTGGTCTAGCTGGATACTGGTCATTTAATGAAGGTACCGGACAGGAGGTTTTCGATTTATCTCCAAATGATAATATGGGCTATCTATATGGAGGCAGTATCAGGGTACCCTCCAGTGCACCAATCAAACGCTGGGTGATGGTACCAGACCGATCTGGAACCATATCAGCTGGAAGTAATCTAGCAGTCGAAGTTCAGTTCAATGGTTTAGGAAGCATAAGTGAAATCTATACTGCTGAACTGACTGTTGATAGCAATGATCCGGTAAACAGTTCATTCACTCTGCCAGTAACCTTGGACCTGGAAGTAGTTGCTGCTGATAATGAAGTCGCTTTACCCACTGAATTCGCACTTCACCAAAACTACCCTAACCCATTTAACCCGGTAACAACTATCAGTTATGCTGTACCAGAACAATCAAAAATCAGTCTGACGGTGTTTGACATCCGCGGTCAGGAAGTGATAAATCTCCTCAATAAAGAAAATCCACCAGGAAACTATGAAATATATTGGAATGGACAGGATCAATCAGGTTTTCAGGTGAGTACAGGTTTGTATTTTGCGCGTCTGGAATCTGGTGAGTTCAGCCAAACTATAAAAATGGTCTATCTGAAGTAGCTTATAAACATAAATCAATAAACATCAAGCCTCAGACTATGTCTGGGGCTTTTATTTAGAGTGAACAGGAGGATCACATCATTATAGCTGTGTGTTAATCAATAGGTGAGTCGAACAATCATGCCCATTTTCCAAATGAAAGAATCAGGATTAGTGGCGGAATGAATGCTTTTTTCGTAACCAACGTGTTTCTTGTATTTGTGGCTGATGTCAATATGCTCTCGCATAGAACTACTCATTGATGATGTAGTTATTATCAAACATGCAAAAAACTCAAACTAGTCTTCAATAACATTCAACTAAAACTCTTGATAACTCTCTGATTGTCAGCATGTTACTGTGATCAGATAAATATAATCTTTATACTGCATGATCTGTTTTAAATAAGTATTATAAATACTGTTGATTATTAAAATTCTAGAATTAATTATCTTGTATGCATGTAAATACCCTCAGGATTCTTGATGTGCAGCAGCTTGTCCGTGATTATGACATTGGACACTTTATCAGTTTGGATGAGTTGTCTCCTGGGTATGCCAATCGCAGTTTCAAGCTCGAGACGGGCCAGGGAATATATCTCCTCAGATGGGTTTTGGAGAAGGACATGGTTGACCTGGAGCTGGAGCTGCTCCTGCTGAATCATTTAAAAGCGAAGGATTTTCCCACATCTTATCCAATTGCCAAATTGGATGGGGGATTCGTCACATCTTATGATCCGGGACATATAGTCATATATGACTATCTTTCCGGAAAGCATCCCGGTCTCTCATCTGAGGTGGCCAGTGAGATAGGCTCAGCCATGGGAAAGCTTTCGGCCATCATTCCACCGGATAACTTCCACCGCTCAAATTCAATCAATATCACGAAATGCCTGGAATTATCTTCCCAACTAGTAAATGCACCTGTGCAGCTTCCCGAGATTTTTGACTACTTCATAAAAACCACGGAGTTGATCGAGGGAAGATTGAATATAGAACTGCCGCTGGGTCTGGTCCATGCTGATGTATTTCCAGACAATACTTTGTTTGGACAGGATGGCCTGCAGGGAATCATCGATTTTGAAGAAATATGTATAGATGAGTTATTGTTTGATCTGGCTATGACCATCAATGGATTCTGTTTTCCAGATGAACAGCTCTCCGCAGAGCACCTTACCTCACTGATTCAATCATATCATAAGGAAAGATCACTTTCTCCAGGGGAGTGGGAAGCCATCCCACTTTATATTGCCTGGACGGCTCATGGTATGCTCAGTTGGCATCTGGAGAGGTTATCTCAAAAACATTTGGTTCGACAGGAAGCTCGTGTGCGGGTGCTCATGAACCGGGTGCTGAAGGTGCTGAAGGGGGAGGAAGGGCTTTCCCACCTTGTAGGGAAGATTCGACTAGCTCTGTAATAACAACACGATAGAATCCTTCTATTTACTGTTTCAACTAAAACAATTGCTAAATATCAATTAAATTATTGACAAGAGTGTTCCACTTAGTTATCCTTTCTTGCAAACGTTTGCATTTAGATATTGACAAGGAGGTTGCGCTTAATTATCCTTTATGCAAACGATTGCATAATCAAGATCATGCACATAGAACGGTTTGGAGCATGATTGATCAACAGGTCTAAGTGTTTGCATGACTAATTCCAAATAAGGAGAACAACATGAGAACGAAGTTACTATTTATTCTGGTTCTTATTCCCTTTGTCTTTCTCTTCACATACTGCGAAGAGAGTGACCCAGAGGAAGTGGATGTAGCACCAGTTGCAACAAGTTTATCTACATCAAGTGCCTATTCTGGTGAATCAGTGGATATAACTGGTTCAGATTTCAATGCTGCATTGAATATGAATCTTGTAGAGCTGTCTGGTGTGACCGCATCAGTTGCAGAATCTGCAACACCCACTGCTGGTAGTGAAACATCTCTAACATTCACAGTGCCCAACATGAGCACCACAGGTGAAACTATCCAGTCCTACGTTTCAGTACGTAACTTAGCCAGTGATTTGGCTAGTGATAGTTTGATGCTGGAAGTAAAGCCAGTCTTCAACGTAGACTCGGTTGAAGGTTTACCAAAGACCAAGGGTGGTATTGTTTATGATGGTGATGGAAACGTTTATCTCCGTGGACAAGACCCTGGCGAGATTTTCAAGATCGCTCCAGATGGTACCGAGACTTACTTCGGTCAGACCACATGGGGTGAAGGTGAGATGGCTATTGGTCCAGATGGTTACCTCTACGCTGCAGTTGTATGGGGAACTTTTGGAGTAATGAGAGTTCCAGTGGCAACTGGTGGTGATGCTGAGACCTTTATTCCTGATACAGAGATTGACAATCCTTTCTGTCTTGATTTTGATGATGCCGGTAATCTGTACGTCGGAACAGCCGATGGAGGTTTCTGGAGATGGAATTCAGACGATACAGCTACGAGACTCCTCGCTGATCAGGGTTGGGGTTCACCAACTCGCGTAAATGGTGACTTTGTATACTGGTATGTGAGAAGTGATTCTGGGAGTAATGGCTTGTATCGTGCGCCACTGCCTGACGCAGCATCACAAGACACCATTGCTAATGGTGACTTCGAGACAATCCTCCTGACTGAGGATTACTCACCTAGTGGTCTGGCAGTTGATAGCTTTGGTAATGTCTATCTGATGGACGGTTGGATTGACCAGGACGACAAGACTGCACCTGGTATGCTCGTGCGAATAACACCTGCTGGTGTCGCTGAGGATCTTATTGAGCTTCCAACTCAGAATCCAAATAAAGCCACATTCCATGGTGATGTCATCGTCATCGCTCAAGGAAATCAGGGTAACCAATTCTGGAGTTATTACCTTGGTGAAGGCTATGGGGATACTGCCACACCTAGATATCAGTGGTAAAACTTCCCGATTAAATCGATCAGGACCTCCATATGGAGGTCCTGATCTTGTTTGACCTGTTGGACCTGCCGCATTCACTTACGGGCGGCTTTCTATTATCCGTATCATTTTGAGAAAGGCTTAAGTATGAAAAAGCTAATACATCGTGGATCGATGCAAAATGTGCCGAAAGTTCTGATGATCTTCATACTGCTCATCAGCTTCGGAAGCCCCCTGTTGGCTGGGATCACCGGTAAAGTTGCAGGAAGTGTTACTGACAGCGAAACTGGTGAAGGTTTACCTGGCGTGAATATTGTCATTGTTGGCACCAGTATGGGAGCCCAAACAGATCTGGATGGTGAGTATTATATCACCAACGTTGCCCCAGGTGAATACGAGATCAGAGCCTCCATGATAGGCTATCAAGGCATAGCTAAATCAGGTGTATACGTTATTGTTGATCATACTACGGATCTGGACTTCGCACTAAGTACAACAGTTCTGGAAGCTTCAGAAGTAGTTGTAACAGCCGAACGTAAAATCATCGTTATGGATCGATCTGCCAGCGAGCTCAGCGTATCCGGTGAAGATATCACTGCTGTCCCTATAGTGAAGGATATGAAAGACTACCTGGATCTGGAAGCAGGCTTTGATGATGATCGTCTCCGCGGTGGTGGTTTTGATCAGACCGCGCTAATGGTAGACGGACTTTCAGTCGTGGACAATCGGAGTAACGAACCCATCATGATGGTAAACCTATCTGCCATCGATCAGATCAACGTGATCAAGGGTGGTTTCAATGCAGAATATGGAAATATCCGTTCAGGACTCATCAATGTGGTAACAAAAGATGGGTCTTCAGACCATTATAATGGCTCAATCGACGTCCAGGTCAGCCTTCCAGGATTGAAGCATGGGGGTCACAGCCTATTTAATGTTGAAAATTATTACATAAAACCATTTATGGATCCACTTGTTATGTGGACCGGAACATCAGAGGGGGGATGGACTGAGGAGCAACAGGCAAGCTATCCCTATTTTGAAGGATGGAATTCCGTCTCAAATCGTACACTTAGTGATAATAATCCTGATAATGATATGGATCCGAGACAGGCTAGGGATCTGTTTTTATGGTATCATCGCGTTGAAGGCTCTGGAGATTTAGGCCAGGAGGAAGGGAAGTATGGTCATCTACCTGATTATAATGTAGATGTGTCTCTGAGCGGTCCCGTACCATTCATGACGAAACGGCTATGGGATATGAATTTCTTCCTGAGTCATCATACCAAATTGGAATTATTTGCTCTGCCGACCAGCCGTGACTACTTCCGTGAATCAAACAGCCAACTGAAATTTGTGTTCAAACCCTCAAATAAGATGAAAGTGAAATTGGAGGGTCTCTATGGTGAGATCAACACGGTTACTCAAGATCCCGAAGGAGCAGGATTTAACTATTACCTGAATTCTGCAACTGATATCTTTAACTATTATTTAGCAAATAGTGATGCCTATGCAAATGGTGGTGGTGCTTCCCTGTATTGGCCAGAAGCGCTAAGCCCATTTGACATCTATCGAAACATGCTGGGATTCAGCCTGGATTATGTCATTAATCCAAACTCTTTTTATAGTCTGCGCATTTCTAATACAAGTATTCGGAACCGAGCCCTGGGTCCCCAAGACATGAGAGATACCACTGTACAGAGATATTTTGGTTCTCAGGCGGTTGATGGAGCACCCTATGGATTCATCGTTGATGATCGCTATACACCCAGTGGTGACAATATGGTGTTTGCTTCCTTAGGTGGGGTCGCCAGAGACAAGACCACCACTAGCAATCTGAATGCAAAGTTCGATCTCACCAGTCAGTTGAATAAACGCCACGAATTGAAAACAGGATTTGAACTCAACTATGATGATATGAGCAGCGACTACTCTACGAGCTATGATTACGCTCCACCTAACAACTGGAGGGCCCAGTCCCGAAGCTATCCAATGAGGTTGGGAGCCTATGTCCAGGACAAGATTGAGATCGATGGACTCATTGCCAATATTGGTTTGCGGCTTGATATGAACAGTCCCAATACTGACTGGTACACTGTGGATCGCTATAATGCTAACCTGTCATCAACAAAGAAGTACACTTTTGAAGATGTGGTACCTACAGAAGCGGCGGAGGGACGCGTGAAGTTGTCACCTCGTCTTGGTGTGAGTCATCCCATTTCTGAAAGAGCTAAATTGTTTTTCAATTATGGTCATTTTTACTCCATGCCCAGTAGCCTCGATATGTATGAGATAGGGTACGGAACCTTTTATGAGGGTATCACTTTTCTGGGTAATCCCTCAATGGATATCCCCAGAACTACTGCCTATGAATTGGGAGTGGAATATGCCCTCAATAACATGATCCTTCTGCACACATCAGGATACTATAAGGATGTTGCGAACCAGAGTGGGTATGTCCGCTATGTCAGCATCGATGGAAGCGTCAATTATCAAACCGTGGAGAATTCCAATTATGAGGATATTCGCGGGTTTGAGATGCGCCTGGAGAAAAAGAGAGGTGATTGGCTGACTGGATGGATGAATTTTGATTACGTGATCCGTACTTACGGATATTTTGGACGTCAGGCGTATTATGAAGATCCTCGGTCAGATGCCCGTTACTCCGCCCAGAATCCTTTGCAGGAAAAACCTCTGGCACGACCTGTTGCCCGTGCAAATATCAATTTTCATGCACCAGACTATTTTGGTCCCCGTCTATTTGGACAATCTATCTTCAAAGGCCTCAGGATCTCTCTTCTGTTAAAGTGGAAAGCAGGTGGGTATATGACCTGGGATCCTCTTGAAACCTATAAGTTGTCTTCCAATGTTCAGTGGAAGGACAGGTTCGATACTGACCTTCGACTCACAAAAGACTTCACCCTTGCATCCTCACGTGTGAGCCTTTTTATGGATATCCAGAACCTCCTTGGGATGGAATACATGAGTATGGCTGCCTTTGATGGTGGCGATGATTATCGCGATTACATGTACAGTTTACATCTCCCCATGTATGAAGGCCAGATCTACCAGGATGCTGGATTTACTGCTGGAGATGATCGCGTTGGAGATGTAAAGAGCGATGGTAAAGACTATATCAATATGCCGAATCGGTCGTTTCTCATGGATTTGAATCCAAGAAGCATCAACTTTGGTCTCCGAGTGAACTTTTAAGGAAGGCGATATGAAGAACCTTAATTATAAAAATCTACTACTCCTTGTCCTGGTGTTTACTGTCTGGGATCTAAGTCTGCAGGCCGGAACCTTCAAATGGTCACGCATTGGAAACATTGAAGTCAAGGTAGTTGACAATACGGATCAGGATCAGCTCGCAGGTAGTCGTTCCGCATACTATTACTATGATGAATATTGGACACCGCTTCTCTACAATGCTGGATGGCACCTCGGGGTGACCGACTGGACAGATGAGAATGGCAACCTGTGGGCTCACCGAGTGGTGGGACCTGCAACAGCGGGTGCCAATGAGATCAATAATACGTTTCCAATTCCAGATGATGATGGACTGACACTAAAACGCTATGTTCGGCATGAACCACCAGTTGTTCGTGTGAATGGAGAGATTCTCAGCGATGCATTTCCACTCACTGGAGACTATGTCGATCCTGACTACATACCTGGAACTGCAGATATGATGTTTGAGAGCAAAGTAAATACAATCATCGGTCTTACACTGGATCAACGTGCATATGTCTGGAGCAGTCCTGATTATGATGATTTCATTATCTACGACTGGACCTTCACCAACACTGGAAATGTTGATATGGATGATGAGATCGAGTTGGGGAACCAGACATTAACTGATCTATACTTTATGCGCATGAACCATTTCTACTCGCCCGGTCGTGGAGAACCCTGGTATTCCACCTATGGCGAGAGGCTAGGTGACTCACTGAGGATTATGTATGGTTACCCAGCAAGAGGATCCACGAGTGAATACGACGATTATGGTGGTCCGGATGCTGGAAGCGATTTTCTCAGTGCTGCCACGCATGTAGGTGAAGCCATACTCCATGTGGATACATCACCTTCAGACAATACTGATAATTGGACGCAACCTGCCATTACAGGTGTAAATACTGTAGAACTCAAGCACCTCAAATTTGAAGCCGCAAATTATAGTCCTGGCGACCTGGCAAAGGTTTATGATGTCCTGGAAAACGGTTTTGGAAATGCGCCTTATAACCTTCCATATCAATCCACAAATGTCCATCCCGGTACCAAACATGGTGAGCGCATGGATGAACAGGGTTACAAGTTTCCTGCCGACATGCCCTGGTGGCTGTGGCGTGCTGTCACACATGCATCAATGGGTCCATACGATCTGGCACCTGGCGAATCTATCCGCTTTGTCTTTGCTCTCGTTGTCGGTAGTATCAGCCCTGAACTGGGTGAAAGTATCGGTGAGGAGTGGGCACAGGGAACAGCTACCTGGAGCGGTTTAGACAACCTGCCTCCTCCATTTAGTGATAATCCCGACCTTTACGATAATGATAATGATAAGGCAAAGGATCATTGGGTTTCCACAGGAAAAGATTCACTTTTCAGGAACACATGGGCAGCACAGGTCGCTGTCAGTAATGACTACGACCTACCTGTTCCACCTCGTCCACCAAGTGTAGATGTAATTGGACGCCCTGACTTCATCGAAGTGAATTGGGGTAGTGAGAGTGAGCTGGATAGTGATTTTTACGGCTACCGTGTCTATCGAAGAGATGCTGACAACCCATTCGCCAGAGTCTTCGCCTGTGGTGGTGTAACGGGTACTCCCGTGACTCATCAGTATCAGGATACAACGGCTATCCCCGGTGTTGGATATTACTATTATGTCACTGCCTTTGACGATGGTCTAAGCAATACTGCTAGCCCGCATGGTGGTATAAGGAGTCTGGAATCTGGTTGGAATATCAATCGGACAACAGCTGCAGTTTATCGAACCGAACCACCAGGTGAGTCACTAGATGATATTCGAGTTGTACCCAATCCTCTGAACCTTTCAGGCAATAACTGGCCTGGAGAGGAGGAAAAGATTGTATTTAAGGGGTTACCTGCAAAAGCCACCATCAAAGTTTATACTGAAAGTGGTGATCTTGTGAAGGTTCTTGATCATACTGACGAATCAGGGGCGGAACACTGGGGTGGAAATGTAGAGAATCTCCACACAGTGACCGAAAGTGGGCAGCGTCTAGCCAGTGGTCTGTATATCGCACTGGTTACTGATGATGACTCCGGCGAATCAACCATGGTCAAATTTGTGATCGTAAGGTAGGAGGGAGATGAAAATGAAAAATTTGAATTCTAAGATCCTGCTGAGCGTATTGATCATGGCAGTAATATTTATGCCATTGCAGGCTGATGAGTTGAAAAAAGTTGGTCAAACAGGTTATCAGTTTCTGAAGATCGATGCAAATGCACGGGCAGCTGCAATGGGTGGTGCAGTAACACTTACTGGTACTGGAGCAGAGAACATGTTCTATAATCCTGCTGGATTAGCCCGACAAACCATGGGCACCGATCTGGTAACTAATCAGACACAATGGTTTGCCGACATCTCATATATTTCTGTGGGTGTTTCAAAGACAGTTGGCTCGCTGGGTACTTTCGGGATCTCATATCAGACTGCTGATTATGGAGATATTATCGGTACACAAGTAGCTGACAATGAACTCGGTTTTGTCGAGACAGGAAACGTGGATGTAGCGGCCAGCGCTATAGGACTTGCCTATGCACGTAGCCTCACCGATAAGTTCTCCGTGGGTGGACATATGCGATATGCCAGCCAGAAACTAGGACAGAATCAGGTGGAAGGCGAGATGGAGGACAATGCGACCAGTGGGGTGGTGTGGGACTTTGGTACCATATTTTTTCCTGGTAAAAGCAGTTTTCGATTTGGAATGAGCGTTCGCAATTTCAGCCAGGAAATGATCTATGAACAGTACAGTTTTGAATTACCCATCACATTCACAATTGGCGCTGCAGCCGATGTGTTTGAATTGTTGGGAATGTCAGAAAAACAAAGTCTTCTGGTGGCGCTTGATGCTGTGCACCCTCGCGACTATACGGAACGTGTTCATCTCGGATTAGAATATGGTCTGAATGATATGTTCTTCTTCAGGACGGGTTATAAGTTCAATTATGACTCTGAAGGTCTTTCAGTGGGCGCAGGTGTAAATCTTTCCCTGGGGAAACTCAAGACCAACATCAGTTATGCTTTGAGCCAGGCGGGAGATTTTTCACCAGTGAACAGGATATCGGTCTCAGTAAACTTCTAATGATGCATATGAGGTGTCTATAAACCTCAAGGGGGCGACCCACATTGGTTTCTTTCTGATATTCCATGGTCATCAAAAAGGTGGAGAGTATGATTATACATATTAAACAACAGGTGAAACTTGCATTCCAAACAGGAGTGTTTTTTATGCTGGTAATAGGACTTTTTGGATGTACACCTGTTGAGACTAAAGTGACCCGGGAACACAAACGAACAGATTTTCCTGACGTCCTGGATATCACAGGGACTCCCCAAGACATTCATGATTTCGAAACCTTCTTCTTTTCAGATCAGGGAGCCTGGTTTGGGTTCTCTCTACCTGACATCAAGAAGACCGATGAAGATGGATTAGGATTTGTTGGTCCTTTTTTGCTTTCTCACGGTTCATGGCTGGCGACCTCTCTGGCTAATCTGGAAATTCTTCAATCCCATAACGGGACAGACTTCAAACCTGTATCTGGAATGACTGTCAATACCACTTATTATCCTGGATTGATCAGGATCAACTCTCAGAATGAGGATATCAATGTTGCTCAGGAGCTTTGCTTTGCTGATGCCAATACCGCAATGATCAAAGTAGAGGTGAAAAACCTATCACAGGACAGCAAATACATAAAAATGAACTGGCGAGGTCAAGTCTGGATGGAAGGTGTTGAGCTTTCCAGCAGAAACCAGAAAGTTTATTTCCACATGGGCTCCAGTAGTGATCTACTTACCCTGAATTTCCCTGAAACACAAGCGTATCATAGCGATATAGCTGTATCTAATAGCTATGAAATGGAGGGAAGGCGAGCCCAGATGGTCAAACCTGGTGCTTCCTATCAGGAAACGGTGACGCTCACATACACATCGGCAGTGGGGCAGGCTGAAATTGAAGCGCTTGAAATTACACCACTATCTTCCCATCAGATTGAGGAAATATTCAATCAAAATGAGCTGCGCTGGGATGGGTATATCAATGCAATTCTATCTGAGAAGACCACGCTGCTTCAAGAGCCTGAGTATCAGCAGGTTGCAGTCAAAGCGCTTGAGACAATGATCTTGAATTGGAGAGCGCCCAGGGGAGCGCTGAGGCATGGGGGTTTGTTCCCTTCAGCAGCAGTATGGTATTTTAATGGGTTCTGGGGTTGGGACTCATGGAAGCATGTTGTCGCACTGGCCAGATTTGCCCCTGAGATCGCTGAAGAGCAAATATTGACCATGTTTGATTTTCAAGATGAACATGGGATGATCGCCGATTGTATCTATGCTGACAGCACGGAGAATAATTGGCGGAATACCAAACCTCCCTTGGCCGCCTGGGCTGTCTCAGAATTGTATGATCACTCCCAGAACCTTGAGTTTGTCAGAGCTATCTATCCACGATTGGTCAAGTATCATCAATGGTGGTATGAACACCGAGATCATGATCAAAATGGACTCTGTGAATATGGCTGTACAGATGGAACTTTGGTTGCAGCAAAATGGGAGAGCGGGGTGGACGATGGTATTCATTACGACTCTTCCAAAGTGCTCCAGAACAATGCAACAGCCTGGTCTCTTGATCAGGAATCAGTTGACCTGAATTCCTATCTCTATCTTGAAAAATTATATCTGGCGAAATTGAGCGAACTGCTTAACGATGAAAATACTGCAAAGAATTACACTCATGAAGCTGGGGAGCTCAAAGATCGTATCCGTGTGGACATGTTTGATGCCAAAACTGGCTTTTTCTATGATGTGGGTATCTTCGACCGGACTCATATTCCTGTGTATGGACCACAGGGATGGATCCCGCTGTGGACTGGTGTCGCCAGTAAGGAACAAGCCTCTGCGGTACGCAATAAGATTCTGGATCCAGAGCATTTTTCAACATACATCCCTTTTCCCACCGTCTCTAAAAGTAATCCGGCATATCTCACAGGATACTGGCGAGGTCCAGTCTGGCTGGATCAGGTCTATTTTGGAATCTCGGGTTTGCGAAAATATGGATATGAAGAAGATGCAATTCGATATACACGACAGGTCCTTGACCGTTGTGAAGGATTGAAGGGAGCGCAGGGACCAATAAGGGAGAACTATAACCCGGAGACAGGCGAGGGCATGAAGGTCAATCATTTCTCCTGGTCAGCCGCTCATCTTCTAATGATGCTGTGGGAGATGTGATCCAATAATGAAGATCGTTGATGTTTTAAATCAGGTGGGTACACCCTGCTATGTCTATGATGCTGAGCTCATCCGCAACCGCTATGAAAAACTGCAGAGCCATCTACCTCAGGGACGTTCACGTTTCTTCTTTGCTATGAAATCTCTATCTAATCTTGCCATTCTCCGGTTGATGAGGGAGTTAAAAGCCGGTCTGGACACAGTCTCCCTTTTTGAGATCCAAATGGGTTTACAAGCCGGTTTTGAGCCTTCTGACATCATATTTACACCTAATGTGGTTCACTTCAGCGAGATCGAAGCGGCGGTTGAGCTGGGTGTAGGTGTTAATATTGAAAACCTGAATAACCTGGAAAAATTTGGAAAAAAATTTGGTAATGATTACCCAGTGTGTATCAGGTTTAACCCAAATATTGCCATCGAGGATCAAAGTTCGAAAAAGTGGTACGAGGAATCCAAGTTTGGTATCCCTTACAAGAAGCTCGGTCTGATCCTCGATTTGGTCCAGAGATACAATATTCATGTGGAAGGTTTGCACATACATTCAAGTCATGTCATCATGAATCATGACATCCTGATCAAGAGTGCGGAACTCATGTTTCAGGCAGCATTGAAATTTGATGATGTTAGATATGTGGATTTTGGAGGTGGACTGAATCCCAAACCACGCAAGCAGGAAGCCACAGACATTGTTACCATTGGCAAAGTACTTACAACGATGTTGGAAAACTATCAGCATCCCAGTGGGGAGGAACTTCAACTCAGATTTGAACCGGGACGGTTTCTGGTTGGAGAGGCAGGTACCCTATATGTCGAGGCCACAGTTCTCAAGAAAAATGGGAATGTTCAATTTGCCGGAGTGGATTCAGGATTCAATCATCTTATCAGACCCATGTTTTATGATTCACACCACAAAATTGAGAATATGAGTAATCCTGAGGGTAGGATCGAGGAATACACGGTTGTGGGAAACCTTTGTGAGGTCGATAATTTTGCCAAATCGCGACATATCCCAACCATCAGGGAAGGGGATATCCTGGCGATTCATGATGCAGGTGCCTACGGCTTTAGCATGTCCTCACAATACAATTCACGTCCACGACCTACAGAGGTTCTACTGGATGGTTTAGAAGCCTTTGTGATTCGAGAAAGAGAAAATTTTGATGATATGGTAAGAAATCAGGTCTATAGAAAAATAAATGTTTAGGTGGGTTTATGAATACCAGCAAGATCAATATCAAAATCATTCTACAGGGAGTGATCATAACTAATATCCTTGTTTCATGTGCCGGCGGCTTGCCAGAAGCCATGTGGGAGGATCCCACACGGCTTAATGTCAATCGTATGGATCAGACTGCAGTTGAGTTTCCCTGGGAATCGGATGAACTCGCACGAAGTAAGGATATTAACGGTAGTAAATATATCATGGATTTGAACGGTATCTGGGGTTTCAATTATTCCAAGGATCCCGCCTCCAGGCCGGCAGAATTCTACCGACTTAAATCCATCCCAAGGGATTGGGAAGAGATCAAGGTTCCTACAAACTGGGAAATGCAAGGGTATGGAGTACCCATTTATCTGGATGAGGAATACCCTTTTCCAGCCGACCCACCCAAGGTTCCTCATGACTACAATGCAGTTGGTTCATATCTGAAAACATTTGAATTACCTGACAATTGGAATGAGCGAGAAATTATTCTGCATTTTGGGAGTGTCCGCTCAGCTGCTTATCTGTGGATAAACGGAAAATATGTTGGCTATGGTCAGGGTTCGAAGATCCCCATGGAATTCAACATAAGTAAGTTCGTTCGACCTGGCAAAAATATGATTGCGCTGGAAGTCTATAGATTTAGCGATGCAAGCTATTTGGAAGGTCAGGACATGTGGCGTATCAGCGGGCTGGAGCGAGAAGTCTATCTATATGCTAACCCCAGGGTGAACATCCATGATTTCATTGTAGGGTCTGATCTCAGTGAAGATTATAGGACAGGGCTATTCAATTTGCAGGTAGAAGTCGGCAATATACAAAAGGGTCCCGTCACTGGACACATGATCAGCTTCAGTCTGTCTGATGGTGGATCAATCGTTCTTAATGGAACCAAGGATGTTGAGCTCCTTAACAGTAACAGAACATTCAAATTCTCTGGTGAATTGGCTGATGTTCGCACATGGACTGCTGAGACACCCAATCTGTACACACTAGACATAAATTTGCTAGATGCCAAGGGAGAGACAATTCAATCTACATCGCAAAAGGTTGGTTTTCGAAACATTCGAATTGAAGGTGGTCAGCTTCTCGTAAATGGTGAAGCCATTAGTATACGCGGTGTGAATCGTCATGAGCATGACCCACATACGGGTAAATATGTGACTGAGGAATCCATGATCCAGGATATCACACTAATGAAGCAGTTCAACATTAATGCTGTTCGCACCAGTCACTACCCCAATAATCTGAGATGGTATGAATTATGTGATGAATACGGACTTTATGTTGTGGATGAAGCCAATATCGAAGCTCACGGTATGCGTTTTAACGAAGCTGGATATGGACTTATCGCCAACGATCCTGATTGGCTTGACGCATGGCTTGATAGGGGAATCCGTATGGTTGAACGCGATAAGAACTATCCATCAATCATCATCTGGTCCATGGGGAATGAAGCTGGTGATGGAGAGAATTTTAAACACTTATACAAGTGGATCAAAGAACGCGATCCATCCAGACCAGTTCAATATCAACCTGCATGGTATGAGCCGCATACCGATATCGTGGCACCCATGTATCGTAACATCGACTTCATTGCAGATTATGCTTCCAAGGATCAGCAAAGACCACTCATATTGTGTGAATACGCACATGCCATGGGGAACAGTGTTGGAAATCTTCAGGATTATTGGGACACCATTGATGAATACAAACACCTCCAGGGTGGTTTTATCTGGGACTGGGTAGACCAGACCATCTATAAAGAGAATGATGCTGGAGAATGGTATTGGGCCTATGGTGGCGACTTTGGGGATGAATTCCCTGCCAACGACTCAAACTTTTGTGCAAACGGCCTGGTTGCAGCGGATCGATCACTCAATCCCCATATTTGGGAAGTAAAAAAGGTTTATCAACCTGTTCGTTTTGACCTTATTGATGCAAGCAAGGGAATATTGAGTATCCAGAACACATACTCATTTATCGATCTTTCCCACCTCTATGGAACATGGGAATTAACTCGTGATGGACTCATTATAGAAGAGGGAACATTTACCATTCCATCAGTTCAACCTGGGAACTCTGAGCAAATCACGCTTGCATTTTCAAAAAAGAGAAGTCCACGTCACGAGTACCATCTGAAACTGAGGGTTTATCAAGGCCAAGCTGAAAATCTGGTACCTGAAGATCATGAGATTGCCTGGGATCAGTTCCTGCTACAGAGTGCCTCAGATCAGAAACAGAAACACCAGAAAAACAGGTTGTCTATAAATGAGAGTGCTGAGAGTCTACTTCTGAGCTCAAATACTGCAACAATCGGATTTGATGCGAAAACAGGTTACCTGAACTCCTATAAACTGGGAGATAAGGAGTTAATGCTAACTCAGTTGGTTCCAAATTTCTGGCGTGCACCAAATGATAATGATGTAGGTAATAGCATGCAGGGTCGCTGTTCTGTCTGGAAGACAGTTCCAAACCGTCTGGTTCTCACAGATTTCAGACACACTAAGCTCAAGGGGAATGGAGTCAGAGTTACCAGTAGCTACGAGAATGCCACAGATAGTCTACGAATCGATCTCACCTATGAGATCCGATCTTCTGGTGAAGTCAAGGTGCATATGGCCATGGATGTGGATGCAGAAGATCTACCTGAGATTCCACGTTTCGGAATGACCATGAAATTGACAGGAGATTTGGACCAGGTCCAGTGGTATGGTAGAGGACCACACGAAAGTTACTGGGATAGAAAAACCAGTGCCGCTGTAGGTCGCTATTCAGGATCAATTTGGGATCAATATTTTCCTTATGTAAGACCCCAGGAGACTGGCAACAAAACAGATGTTAGATGGATGGCGATACATAATGAGAGTGGTCTGGGATTGATGGCTGCAGGACAGCCATTACTAAGCACCTCAGTCCATCAATATGATTATGAAGTACTTGACTTTGTTTCAAAATCTTATCGTCACGGAAGGACCTGGGTAAAACCCGAGAATCTGGTTACCTGGAATATTGACTGGAAACAAATGGGAGTTGGCGGAGACAATAGTTGGGGTGCAAGACCACACGCTGCCTACACAATAGAACCTGGTTCACATTCCTATTCTTTTACGTTGATTCCTATTCAGAACGGGGATCAGAATCTGGAGGACACCTTTAGGGGGTTGTAGAGATAGATGAAAAATCATCTCAGAAAGAGGGATATTGGGGGGTCACTCCTCCAAGTGGCTGCCATCCTGGTATTGCTATCACCAACACATCTGCATAGTGAACAGTCACAAAATCTGTTTTCTTTGGAAGTCATCCCCCAGATTCATGGTGATGTCCAAGTTCATGCTGATGGCAGATATACGTATGTACTTCCCAATCCCTCTACAATCCTCACTCAAATAATGGGAGCAAAAGAACCAGAGCTTGCAATTGATCTTGGTCGTCTCAAGTCCGCTTCCATTAAACTGAAGGAAGTAGACCTCTTCTCAGAGGACTTTGTTATTCGGGAAATATCCCAGTATGGGGATGAAGAATGGATTGATCCAGGGATTAAAACCTTTGAAGGGATCCTGAATCAAGATGAAGATAGTCACGTCAGGATTTCAATCTCACAAGATCACATATCCGGGTTCATCGGCGATAGAGCTGGAGATATAACTTTTATTGAGAGTCATGAGGTCAACTCGGACGGTGAACTACTAATTAAAGTGTATTCTGGTATGGAAAAGGCTGAGGGTTATCCGCATCAACATCTGGACTATGCAATTTCTCCATATCTTGATGCAGGTCAACACCATGAAAACCACAATATTTTAGTTAGTGACACGGTTATATACACAGCCGAAATAGCCCTGGTTGCCGATTATGAATCCTTTGTAAAGGCTGGCACTGTTTCCAGACTTGCCACTGAATTGATAAGTATCCTGAATATGACCGACGGGTACTACGAGGATCTGGGTATTCATTATGAACTTGTAGAAATTTGCATTTTTACTGATCAGAATGCAGGTGGGTTGCCGCACACGACCAATGCTGGGGAATATCTCCGAGCCTTTGATCAGTGGGTTTCAGATGGTGGTGTATCACGGTGGCATGATATTGCAACTCTATGGACAGGCAGGGAGATTGGCTATTCCTATGCCTGGCTCGGAACAATAGGACAGTATGGACGACATCATCTTGTTGAATTCTGGGGATTAGGGGAAACTCGCTGGCTTGCGAATTTTCAGGCACATGAATCTGGTCATAATTGGGGTGCTGGACATGTAGCTCATGATCGCCGTTATATCATGAGTCCGTATATTTATAGCGGACCCCTGGCGTGGAACGATACAACCCTCACCAACTTCAATTCATTCCTTCAGCAATCGCTGGATCATCTTACAACTGGGGTCACATCTACTGAGGCAGTGTTTACTATTTCCCAGCCTGAGATCATTGTGGATGATAACAATAATGGCCGAGCAGATGTCGGGGAGGTGGTTACACTGAGAACAGTTGTGACCAATGTTGGGGAACAAGCCTCTTCAAACGATTATATCCGACTTGAAATAAATAATTTTGCTGAAGAAGATCTGGAGGTTGCTGTAGACACAGTTGCCCTTCCGGTTCTCATGCCGCTGGATTCAGTTTTTATCACTCACGAGATTAGCATTGGTGAAGAAGTAAGCCTTCAATCTCATGTTAATCTTAAATATTTGATTGGTGATTCAGAACCGTCTGCCATTCATCACTTCGAGTTGGGGATTGGTCTGATGCCAGAATATGGGATACAACTCTCTGGAATCGAGTTATCAGGAAATGCTGATGGAAGATTTCATCCAGGTGAACGGGTTGCCCTCGTACTGAATTTGAATAACTCAGGAGAATTAGAGGGAGAAAATATTGAGTTAAGTGTGACACTCGATTCTAGTTCTCATACTTATGTGGACAATCTGAACTCAACCAGAATGATTTCACATCTTGCTGCCCATGGTTCGAGGGAGATCAGGATTCCCTTAGATGTCTCCGATGATTATCCGTCAGGGCATACCATGGATATCAGCATTCAAATGGATGACGGAGAAATAACCAAAACCTATGAAAAGTCGTTTGTAATTGGGCTCCCTGAAGGATATGTCTATCTGGAAGATTTTGAGTATGATCGAATAGGGGGAAGCAATTCAGGGTGGTTGATTCACTCCTCTGGTTCCATTGAGGATGCTATTTCGCTTAATACAATGGATGTATATGATAAAATGAGTGATCAATGGACATCTCAGACCGCTCGAGGTGACCGAGCCTTATCGCTTGAGGCGCATTGGGTAGGTTCTCTCAGGTTGGTTTCTCCACTCATCACCATAGATGGCTTCAGGCGACCTGAGCTAAGCTTTATGGAACAAAGAGGTTGGGACCACACACGTTCTGGCGGCACTCCGCGGCATACGGTTCAATTGCAGTATGCAGAGGATGTAGCAGGCCCATGGATCACACTTTCATCCATGGTGACAGATGAAACTGAAATGGGTCAGTGGAAGACGGTTCAAGGTATAGATCTAGAACTTCTCAAGAATAAGGATGTTTATCTGGGATTCAACACGAATCAGCAGCATTATTACTGGCGTTTAGATGAGATTACCATCAAAGATGCGGCCTCGGATGATCCTGAAATACCTGGAAATTATAGAGTGTACACTTATCCCAATCCATTTAATGCTATTGCCACAATTCTGTATGACCTTGATGCACGAGCTGATGTTCTGCTTGAAGTCTTTAACATTCGTGGTCAACGCGTATCTGTTCTTAGAGAAGGCTCTCTACCTGCTGGTACTTATACAGCACATTTTAATGCCTCAGAACATGCTTCAGGAATTTATGTCTGCCGCCTTTTGATCGATAATGAGCGATACATTACAAAAATGACCTTGATGAAATAAGAAACGAAGCTGAGAGATGAACCGCAAAGCACCCACAATGAAGGATATAGCCAACGAGCTTGGCCTTTCTATTTCTACTGTTTCCAGAGCACTTCAGGGGAATCCAGCCATTGCGGACGAGACAGTGGAAAAAGTCAAAAAAATTGCCTTGAAGCTTGACTATTTCCCAGATAGTATTGCCAGAAACCTGAAGACTAATGCTTCTGCATCCTTCGGTGTAATCGTACCTGAGATCAAGCATGAGTTTTTCTCCTCAGTTATAGATGGGATGGAAGATCTTGCGCATCAGCATGGATTCACAGTCATCGTCTCAAAATCCAATGAAGATTATCAACGAGAGGTCTTGAATAGCCACCATATGTTATCCAACCGAGTTGCCGGTCTTGCGGCTAGCGTCTCACAATCCACACAGGACGGTGACCATTTCCTGAGGTTTTTAAACCGAGGGATTCCTGTGGTATTATTTGATCGCGTCCTTGAGCAGCTTGATGTCTCGAAGGTCATCGTTGATGACTATCAGGGATCCGTACGGGTTGTTGAGCACCTCATCGACAAGGGGTATCGCCGGATCGCCCATCTTGCCGGTCCAAGTCTTCTGGGAATTGCCAAAGAAAGACAACGAGGCTACAGGGATGCCTTGATCGCTGCTGGTCTTTCCTTCGATGAAGAATTAATTATCCACGGTGCCATGGAGGGTAGATCAGGCCAACTCGGTGTTAAAACACTATTTGATCTTGATGAACCACCAGATGCCATCTTTGCCATCAATGATCCTGTTGCCATGGGGGCCAGGGCCGAATTGCTTCATATGGGCTTGAATATTCCAAATGATGTGGGCTTGGCTGGTTTTAGTAATAACAGCATAACAGGAATTTTAGATCCACCTCTCACAACCGTTGATCAACATGGATATAAGATGGGTCAACAGGCCGTTCAGATCCTCCTTGATGAATTAAAACTTGATCCTGATATGCGCAAACCGCAAACAAGAATCATTGAAACCGAGCTCATCATTCGTGAGTCTACCGCCAGACAGGTTGCTGAATGACAACCATCACTCAGAATCATTTTGGTTATTTGCCAGACGGCCGAGAGGTATTCAATTTCAACTTGGATAATGGCCATGGATGTCGTGTAGACCTGATCAATTATGGTGCAATTATTAGACGCATATTCACACCAGACCGTCAAGGTGATATCGATGATATCATCCTGGGTTTTGATGATTTAGAAGGCTATCTCCAGGATCAAAATTATATCGGTGCATTTATTGGACGATATGCTAACCGCATAAGGGGTGCATCGTTTGACCTTGATGGAGTCACATATAATCTGACCAATAATGAGGGGAAGAACACACTCCATGGAGGACAAGAAGGCCTCAATCAGAAACTCTGGTCTCATCAAATAGATGATGATGAGCTTATCCTTACTTATTGCAGTCCAGATGGGGATCAGGGTTTCCCCGGGGAGCTGACGATCCAGCTCCATTATACACTCTCGCTTGAGAATGAGCTGCAGGTTGCCATCGAGGCGTCGAGTAATAAGAAAACTATCTTAAGCCTTACGCTTCATCCATATTTCAATCTGTGCGGTCTTGAATCAATAAAAGATATTTCAGACCATGCGCTTCAGATTAATGCCGATATGTATTTGCCGATGGATCCAGCAGGCATTCCCACAGGTGAAATGAGTTCGGTTGATAATACTGCCTTTGAATTCAGGGCAGTTAGACCTCTGAGAAAAAGTATAGAAAGTGAAGCACCCGAACTCGAAAAAACTCAAGGATATGACCATTGCTTTGTAATCAAGTCGGGTTCAGGACCTGTGGCCACGCTCCTGAACCTATCAAATGGGAGGAAGGTGGAGGTTTTTAGCAATGCCCCTGGGTTGCAGTTGTATACCGGTAACTTTTTAAATGGTGAAAGACCTGGTAAGTCAGGAATGGTGCATCATCCGCGTCAAGCTATCTGCCTTGAACCCCAAGCTTTTCCAAACGCCCCTCATGAAAGCCATTTCCCAACCACCATCGTGGAAAAGGATCAGTTATATAAACACACTATCTCATATCGATTTGGTATTGAATAGAAAGATTATGAATAGGAAAGGATAATCAATGCAATTCTCAACTCTCGATTATGTCGTCTTTGCACTATATGCGTTTACCATTGTTTCTGTTGGACTCTGGGTCTCACGATCCAAGGAGGGTCATGAAAAGAATGCTGAGGACTATTTTTTAGCTGGCAAATCACTTCCCTGGTGGGCCATTGGTGCCTCGCTGATCGCTGCGAACATATCTGCAGAGCAGTTCATCGGTATGTCTGGTAGTGGATTTTCTATCGGATTGGCCATAGCCTCCTATGAATGGATGGCGGCATTGACTCTAATTATTGTGGGTAAATACTTCCTGCCCATTTTTATTGAGAAGAAGATCTATACCATCCCTCAGTTCGTGGAGGTCCGGTATAGTAAGAATCTGAAGACAATTCTGGCTGTGTTTTGGATCGCACTATTCATATTTGTAAATCTAACATCAGTACTTTTTCTGGGATCTAAGGCCTTGGATACCATCCTGGGGTCTGGATCCGGCGAATATATCATGCATGGAATTCTTGCCCTGGCATTCTTCGCAGCTGCCTATTCCATCTGGGGTGGGTTGTCAGCAGTGGCCTGGACAGACGTCATCCAGGTGATCCTGCTGATCGTTGGTGGATTGATCACGACAGTAATCGCATTGAATCATGTCACCGTTGAAGGAGGTGTGATCAATGGTCTTGGCCATATATACAATGCAGCTGGGGATCATTTCCATATGATCCTGAAGGAAGGTCACCCCAGTTTCGGGGATCTTCCGGGGATAGCAGTTCTGGTAGGAGGGATGTGGGTGGCAAACCTGTATTATTGGGGATTTAACCAATACATCATCCAGCGTACATTTGCAGCCAAATCCCTCAAGGAATCACAACGGGGAATCGTATTTGCAGCCTTCCTAAAACTTATTATCCCTATCATTGTTGTCATCCCAGGAATCGTAGCCTATGTGATGTTCACATCTCCAGAAGGTACAGCTAGTATCCCTGGTGTAACTGAGGCTTTCAGTAGTGGAGCTGATGGGGTTAACTATGATAAAGCATATCCCTGGTTGATCAGTCAGTTTGTTCCAACCGGACTCCAGGGACTCGTACTGGCAGCTCTGTCAGCAGCTATTGTATCTTCTTTGGCCTCAATGCTGAATTCAACATCTACAATTTTCACTATGGATATCTATCGTGCCTACATCAATAAGGATGCCTCAGACAGGCAAACTGTTAAGGTTGGTCGTATTGCTGTCCTGGTATCTCTGGTTATTGCCGTCATGGTGGCACCTTCATTAGGTTCCGTGAAAGAAATGTTCCAGTATATCCAGGAGTACACCGGTCTGGTGAGTCCAGGAATCCTGGGGGTATTCATCATGGGATTATTCTATAAGAGATCTACAAATAACGCAGCGATCTGGGGTGCTGTACTTTCAATTTTCATTGCGCTGGGATTAAAGCTTGGCACAGAGATGCCGTGGATGCATCAGATGATGATAACATGGCTTACCACAATGCTGATCATTGCCATTGTCAGTCACATCGAAGGTAAGGGAGAGGCTGATGACAAAGGCATACCTATCAGCAAGACTCTTTTCCAGACAGATCCAGTATTCAATATAAGCGCTACTATCATTGGTTTGGTTCTTGTAGTGCTCTATTCTGTATTCTGGTAAGCGATAGTTCGAGAAACGATGCTGGATCAACCTCACAGAAGATTAAATCCCCTGACGGGTGAATGGGTGCTAGTCTGTGCACATCGCACAGATCGCCCATGGCTGGGAGCTGAAGAGGATGTGGTCCAAGTACAGAAACCAGAATTTGACCCTGACTGTTACCTCTGTCCAGGAGTGGAGCGGGCGAATGGTCAAAGAAATCCAGAATACACCGGGATATATACATTTACAAATGACTTCCCGGCACTGATTCCCCATACAGTATCTGAATCTGAGAACACCCAGGATCTCAGGCGATGGGAAACGACTAGAGGTACTTCTAAGGTGTTATGCTACTCATCCCGTCATGATCTTTCACTGGGTGAATTGTCCAACAATGATCTTTTGGCTGTTGTGAAAGCATGGATAGATGAATCAAGAGCACTCTTTGAAGATTATGACTACGTTCAGATCTTTGAAAACAGGGGATCTCAGATGGGGGCTTCAAATCCTCATCCACATGGACAAATCTGGGCTGGAGATTTTATTCCTACTGAAATTATGAAAGAGCAGAGGACGCAGAAGGAATATTGGGAATTGCGTCATCAGAACATGTTAATGGAATACTTGAAATTAGAGTTGCATAGTGAAGAGCGTGTGCTTTTTCAGAATCAAAACTGGGCAGTTCTCGTCCCGTTTTGGGCAACCTGGCCCTTTGAAACAATTGTTTTGCCCAAAGTAGAAGTTTCCACTCTCATGGATCTATCCAGTGAGCAACAAAAGGAATTGGTTGAAGCTCTCAAAAAATTGATCAGCATGTATGATTTGATTTTTAATACGCCTTTCCCATACAGTATGGGCTGGCATCAGGCTCCTCGATCGATCTGGGAAACAAAGTACTGGACCCTGCATGCTCATTTTTACCCTCCATTACTACGCTCAGCTGCGATTCGGAAGTTCATGGTAGGTTACGAACTCATGGCTGAGGCTCAGAGGGACATTACGCCAGAAGTAGCAGCAGCAACGATGCGCAAGATCATGATTAATAAAGGGGCAGTGTGAACTTGATGAGTTGGGGTATGAAATGAGAATCCCGCTAGATTCAAAACTGATGGTCGATCTCTATGGAAATTCCTGGGAGGCAGAGGGGATTCCAGAGCGGATCCAAAATTTGGTTCAGGAACTTGATCGCAAACCTGATGCCATTATCAGTGCCCCTGGTAGGACCGAACTTGGTGGAAACCATACGGATCATCAACATGGAAAAGTGCTTTGTGCTTCCGTTCAGAAAGATACGCTGGCTGTCGTTGCCAGAAGGGATGACAATATAGCTCGTCTCCATTCTCAGAATTTTGAAGAGACTTACGAAGCTAATCTTGAATCGCTGGACATGCGTGAAGAGGAGCAGGGGACGAGTACAGCAATTCTTCGAGGTGTGCTCGCAGGCATGAGAGAGCGTGGGAAACGTCTGGGTGGTTTTGACGCAGTGCTCCATAGCAATGTTGGAATTGGATCAGGGCTATCCTCTTCGGCAAGTTTCGAAGTGGGTATTGCATCAATTTTGAATGAACTATACAACGATGGAATCATTCCGGCACCTGAACTCGCCAGAATTGGCCAGTATGCCGAGAATGTCTATTTTGGTAAACCTTGCGGTCTGATGGATCAAATGTCCTCGGCGGTTGGGGGTATCCTTATGATTGACTTTGCTGATCCCAATATTGAGAAACTACAAAGCGTTAACTATGATTTCAAAGTGTCGGATTACATGCTTTGCCTGGTGCATACAGGGAGTGACCATAAAAATTTAACTCCAGCCTATGCCTCCATCCCCGAGGAGATGTTTCGTATAGCTAAAGCACTTGGTGTGAGTCACTTACAAGATATAGATCAAGCATATTTTAAAACGCAATTGAAAGTCCTAAAGGAAAAAAGTGGCGATAGGTCAGTCCTACGTGCTCTACATTTCTTCAAGGAAAATGAGCGCGTTGATCGTATGGTTAAAGCCTTAATCAATGGTGATCTCACTTCGTACATGCAAGCTGTGAGTGAGAGTTCCATATCTTCCAGTACAATCCTCCAAAACACCATTCCTTCCCAATCGGATGGGCAGGAACAGTCCCTCGCCTTAGCATTGGGGTTGTCCAGACAGTACTTTGATTCAGCGGGACGAGGAGTTAGTCGTGTGCATGGTGGAGGTTTTGCCGGAGCTATGCAAGCCTATGTACACCGTAATGACCTCAGTGAATTCAAGAGTATGATGGAGGAGGTCTATGGTGTAGGAGCATTTGAGGAAATAAAAGTAAGGGACCAAGGGGTTATTAACATCCTCTAAAAATTTCAAAAATCTCTTCGCTATCTTCAGTTTTGTGATAAGAAGCAAGAGCGATGATCGTGACAAAATATTTGAATGCTAACAATTCATGGCATTATTATAAGTTGAAGTAGGTCAGCCAAAATGAGGGACTCCAGTCTAAACTTCTACTGTCTTACAATAGGGGTAGAGAAATTATTACTGACTTGGGGAATTTCAATTCCCTTTTCGCTTCTTGTAAGTGATTGTGTATCAGCAGAGTATGGGGATGGCTGTTATAGTGCATACACTTTGCTTGCCAGTTCCATTCGAATACGGGTGATACCACTTTATCTTTCACCTCAAGTATGCCTGGTTACACTTATGAGTCAGAATTCAAATTTGATAGCCTGTTATGCGTAGATAATCAGCTGAGATAATTCTCGGGCACTAGTTGCATCGGCCTTGAAACCAAATTATAATGGCGTGTGTTTGAGCATTCCCATTTTGATAATGGAATTAGGAGTGTGTTTGTTTGCACATTCCGCACGATGATCTACTGAATACCTAATTAAGGAGTTACAATGGCTATACAAAGAAAAGCCTCTGCAGTTTGGCAGGGGGGACTCAAAGATGGAAAAGGCACAGTATCCACAGCCACTGGTATACTAAGCGACACACCATACAATTTCAGTATGCGTTTTGAGGATGAATCAGGTACAAACCCTGAAGAACTCATCGCTGCTGCTCATGCAGGATGTTTCGCAATGGCACTATCAGGTCAACTTGGCGAAGCTGATCTTAAAGCTGATCGTCTCTCAGTCAATGCAACGGTGAGAATGGAAAAAACCGATACAGGAATGACAGTGACTGCTTCTCATTTGGATCTGGTTGCCAGTATCCCCGGGGCAAGCGAAGAAGCTTTTAATACAGCTGCTAATAATGCAAAAGCGGGTTGTCCGATTTCACGTCTGTTGAATTGTGAGATCAGTCTTAATGCCAGCTTAGAGGCCTGATAGGGCTTCAGTTTCACGTTTATCGGTAGTGGGAACCCCTGGTTTCCACTGCCTTTTCTTCACCCCACACTACAAAATTATTCTCAACCAACTTCGGTACCCCTGAATGGGGAAGATATGACTTACAGGGTCATAATTAAGTAATAGGAATCATTACTATATATATTAGCTTGGATCCATGCGTTACAGTAGACAAAGAGAGCTCATTCATGAGGTCATTAAGGCAACCAATACTCATCCCACAGCTAATTGGATATACAAGCAAGCCCGGAAAAAATTGGCAAACATTAGTTTAGGTACGGTCTATCGTAATTTGGATCAATTAACTGATGCAGGGATGATAAATGTCATTACTGAAGGAAACATGTCCCGCTACGATTGGAATGTAATTCCTCATCAGCATCTACGCTGTTCGGTTTGTGGGAAGATGAGTGATATAGAGATTCCCGATGGGGAGATTAAAGAGAAAATCAAACAAAACCATCAATTCGATGTTGAAAAGGTTGAAATGATCTTTGTTGGAACCTGTTCGGATCACAATTAATCATAAGGAGAACAACATGAGTTTAAATGGAACGAAAACACTGGAAAACCTGCAAGCAGCTTTTGCTGGTGAGTCACAAGCTAACCGGAGATATTTGTATTTTGCCCGCCAGGCTGATATTGAGGGTTATCCAGAAGCTGCCAGTGTATTCAAGAATACAGCTGATGGTGAAACTGGACATGCATTTGGCCATCTAGAGTTTATGGAAAAACAAGGTGGTGGGGATCCTGCTACCGGTATGGCAATTGGTGAAACTGACATCAACCTGAAAGCGGCTGTTGCTGGTGAAACCTATGAGTATACTGAAATGTATCCAGGGTTTGCTAAAACTGCTCGTGAAGAAGGCTTTGCAGAGATCGCTGAGTGGTTTGAGACGCTTGCCAGAGCTGAAAAATCCCATGCTGGAAAATTCCAGGATACACTGAATAACCTGTAAAACACACGTAACCAGGTCCAGATCCTCCAAGATCTGGACTTGGCCAATTTACCAGGGGGGTCACCATGATCAACCATTCTGATACCAGCCAAACAATTTATGATATTAAGGATCCGGTCTATTGGGATAAAAATTCCTTTGACCAGGAAATGGAACGCGTCTTTGATGTGTGTATTGGTTGTAGACTCTGCTTTAATCTATGTCCTTCTTTTCCCTCCCTGTTTGATGCTGTGGACGCCGTTGGAGATGCAAAAAGGGAAGAAGCCATCAAGGCAGGTCGTGTTGAAAAATCGGAACGCTCCGAGTACTTAGATCTACCTGAAGGGGAACATGCATCTGAAGCCAGCATTGAGGTAGAATTCAGAGGAGAGGTCTCCGACCTCAATGATGATCAAATCTGGGAGGTTGTGGATCTTTGTTACCAATGCAAACTTTGTGATCCCGTTTGTCCCTATACACCTGACAAAGACCATGAATTCAAGTTGGATTTCCCCAAATTGATGACGAGGGCACAGGCAATCAGAACCAAAGAACGTGGTGTGAAGGCGAATGATAAATTCCTGGCCAATACAGATTTTACCGGCAAATTGGGATCCCTGTTTGGTCCACTCATCAATCTTACCAATCAGATTGGACCAGCTCGCTGGATGATGGAGAAGACTATAGGTATCTCCCGAAAACGCATCCTGCCAAAATTTCACATAAATACATTCGAGAAATGGTTCAAGAAGCACGAGTCGCCTGTAACCGATGCCGTAGATAAGGTCGTTATCTTCGGAACGTGTTTTACAAATGCACACGACGTGGAAGTTGGCAAGGCAGCTGTAGCGATTCTGGAGCACAATAATGTTGAATGTATTTACCCACCTCAACAGTGTTGTGGTGCACCACATCTCAGTCCAGGTGATTTCAAGGGCTTTGAGAAACAGGCTCGACCCAATGTAGAAGAGCTGTCAAAATGGGTAGATCAGGGGTACAAAATTGTTGTCACAGGCCCGCCAACTTGCAGTCTCACAATGAAAAAGGATTATCCTGATTATCTGGGACTGGATGAAAAAGTACAGAAAATATCTGAGAACACATTTGATATTTCTGAATATCTCGTTTATCTCCATAAGAGAGAACAATTAAAAACAGATTTTAAGAACGAGATCGGCACCGTTAGCTATCATGTAAGTTGCCATGTTAAAGCCCAAAAAGTGGGTTTCAAAGGACGGGACTTGCTCAGGTTAGTTCCAAATACGAAGGTCAGTCTGGTCAATCGTTGCAGTGGTATGGATGGGGGCTGGGGTATGAAGGCCGAATTCTTTGAGGATTCCATGAAAGTGGCTGAGCGTTGTGTGAATGATCTGGGTCAAAAAGAATCAGATGTCGTATGTTCAGATTGCTCTATGGCAAGTCAACAGCTTGCACAGGCTAGTGAAGGTGGCGTGACTCCAAGTCATCCTGTACTTGAAATTTATAAGGCTTATGGCCTAAACGAGAATTGAGAATCATGAAACCCATTATTATTGATGACCTGCTGAACATCCTGGAATATGAAAAAGTACGTGATGCCTACCGAAAAGACCTCCTGGCTTATAAAGAGAATAGAAGGATCTCTATTGGACCCTACATCACCTTAACCTTTGAAAATCGTAGAACTATGAAATTTCAAATTCAAGAGATGATGCGTGCTGAACGCATGGTTCATGATGAACAGATTCAGGAAGAAATAGATATTTATAATAGCTTGTTGCCGCAAAAGGAAAGCCTCAGTGCAACTTTGTTTATCGAAGTATCGGAGGAGGCTAAAATCAAACCTGTGCTCAATCAATTCATTGGGCTCACCATGGGCCAAAGTCTTTTCCTGAACGTGGGTGAAAAGCGTGTGATTGCTCAATTCGAAGCAGGCAGGGAAGAGGAGGACCGAATAAGTTCAGTTCACTATATCCAGTTTCCGTTTGACACCGACAGCATGGAATACTTTTTAAGATCAGGTGACTCAATATCGCTTGGTATAAATTACAATGAGTATAATTATCAAAAAACTCTTCCACCGGCTATGGTCAAATCTCTGCAGGATGACTTGGCGACATAGTTCCATAAAAATTGAATCGGACTGAAAACTGATCGTTTTTTTGGATCATCAACTACCATCATCAAATGGAATGATATACATCAAACCATTTGCGGCTTACTATCAACCCGCAGCATCTAAATCGATCCTAGCTTCGTTAAACATTCCAGAAATAATATTCTAGAAGTTGGTTGGTAAACTTGCTAAAGAATCCAAAACTTTAGTGAGAATTCAGTTTGGTACCCGGGCCAGAATTGGCTTCGGCTTCGCTCACCTCTCTACACTACGTTTTGGGTGAACCGGCACGGCTGTTTAGGCCGAGGGATTGAGACGGAAAAATCCGCTTCTCTAGATTTTATCCTCCTCTTACTGCGCTCATTCGCTGGATGAGCTTCGTTTTTAAGTCCTGAAAAATCAATGATAGTCAGTGGGTTACGGGAATTGTGTCAAAATAATTGAGGGGTGAAATTGTGTCTAATTTCGGTGAAGGAATCTTCTTACTCCCATCGTAGTATCGATAATAGTTGCCAATAGACAGTAGTTGAAATAACTTTCACGATATCCACATTCGATCTCGAGCTGTATCTTTTCTATATCAGTCTCACCGTTGAAAAAAATCGGGGAATCAAGCCAAATAGGGGGGTATCATGCACAAGACCCACGGAATTTTCATTGTAATTCTTGTTTGTATTTCAACAACATTTGCTCAGGACGCCGAATGGATTTACTATTTTAATGGCGACCGGGTAACTGCACTGGCCCACGAAGGTGACTATGTCTGGGCTGGTACATTAGGGGGCGGGTTGGTAAAAATTCATAAATTCACCAGCGAGTCAACATTCTATTACAAATTCAATTCTGGCCTCCCCTATAATTCAATTACATCAATTGCAGTGGATAGTAGTGGGACCAAATGGTTTGCACACTGGTCGAGTTCCGAATTAGTCTCATTTGATGGAACCGACTGGACAGTGCACGAAATTGACCCAGAGAACATTATGGATGGAATTGAATGCATTGCGATCGATGGTGAGAATGTAAAATGGATCGGAACCAATGAGAATGGTTTGCTTTCGTACGATGGCTACAATTTTACTCTTTATGACACTCTTAATTCTGAGTTACCTGATAACGATATTAGCTCCATTGCACTCGAAGAGAACGGAGTCATGTGGATTGGTACCTGGAATGGTGGTTTAGCATCATTTGATGGCGTTGAATGGAGTGTGTACAACGAATCAAATTCCGACCTACCCCACAACAGTGTTACCTCGATTGCAATAGATGAACACAATGTAAAGTGGATCGGTACATGGGGTGCTGGATTGGTTTCCTTTGATGGAGTTTCATGGAATGCGCTTGATGATCCTGATTCTGAATTTGTACTCGAGGACATTTGGAAGATTTCGTTCGATAACGATGGAGTATTATGGGTTAGCGCATGGGGTGAGTTGTGGCATGGACTGGTATCGTATAGTGGCAATTCTTTTTCTTATTATGACACAACAAACTCAGGTTTACCACATAACAGTGTGTTTGCAATTTCTCCAGATGGCGATTCAGGCGTTTGGTTTGGGACATCCCATGGGCTTGTTGCCTTCGATGGAAATGATTGGACACACCGTATACAACATCAATGTATGATTTTTCGATTGATGATGTGCGTTGTCTAGATATTGATGACGATGGCCTAGTCTGGATGGTGGACAGAAGTTGTCTGGTCTCATTTAATGGGAGTGACCTCACAGTCTATGATGAGTCGATCGCATTTCTGTCTGGTGACCAATATTACACAATCACAATTGAAGATGACGGAACCAAGTGGATTGGGACATTTGGTAATGGGTTGATCTCCTTTGATGATGGTGTCTGGACCGAGTTCAATCAGTCAAATTCAGGTATTCCTGGCAACATTGTCAGTTCGATTGCAATTGATAGTGCTGGAGTCAAATGGATTGGAACCGAAGCAGGTGTTGCATCCTTTGACGGGAACGAATGGACAGTATTCTCTAACTCAAATTCTGATCTACCCACTAATTGGATCTATTCAATTGCGATAGATGGAAACGGTACGAAGTGGATTGGAACCGATGAGAATAGTGAGACCTGTGGTCTGGTCTCATTTGACGGGAATAATTGGACGATGTATGACGAGACTAATTCGAATTTACTACCCCATGCTGTCAGCGACATTGCGATAGATGACATGGGAGCAATATGGGTTGTTAACTCCTGTTTTGCGGAAGTTCTTGGTGGTGGCTGGAGTCGTTTGGTCTCATTTGATGGGACCACATGGACAGAGTATGATATACCAATAGGGTGGGACTCACCCGTAGAGACCGATCAGAACTCGCACTTATGGTTTTGGACTGATCAAGGATTGGCTTCATTTGATGGGACAGACATGCAATTACACAATGAATCTGGACCGAGCTCGTGGATTTATGACGACTTCCACATTGGATTTGACGAAAATGGCAACAAATGGATTGGGGCTGGTGGGGCATTGAGCGTTTTTAATGAGGACGGTGTCATACTTGGATTAGAGGAGAGGTTGAATGTAGGAATTCCAGCTGATTATCGATTGCATCAGAATTTCCCCAACCCCTTCAATCCCACCACGACCATCAGTTACGATCTCACCTCTGATTCTGATGTGACAATTACAGTCTATGACATTACTGGCAGATCCATTACCACTCTCAGAAACTCCCACCAGCCAGCAGGCGCTTACAACATCCAATGGAATGGTGTGGACGATTCAGGTAATCCAGCGAGCACAGGTGTGTATTTTGCTCAGTTGCAGGCTGGAGCCACCGCCGGTGGCGGGGTTCATTACAGCAAGACGATTAAGATGGTCATACTACGCTAAATCCACGGCGGATAATGGTGTTTATTACAGGGGGTCAAGTTATTTAGGTGATATTTGTAACAGACTGTGATTCAGCCTATTAGCTATGTACCCGAGGCCGGAATTGGCTGCGGCTACGCTCGTCTCTTTCCGCTCCACTCCGGGTGAACCGGCACGCCTGTTTAGGCCGAGGGATTATGTATCCCTCGGCCTTATCACGTAACACTCTATCCCACAGCTAATTACAGCAATCCCAAAAACAGCATGTGCATCTGGTGATACATTTTAGCTTAAAAGAGGCAGTTTTGAGGGGATAGTCCCATGTGCATTTTAACATTGATGGCTTTCCAGTTCAAAGAGGGGTGGACCGCAATCCATTGTTGAAGATTAGGATCTAGCGCTAGGAGACTATCCGTCAAGTGCTCGCAAATTCAAAACGTACCGATTATCTTCGAGCTCAATCAACTGCATATCTAAAAGCCGTTTAACATCCCGTCGGGCAGTGATCGGACTAACGTCACGGTACAAGACAGTGTATGGGGTCTTGTCATTCAATTCTTTGAGAGTAAAGGTTAGATTGGGATTATCAACCAACATTGCTATTAGATCAGATTGTCTTCTGGTCAGGTTCTTCTTGTTTCGTTGAAAATGTACATAATCACGAAGCGCCATAATTCGGATATGGTAGGTAATTCTAGATTTGATCTCTTCTAATGACTCCACAGCACCAACTAATGAAAATCGCAGGAACTCGGTTACGTCCGCATCGTTATTGCGCTGGGTTTTAACAAAAGTTATATAGTAATCATCCATCTTCTGGTAATAGAAGTTAGAAAGCATCACTGGAACATATTTGATTCCCGCCGACTGAAGTATGAGTGCCTCAAGCAAACGAGCTGTTCGTCCATTCCCATCTCCAAACGGATGAATAAGACCGAGGTGATAATGTGCCAGTGAAGCACGATAGAATGGATCCAAGGACATAACCTCATCACTATTCATCCACTCAACAAACTTTGGCATAAGCATTACAATATCTTCGTAGACTTTAGGAGGAGTATATACACCACCATGTGTTTTATCGCCGACCTGGACTCTATGTGACCGGTATTTGCCAGGTACATTGTCAGGATACTCTATTCCATTAGTGATCGAAGAGTGAAGGTCCTTCACTATCTTCTCGCTCAAGTTCAGTTTGCCTCCAGTTGGGTTCATCCCCCGTAAGTACAAGTATGCTTGCTTTAAGTTGGAGATTTCTTTCTCAGCCCGTTCTTTACCGGATACATTGTCATCTATGATCCCGCTAACATCTTCCTCGGAGAGTGGATTGCCCTCGATCGCTGCAGTACTGAAGATTGATTTCTTGATGAGCTCTTCCTGGATCTGTGAGGCAAGGTTGGGTAGAATTGGTAAGTCCCGAACCGTTTGATACAGGATTTGTGTCTGAACCCATAACAGGTTTAGTTCATCCTTATCGCATTTAGCGCTGAATTTAAACTTACCCGATTTGTATGTCATAACTTCTGTAGTCATAAATGATCCTATAAATGATAATCATATAATACTGTATATATAATACTTAACATGCATGTAATATGAATAAATGATATAGTATATGCAAATAGTATTGTGTGCAATATACACGCATCGAAGTATATGACACAGATAAGGGATAGTACTAATAATATTAGCTGTATCTCAATACACTGTCATATTGATTATTTGTGGTTTCACTCTTTAGGGGTGGGACAAAGTATCAGATAGAGTCAATTATTCTGGAAATTCGTTTGCTGAAACTGTCAGATTAATCAGGTTTATGCAAACGTAATTACAAAGCCAAGGGATTGTAGATCCC
>JAERTG010000141.1 GCA_016845065.1 Fidelibacterota bacterium | reverse complement strand
TCAAATGAAGTTGAATGGCTACCGAGTACTGTCTATGCTGGGGAGATGGCAGACATTGTCTCCCAGTTAGGAGATACTCTTAAATATTGGGTTACTGCTCAGGATGCCAGTCTGAATGGCAATTTTGGAAACTCTGAAAGGCGGTTCCTTGTCGCCAGGAATTACGAAACCATTGGCAACTGGGATGGAGCTCATTCAATTGATGATATTGTTAACTGGGATCCCTTCGAGTTTGGTCAAATATTTACGTTTTCCAATGGATCAGACCATTGGGGTAAGACAATCCAGCTCATTCTAAACGAATCGGATGCTACTGCTGACACAATGGAAATGACCAGAGAGTTAGACCTTTCACAATTTGAAATTGGTTGGTTGAAGCTACGCGCGGCCACCAATTTTGGGGATGCAAGCACATATGGCCTAATTCAGATAAAAACTGGAGGTGACTATATCACGATCGATTCGCTATATGGATTTATGCTACCCGATACCTTATCCTATGATCTATCAGGTTATCTTCCAGATACGTCTTTAAGTCTGCGATTCATTGCTCATCGCCCCCAGGGTTTCATGCAGTGGATTCTAGATGATGCTATGTTCCATACAGATCCAGACCTGGTAGGCATCAAATCAGTGGATCTGCAGCCCCTGACTTTCTCACTTCGACAGAATTTTCCCAATCCATTCAATCCCACCACAAATATCATATACACCTTGCCAGAGAGTATGGATGTTGAGTTTGAGATATTTGATGTGAGAGGTCGCCAGGTTAAAACCTGGTTTCAGGAAAATCAGACCAGGGGAGAGCATAAATTAGTGTGGGATGGTATCGGTACAAATGGGAAGCCTGTATCCACAGGAATTTACCTCGGGCATATCAAGACAGAGGAGTATCAATCAACGATTAAGATGCTCCTATTGCGATAGAGGGATTATTCTAGCCCACTGGGAGAATCAGTCAATTTCTCTTTCACAATCGCATCCCCTGGCATGGGACCAGCTGGGGTTTGGCTTGTTTGATTTTTAATAGCTTCGATCTCATTAAAATCAAACAACCGTCCCTGTCCGATGCCTTCACATTCTTCTTCAATCAATTTCCAGCGATATTGAGATTTCAAGTTAGCCTTCCAGAAGGGGAAAGTCCGGCACTGAGTTGGGCGAGCTTCATAGATGGTACAGCCCTTTTCACCATAGAAAATGCAGTTGTCACCATCATTCTTAAACACATACTCACCTTTATGTAGATCCATATAGGTTGCTGTAAATTTGTTGACACTGAGTTCAAGATGTTTAGCCGCAAAGCCCACATCCTCCAAGGTGGGGTAGACAAATCCACCTCCCAGCTTGCAACAGGCACCACAACCCGTACATTCAAAATGTAGCCCCCTTGAGTAGAATCGTTCATTTATGGTTTTTTTTGCCAATCTAAAACAATCCTCTGACCAGGCCTCCATCAACCACAATGGACTGTCCCGTGAGGTAACTGGCTCGTGTAGATGCCAGGAACGTGATTACTGCAGCCAGTTCATCTGGTTGTCCTAGACGCTTCATGGGAATGTCCTTGGCCATGAAGGCAGGATCTGCCAGGTCACTATGTAGTTCCTTCACCCGTTCAGTATCGTGGATACCGGGTAGAACCATATTAACTGTAATTCCATGTTCGGCAACCTGGGAGGAGAGTGTTTTGGCATATCCAGTCAATCCAGCTCGAGCCGTATTGGATAAGATAAGTGAATCGATGGGCTGTTTGACTGAAACAGAGGTAATAAATACAATCCTGCCCCAACCATTGGCACGCATGCTTCCAAGAACTTCCTGGGCTGAGTCCTTCATGGCAATCAAGTTTCCCTGTAGTGCCTTATCCCATTGAGCCTCGCTAAGACTATCGTAAAACCCCGCTGAGGGACCCCCATTATTTGCTACCAGTATATCGACAGATCCCCATTTTCTCTCGATTTCCCCTAACATGGATTGTCTTGCCACAGGATCGACCAGATCGCACACATAACCTTGTACACTGGCGCCAGTACTTCTTCTGATTGATTCAGCAGCCCTTTGAATCCGCTGCTCATCCCGAGAACAAATCGCAACCTGACACCCTTCCCCAGCCAGCTCCTTAGCAGCAGCATAACCCAGTCCAGAGGAAGCCCCCTGAACTAACACAACTTTATTTTTTATACCTAAATCCATAATCTGTCCTTAATTAAAAATTCATGATATGATAGGATAGCAATGGCCATGGGCAAAGGAACAAATCGTGGCTAATCCTGTTCACATCAGTGGTACATCGTCTATATTAGAAGGCTTAATATGAAAAAAGGAAATAACATATAAATGGATCTTTACTCACTACTTCTGGCTGTCCCAGCCATCCTCGTTGCACTGACATTTCATGAGTTTGCACATGGCTATGTGGCCTATCGCTTCGGTGATCCCACTGCCAAAAATCATGGACGACTAACACTTAACCCATTGGCTCACCTTGACCCCATGGGAACCATCATGATATTTTTAATCCACTTTGGATGGGCAAAACCCGTCCCTGTAGATCCTCGTTATCTGGGAAATCCAAAAAGGGATATGATGTGGATTGCAGCGGCTGGTCCCCTCATGAATATGGCTCTGGCGCTGATTTCTGGTATTGTGATTCGTATTTTTATAGGAGCTGGTCTGGCAAGTAATCAGGCAGGAGAAACAGCCCAAATCGCTTTTCAAATGCTTTACTATTCCCTGTATATCAATCTTGCCTTGGCTTTTTTCAACCTTTTGCCCATTCCACCATTGGATGGATCTAAGATACTGGCTGGACTACTGCCGCATAGATATGCGCCAACCCTCTATCTTATTGAATCCCGAGGGCCCATGGTTTTGTTTGGAATTATCATGTTTGGCTGGATAACAGGTTTTCATGTATTGGGAGTTGTTATCGGTCCCTTTATAAGTGTTTTTTCCCACATCTTTTCAGGGATCTAATGCCAGAACTGAAGTATGCCAAGACGCGTCGATTAAGACGTTTTGAATCTGCTGAATCAGACAATAAACGCATCCAATTCAGGCGCTTAACTTCTTCCTACCCGAAGCGTAGTTTTCTCGGTCTACTGGTGATGGCCGGAATTATTGTATATCTTCTATATTATTTATCAAAAGTTTAGGGGTTTGAGAAATGCTAAAAATCGTTGAGTGTGTACCAAATTTTAGTGAAGGTCATGATCTGGCGCTAATAGAACAGATCACTTCATCAATTGCCCAGGTTGAAGGTGTCACCCTCCTGGATGTGGATCCAGGTGCAGATACCAATCGGACCGTTGTCACTTTTGTCGGTGGACCAGAAGCAACCGTAGAAGCTGCCTTTCAGGGCATAAAACGAGCTTCCGAACTCATCGATATGAGCAAGCATACCGGAGCTCACGCTCGAATGGGTGCTACTGATGTCTGTCCCTTTATTCCCGTCAGCAATATGACCATGGAAGAGTGTGTCGAGCTATCTCGTGTTCTTGGGAAACGAGTTGGTGAGGAGTTGAATATCCCGGTGTATTTGTATGAATACTCCGCTGCTACACCCGAACGGGAAAATCTAGCCACTATCAGGGCAGGGGAATATGAAGGCCTCTCAGAAAAATTTAAGGACCCCAACTGGAAGCCAGATTTCGGAAAGGCTGAGTTTAATGCCAGATCTGGGGCGACTGTGATGGGTGCTCGCAAATTCCTCATCGCATATAATGTGAACCTTAACACCCGTGATACGAAGAAAGCTACAGACATTGCTTTGGAGATTCGCGAGGCTGGGCGAAATAAGCGTCACCCCGTGACTAATAAATTTATCCGTGATGAGAATGGCACACCAATAAAGCGACCTGGGACGCTGAAATCCGTCAAAGCCGTGGGCTGGTACATTGATGAGTACAATATGGCTCAGATATCTATGAATTTGGTTGATATGGAGGTCACCCCTTTTCATATCGCCTTCGATGAAGTTGTCAAACAGGCTGATCTGCGGGGTCTAAGAGTTTCCGGAAGTGAACTCGTCGGGCTTATTCCACTTCAGGGGATGTTGGAAGCAGGTCGATACTTTTTAAAAAAACAAAACTCAAGTACAGCAGTTTCAAATGCAGAACTCATTCGAATTGCCATTCAGAGTATGGGTTTGGATGAAATCTCACCCTTCAAGCCTCAGGAACGTATCATTGAATACCAATTGGGATCAAAAGACGAGAAAAACCTCGTCGATATGGGAGTGACCGAGTTCGTGGATGAATTGGCGTCAGATTCACCTGCCCCAGGTGGAGGCTCTGTCTCTGCTCTGGCATCAGCCATGGCCGCCGGGCTCACCAATATGGTCGGTGTTTTGACTTACAGTAAAAAAGGATACAAGGACAACTGGGATGAAATTGAGGTTCTCAGCAATCAAGCTCAGAATTTGAAGGATACTTTCCTGTTTCTTGTGGATGAAGATACCCGATCATTCAATAATGTCATGGCAGCCATGCGCTTACCGAAGAAGAGCAGTGAGCAGCAAGCGGTTCGTCTCCAAGCGCTTCAGGAAGCAACTATTTATTCAGCTGAAGTTCCTTTGAGGGTAATGCGACATTCGTTTGAGATCATGAAACTTGCTGGTCGTATGGCGGAGATTGGTAATCAGAATTCACTGTCGGATGCTGGTGTAGCTGTACTTCAGGCACGGGCTGGACTGGAGGGAGCTGCCTTAAACGTGCTCATCAATGTCCCAGGAATAGATGATAAAAAAACTGTCGCAGAATTCGAAAAAGAAGTGGATCAGCTTCAAACCGAATCCACTGTCCTGGCGGATAAAATATTGACAGCCATGACAACTAAACTTAAATCCAATAATAATTCCTAGGCTTCAGCCCTAAAAGTCATGTCCCGAATTCACATCCTCCCTGATATCCTTTGTAACAAAATTGCTGCTGGCGAAGTAGTTCAACGACCCGCCTCGGTAGTCAAGGAGTTGGTTGAGAATGCAATCGATGCAGAAGCTACCCGGATTGAGATTACCATCATGAATGGTGGTCGCGATCTCATTCAGGTTATCGACGATGGGGTTGGACTGGACCAGGAGGAGCTTGGCCTGGCTCTAGAGCGACACGCCACCAGCAAAATTGCAGAAATTGAAGATCTCTTTCGTATAAGAACCATGGGTTTCAGGGGAGAAGCGCTACCCAGCATAGCTTCTGTTTCCATGATGGAACTGGTCTCTCGAGCGCGAGATAGTGAGGGTGCATTTTGTCTTGAGGTTCAAGCTGGAAAATCAGGGGATGTTCAACCCATAGCCTGGGAGTCTGGAACGAGAATCACTGTAAAGAATCTATTCTTCAATGTGCCGGCTCGTCTCAAATTTCTCAAAGCCAAGCGTACTGAGCTCAATCATATTATAGATAGAGTCAAACCACTGGCTCTCATATATCCTGAAATCGCCTTTAAGCTAGTTGCGGATAAGAAGGTTGTCTTTGATCTCCGAGTAGGGACACCACAGGAACGTGTGGCAGCTGTATTTGGAAATGAGTATGGCGAAAAAGTCATTCCTGTCGATGAAAGTCGTGGAAATATTAAGGTCACTGGATTCATCGGTAATCTCGACCTGGTTCGTGTGGCCAGGGGTGAGCAATACCTTTCCATTAATAATCGTCCCATTTCAGATCGGTTGATTAACAATGCTGTCTATCAAGCATATAAGTCACTCATACAACGTGGTGAATTTCCATTTTACTGCCTCAATATATCAGTTCCCCTCAATGAGGTTGATGTCAATGTTCACCCTACTAAAACCGAAGTAAAATTTAACGATGAGTGGCGGGTCTATCATGTGGTCAAGGAAACCGTTGAGAATGGTCTGCGTCAGACGCTGAAGGTCATGCCAGGCTTTCAAAATCGACCCGCCCCTTCACCTCTTTTCGCTCCTTCAGAGACCCAAACACCTCAGACTAGCTTTGTGGTTCCCCGAGGAGGGCAACAGTCTTCGGATATGCCCCAGCGCAGCCAGGAAGAGAGTGATATCCTTCTCAAAGCTAGACAATTCAGTCAAGTCTTAGATAGAGACCCCGTCGAGATCAAACCTGAGAGACAATCCGGTGGTTTTATCTGGCAGGTGCACAATAAATACATTCTCAGCCAGATCAATAATGGAATTGCCATTATCGATCAACATGTGGCACATGAGCGGATTTTATATGAGGAAGCTCTACGTGATATGGATGAGAACAAGGGGACATCCCAGCAACTCCTTTTTCCCGAAACCAAAGAATTCTCAGCAGATGATTATAATGTTCTGGTTGATATTATTCCATCTCTGAACACGCTTGGATTCAGGCTGCGGGAATTTGGACCGCATACCGTACTGGTTGAGGCGGTTCCCACTGGCATGCGGGGTGGCAGTGAAGGTGCGATTTTGAAGGAAATTATCGATTACTACCGTGAGAATCGTGTCTTTGATTATTCGCCCTCCAAACGTCTGGCAGCCTCCTATTCATGCAAGGCAGCTGTTAAAGCTGGAGATCCACTCACCGAGGAAGAGATGCGCGTGCTGGTAGATCAGCTCTTCGCTACGGAAAATCCTTTTTATTGTCCCCATGGTCGTCCAATTATCATCAATCTGAGTATTGATGAGCTGGATAAACGATTCGAGCGTCACTAGACCAATGTAGCCTGTGGCGTCATCCTGAGCCCGTCGAAGGAGAGTCATGAGCTGTTTGTGTTGCTCTGAAAGACTCAATGACAAACAAGGTTGTGACAAGCAAAACAAAGCAAATCCCATGAAACCCATCAAAATTCATAATCAAGTTCTGGATGAATCCCAAAGTGATTTTCTCATTTTGGCGGGACCAACCGCCGTAGGTAAAACGGATACTGTCTTGACTCTTGCAAGTGAGCATGATATAGAGGTTATTAGTGGTGACTCTCGCCAGATATACAAGCATATGAATATTGGTACAGCAACCCCTGAACCTGAAATTTTAGATGCACTGCCTCACCACCTTTTCAATGAACTCACGCCTGATATTGTATGGAATGCAGCAGATTTTTATCATCGAGCCCGGCAAATAATTAATGAGGTGCTTGATCGCGACAAGCTCCCTGTCGTGGTAGGCGGTGCTGGCATGTATCTGGATGCCCTCCGGTTTGGTCTTTTTGAGGAGCAGCACAAGGATCCTGCAGTCAGACAGAAGTATCAAGACAAAGTCGATGCAGGGGAGGCTGAGGTATTATGGAGCCGGTTGATGGATTTAGATCCTGAATACGCCAGGACCTTTCACTTCAATAATTACAAAAAACTTATGCGCGCTTTTGAAATCTATGAATCATCTGGGATGATTCCTTCTAAAGCATTTTCCAACAGTACAGACCCTTTCGAGAAGCAGGGGACCCTGGTGGTTTTGGATCGTGATCGTAAACTCCTGTATGAGCGAATCAATCAACGCGTGTTTATGATGCTGGAAGATGGACTTATTGAAGAGTGCCAGACCCTTTTGGAAAAGGGTTACCAGCCTGATCTATACCCCATGAAAACTATTGGGTACAAGGAAGTTTATGCCTTCCTAAATCATGAAATTGATGAAGCAGAAATGATTAGATCCATTCAGCAAAATACCCGGAATTTCGCCAAACGTCAGCTCACCTGGTTTCGGAACCACCTATTCGATTTTTGGATAGATTTGGGATCCTAACAATTGAAATAGAGGTTCTTGAAATGTCCAGACTCCGAAGGTTGAGTTAGTCGGACCCCATAAAAATAATCCTCATATTTGAGGTTCAGTATTCAGAGCATAAAAAAAGCCCCGGTTTCCCGAGGCTTCTTTAGATCATTTCGATATTAGCTTAACACTTCGAATATCCACAATTGTGGCACAAGAGACATCCCCCCTCGTGAGAGATAGTCAAACCACATTCAGGACAGGTTGTCATGGTTTTTGAAGTGGTTCCATTTGAGGTTTCCACCATGTTGAAGTGTGCTCCAGGCTCCTCATCAATGGCATCGTCAGATTCTGCCATGCCAAAGGTCTGTTCACTATTGGCCTGATTCTTCTCGAACTCAGACATGTGTTGTTCCAGGGCTTTACCAATAGCATCTGGGGTAGAGAGGATCAATTGCCCATTTTCCCAGACAGGGTTGGGTCCACTGATACCTTTTAATTGCTTGATAATCTCAGTTACATCCATTCCACTTCTCAATGAGAGTGAAATCAGACGACTGATTGCCTCGGCCTGGGCTGCGGCATTACCACCAGCCTTACCTATTGTCGTGAAAATTTCGCACAATCCATTTTCATCATGGTTAATAGTGATATAGAGGGTGCCTTCACCTGTGCGAATCCGATGTGTTACACCAAAGGTGTCTTTGGGGCGCAGTCGGGGACGCAAAGAAGGAGCATTCATGGCGAGTTCAGGATCAATAGGAGGAGCAACCTCAGTAGCAGCTTCGTTCTTTTCATCCTTTTTCTCAGAAATAAGGATACCATCACGGCTGCCCTCGCGATAAACAGTGATACCTTTGAGGCCCGCTTTGTATGCAGCCTGATAAATGTTGGCCACAGTCTCTACATCCACGTCTTCAGGAAGATTAACTGTAGAACTGATTGATGCATCAATATAGCGCTGAATGGTGCCCTGCATCTTAACTCTGAAGTAGGGGTCAATATCATGGGCAGTAATTACTGAATCTGGAAGATTCTCGTCACCACCATACTTTTTCAGAATTGTAGGATGGACAACTTTAAACTCGTCAAACTCTTCGCCAAAACCATTGTTCTTTTTCACACGTCGCTTGTAGCTGATGTTAAAAATTGGTTCTACACCAGAACTCACCTGAGCGACAATGGCTCCTGATCCCGTGGGAGCGACAGTGAGGATGGTAGCATTTCTTATACCGTGGGTTTTGATCTCATCCTGAATGTCTTCAGGTAAATTTTTAATGAACTTACTTTTTTTGTATCCATTCCACTGATAATTAGGGAAGGATCCTTTTTCCTTGGCCAGCTCTATGGAAGTTTTGTAGGCAGTTCCGGAAAGCATCTCCATGACCTCTTCTACAGCTTCTAGAGCCTCATCTGTATCATATTTGATGCCGCGGAGCATGAGCATGTCGGCAAGACCGAGAATTCCCAGACCAACACGTCTGTCACCAAGCGCGTTTTTTTTCTGATCTTCCAGGGCATGTCGCTCGACGTTATAGTCGATCACATTGTCCAGATATCGGACGCTGAGACGGATGGTGTCATTGAACTCTTCCCAGAGGAATTCACCATCATTATTTACAAAACGGGCCAGGTTGATAGCGCCCAGGTTACATGCTCCACCATCAGGTAGGGGTTGTTCACCACAAGGGTTGGTAGATACCAGGGGGCTACAATATTCAGCGTTGTGATAATCTACCATGGTGTCCCAGAAAATGATTCCCGGTTCCGCACTGGCATGAGCGGCGTTGATAATTTTGTCCCAGAGCTCTCGGGCACGGATGGTTTCGTATACCTTATCATTCCAGCGTAGTTCAAAATCTGTGTCCAGCTCAACAGCTTCCATGAACTCATGGGTGAGGAGGACAGATATGTTTGAGTATTTAACCTTGGAGAGATCCAATTTGACATCGACAAATTCGGCGATATCTGGGTGATCAACACGGAGGGTTTGCATATTTGCGCCACGACGTCCGTGCTGTGCGATGGTGTTGGTATTCTCGCTAAAAAGATTCATAAAGCCAACTGGACCACATGATTCACCACCGGTTCCATCAATTGAAGAACCTTTTGGGCGCAATACGGAGAGGTCATGTCCACAACCACCACCATATTTGTAGGTTTTGGCTTCCTGGATTATGGCATCATAGATGGCATTGATTGAATCTTTTTTGATACCCACTACATAACAGTTATTGAGAGTAGTTTTGATATCTTCTCGCCCGGCACCATGCATGATCCGACCACCAGGTACAAAACGAAAATCATGAAGGATAGTATAAAAGCGATCTTCCCAAACCTCGGGCTTATCCTCTAAACCTGCCATTGCTTTGGCTAATCTATGCCATAAATCTTCTGGAGATTTTTCATCCGGAGCTAAATACTTATTCTGTAATACACTTTTTCCCAGTTCATCTAAACCGTAGTAGGTTTCAATATCGGATCCACTTCTGACGGTGTCGGGATTAACGATGGCTTCAATCTGCAGTTCCGCATTTTGCAGGGAGGATTTGCCGAGATCGTTTTCGTTCGACTCAAATGGGAATTGTATGGTTTCAGACATGTAGGTGTGCTCCTCAGCAATTTATCTAAACGTTAGCGGCTTAACTACTCACATCAAAATTTGCGGAAAAATGGCAGCGAGAAGTTCTTTACCCAATTGTTTGTTGACTGGTTAGTATGGTGTCCTGCACGTGATTCGGGTCACAATTACCCAGCGTGACGAATATAGAGGGGACACAAATTATGGCAAGAATCAATTTATATAAAACTACAAAATGTTGAGGTGTTGATATCTAAAGCGCTACATCTTGTATCTGAGAGAGAGCCCTTGTGTATCAAAGATTTAGGGAAATTTTGTGATTTTAATGTGAAGAAAAAAAATAAATTGTTCCTTAGATATTCGAATTCAAAATTGGTGACCACTATCAAGCGCCGTTTTTTGCACTTCTCAAAGTTTAAGGTGATAGATATCATCACATATATTTAAAACGAATAAATGGTTAGGGGTATTTGACTTGCGATGTCATCGAAATTTATATTAATTTCCACAGCAAAATTCAAATGCGGGTGTCGCATAGTGGTAGTGCCTCAGCTTCCCAAGCTGATGGGGGGAGTTCGATTCTCCTCACCCGCTCTACGCATAGCCTCCAGATACGTCAACAGTGTCACCTCGCTCTAGCTATGAGCCAATGAACTGGTCATGCTTCGCATATTTCCTGGTACTAGACGCCTGCCTTCTTCCTTTTTCCTTGATGTCAATCGCCTTATCTTTTATGCTAATACAATTGTCAATGATCAACGAGGAAAACGCTTATTAATGATCTAGAAGCACAAAAGCAATCTAACCTCACCGAAGGTGAAGAGAATTATCATCGCGTCATCGATTTAGCCCGAGAGGGGATCGCCATTCATGTCGATGAGAAGATCGTATTTGTAAATCGTCGACTCATAGAGATGTTGAAGTATGATGATTCTGGTGAGCTTCTCGGCAAGTCTATTTCTGATCTTGTAGATCCATTTAGACGAGACATTTCCAGGCAACTTGAAGCCACAATGATTGCTGATAGTAAAAACCTGTTCTCTATTGAAGATGTATATGAATGCAAAAACGGACAGTTCCTTCCGGTTGAAGTCTCTGCAATTCAAATTAGATATCAAGGTTCTCCAGCCATTCAAATAACTGCCAGAGATATATCTGAGAGCAAAAAAATCGAAGCAGAAATCTGGGAATACCAGGATATGCTCAAGCAGTCAACATCAGATCTGATTCTAGCTGAAGAGGCACAAAGACGTCATCTTGCCATCGTCCTCCATGATCATCTTGGCCAAAGTCTGGCAATGGCCAAAATCAAAATGGCCGGTCTACTTAATTCAGTAAAAGATGAGATACTTCTCTCAAAATTAAAGGCGATAGAGAATGATATCAGTGAGGCTGTCAAGCAGACCCGCTCCATCACCTATGAACTGAGTCCTCCGGTTTTACACGAGTTGGGACTGATTGAAGCCTTGGAGTGGCGTCTGGAGAAAATAAGGCTCGAAACAGATATTGAAACCTCATACGAGCATACTCTTGAGAATATCAAATTGCGCAATGAACAAGAGGTCATACTCTTTCGTTCTGTTGACGAAATTTTAAAAAATGTTATCAAGCATGCAGCTGCTACGAGGGTGGATGTCTCAACTGAAGCCACACGCTACTCATTTTCAGTCAGTATTCAGGACAATGGAAAAGGTTTTGATACTTCCATTTTGGCCCCAGAGCGCCGCTGGCGGGATAGTTTCGGATTATTTAGCATTAAAGAGAGGATTGAATATCTTGGAGGTGTTCTGGATATTCGATCTGAAAAGGGAAATGGAACGATAGTAATCTTAAATATTCCGGTATCACTGGAGGGTGTCTAATGGCTACAAATATAATTCTAGCAGATGATCATACCCTGTTTAGAGAGGGCTTATTGTCCATTCTCAACGATGAATTGGGCTTTGAAGTTGTAGCTCAGGCCGAGAATGGTCGAGAAGTTGTAAAATTAGCCCGTAAAACGAAGGTTGATGTAATAGTCATGGATATTGCTATGCCTGAGTTGAATGGTATCGAAGCCACTAGCCAGGTTATTCACGACAATCCCAAAATTAAGGTCATTGCTCTTTCCATGCATTCTGATAAACACTTTGTGACAGGTATGCTCAAGGCTGGCGCCAGGGGCTATCTCTTGAAGGATTGTGCAGGAAGCGAACTCATAAAAGCTGTATATGAAGTACTTCAGGATCGCTATTATATTAGCGAAGAAATCTCGACTAATGTGCTTAATGACTATGTGGGCAAGCTGGTTGACGAAGGCGATGAAGTCTCTGAATTGACCAGTCGTGAAAGGGAAGTACTTCAACTTATTGCTGAAGGGAAAGCAACTCAGGAGATTGCTGAAACCCTCTTCATCAGTGTCAAAACCGTGGAAGCACATCGGGTAAAGATAAAAACCAAATTAAAGTTGAATTCGATTCCTGAACTTACAAAATATGCAATTCGAGAGGGGCTCACCTCTCTGGAGTAATTGTCGATACATCAGACCTTTCGATCCCCGTAAAATCGCGACTAAAACCCCATCTTTTTAGAGCTAATTTCACTGCTCCTGTGAAAGCCGTTTGTAATTCTACATTAGCTAAGTAGATTTCCGTGCTATGGGAATTCTAACCATCAAAAACCTCGTTTTTTACGGCTATCACGGAGTCCAGGATTTCGAAAAGGAGCTTGGTGGACGTTTTGAGGTGGATATTAAGATTCAATACCCATTCTCTCGCTGTTCATCTGAAGACACCCTTCATAAAGCAGTGGATTACCAGCAAGTGTACGCTGTTGTAAAGGACATGGTGACTGGCAGGAAGTATCATCTCATAGAAACTCTGGCCAATCATATTGCAGAAGCGCTGGTGGATCAATTTGATGTGGATGATATGACCGTAGTGGTTCGTAAAAAGAAGGTACCCATTGATGCGGTTCTAGATTATGTCGAAGTTGAAGTGACGCGCAAGGGCAAGCAGGCATGACACAAGTTCTCATAAGTATCGGCTCCAACAAACATAATCCCCAGATTCAAATTGAATTGGCATTTAATAAACTAGAACAACAATTTGAAAAGATTGTGATGAGTCCCTTATACATCACTGAGCCAGTCGGGGGAATTGCCCAGGATTCATTCATCAACGCGGCGATCCGTCTTGAGACCTCGCTCGGGCCCCATGAATTGTTGCAGGTCCTCATGGATATAGAACGACAAGCTCATCGAAATCGAGCTCTGGAAACTCCCAATGGACCCAGAACTCTTGATCTAGATATTATACTCTTTGGTGAGGAAATATTGACAGTGTCTGACCTTGAAATACCCCACCCGCGCTTCAGAAATAGACGGTTTGTGCTTGAACCACTGCACCAGGTTGCTCCAGAATTTATTGATCCAGTTAGCAAAAAAAACATTTCCCGATTATTGAATGAATGCACAGACATGAACTGGGTGAAAGAAATGGATGAGGAGCTGCTGACCCAATGAGAAACCTCTACCATATTGCCATTGAAGGTGTCATCGGAGTCGGAAAAACCAGTCTTGCAAAACGCCTTTCAAAACATCTGGATGCGCGCTTGGTTCTTGAAGAGTTTGAGGAAAATCCATTCCTCTCCTCTTTTTATGGCGACCGCAGACGCTATGCCTTTCAAACCCAATTGTTCTTTCTACTGAGTCGCTATCGTCAATTCCAGGATTTGAGGCAGACCGAGTTGTTTTCAAAACTACTCATTACTGATTATATGTTTCAAAAAGATCGTCTTTTTGCCTATCTCAACCTGGATGAGAATGAAATGAGTCTCTATGACAAAATTGCCAGCATGATGGAGGAAACCATCACACATCCCGATCTGGTCATTTATCTCCAGGCTGATACCGATCGGTTGCTTTACAATATTCGCAAACGGGGTAGGGATTTCGAGTCCAATATCAACAGCGATTACATCGTAGCTCTGAATCAGGTTTACAATGAGTACTTTTTTCGTTATAAGGCATCTCCACTCCTGATTATAAATGCCACCGATATCGATTTTGTTAATGATGAAGATGACCTCTCAGACCTTCTGGAGACCATCCGCCAACCCATCGAGGGCACAAAATTTTACAACCCCATTAAAAGGTGATATCATGCGTTATCTGGTCATATTCGCTCTAGCATATTTTGCGTTTAAAACCGTTAAAAATTTGTTAAGCCAGGTGAAGATTGTGGATAAGGATAGTATGAATGTGAATGATCAGGTCAGTGATTCTTCAACTCGATTGAAGGTAGATGAATCTGATATTGAGGATGCTGACTTTAAAGAAGTTGAATAATTCATGGTTATTTTGCAGAAAACCCCCCTTAAGTAGTATTTGTTTTTAATGTTGAACATACTTGTCGACAGGCCCGATTTATCTTATAATTCGCCCCGTGAGTAGTATGAGCAACAAACAAGTTTTTGATCATTTTCTGGCCATCCCCTCAGACCTTACACAAATTGCTAGAGTTCAAGATTTTGCCAGCAATGTCTTGAGTAGAACCGATTACCCCAATGAAACGCGCCAGGACATCATTTTAGCCCTTCAAGAGGGTGTAAATAATGCCATAAAACACGGGAATGGGAATGATTCAGACCACGATGTATCCATTAAGATGACACTCTACGATTCCCATCTTGAGTTACGTATCCGCGACAAGGGAATGGGATTTGACAGAGACTGTCTGGAAGACCCCACCACACCTGAACAGCGTATGCGATGCCATGGACGGGGACTCCTCTTTATGGAAAACTACATGGACGAGATTTGTTTCGTGCGTGCTACGGGTTATCACGAACTCAAGATGATTCGCTATCGATGATACACATTGGGAAACGCCTCACACTTCTTCTATTTTTTTTGAGTCTTGTATGGGCCCAACCTGGTGAAGCCGTTCGGTATACAACCATGGGCTTTGATATGGAGCTGCTCAGCTATGGTGGTAGTGTCGGTGGTTTTTACAGATACCATACCAGTGAAGCCCTGAGTCTGGATATTGAGTTGGACTGGTCTCTGGTGGAGAGCAATGATACCTTCAATTATGTTGATAATTACGGTAGAGCATACTCACTCAATAATCGCAACCTGAGTTTTGTAAAACTGATGCCAGGAGTTACCTGGTTACCATTTATTGATTCCATGCATTCTTCATTTCAAGTTGGGAGCTTTATCTCCGCAGGTCCTGTCTGGTCGTTAAATACGGCTGACAATGAAGGTTTTGTCGAAAGATGGGGAAAGGTAGAGAGTGACTTCGCACCCATATTTCGTGGTGGAGTTCACATACGCATCTTGAGTGGGCAAGGCGGGTCTTACACCTTCCGAGTTGGTTATGATTATGCTTCCTTTGGCAGAGTCATTGACGAGCGCCAAACATATAAGGGGCTCTTTCTACAGGCTGGAATGGAGTTCATCAACCGGTGATCACCGGTGAACAAGTCTTTCTGCCGGCACTAAAAAGCGGGCAAACCCACCTCAAAATAGAAGGGAAAGAATTTCACCATCTCGTTCGTGTACGACGTTTCACAGAAGGTGATGAGGTCTGGGTTGTTAATGGAGCAGGACTTGCCGCTCGAGCTGCCATAAACTCAGTTGGAGAATCATCCCTGGATTTGAAGGTAATAGATGAGCATGAGAAGCGGGGTGAACTTGGATTCAACTTGATCCTGGCAATAGCAAACCTAAAAGGGGATCACCTCAATCTTATTGTAGAGAAGGTTACCGAGCTCGGTGTGAATGAAATCATTCCCCTTCTCACAAACCGGACGATTAAAAAAGGTATCAATGCAAAACGTTTGGAGCGGATAGCTGTTTCTGCTATGAAACAAAGCAGACGATCTAGATGTCCCAAAATCCATGATCTGACCCCCTTTACAACAGCAGTTAAAAACCTTTCAGGAGCAACACATTTGTTTTGTTACGGGGCAGATTCCAGCACTTCTATTGTGTCGACTATCCGCGAAATGAATACCTCCAGACCTATAGTTATCTGGATTGGTCCAGAAGGAGATTGGTCGAAGGATGAAATTGATTTAGCATCCATTTCCGAGTATACTTTCACGGGTCTGGGTCCCAGACGCTTACGTGCTGAAACAGCAGCAATTCAGGCAGTCGGATTGGTGTCAGCGCTTCAACAGGATCCTGCATAACCCCTTAAGGAGGAAGCGTGTCACAAGATTGTATTTTCTGTAAAATCATTGCTGGAGATATACCAGCTACACTATTGTATAAAGATGATGATATTATTGCGTTTAACGACATTAGCCCTCAAGCTCCCACGCATATTTTAGTCATTCCTCGCAAACACATAACAGGTCCATCAGCGCTGACAGAAGCTGACCAACCGTTGATTGGTAAATTGGTTGAAAAAGGGACTGAGCTTGCTACAGAAGTTGGTCTGGATGACGGGTATCGCCTGGTGATGAACAATGGCGAAAAAGCTGGACAGACTGTTTTCCATTTGCACCTACATGTTTTAGGTGGCCGAGTGATGACCTGGCCCCCCGGCTAGAAAATTGTAACATGGGTCTCACAAGAGACTGTTTTCCCCGTAGCATTTATTGGAGATAGAAACACCACATGTATATATCTGACCTTGAAATTAAGGGATTTAAATCCTTCGCTGAACCGACCAAGCTCAAATTTGCTGAAGGCTTGACCTGTATTGTAGGTCCCAATGGATGTGGAAAAACCAATGTTGTAGACGCCATACGCTGGGTCATGGGTGAACAAAAAAGTTCAGTCCTACGTAGTCAGAACATGCATGATGTCATTTTTAGTGGTACCAGTAAGCGCAAAGCCGTAAACTATGCTGAAGTATCTCTCACCATACACAATGATCGTGGTTTACTGCCAGTGGAATACACCGATGTGGTCATCACACGTAGGGTGTTCCGGGATGGGGCCAGCGAATTTTTCATCAATAAAAATGCCTGCAGATTAAAGGATATTCACAATCTTTTTGTTGATACAGGTATGGGATCAGATGCCTACTCTGTTATCGAACTCAAAATGGTGGAATCAATTCTCAGTGATAGCAAGGAAGAGCGTCGTCGCCTTATTGAGGAAGCTTCAGGGATAAATAAATACAAACAACAGCGTCGTCTCTCAATGCGACGTCTAGATGCCACGGAAACCGATCTAAATCGTGTAAATGACATAATCAGTGAAGTTGAAAAGGGTGTGGGCAGTTTACGCAGACAGTTAGCCAAGTATAAACGCTTTGACAGGGTCCAGGGGCAATTGAAAGATGACGAAATATCCCTGGCTGTATTCGAAAGTTCACAGGTGCTGGCAAAATTAGCCCCCATCAAACAGAGAATCGCTCAATTAAAAGATGGGTATGGTGCCAGCGGTGAGGAAGTCAGCCTGGAAGAGAATCGGGTTGAGGAAGCCAAAGATCAACTCCAACTCATCGAGAGGGAACATGGGGAACAGCAGGAGAAAGTGAACGTCTCCAACACTGCCCGTATCAACATTGAACAGACCCTTCTGATTGCAGAAGAAAAAATTGCAAGTGCAACTACCGCTCTTGATCGAATCCGGGTAGAGCAACACACCCTGGTGGAACGCGAGGAATCTTCACATACCCTTGAATCGGAGCTCACTAATGAGAAGGCTCACATTCAACCTCGGATAGATGAAGCCAAAGCCAAAGACGATGTATTGAAAGCCGCTTTTGAGGCAGCCGTAGAAGAATACCGGAAAGCCAAAGCTGAACATGATGTGCAAAATCAAAAACACATGGAGCTGTTAAACCGCTTGAGTGATCTGAACCATCAGAAAAGTCATCAGGAAGCAGCACTGACTCAACACAAGAGCAGCATCGAGCATCTCAATGCTAAAAATGAACGTCTAAAAAAATCCCAGGCTGATTATCGACAAGAGTTGGATTTGGTTGCCTCCGATTTTAAGGAAGCCGAAGATCAGTATAAAACTTTAGAGACAACTGTCGCGAAACTTGAGACAGATTTCCAGGAAATGCAATCACAGCTAAATGAGACCCGCGAAACTCTCGCCAAGAAGAGAGGACGACGTGTAAGCATAGAAAATCAGCTCAGCTTTTATGAAGAATTAATGGAAACAGGAGAGGGCTACTCTGGCGGTGTGAGAAAACTGCTCAGTGAAGACACTGAATCCATGGGAATTCTAGGTACAGTTGCTGATCTACTCACAGTTGAAGAGAGATTTGAAAAGGCTATTCAGACTGCATTAGGTCCTCTGGCTGAAGCGCTGGTCACCAGTGATCGGAAGTCCGCATTGACAGCCATTAATTCCTTAAAGGACCATAAGGCTGGATCAGCAACCTTTTTACCTCTAGAACCTCTATTGAAAAGTAAATCCAAGAGGACTGTTGGTTTGACTGGGAAACATGTTATCGGCGCTGCCATGGACCATGTATCACCAAAATCCGGCTATGAAGGATTGGCTGAATTGCTTTTGGGGGATGTCACCCTGGTTGAAGACGCTTTTGAAGCTGATTGGAAAAACATGAATGGAAGGGCCGTTAGTCTAGATGGGACCCTTTACGATACCTTTGGTTTACTCAGAGGTGGATCTGGTGGTGAAGGGGAAGATACCATCATTGGACGTCGAGATCGAATCCAGCGTCTCCGAGAGCAATATTTCGCCCTAATAGATGAAATTCAAGACCATAGCGATGCCATTGAGAAAGTTCATACCAGGATTGGCAGTATGGAGCGGGAATTACGCACCAGCAAGGCCTCTCGAGATGATCAACGACAAATTCTTCTTGAAGTAGAGCGAAAAACTTCCCGCGCCCAATATGGCATTAATTCCACTGAAGCCGATACCAAGAGTGTTGATCAGGAAATTGGTGAATTGCTCCAGGCTATAAAAGATGCCGAGGAGCGCATCGGTTCATTTGCTCCCCAACTTGCCGATGCAGAAGCGGAAAGAATCAGTATAGAAGCTCTGATCAGTGAGATGGAATCCTCTCTTCAGGATTTGCTCAACCAACGAGATCAAACAAGTGAGGACGCTCAAGTTGGTCGGCTTGACCATGTGAATCTCACCAATGAGGAAAGAAACCTGGATACACGATTATCCAGTGTTGCCGAGACGCTGAAAGACATTGGAAACCGAAAACTTGGCTTGGAAGAGGAAAAGCTCAAACATGAAGAAAGCCTGAGAATCAACCGTGAGACCAAGGAAGCGGAAAAAGATCACCTCGCTAAAGTAAAATCCTCCCTACAACAGGAAACTGAGGTATTGGTTGGACTCGCTGGCAAAGTTCAGGTCAAGCGACAGGCATTAAACGAGCTAGAGTTGCGTTTGAGGGATCATCATCACAAACGTGAGGCAGCTGCGGATGAGTTGCGTGATTTATCAGTTTCTGGAGCCAATCTGGAAGCTCGCCAGCAGCACATTGTTGAGCGAGTACAAGAGAAGTATCAGAACGAGCTACCAGTCGAACTCGATTTGTCAGAATTTGATCAGGAAAAGGTAGAAAAACGCATTCGTCGCAGTCAAAAGTTTATTGAAGATCTTGGCCCCATCAATATGGCTGTCCAGGATGAGTTCGATATTGAACAGGGTCGATTGAATTTCTTGAAAGAACAGCAAGCAGATCTTTTGGAAGCAAAAACAAGTTTGCTGGAAACCATTTCGAAGCTGGATAGGATCGCCCGTCAACAATTCCGCGAAACCTTCGGGCACATTCAGGAACATTTTAAGGGTACCTTCCAAATGCTGTTCGATGGGGGAGAAGCCACACTACTGCTTGAGAATCCTGATGATATCCTAGAAAGTGATATCATTATTAAAGCAACTCCTCGTGGCAAAAAGACCCAGAATCTAAAGATGCTATCAGCGGGAGAGAAAGCGCTGACTGCCATAGCGCTGCTTTTTGCCATTTACCAAGTCAAACCTAGTCCATATTGTGTGTTAGATGAGGTCGATGCACCCCTGGATGATAGAAATATCAGGAAGTATACCAAGATGCTGGAACATTTTACCATCAATACACAGTTTATCGTGATAACTCATAACAAACTTACCATGGAAGCCGCAAAATTTCTTTATGGTGTCACCATGGAAGAGGAAGGAGTGTCCCGCCTTGTGTCAGTCCAATTTACTTAAAAGGCTATTTACTTTCCTCCTGCTCCCATTGAGCCTATTCAGCGCTCAAAACCAGTCTGAAGTAGATTTCAATGTAACACTGGATTATTCTCGCTTCTCAATAGAGGGCGGTATATATCTGGATGTTTACCTGATGATTCCCCAATCAATTTTTACCTTCGTAAAAGCGGAAAATGGCTTGGAGGCGCAAGTTGTATTTCAAACTGCCCTCATTCAGGATGATATCGTTCCCTATGATCCGGACCGCTGGACCCGCACCTATCGTGCCCCTGATAGACAATCCATATCAGCATTAACCTGGGTGCCCGATATCAGCAAGTTCTATGTAGAACCAGGTGATTATACACTGCAAGTGACCATCGTAGATGTCCATTCGAAGAAGCAACAAACCATGCGCAGACCTATTTCACTGGAACTCTTTCCCCCCGGTGAAATAACTATCTCGGACATTACTCTCGCCTCGCAGGTGATCAAAGCCAAGGCTGAGAACGAATTCACCAGATACGGATATGATGTGGTTCCGAATGCCCAGAGAACATTTACATCTGGAGCTCCAATGATGTATTATTTCTTTGAGGCTTACGGTCTTTCAGGGACGGGCGACTATGGTGTCCATACCCAAATTCTTTCGCTCAACGGTGATATTGTCCAGGATTTCCCCTCAAGTACTAAAAAAATGCCTGGCACATCTGTGGTTGAGTGGGGTGGACTTAATACGGCTGGTCTGGGCTCAGGAATATACAAACTAGCCATAGAGATCTCCGAGGGAGTGACTAATCGGTCGATCACTCAGAAGCGAACGTTTTACATACTAAGAGAGTCATCTGGTAAACAGGATGATGTAGAAGAAAAAGATGATTATGCTGGATTAAGTGCATCGCAGGTAGATGATATCTACAAGGTTGTAAGCGTTATTATGGATAAAAAAGAAAAACGCCTCTACGAAAAATCAGATGATGTAGGGAGGCGGAAGGTGTTGAACACATTTTGGGAACGCCGAGATCCTGACCCAGAGACTCCCGTAAATGAGTTTAAAGTGGAGTTTTACCAACGGGTACAAATGGCCAATAGGGACTTTGGTTCTGAAAAAGATGGTGGCTGGAGCACTGACAGAGGTAGAGTACTGATAAAATATGGTCCACCAAATAACATTGATACACAACAATCTTCACTTGATCAGAAACCATGGATTACGTGGGAGTATTATGATATCGAGGGTGGAGTTTATTTCATTTTTGTGGACAGGACCGGGTATGGGAGCTTTCAACTAGTGACTTCTAATGCACGAGATGAGGTTCAAGACTCTGATTGGGAAAGATTTCTAGACTAGAATAGTGGAGCTGTAAAGAATGAAGGTGCGTGCAGGGGTTGATATTGGGGGGACAAAAGTTCGTGTTGGATTAGTTGGCGAAACAGGGGAATTACTACTTCTCGCAGATAAAATCGCAATGTCCAAATTTGAAAAAGGTGATGAACTCATGCTCGTCATCGCAAACACCATCAAAGCTAAGATCGCAGCTCATTCTGACTATGAGTTGGTCGGGGTAGGTGTTGGTGCTCCTGGTCCTTTAAACGGTACTCATGAAAGTGTCATGGAAACTCCAAACACGCCAATAATTCAAAATTATCCTCTTGTGGCAAGGCTTCAGGCTCATTTCGATGTCCCTGTAAAAATGAACAACGATGCCAATGTGTTCGTCCTCGGAGAAGCTATCTCTGGAGCTGGTAGGGGTGAAGCATTTGTATATGGAATTACCCTTGGAACTGGATATGGTCACGGATTTGTCTGGGATGGAAGAATTTTGAGTGGAGCACATGGGACAGCAACGGAATACGGTTTAGCACCATATAATGATGGGACCTTCGAAGACTATGCCTGCGGACCAGCTCTGGAACGTAACTATGAAAATATTTCAGGAGAGTCACGAACTGGTCTTCAGATTTTTAAATTAGCCAGCGAGGGCAACGCCAATGCACTGGCAGCCTGGAGCCTGCTAGGTAGATCCGTGGGGCATTCATTGGTGTATGTCAATCACTTGTTAGATCCTGGGATCATTGTTATTGGTGGTTCTCTGGCAGCTGGATTCGAATTTTTTATCGATTCGCTTCGTGAAGTTGTGGATGCCCACTTATTTGATAATCAAAAGGGCAGGCTTCGAATTGAACCCGCTGAACTGGGAGATGCTGCACCCGTTATTGGGTCGGCAATGCTAATCAACTAAAACACTTATTAGGGAACTCATTTGGAAAAAGTAGAGTCTACACAAGTTTTTCCTTCTCTGATTACCAAAACACTCAAGGCACTATATTCTGGCATAATCGATATGGTCTATCCACCTCTCTGTCTGATATGTGATAATCGATTGGAGCAGGCAGAGATAGAATTATGCAATTCCTGTCTCAATAACTTCAAGCTAATTGGCAAACCACATGAGCAATTCTCTGTCCCAGGAGATATCTTCATCTCCACTGCCTGGGCTCTTTTTGAATTTGACGAACCCTTTCAGCAACTTATTCACCATTTGAAGTATTCCAGACGCCGCAAACCTATCGGTGTTGTATTAGACCATTATAAGTCTCAAATTCTGGATCAATTTCCTGGTGGTGAGATCGATTATGTGGTTTCAGTTCCTCTTCACCCAAGAAAGCTTCGTGAACGTGGGTATAATCAGGTCGATGACATGAGTAGGTGGTTTGCGGGAAAGCTGAATGCAGAATTGGGAAACTACCTTGTGAAGCGCCATAAATATACTTCTACTCAAACGCAATTAAATGCAGAGGAGCGGATGGAAAATGTAAGAGAGGCCTTTGGTGTCAACGATTCATCGGTTCTTCAAGGAAAGCATGTGCTACTCGTCGATGATGTTTTGACTACTGGAGCAACTTCGAATGCTCTGGCTGAAATTTTGGTGCAAAATGGAGCTGCAAAAATAGACCTTGTCACCCTCTCCACACCCCAATTCGGGAATGCTTGACTTGGTCTGGTTTTTGTAGTAACTGTGCCGTGAGTTACTAGAACTGTAGTGATTTGGATAAGTAAAATAGTAACAATAGTTTTTAACATATATTTGGAGATTCAGGCATGAAACCTTACAACAACCCACCAAAATTAAACACCTCGAGAAGATTCGCAGAAAACCTTACAAGTGCTCACGCACTGACCCTTAAGGCAAAATTAGGTGAAAAAGGTAACTCCAAAGGTAATTCTTACGCCCTGCCTGCATTTAACATAACTACTGTTCAAGGAATCAATGCTGCTTTTGATGCATTTGAAACACTTGGTTCATCAGGTGTGCTTGCCCTTTCAAATAGTGCACTCAAACATTTTGGAGCAGGTGATGCCATAACCGGTCTTGAAGTTGCTGCCAATTATATTGAATCACGCGCTAAAAGATCCAGCGTCCAGATCGCGACTCACCTGGATCATGGTGATTACACATCAGAAGGTGGTCGTAGAGTCGTTCAGGGAGCCGTCCAGTATCTCACTAGTGTCATGGCAGATAACTCAACAGATCATGTTAATAAATGCGCTCGTTCATTAGAAGAGAACATTGGATACACCCGTGAAGTTGTGAATATGGCTCACCCATTGGGTGTTTCAGTTGAAGGTGAGTTGGGTGTGTTGGCTGGTGAGGAAGATGAAGATACCAAATCTGAGATTTCAACCTACACCAATCCCGAAGATTTTGAACAATTTATAACTGAAACCGGTGTTCTCATGATTGCACCAACCATTGGTACCATGCATGGTCCAAATAAGGGAAAACCGGGTACCAAGGTAAAACTGAACATAGAACTCGCCCATGAGCTCCTCAAAATCGCCGATCGTATTCAACCTGAAACCATCTTCGTCGCACACGGCGCTTCAACACTCTACCCACAAGTTGTGGAATATGCTGTTGAACAACTCGAAGCTCTCGGCTCGAGCATGTCCGACAAATACGGACAAACCTGGAAAAACTTTGTGGGAACTGATTGGGAGCAGATTCAGGGTCTCATCGGAGCAGGATTTGCTAAAATCAATACTGATACTGAAAATCGTCAAACCTTTCTCAGCGCATTGCTAGGTGCTGTAAATGAAAATGCAGCCAAGGTTGATATCCGCTGGTATGACAAAAAAACCACCGAAGCCCTGACACAGAGCTATCTGGTTAAATTAATCATGGCTGGTGACTACGGTGTGTGGCATGAACCAAAAATTAATGTTGACAAGTATAAGTTTGATCTGAACCTGGCACTTGCTGATGTTTTAAAGAATGCCCAATAGGCATATTGAGGTAGTACCATGATGCCCAAACATGTCAAAGACCTTGATCTTCGGGGGAAAAAAGTCTTTGTCAGGACGGATTACAATGTTCCCCTGGATAATGATGGTCAAGTAACTGATGACTTTCGGATTCGAGCTTCATTGCCAACCATCGAGTTTCTATTGGAGAAGGGAGCGGCAGTGATCCTGGCTTCACACCTTGGAAGGCCTAAGGGTTCAGTCATTCCAGAAATGAGTTTAGCCCCGATCGCCCAGCGTCTGGATGATCTGATTAAGGCACCAGTCACATTTGCTCCTGATTGTGTAGGTCCAGACGTTAGTGCCATGGCTAACGAACTACAACCTGGTCAAGTATTGTTACTTGAGAATCTTCGCTTTCACGCTGCAGAAACAATGAACGAATCTGATTTCTCAAAACAATTGGCTGATCTGGCTGATGTCTATGTAAACGATGCTTTTGGAACTGCTCATAGAGCCCATGCTTCAAATGTTGGGATGACAGATTACTTCGTTGATAAGGCTGCCGGTTTTCTGCTAATGAAAGAAATTGAGTTCCTGGTAAGTGCAATTGAAAACCCGGTTCGTCCATTTACCGTAGTAATGGGTGGATCAAAGGTCAGCGGGAAGATTGATTTACTCAAAAGACTTGCTGAGGTAGCTGACAACATCCTAATTGGTGGGGGAATGGCTTTTACCTTTCTTACTGCACCTCCCCTAAATCACAATGTCGGTTCATCTCTCGTGGAAGAAGATAGGATCCAATTCGCTTCAGATGTCATAGACCTATGTTTGGCAAAAGGTGTCAACCTGGTTTTGCCCTCAGATTGTATCGCAGCAGACGAGTTTTCTGAGACAGCGAAAAGACAGGAACTGCCTATTCGTGGTTTAGAGGATGATCTGATGGGTCTCGACATTGGCGGCAGAACTGTTAAATCCTTCTCGAGTATTCTTGAGGATTCTAAAACAGTCCTCTGGAATGGTCCCATGGGTGTTTTTGAAATGGCACCCTATGAGAATGGAACGAAAACCATTGCAGAAAAACTTTGTGATATTACTGCAAAGGGTGCGACGACTATTGTCGGTGGTGGTGATAGTGCTGCTGCCCTCAGTAAATTTGGATTGAATGGGTGCGTTACTCACACATCCACTGGTGGCGGTGCGTCACTGGAACTTTTAAGTGGTATCGCTTTACCTGCTTTTGAAGCTTTGAAAGGAGCTAAATAATTGAAAAGAAATAAGATAGTAGCCGGAAACTGGAAGATGCATTTTGGTCCCAAAGCGGCTGCTGAATTCGCTGAATCGCTCCGTATTAATATATTGGACACCCATGGGGTGTCGGTTATTTTATGCCCGCCATTTTTGGCATTGAAGTCGGTTTTTGACGTGGTAAACGGAAGTGAGCTCAAAGTAGGCGCCCAGAACATGCATTGGGAAGAAGCAGGGGCTTTTACTGGTGAAATCACGGGTACTATGATTAGGGAAACCGGTGCTGAATATGTGATCCTGGGGCACTCTGAAAGACGTCATGTCTTTGGTGAGTCCGACGATTGGATTAATAAGAAAGTTCACAGGTCTTTGAAAACAGGTTTGATTCCCATTTTATGTGTGGGTGAGAAAATTGAGGAGCGCGAAGGCAATCTCACTGAAAAAGTGATTGCCCGTCAGCTCAGAGACGGTCTTAAGGGTCTTTCTAAAGCAGAGATGGAAACAGTCATTATTGCTTACGAACCAGTTTGGGCCATTGGGACCGGATTAACAGCCACACCAGAACAAGCCGCCGATACACATGCCTTCATCCGTAGTGCTCTAAAGACACTGTATGATGGCGAAGTAGCAGAATCCACCTGGATTCTGTATGGTGGAAGTGTCAAACCTGATAATACACAAGGTTTACTGTCCAATAAGGACATTGATGGAGCTCTAGTAGGAGGAGCAAGTATGACCCTTGAAGCATTCAAGGGGATTATTGACGAAGCTGGAGCCATCGACTAGGAGAAATACATGACGTTTTTGTACATTATACTGGTAATCATTTCATTATTACTCATGATGGTGATACTCATGCAATCCAGTAAGGGTGGCGGTTTAGCCGGTACTTTTGGTGGTGGTAATACTGCAAACGCTCTTTTTGGAGGCGTCGGTGCAGGAAACTTCCTCACTAAGTTGACCGGAGGTTTAGCCATCGCTTTTATGGTAATCATCATTCTCATTGGTGTTCTGAATAAGGGTGGCTCATCGGGTCAAACTGATTTCCAGAAAGAATTGCAGGAAGAAATGATCGTTCCAGGAACTCAGTTCGAAGCGGCAGCACCTGCTGATTTGGGACTACCTGGTGAAGCAGCGACAACACCAGCTGCCTCTGGAGATGCCACAACCGAAGAATAAATTTTTAGCCGAGGTGGTGGAACTGGTAGACACGCTGTCTTGAGGGGGCAGTGAGCTAACGCTTGTGCGGGTTCGAATCCCGCTCTCGGCACAGAAGAACCTCATAAATCCCGCTGGAAACATCGGGATTTTTTAATGTAGGATGAGAACCCGCAGGGTTTGACCCGAAGCGAACGAAGTGAGTGGAGAGAGCCGACAAAGACTGTAGGTCTGCGGAAGGCATTCCCGCTCTCGGCACAGAAGAACCTCATAAATCCCGCTGGAAGCATCGGGATTTTTTAATGTAGGAAAAGGACATTGAGGCTCTCGAAATGTCCGAGCACCCACGGATCTACGCAATCATTTCAATTACTTAGCCAGAGAGTTAATTGCTTTTTAGTGATGAATCAAAGATGTCGACAAGCTCAATCTCCGAAAATAGAGCTTAGCGTTTGCGAATGTATACGACCTTATGATAAAAATGAACCGCCTCTGATTTCACGCTAAAATCAGCTGCTCCACCCTCATGCCTTGTAAAAAAAAGGTTGTCTTCTGAAAATTGGATTTTCCTTGAGATCACTCTGCCATCATTTAGTCGGGCAATCACATGATCACCATTTTTCACGCTGGCTGCAGGTGAAATAATCATCACATCGCCATAGCGCGAATAAGGATCGATCAGGGGGTTCTGTTCTTCATCAATGATGATGGAATAGGCCAGCGGATCCTCCACATCGGGGATGCCCTTTAGAGCATGTACTGGTTTCTGACTAATGGTACCATTCCGTCTAAAAAAATCAGACTGACTACTCTGACTCCATGTATAAACTTTAATTGTCTGGCGAATGTTTTGCAGGGGAACATATGGTCGGAGATTATCTGAATCCTCATCCTGCCACTCGACCTTGATATGGTCTGGAGATTTTACAAAGCGGACCTGGCGACCGGCTAATTGGGCGAGGTGCCGCAGACTATTTTTGCGGGGAATGGTTTTGCCCGTTCGCCAACGGCTTACAGAAGAACTTTTAATTCCTGTGAGTTTGGCAACTTCGTAGTCTGAAAGTCCCAGCTCATCAATGGTATTTAGTGCAAATTCTCGAAAATTATTTTCCATGATTTTAATCTATTGAGACTCGATTAGTATAAAAGAAAAATTTCCTGGCTCAGATTGATGAAAAAATCATAATTATCAATTATTTTTTCTTCTTGGTGGTTTCAAACAATAATCCTTAGATTTGACTGTAATTTGCTCAATAAATAGCGCTCGAAATGGAATTGTTATACTGAGATTATTGAAATTATTTTTTCAGAGGATTCAGCAAAACACAGGGCTGTGAGAACTCTCAGAACGCTGTTGTGGGTCTCCCTTTGGCTCAATAAAATCAATGACAAAGGCAAGCTCGTCTACTATATTGCACGCCACTTTATGGCCTGATACACTATGTTCCTGCCATTTGAATAGTGGAGGTGAGCTTTATCTCACCAAAAGAAATGATAAAGACCTTTGAATAGGTTGATGGATTAAAAGGATACACGTAAGATGAAAAACCTCGCAATATCTGCACTCATATTGGCATCATTGTTCGGACAGCTAATGGCTCAATATCAGGATGAAGCTCTGGTTACCCAGGCTCGCACCGCTATCAAAAATTTTAATATTGTGTCAGCTGATAGTGCCTATAAAGCTGCTATGAAAGCGGCTCCCGACGAAGAACGCTATAATGAAATTCAAGCAGAATGGGTTATCCTTGAGCAAATCAATGTTCGCTTGACTGACGGTGGCCGTGCCCTGGGACGTAATGAATATGATGACGCCTACAAGAAATACGGTGAAGCTATCGCTCAAATGGATGCATCTCCGCTGGATATCTGGGGTCGATTTAAAGCTGAAGCATTTTTCAGTCAAGGAATGGTGCACTTCCGTAAAGAAGAACCTATCAAAGCTGCCAACAAATTTCGCGAAGCTGCCAACCATGATCAAACACAGGATAAATATGGAAAATCAATTGAGATGGTTCGCAATAAGCACTATTCTGAAGGTCACAAATTCCTAAAGCGAAAAGATTATGAATCAGCTCGAGTTGAATACGAGAAGTCAGTGGCTGTAGATCCGGCCTTTGCAAGTGGCTATTATCAATTGGCTTATATAGCCAAAAAAGATGGAAATCTAAAAGCTGCCGAAGGATTCTATCTTGAAGCAGTTACCAGTGATGGTACCCATTACAAGGCCTGGTACGGTCTCGGCAACCTTTATAGCGCTATGGGAAATAATGCGAAAGCCATTGAGAGTCTAAAGACTTCCATCTCAATAAATCCAAAGTATGAAAAAGCTTATTACGTCCTCGGCAAAGTATATGAGAGTCAAAAAAGTACTTCTCTGGCAATCTCAAATCTTAAAAAGGCCATTGAGGTTGATAAGAAGTATTCAAAAGCATATGAACTGCTAGCAAAAATATATGTTGATCAGGAGAAGTATGATACTACCGTTTCCTTACTCAGAGGTCTCACTGGATCAACTGTTACCTATAAAACTTCATATCACCTGGCTCAGGCATACAATTCCAAGGGAAATTATTCTGCTGCCCTCACAGCATCTTCAACCTCCCTGGCCAAGGCAAAGAAAAAAAACTGGGCTCCTGCTCAGGTTGAAAAGGGTGATGCACTGAGAGGCCTTGGTCGCAATAAAGAGGCAATTGCCTCCTATCGCCTGGCCTTGAAAGATGCGAGATGGAAAAGTCTTGCCCAGCACCGTATTGATGAGCTTATGAAGGGCTAAAGCCTGCATAGCGTATATTCAGCATAATTATTAGGGGCTGTCATAGTGACAGTCCCTTTTTTTATTTCTTCAGACTCAAGCCCTGACAAACCCAAATCATTTATTAGATGGCATGTGTCTACAAATTCCACTTTTACCAAAGGTCTGGGAGTATAAATTGAGGACTCATGGCAGTCCGTGGAATAGGTAGTGATATCGTTGAAGTCAGTCGTATTAATCGTCTGAGAAAAAGCTATGGGAATCGCTTTCTAAAACGTGTTTTTACAAAAGGTGAAACTGCCTACTGTGAATCAAAGGAACATCCGGAGATTCATTTTGCAGGTCGCTTTGCAGCCAAGGAAGCCATCGCAAAAGCTGTTTACCAAAGCGGCTATGATAAAATCATCCCCTTCTCAGATATTGAGATTTTGAATGATACGGAAGGGCGTCCTCAGGTATCCCTCCTGACACACATCCAGGGTAATTGTCTTGTCACCATTTCCCATGAACATTCAATGGCCGTTGCCTTCGCTATCTTGGAGTATTGATTCATTGCGGGTTTTTCTCACAATGGCAGCCAACCGTGCTGTAGATGAATATGCGATTAAAACCTGTGGAATTCCTGGTAGCGTACTCATGCAGAATGCTGGTGATGCGGTTCTCCAACAGCTGGTTGACTATGGCTATTTAGTAAATTCGCCAAAAGTTATGGTACTGGCAGGTCATGGGAACAATGGTGGGGATGGTTTCGTGATTGCTGCAGGTTTATCCAAGATGGGGACATCCGTCTCTGTTATTTCTACCGCAACTCCAGATGAACTCAAAGGAGACGCTCTTACTCATTTTAATAAAATGAACGACCTCAACGTCCCTTTTGATACCTGGAAAGATTCAGATGACCAGCGTAGCCATATTCTCACTGCAGATATCATTGTAGACGCCCTACTGGGTACGGGGATATCTGGAACGATTAGATCTCCCTATGACGTGTTGATAAATATTGCAAATCAGAGTCAGGCAAGGCGGATTGCTGTAGATGTTCCTTCAGGTGTTACCGGAGACGCTGGTGAAATCCTGGAACCATGCATTCAAGCTGAGTTGACTGTGAGCATGGGATTTGGCAAGCAGGGTTGTCTCTTTGAACCGGCACGATCACGTTCTGGGTCTGTGATACCCGTAGATATAGGCTTCCCCGTAGATAGTCTCAATCATGTGGAAGGAGAAGTCCTAAAACAAAATGAGGGGGATGATTACCCCGCCTCCAAATACAGCCGGCTCAGCCATACTCATAAATATTCTGCCGGTAAGGTTTTCATAATTGCTGGTTCTCGAGGATTTTCAGGGGCAGCGATCCTTTCTGCTTCGGCGGCATTACGATCTGGTGCGGGATTGGTCAGGTTAGCATTACCCCAATCATTAGCTTCCATTGCGGAGTCTCACTCGCTTGAGACAGTTGTAGACTATGTTTTGGAGACTGAAGATCAGGGCATCGCATTTTCAGCGTTGGACGATCTTAAAAAGGGCTGTGAGTGGTCAGATGCAGTGGTCATTGGTCCTGGTCTGGGTAGACATCCTGAAACCATGGAAATTGTAAGCTACCTGGTCCAATATATAAAGCAACCTCTGGTAATTGATGCGGATGCTTTATTCGCTTTGAGTGATAATCCTTCCATTCTGAAATCTAGACCTGGTCCTTCCATTCTGACTCCTCATGCTGGTGAATTTAAACGATTGATTAATAGACTTGATGATTATTCACCAACCTGGCAGGATGCAAAAAAGTTTTCTCAAGAATATGGAGTCTCCTTGTTACTCAAAGGTGCTCCTTCACTCATAGCCAGCCCTTCAGGAGAAATTACGGTGAACTCCACCGGCTATGCTGGAATGGCTACAGCAGGTAGTGGAGATGTGCTAAGTGGGGTTATTGCCTCATTATGGTCACAATGGAGGGATGAACCTGACATTCTAAATTTCGCCATGTATATCCACGGGAAAGCTGCTGAGCTCAAACGTGTCAGCAAAGGTGTTCTTGGGTTGATCGCCAGTGATATTGTGGAAGCACTTCCACTGGCATTGAAGGAGTATGGTGAATTACCGGATTAAATATTACGCTCCAGCTATTTTATATGTAATCCTCATTTTTGCTTTATCGAGTTTGAATCAGCAATTTGTAGTTAACTATTCCTGGAGTATTGACGATTTCCTTCTTCATTTCGTAGAATACAATCTTTATGGTGTGACATTAATTTGGGCTGTCATGAAAGATAAGCCCGGGAGTGAACTAAAAACATCCTATCGTCTCGCTGTAAGTATTGGAGCGCTCTCAGCTATAGCTGATGAATTTTATCAGTCCTTCATACCAAGTCGATTCTCAACTATTGAAGATGTGGTTGCAGATGTGTTTGGTGTTATTCTTTCCATTATTACTTTCTCCCTTCTAATGAAAATACCTGTTTTGGAGCGGTTTAGAGCACATGCTTAAAAGTTTACACATCGAGAACTTCGCCATCGTGGATGAGGCAAATGTAAGTTTCGATCGCGGTTTAAACGTGATCACCGGAGAAACCGGTGTGGGAAAATCACTCATCGTGGATGCATTGAGTATCGCCCTGGGTGAGCGGGCTTTTAAAGATTTTATACGCGATGGTTACTCAAACGCTATTGTTGAGGCTGTTTTTGAAGTAAAACCATCAGAATTAAAAAAACTCACTTCCCAAGGTTTTGATGTCGGTACCATAACAGTAAAGCGAGAAATTCGATTACAAGGAAAATCCAAAGTTTGGATTAACGGTCAATCACGCACTGTACAGGAGCTTAAGGAATTAGGCGATCTATTAGTAGACCTCCATGGTCAGCACGAGCATCAGTATCTGTTAAATGAAGAACACCATGTTGATTTCCTAGATCAGTTTGCTGAAAGCAATGCTTTGAAGCAGGCCGTTATGGATAGCTACCAGACGCTGAGTAGTTTGATACGGGAAATGCATGAAAGAGAGAAAACCGCCTCTAGTCGCAATGAGCAATTCCAACTCTACGCTTTCCAACTCCAGGAGCTCAACGATATTAATCCTCAACCCAATGAGTTGGACGAGTTGGAAAAGGAACGCCGAGTTCTGGAAAACGCCTTAACTATCAGCGAACAGGCTTCTGCTTTATACAAGGAGGTGGATGGTTCTGATGAATCTGCCCTGGACCGACTGAATACCATAATTCGACAACTGGAAGGCTTGAGTTCCTTTACTGGTACAGCAGCAACCTTCCTACCCGAAGCATTGGCTGCCCGTGTCACCTTACAGGGCATCGCTGATTTTGCATCTGAATATGAGAAAGAGGTTCAGGCTGACCCCAAACGTTTAAATGAGGTAGAATCCCGCATCCGAACCTTAGGTAGACTTTGCCAGAAGTACAACCGATCCTATCCTGAGTTGTTAGCCTATTGGGAAGAGATTAGAAAACGACTTGAGAAAAAGGATGATCCAGACTGGAGTAAGGAAGAACTTACTCAATCCATCAAGCGACACACCAAAACCTACTCCGAAGCTTGCCTTGCCTTAAGCGATCATCGCAAAAAGGAAGCCTTGATTTTATCCAGGACCGTCGTGGATAAGTTGAGTCATCTTGGTATTCCAAAGGCAAGGTTTGAAATTGAAGTGAGCCAGGAAGAGCAGGACGAGGGACTGGTCCAGCTGAAAGGGAAGCGATTCAGAGCTGATGTTACGGGAATGGATAAAATTATATTCTGGATGCAAGCCAATCCTGGAGAGCCGTTGAGACCCCTGGCTCGCATTGCATCAGGTGGGGAGATAAGTCGCATCATGCTTTCCATAAAGTCAGCCATGTCTGGTAAGGACGGGATTGGTACAGTAATTTTTGATGAAATTGATACCGGGATATCCGGACGCATTGCCCGTGTGGTTGGTGCTGAGCTGAAAGATTTGGGTCGCCATCACCAGTTGATTAGTATCACACACCTACCCCAAATAGCCAGCCTTGCGGATAGCCATTTCCGAGTCGAGAAGCATCTCATTAATGAAAGAACCGTTACCAGAGTCAAACGACTGGATGAAATTGAACGGGTAAATGAAATTGCCACGCTGATAGGTGATGGAGCGCCTGGCGAAACAACAAGACTGGCTGCTAAAGAGTTACTAACACAAGAGGATTGATCTCAAATGCATCTAAAAAACAGCTTGCTTGCTGCTACAATCTTATTTTTTCTGACATGCACTCAGGAGGTTCAAAAAGTTGAATTAAGTAGTCCTGGTTTTGGAGTTACTGCTTCCAGCATTGATGTTGCAGATGAAGGAGTTGATATACCCGTATTGATGAAAACAGATGATGTTATCAAGGGTATGCAATTCACACTTACCTGGGACCCAAATATCGGTCAGGTAATCAAACCTGCATTGACACCTGCTAACCCCAATTTTACAATCTCGGCCAGTGATGGGGATCTCGGTGAAATGAAAGTCCTTATTTTCAGTATGACTGGTGATGTTTTTAATACGGATGACCCCACGGTGATGAACATCCCGGTGAGAATCACTGACCCTGATGCGTCAATGTTTTCACTGGCATTCAAAGATGCAATCTTTGCCGGACCCAGCGCTATTGCCTATGAAATACCCGTTTCACATGCAAGGCTGAAGATAAATCCCTAATGAGTTATATCGATCTACGATCTGATACAGTTACACGCCCAACCGCAGATATGCGAAGAGCTATGTATCAGGCGGAAGTTGGTGATGATGTCTACGGCGAAGATCGACTTGTAAATGAGCTTCAAGATCGAGTGGCTCGTATGATGGGGAAAGAAGCTGGTATTTTTGTTCCCTCAGGAACCATGAGCAACCAACTTGCAATTCGAAGTCAGACACAACCGGGTGATGAAGTAATCTGCGAATATAATTCACACATTTTTAATTACGAAGGTGGGGGTCCGGCGCTGTTAAGTGGTGTCCAACTGCACCCCTTAATTGGTGAATATGGGATACTCACTGCAGACCAGATCGCTCAGGTGATGAGACCTACTGATCACCACTATGCCCAAACCAAGCTCATAACCCTGGAAAATACACATAACAGGGCTGGAGGAGTAGTTTACCCATTACCTGTCATTGAGGATATTGCTGCCATCGCAGACAGTCAAAATGTTAAAATGCATCTTGATGGTGCGCGTCTCATGAATTCTGTTATCGCAAGTGGTCTTGATCCACGTGTTATTGGTGATCAATTCCATTCGGTTAGTCTGTGTTTATCCAAAGGTCTGGGGGCTCCAGTGGGTTCCGTTCTGGTAGGAGATGCTGAGTGTGTTGACCAGGCACATCGATTTCGAAAAATGTTTGGTGGTGGAATGAGACAGGTGGGTATTCTAGCAGCAGCAGGTTTATATGCACTCGATCATCATGTTGAGCGCCTCGCAGAGGATCATCAACGGGCTAAGACCCTGGCCAAAACCTGCCAGGAATTAGGCTATCTGGAAAATGATATTGCCTGGACCCAGACAAATATTGTATTGTTGACATTCCCAAATGGCAATACAGCAGAGATGGAAGAAAAATTCAAGCAAGCCGGTTTATTGGTGTCCGTGGTCAATGATCATAGAATCCGTCTGGTTACCCACCTGGACTTTCACGAAGATCAATTACGTCAATCCGTAAAAATTCTTAAACGAGTGTTAGGCTAAACTATGAAAAAGAAGATTGTCATCGTCGGTGCTGGAAGTGTTGGGTTTTACTTAGCCAAAACTCTGGCTGAAATGGGGAATGACATCAGTATAATTGATATTGATCCTGAAAAGGTATTAAGAGCTAAACAGGAATTGGATGCTTTGGTTATCGAGGGAAATGGTGCCCAATCCAATACATTAGAAGACGCTCAGGTAGCAGGTGCTGATTTATTCCTAGCCGTAACCAGAATCGATGAAATCAATATAATTGCCTCCATGAAGGCTAATAAAATGAATCCGGAAGCCAAAATATTGGCTCGTGTCCGGAGTGGCGACTACCAGAAAAAGGATGCACTCCTCAATTTGGAAGACCTGGGAATTGAAAAAGTTATTAATCCTGAGCAAATCGCAGCACGTGAAATTCAACATCTCGTTCAGCATGCCACAGCTCAGGAAATCATGACTTACAACCATGGGAGAGTTTACATGGTGGCTCTAACTCCTACTGAAACCTGCGAGCTCATGAATAAATCTCTGAGAGAATTGGGAGCTACTTATACGGAGTTGCCATTTCGAACAGTGGCGATTGATAGAGATGGTGAGACCATCATCCCAGGAGGGGATCATATTTTTCAACCAGGTGACAAAATTTTTATAGTCTGTCTTAAGGATAAACTCAAGGAAATGTATAGACTCTGCGGTTTTAAGCAGAAGAAGATGATCAAGACAGTCTTGATTATGGGAGCTGGCAAATTAGGTCGTCTTGTAGCAGACAATTTAAAAAATCAATTCAATGTCCGTCTCGTAGATCATCGGAAAGAAAAATTACTTAAAGCAGCCAAGGAATTACCTGATGTGTTGCTTCTCCATGCGGATGGTCTGGATGTGGATTTCCTGGAAAGTGAAGGCATCAGTGATTTTGATGCGTTGATCACCTTAACGGATGATGAGACCACCAACCTTTTCGCTGGGTTGATTGCCAAGAAGAAGGGTGTAGACAAGGTGATTGTCCATATTAATACACCTGACTATTTATCTCTCGTTAAGGGATTGGGAATCAATTCTGTTGTAAGTAAAAACCTTTCAACCGTAGATGCATTCATGAGATATGTCGTTAGGGGACAAGTCCATTCCGTTATGATGCTGGAAGGAATAGATACAGAAGTAATCGAACTATCTCCAGCACCAAACAGTAAAATTATTGGTGTTCCTCTAGAGCAAATTGATTTTCCACCAGATGCCGTAGTGGGGGGTATCATTAAAAGTGGAGGAGAAATAATTGCCACTGGGCGAAGCATTATTGAAAATGGTGATAGGGCCATCGTTTTTGCCAGAGCTTCACGAGTAAATGATGTCGAAGCACTTTTCAACTAAACGATTCAGTATCATACCAACACTTAACGTGTTGTCTGCTCTGACTCTCTTTGTCGGGTTGTCAATGGGGTTATCGCTATTGGTCGCCCTGGCATATGGTGATGGAGACCATGTTGCCCTATTCGAATCCATGATTATTACACTTTCTGTAGGTGGTCTCGGATACATTTTCACGCGCCATAAGCATGTTCTTGCTCCCAGACAGGTTTTTCTGAGTGTAAGTCTCAGCTGGGTCTCCGCCTCACTTTTTGGTGCGCTTCCTATGTTTTTTGCCACCGATATGTCATATACGGATTGCTTTTTTGAAGCCATGTCGGGATTCACGACCACTGGTGCATCTATTCTCACGGATATTGAGAGTTTGCCTCACGGAATCCTCTTCTGGAGAAGCTTTACCCATTGGTTGGGTGGTATGGGAATTATTGTTTTTACCGTGACTGTCATGCCACTATCCGGAAGAAGTGGTACCTTACTTTTTGCCGCTGAAGCCCCAGGTCCAGTGAGTGATAAAATTACTCCCAGAATTTCAGATACTGCAAAATTACTCTATATGGTCTATGCGCTCATTTCACTTGCCGAGTTTCTTGCTCTATGGATTGGACCCATGGATTGGTTTGATTCAGCCTGCCATACTTTTGGTACCATGGCAACTGGAGGATTTTCTACAAAAAATGCCTCTATCGCACATTTCCAGAGTGCATATGTAGATTGGGTTATCATCTTTTTTATGATTCTGGCAGGGACCAATTTTTCACTTCATTATTTTGGGCTTCAGGGAAAAGTCATACGCTATTTAAGAAGTCGTGAATGGCAGTTCTGGATGAGCATTATGGGTATGGCCCTGGCATTCATGCTGGCTGATCTATTTCTTTCCTCATTTTATGAAGGTGAAAGTGTAGCGATCTTGGCTTTTAAGGCTGAACCCCTTCGACAGGCCGCATTCCAGGTCGTCTCTATCATTACCACGACAGGTTTTGCCACAGCTGATTTTGAGCAATGGTCATATTATGCTCAATTTATTTTGTTTGGACTCATGTTTGTCGGCGGGATGGCGGGCTCAACAGGTGGTGGTATTAAAGCAATTCGAATTCTGTTATTTACCAAGATGGCTATCATAGAGCTCCGTCGAATGATCCATCCCCGAGCATATTTACCAATAAAATTGCGGAATCAGTTCGTTGATGACGATGCAGTTCGCAACACAACAACCTTCCTCCTGTTTTTTATGGTGATTTTCGTTGGCTTTGCATTCTTTCTCACGGGGTTTGGGCATGATTTAGTTACCAGCGCTACCGCTTCCATATCAATGTTATGTAATATTGGTCCTGGTCTTGCAGATGTTGGACCCACAGACAATTATTCCTTCTTCAGCGACTTTGAGAAGTGGGCCATGGCTTTTGTGATGATGCTGGGACGTTTGGAAGTGCTAACCGTAGTCGTATTATTTAATCGTCATTTCTGGAGGTCCTGATGGATTTCGTCAAGCTTGATGTAAAAGGTGGAATTGGTAGAGTAACTATTGATCGGCAGTCAAAATTGAATGCCCTAAATAGTGGCGTCCTTGATGAACTCGAGGAGGTTTTCCAGTCAATAGCAAACAATGATGAGATTCGAGTTATTATCATCACCGGAGCCGGAGAAAAATCTTTTGTCGCAGGGGCAGATATAAGTCAATTCCCTTCCATGTCACCAGAAGAGGCTCATGCATTTGCACAGCGTGGCCAGTCAGTATTTTCCCTTATCGAATCAAGCTCTAAACCGGTCATTGCCGCTATTACGGGTTTCGCACTGGGCGGTGGTTGTGAGCTTGCACTTTCCTGCCATATTAGATACGCTTCCGATAATGCACTTTTCGGTCAACCCGAAGTCAAGCTTGGTGTAATTGCTGGTTACGGTGGCACCCAGCGTTTACCTCGTCTCATTGGAAGAGGTAGAGCATTGGATATGCTACTTTCAGGCCGCATGGTTAAAGCTGATGAAGCTCAGCAAATGGGTCTGGTCAATGGTGTATATCCTCAAGCGGAATTATTGCCAAAGGTCGAGGAGTACGCAGAAGGGCTATTGTCACAGGGCCCACAAGCTCAGGCATTAACCCTACGGGCAGTCTTCGAGGGAGCTGACTCAACTTTAAGTAGTGGTCTTGAGGCAGAGGCTTCCGCCTTTCGTGACGTATTCAAAACTGAAGATCGTGTAGAGGGTGCTACTGCATTTCTTGAGCGACGTCCTGCTAAATTTAACAATCGCTAAGTCATCACTGATGGATCAAAAGCGACGAAGATTCGCACTTTACGCTCAGAATCGTCTCCATGCTCTTGGTAGTAAAACTGCCAACGGCTTAATTCTTTTCCGCCAGGATGAGGTACAAGTTGTAATTGATGCCAGTAAAGCTGGGCTGACCGTTCTGGATGTGTTGGGCTACGGTGGTGCGATACCCATTGTGGCTCACATTGATGAAGCACTGAAATTTCGCCCTGATACACTGGTAATTGGTGTTGCTCCAATTGGAGGAGCCATAAAATCTGAGTGGATGCCGGAGTTAAAAATAGCTTTGGAGGCTGGACTAAATATCTGGGCTGGATTGCATCAGTTTCTCGGAGATATTGATGAATTCAGACAGTTTCGACACCGCATCTGGGATGCGCGCAGGTCACCTCCCGGTTTGAAGGTAGCTCAGGGCAATTGGACTCAACGTAAATCAAAGATTATTCTCACGATTGGTTCAGATTCTAATGTGGGAAAAATGACCACAGCACTAGTTCTTCAGCAACAATTAAAAAGCTTGGGGCTGGAATCTATTTTTGTAGGGACTGGTCAGACTGGAATGATGATATCGGGTCGTGGTGTGGCAGTTGATGCTATTGTTTCTGATTTTGTGAATGGAGCAACTGAAGCAGAGATAGATAAAGTGGATGGACAGGCACCTCTCATTATTGTCGAAGGACAGGGGGCAATCACTCATATTGGATATAGTGGAGTTACTATGGGATTGATACATGGTGCCATGCCTGATGCATTTATCCTGGCACATCAACCCAGTCGTATCGTTGATGATTACGATCACCCTTTACCAGACATACAAGTGGTTGTGGATATTCATGAGTCATTGATGCGTCCCTTCAAACCAGCTAAAGTGCTGGGTGTAAATCTCTATTCGAAGGATCTAAACTCCGACGAAAGTCAGAAGGCCTGCGAAAATATCTACGAAAATACGGGGTTACCAGTTGAAGATATGGTGAAAAATCCCAAAGGAATTGTCGCCGAAAAAGTACTTCGGGATCTTTTTCCCAAAAAAAATATTTAGGAAGGTGAGGACAGAAATGGCACTGTCGATAAAGTGGTCGATCCAAAGGATTACAACCAAATTTGAATTTAAAATTGCCAGGAGTGCTGAGAGCTACTATGATGTTGTTGTCCTGGAGTTGAATGATGACGAGTTTGTGGGATTCGGAGAAGCAGCCCCATCCAAGCGGTATGAAGCAGGCCCTGAAGCAATTCTGAATATGTTGTCCTCGAAAAAAGATGCTATTCTCAACCTACCAGTTGACGATGCAGAAAGTCGTCAGAATCAACTTGAAATGATGTTTGCTGAGAGTTATTCACTGCAAGCCGCACTGGATACGGCATTCTGGGATTTATACGCACAACGGCAGGGGACACCTCTGTGGAAAATATTTGGGGGCACACAGGAGTTGGTCACCTCCTCCTACACTATTGGAATTTCTGATCTCAGAATCATTCCAGATAAAATTGAAGAAGCCAGGGACTATCCAATTCTCAAGATCAAATTAGGCACAGACTATGATCATGACATAATGCGTGCAATTCGTGGCCAAACAGATAAAGTACTTAGGGTGGATGTGAATGAAGGCTGGAAAAACTTGGATGATGCAAGACGAGGAGCGGACTGGTTGGCAGAAGAAAATGTGGAGTTCCTTGAACAACCAATGCCAGCACATCAGCTTGATGATATAGCCCAATTAAGGGAGTATTCATCCTTACCCCTTGTAGCGGATGAAAATTCAGTGAGACCAGAAGATATTCCTGGGCTGGTCGGCGCGTATGATGGTATTAATATTAAATTGATGAAGTGTGGCGGTCTGACCAATGCAAAAAAGATGGTTGATCTCGCACAAAAACATAAGTTTGATATTATGCTGGGGTGTATGGTTGAAACCTCAATTGGGATATCGGCAATGTCACAGCTTGGATCCTATGCCCGCTGGTTAGATTTGGATGGTAATGTTCTTCTGGCAGAAGATCCCTTTCGCGGTGTGGGGAATCAGGCGGGTAAAATTATATTGCTGGATAAACCAGGCCTTGGTATTGAGAAACTGTAAACGGAAATTCATAAAATCTATTTGAATAATAATCTTCAGGAGCCCTCTGTGAAATTTTCAACTCGATTCAGTCTTCTCATTCTAATTGTGGCAGGAATTGTTGGTTGTACTACCCATCCGCATAATGCCACACCTTTACCCACGCAGCAGATTCTACGTAGCGCTCAACAGCAGGTGGCATTTGAAATTGACACGCTGTTAAATCACGCACCCACAGAGATGGGATGGTGGGGGGTTAAAGTAAAATATGCTAATTCGGATGAGATAATTTACGAACGAAATACTGCCAAGATGTTCATGCCTGCCTCCAACCAGAAAATGTACACGACTGCAGCAGCGCTCTGTCTATTGGGACCTCAATACCGATATGCTACTGATTTTGTTATGAATGGCGACCTCACTAACAACGGGATTCTAAACGGAGATTTGGTTATTAAAGGGAGTGGGGATCCATCCTGGTCATGGCGTTTCTATGACAAAAACTATGATTCAGTCATGGTGAATTTTGTTGACTCCCTCAAACTAAAGGGAGTTACTGAGATCAATGGGAATATCATCGGAGACGATAATGTTTTTGATGACCAGTCACTGGGATATGGTTGGTCCTGGGATGATGAAACATATTACTATGCTGCTCAATTATCAGGTCTCTCATATAGTGAGAACTATATCGATTATACCCTCACTCCTGATACAGTCACCCTGGGGAACCCGGTCATCATTGAACCTCACCCCCAGACTACTTATATGAATTTACGTAATGATCTGGTGACAGTGAGTAGTGATACGGCGACTGAATGGACTTATGACCGTGAGCGCCAAACCAACATCGCCTGGTTTGAGGGTGACTATCGACGGGAGAAAGGTGAAAGTGAATCCACAATCACGATTCACAACCCAACACTTTTCACTGTACATGTTCTCAAGGAAAGACTGGAAGAGGCTGGCATTAAAGTAACCGGATCACCAGTGGATGCAGATGATTTGACTGATTCTTTGGATTATTCCGAAATGCAAAAAATATTCACGTATTATTCTCACCCTATGTCCGATATTATTTCTAAGGTAAATCGTCCAAGTCAAAATTTTATTGCTGAAACCCTTCAAAAAACTCTAGGTGCTGAGTTTGGCGAAGAGGGTTCTTCGCGAGAGGGTCGCAAAGTCCAGAAAGCACTTTATGATTCACTTGGCATGGATACCCAAAACCTGCAAATACGTGATGGATCAGGACTCTCAAGACACAACCTCGTTTCTCCAAATACTACGACGTCATTGTTGCAGATGATGTGGGATCACCCATATCGAACTTACTACATTGAATCTTTTCCTCTTTCAGGGGTCACCGGTACGATACGAAAGCGGACATTGGGTAGTAGTGCAGAAGGTAATGTACGGGCCAAAACAGGTTATATTGGGTATGTACGGTCACTCAGTGGTTATACCTGGACACAATCAGGCGAACCCATAATATTTGCAATTATGGTGAACCACTACACGATCCCAACTTACAAAGTGAACAATATCCAGGACAAGATTGTTGCCCTTCTATCGGAAATGGAGTAATCCCATTGAAAATTAAAAAGATAAGTCACATAGCAGTTGCAGGTTCTGACAAAGAGCAGGCGAAAATATTATATCGTGACATTCTAGGATTGGATTTCAATGGAACGGAGACTGTTAATCGAGAGGGCGTGACTACTCATTTCTATGAAGTAGGTGAGTCCAATATCGAATTATTGGAACCCTTATCGGCTGAAACGCCAGTGGGAAAGTTTTTGGACAAGCGAGGTCCAGGTTTACATCACATTGCTTTCGAGGTAGAGGGTTTGGATGAATATGTACTCAAGCTAAAAGATGCAGGGATTATCCTCCTAAGTGATGAACCCCAATTGGGTGCCCATAATATGCGAATCATTTTTATTCACCCTAAATCTACAGGTGGTGTTTTGATTGAATTATGTGAACAGCAGTAACTGCACATTCCATAGTTTATCAAGACCCGGATTCGAATAAACCTCCATGGTAGGCTGATGTGATCAGTCAAAAAGATAGATTTATGCTAGGAATAAAAACCCTAAAAAAATCTACAAGGTCTGAGCAAAATCTAGTGACGGTCGAAGTCTAATCCACAAAAGCGGTGCAATGTTTACGGCGGGTATAGTGAATCGTTGATAAAAAAAGTATAAAATCCACTCCCACCACAAACATTGGTCATGGCACCCCCATTGTCCCAACCGATGTACTCCCACTCACTCAGAATCCCGGGAATTTGCACATTCAGGGTGTCTCCATACCGGAGTATCACAAATGACTCAATTTCCATCTCAAAGGCCTTGTCATCCAGTGGTTCCAGGCAACTGGCAACTGAAGTTTCATGAATTGTGAGCCAGCGACCTGCAGCAAGGCTGGTTTCCTTGCTCGAACTATCAAGAACAGTGTAGATAACATCTATGTTGGTTGAACCATTATTTTCAATTTCAAAATAATATTCGGAATGAGGTTCTGAAGGGCACGAGAGCATTCCCAGGCTAGTTAAAACGAGAACCCATTGGATAATTTTTGAAGATTTCATGCTTCCCCCATCCTTCATGATAATACAGCTAAATGGCACACGAGCAAATTTTAGTAAAGGACACTCATCATAATATAAGACAATCTGCGCTTCTATTAGCAGAACTATAATTGTTTCTAGGATTTGACTTCGATCAATCTCCCTAGATATAGTTGCGACTGAATCGGTTATCAAAGCTGCTGGGTTACTGTGAATTGAATCCATATATCGCTTTATGAAGCCAATAATTTGTGGAAGGGGACACATTACCAAGATTCATTCAATTCATTGTAAGTAAAAAAATCCAAGACTTCCGCTCTTCAAAAATTAGATTTTCCCATGTCCCGTTTAGAAGCTCCCTATAAAGCCAAGCTCAAAGATTTACCAACCCAACCGGGGGTCTATTTCTACTATGATAAAAATGGTAAGATTATTTACATTGGTAAAGCCAAGGTATTAAAAAATCGCGTAAAATCATACTTCACCGGAACTCCTGATAGCCCCAAAACTGCCCGACTTATTGCTCGTATCTGGGATCTTCAGACACTGGTCACGCGCACGGAAGTGGAGGCACTTCTAACGGAAGCGAATTTGATCAAGCAACATCGTCCACGATTTAATATTGATCTCCGAGATGATAAAACATTTCCCTACATCCGTATCACAAATGAAGATTATCCACAGGTTTTTGTTTCCCGAAACATAGTTAAAGATGGTTCTATCTATTATGGACCCTATACGAATGTAAAAGGACTACGAGCTGCACTCTCCGTAATAAAACGCATTTTTACCATCCGAAGTTGCAGTTATCGCATGGATGATGATTCAGTGGCCGCTAAAAAGGTTCAGCTTTGCCTTGATTATCATATCGGCAAATGTGATGGACCCTGTCAGGGCTTGATTTCCAAAGATGAATATGCTGAAATGATCCACCGAGTTGAAGATTTCCTCAAAGGGAGAACCGACAACGTGGATACTTACCTCTCAGAAAAAATGCAACAAGCTGCTGATAACCAGCAATATGAACACGCCGCCCGTCATCGTGATCAATTGGAAGCCGTCAGGTCATATGTCAGTCGACAACGGCTGAAAACCAGCGATTTCGAAGATAGAGATGTGCTCGGTGTCGCAAGACAGGACAATTTGACCTGTGGTATTCTTATTCGCATTCGAGCAGGCAAACTTATTGGCAAGGAACAATTTCGTTTCAGAGGGACTGAGGACGAAGGTCTGCCCAGCATTCTTAGTCGCATGATTACTCGTGTATATGAAGATGCTTCATTTATACCCCGCGAGATATTGGTCCCAGACGAAATTGCAGATGTGGATATGATCCATGCCTGGCTCAAGGATGTATCAGGTGTAAAAATCAGTTTTATAACTCCACAGAAAGGCGAGAAAAAAACTCTATTGGATCTGGCTGAGCGCAATGCGGAACTGGTGCTAAAGGATTGGGCTTTGGAACAGGCTCAACGTGTCGAAATCGTACCGAAAATGATCCGTTCCCTCCAGGAGGATCTGAGTCTCTCTGCCCCACCACGCCGAATTGAGGGATATGATATTTCTCATCTGGGTGGGACTGAAACCGTAGCTTCACTTGTTTGCTTTATTGATGGGAAACCCGCCAAACGCGAGTATCGCAAATATCAAATCAAGTCCGTAGATGGTATTGATGACTTTGCCAGTATGAAGGAGGTTATCCATCGGCGATATACCAGAGTGAAAGCAGAGGGTCTACCCGAAGCTGATTTGATTCTTATCGATGGAGGAAAGGGTCAACTCAGTGCTGCTGTAGAAGTATTGGAGCGACTGGGTCTGTCTCACATTCCAATTCTTGGTTTGGCAAAACGTCTCGAGGAGGTCTTTCTTCCAGGTGAATCACTCTCGCTAGGTATCCCAAAAACCAGTCCATCAACAATACTATTACGGCGTATCCGAGATGAAGCCCATCGTTTTGCCATAACTTTTCAGCGAAAAAGGAGAGGAAAGGCAATGGTGCATTCTGCCCTTGATGAGATTGAAGGGATTGGTGAATCACGTCGAGTCGCTTTGATAAAATATTTCAGATCATTAAAGAACATAAAAAATGCCAGTGTGGAAGAGATTGCTCATGTACCTGGGATATCACAAACTATGGCCACCCGGATCAAAGAGGGCTTGAATTAAACCAATACATATTGTGAATGAGAGACTCAGTCACAAAACACTTCAAACCCTCAAACCCATTAATCCACTCCTTCAAATCCAAAATGTATTATCTTATCCGAGCGTTTGAAGAAGATGTTAAAAACAAGCAGGGTAGGTAAGTAGGTCATGGCTTTTGATTTTACAGAGAAAGAGAAAGGGATTCAACCTCGTACCATCTGGTGCCTGGGTAGGAATTATGCCGAGCATGCTGAAGAATTGGGTAATGCCATTGAGGCCAAACCTCTGGTTTTCCAGAAGGGACTGAACGCTCTGGCACCCATGCAGGGAACACACCGGCTTTTCTCCGATCATGGTGAAGTTCATTATGAAACTGAAATTGTAGCTCTCATTGATCGCAATGAAGGTGGATCCTTTATCACCGCGATAGGACTGGGTTTAGATCTCACATTGCGTGAGCTTCAGGATGAGCTTAAAGCAGCTGGAAAGCCTTGGACACTAGCTAAATCATTTGATGGGGCAGCAATTGTTAGCCGGTTTATTGCCGTGAATGAAATACCATCTCTAAATCAAATACGATTCACCATGCTCCTCAACGGTGAAATCCGACAAAGGGGGGATAGTAGTCAGATGATTCTCCCCTTCGAAAAGATCCCATCATACTTGGAGGAATATACTGACTTGCAACCCGGTGATATTATCTTCACCGGCACTCCTGAAGGTGTGGGTGTATTACAGCAAGGCGATGAAGTGAGCTTGGATCTTGCTGGACACCATATGGGAACTATCCGGTTTAGCTGAAATAGTGTCTCGGAACTGAGGACTGACTCTCTCAATATCTTCAGTTGGTGTTCAAAATTATTAGAAAAAAAATGAAGAGGATTCCTCAAGCTCAATCCCTTTCCGCTCAACAAGTTGAATGAAAGATTACATACGATATGGCTTTACCCCAAGTTCGCGTCCGTTTTGCCCCTAGTCCCACTGGTTACCTGCATATCGGTGGGGTGAGAACTGCTCTTTTTAATTGGCTATTTGCTCGTCATCATGGGGGTAAATTCATTCTCCGAGTTGACGATACAGATCAGGCGAGGAATGTCCATGAAGCTTTACAACCTATCATGGACGGATTTAAATGGTTGGGAATAGATTGGGATGAAGGTCCTGGGATGGGTGGTCCTCATGCACCATATTTCCAATCCCAACGGTCTGATATATATGCCGAAGCTGTTGAGAAGATGCTAGGTGACGGTTATGCGTATAGAGACTTCTCCAAACCTGAAGAGTTTGCAGCCGAACGTCAAACTGCTGAAAAGGAAAAGCGTCAGTTCATCTACAGTCGAACCTGGATGGCTGAAACAGAGGATGAAGTCAAGAAATTTGAAGCAGAAGGTCGAGAATCTGTTGTTCGGTTGAAAATGCCCAGAGAAGGAAAATGTGAATTCAGTGATATGGTTCGCGGTGATATGTCTTTTGAATGGGGTGGTGAGCAGGATCATGTAATCCAACGTAAAGATGGATCCTGTCTTTACCATTTGACCAGCGTGGTTGATGATGGTGCCTTTGAGATCAGTCATGTAATTCGAGCTATAGAACATTTGCCGAATACACCGCGTCAGATATTTATTGCCCAAAGTCTGGGACTCGAATTGCCCATCTATGCTCACCTGCCATTTGTTGCTGAGCCAGGAAGCTCACATAAACTGAGCAAACGCAAACTGGACAAATATTTAAAAAATAGAGATTTCAAGGTCTTGTATGATCACGGAGAAAACATAGCCCAAAAGATTGGCTATTCTGCCTCTCCGGAAACTTTCAACCCGGTAATTGTCGATTTTTATCGAGAAATTGGCTTTCTCCCAGATGCCATCATTAACTATTTACTGCTTCTTGGTTGGTCTCTCGACGATAAAACTGAAGACTTTACTCGTGCAGCCATGATTCAAGAATTTAGCCTGGATAGAATCAACAAGGCACCTGCCAGTTTTGATCCACAAAAACTAACTTCTTTCCAGAGTCGCTATATGTGGCGACTTGAGATGAAAGAAAAGTTGGATATGGTTCTGCCATATCTGGAGAAATCTGGACTTATCCAAAGTCCACCTACAGAAGAGATAAAAAGTAAAGTCAGAGCAATTCTCGAGGCTGCGAATGAGCGGATTTCCTTTGCTGGAGATATTCTGGATTACACTGAGCTTTTTCTAGCTGATGATGCATTTGAATACGAGGAGAAAGCTTTCAGGAAACGCCTGGTTAATGCTGAAGCCCAGCGAGATTTACTGGTGAAACTAAGAAACGTCCTACCGGACATAACAGATTTCTCCGCTGAAAACCTTGATAATTACTTGCATACTTTTGTTGAAAGAGAGGGTGTGGGAATGGGAATGATTGTCCATGCAATCCGTGTAGCGATCACCGGTAAAGCTGTAGGCTTTGGGCTATTCGATATTATGTCAATCATTGGGAAAGCGGGCTGTAAAAATCGCATTGACAGAGCCCTCCAGCTCGTAGCCCAACAACAATAAATCCACTGCAGATTGAGGCAAATTCATCATGGCTTAGCTATGTATGAATATGTATGTTATTTGCTGATTAGTTTTTTGGACCTAGCCCTGATATTTCAGGCTATAGATATGAGGATAGTATGGGTGCCATCATAAAGGCAGACACAACGGAGAGCGTTGAATCGACTCCAGAAAAATCACTGAATTTTGTTGAAGAAATTATTAACGACCATTTGAAAACTGGTCGATTTGGTCAAACAGTTCATACAAGATTTCCCCCAGAACCCAATGGCTATCTTCACATTGGACATGCAAAATCAATTGCTTTAAATTTTAGTTTAGCCGAAAAGTATGGGGGAGTATGTAATCTACGGTTTGATGATACTAATCCCATTAAAGAAGAAGCGGAATATGTTCACTCTATCAAGGAGGACATCAAGTGGCTGGGCTTTGATTGGGAGGACCGGGAATACTATGCCTCTGATTACTTTGATCAACTTTATAATTGGGCCGTGAAACTCATCAAAAATGGTCAGGCTTATGTTTGCGATCTTACACTGGCAGAAGGTAGAGAATATCGAGGAACCCCGACTGAAGCTGGAAAACATAGCCCCTATAGGGACCGTTCAGTTGAAGAAAATCTAGATTTATTTACTAGAATGAAAGCGGGTGAATTTCCTGATGGTACCAGGACCTTGAAGGCCAAAATTGATATGGCACATCCCAATTTTCACATGAGAGATCCTGTGATATATAGAATACTTCATGGTCACCATCATCGAACTGGTGATGACTGGTGTATCTACCCCATGTATGATTTTACCCACGGACAGTCCGACTCTATTGAAAAGATCACTCAATCCATTTGTACCTTGGAATTTGAGAATCATCGTCCACTCTATGACTGGTTTTGTGATGCACTTGAAATTCACCATCCACAGCAAATAGAGTTTGCCCGCTTAAATCTTACCTATACGATAATGAGCAAAAGAAAGTTCCTAACACTTGTGGATGAAGGTTATGTTAATGGGTGGGATGATCCACGAATGCCTACGATATCAGGATTGAGACGTCGCGGATATACGCCTGAATCCATTCGCAATTTTTGTGAATACATTGGTGTGGCAAAACACAATAGTGTAGTTGATGTAACCATTCTAGAGAATCACATTCGGGAACATCTCAACGCCATCGCACCACGTGTTATGGCAGTTCTAAACCCCCTAAAAGTAGTGATCGAAAACTATCCGGAAGGCAAGGTGGAAGAACTACAAGCTATTAATAATCCTGAAGATGAAAGTGCTGGTACCAGGAGTGTGCCGTTCACACGTGAGCTTTTCATAGATCACAATGATTTCATGGAAGCACCCGTCAAAAAATATTTTCGCCTTGCACCTGGTAAAGAAGTGCGTTTACGATATGGGTATATACTCAAATGTGATGATGTCGTCAAAAATGCTGCAGGTGAAATCATTGAACTCCGTTGTACCATCGATCCAGATACTTTGGGGAAACAACCCACAGACAGACGTGTGAAGGGCGTCATACATTGGGTCTCTGCTGAAAAATGTCTAGACGCCGAAGTACGCCTCTATGATCGATTGTTCAGTGTTGAACATCCTGACAAAGTAGAAGAAGGTCAGGATTTCAGGTCCAATATCAATCCTGATTCACTTGAAGTTATTAAACATGCAAAAGTTGAACCCGCCTTATTAGGGGTTAAGTCCGGTGAGCGCTTTCAGTTTGAACGGGTTGGTTACTTTACAGTTGACCAGGATAGCACTGAAGATCATCCTGTATTTAACAGGATAGCATCTCTCAGGGATAGTTGGGCAAAGATCGCTCGGAAGTCCTGAACAGGTATGATATTTGGATTTGGTAATGGTTCTTGCATACCTGACAGACCGGGAAGTATTTTCTTGGCAAGTAATCTGATTAATCTGGGGAGCTTATGAACAAAAAGTTAGTTCTGTTTATCCTATTAGGGATGCTTGTTATCGTTGCTTTGGGTCAAGAGATATTACCAGTCTCAAACAACAACATTCTGGTGTTTATAGAACCATTTGAAAATCACAGTCCCAGAGGGGAGCAAAGTTGGTTGGAACAGGGCTTTCCAGGATTTTTAAAAACTGGTTTGGCAGAAACCGATTATCTCTACGCATATTCCATCCCTGACTTCCAAAATGATTTGGTGGATAGACCTCACCGATTACAGGATCTGATATGGAAATCAGTTTTTCAAAGACAGGTAGATCCAGGTTATGAGTCATATCTGATATTGGGTCGCTACAGTTATGTAGAGGGCGAGCTCACGGTTCAAATGGATTTATTATCCTTGAGGGATACGAAGGTTCTGGCTCGATTTGAGGATAAGGTCCCATACACAAAATTACTCACGTGGAAAAGTGAGCTATCTTCATGGACACTGGCTAGTCTACGTCTAAAAGATGATCCTAGTAATCTATCACAATCTGAGATCAAGATGCCCAGGAGGGATGCAACGCCTCTACCAGGTGTCGCGCTAAGAGATCAATTGACCACCCTCTTTGATACCAAGAAGCAGAATGAATCAGAAGATTTACAAAAAAAATATGAGCAGCAATCTAGAATGAAACTTGGTGCTCAATTAGAAGCTCTGTGGCACGACATCGCCTATGATCCTTATCTGGCAAACATACATGATATTCACACACTACGATTACAGGCAGAACCAGACTCTGTTTTAGTGAATTTTAAAGTGGGGTATCGCATTAATCCCCGTATCCTGGATGAAATTGAACATTTTAGCAAAACACGCTCAGGTCTAGTTGGTAAAACTGAATCTTTTGAGGGGCATGCTTTTATGGATTTGGGCTATATCGATGCTGATTTCACGCGTGAAGTTGCAGGTGGCGATTGGAGAATTGTTCCCATTATCACCATGGGACCTGAGAAACTTCCCTCAAGAAGAGTCTTCTATCATTCTTTCCCGCGGCCTATCGAATCACCTGGTGAGTACTATTATAACCAGGGGAAATTCAAACAACTGCTCCTGGCCATCCCCGGTGTAGATGCTCTACGTATTTTTGCACAGGAAGTGCAGCAAGTTTATGAATATTCAATCATCGTAGGTTATGATGAAATCGAAAAGCTGGACAAAATACAGGTCAAATTTGTCTCTGAGCAGGACCTGGCAGATCAACTATAAACAGACGCTCCAATTGGGAGTGATTCCTTGAGTAGGTAAATATGGATATTGTGTATACCCTTTTGATTGCTGCTCTCACAGCAGCTATCACTTTTATTATTGTTCGAAAAAGTCAGGGGAGTGGAGATTTCAAGGATCGGGATGCTTTCACCCGTCTTGAAGTTGAGCGAGAAAATTTACAGGATCAGCTGAGCCGTGCAGAAAAGGAATTAGAAAAGATAAGAGCTGAAGCTCAAGAGTTACGCGAGCAAAATGCTACCATCAGCACCCGGGCTGAGGAGTATAAGGATCGCATTGAAGAAGAAAAAAAACGTCTGCTAGAAATGAAGGAACAGCTGCAAGACAGCTTTAAAAGTTTATCCCAGGATGTTCTAAGGGGTAGCCAGAAAGAATTCTTGAGGTTGGCCGAGGAAAAATTCAAAGATCAGAGTAAACAGAATCAATCGCACCTCGGCGAAAAGGAGAAGTTGATCCAGAAGTCCCTTGATAATATGGATGGACGCTTGAAAGATATCGTCCAGCGCTCAACAGAATTGAAAACTGAGCTAGAAACTTCCAAGGATGAGACCCAGAGACTCCGTACAACAACTGAGACATTACAGACGCTGCTGGCAAGCTCTCAAAAACGTGGACAGTGGGGTGAACGTTTGGTAGAGGATATTTTGAACTACGTCGGACTCCAGGAAAATATCAATTACACCAAACAAGTGACCATGGATGATGGACAACGTCCTGACTATACCTTCAAATTACCTAAGAGTCGTGAAATCAATATGGATGTCAAGTTTCCCCTGGCTCACTATGAGAAGTATTTACAAACCAGCGATGTCCAATTACAGGATTTGGAAAAGAAAGCCTTTCTCCAGGATGTGCGTAAACACTTAAATGAAATCAGTAAACGGGGGTATATAGATACTTCAAAGGGTACGGTGGACTACGCCATGATGTTTATACCCAATGAATCCATCTATGGTTTCATTAATCAGGAGGATCCTGATTTTATTGGTGAGGCTCTGAGTAAAAAAATAATGCTCTGTTCTCCGATAACACTCTATGCTGTACTATCACTACTTAATCAGGCAACATCCAATTTTATGATGGAGCAGCGTGCATCTGAGATCATGAACGAAGTGGTTAAATTTCAGCAGCAATGGGATAAGTTTTCGGAAGTAATGAATAAAACTGAAAAGAACCTGGATATTGCAGTCCGTCAGTTTCAGGAATTGATATCAACACGTTCTCGTGCGCTGGAGAGACCTGTAAACAAGATTCTTGAACTTCAGAAAAAGGAAGCACTGACCCCTGGAGCTACCCAGCTTGAAATCGATTCAGGTGAAAAGAATTAAGTAGCTGATTGTGCTTTTACTTCCCGTTGGACTCTTCTAGATCTAACATACAACCAGGTGAGTGATGTCCCTGCAGCAATAAAAACTGCAATCACCGAAGCATACCATACCCAGACATAAGGCTTTTCCAGAACTACGGCAAAATAGTAGGCCAGAGGTCCACTGACCACAGCTACACGGATGGCAGTAATCACGAGCGAAGGAACTCCTGTACCTAGTCCCTGTAATGCTCGACCAGATATCATCCCAATAGCCATTAGCCAATATACTGGTGAAAACGTCCTAATGATGCTTACAGCAACATCCAGGACAGTTTGATCATCTGTAAAAATTCTAAACACATAGGGTGCAATGATGTAGAAGGTAATTCCACTTACAAAGCCAATTAGTATTCCATATCGCAGCCCATCCTTGATGACACTATTGATGAGATCAAAACGTTGGGCTCCATAAAACATCCCCACTAAGGTCACAAGTGATCCAGCGATTGCCATGATGGGCAAGAAAAAAATCTGATCTAGTCGACTTGCAATCTGGAAACCTGCCACGACTTCAGCTGAATAGTGAACCAGAATCCAGTTAAATAGAGCGCCTCCCAAAGACATAATGATCATTGAGAGTGAGGAGGGGATTCCGATCCGAAAGATATCCTTGATGTATATCGGTTTAAATTTGAATAACTTAAAATTCAGTTGGAGCAGAGTTGATTTCTTAAATAGAATTACCCGGCTATACATGATAACCGCTACAATCATACTTATCACAGTTGCCAGAGCTGCACCACGGACACCCAAATCAAATCCAAAAATAAGAATAGGATCCAGTATGATATTTAGGACTGTGCTGGTAACCTGAATTTTAACCGGGGTTTTTGTGTCACCCTCTCCACTAAAAATGGATCGTAGAAAGATACCGGTAATCATAAAGATAAATCCACCAGCAATCACCTGGAAATAAGCGAGTGTATCGGGCATCAATTCATCTGGCGTACCAAGCAGGACTAAAATCTCCTCACCGAAAAGCAGACCAGCAGCACTAAACATTCCCCCAATGATCAATCCCAGGAGAAGTCCATGCTCGGCAACATTGGTAGCAGCTTCGTGATTTTTTGCACCGATAAATCGTGCGATCACTGCTGTTACTCCCGTACCAAGACCAAAGCTGATTCCCATGGCCATCCAGAAGAGTGGTAAATTGAATCCCAGTGCCGCGATAGAATTTACAGATATTCGAGCGACGAAAAACATGTCGACGATATTATATAGAGTTTGAACCGCCATGCCTGTCATCACAGGTAACCCCAGTGTCCAGATAGCTTTTCTAGGGTTAGCAATAAAAGAGTCGAGGCGGGAAGAATTCAAATTTGTTTTAGCGTTTTTCATGAAGACTAAATAAGCTTTATTAGAGGACGTGCAAACTAATGTTTCCAGAACGGGTTAATTTAATTAATTCCTGTCTGGAAATTTTCATACTTGTATTCATAAATTCAGAAGGCAATTCGTAGTAGGTTTGTGGCAACATATACCCGGGAAGCTGATTTCTTAATTGGGAGTTGATTTCATCACCTTCTAGAAATTGTGAGTCGATTTCAAGATATGCAACTGGTCTGAATCCGAACTCCATATCCTGGCGTGGGACCACAATAGCATGAAGGATTCCTGGAATCTTGGATAGTAATCGTTCGATATGTTCAGGTTGGACATTCTCGCCACCAGAGATGAATTGGTTATCCATCCGTCCAGTAATTGTTAATTCTCCATGAACATTCATATAACCGATATCCCCAGTATGAAACCAACCCTCATTATCTCGTAGATCATTTAGCTTAGTTTTGGTCAAATAGCCTTGAGCAAGGGTTTCTCCCTTGGTGAGGATCTCTCCATCCTGAGAAATTATTACATCTCGACCTGAAAGAACTTTCCCGGAATTCTCCAGTGCTGACCTAGGCCGACTTCTGGTGGTTGTTGTTATCTGAGAAGCCATTTCAGTTGATCCGTAGCTTACGTAAATGGGGAGGCAATGGCTCAAAGCCTCCTGGAGGAGTGGCTGGGGAATAGCACTTCCACCTATCAGGATAGCCTTCATTTCATGAAGAATCCTTGGACCAGACTGGTCCTTTAAAAGCCTTTGAAACTGTGTGGGTACCAAGGAGATGTGGGTGATGATATGATTGTCAATCAACTCCAGCATCGAATCTTCTTCCTCAGGAATGATGACACTTGAACCGCTTAACAAAGTTCGAAACAAGATGGAAAGCCCACCAACATGATAGAGTGGTAGACTTAATAACCAGCTGTCAGAGGAAGTGAGTTGTATATTTTGATTGGAGCCCTTGGCGCTTTCAAGATGGTTGTGATGGCTATGTTGAACAAACTTGACATCCCCTGAGGATCCTGAAGTCATGAGAAGGGTCGCAGCCCCCATTTCTCGGAAAGGTGGGAGATCTAAATTGTCGAGTTCTCCAGCTTGTCTTACCAATTCGTGGAATGCGACTGATTTGTGATCAGGATACGTTGCTTTTGAGATGATGATCTTTGCCTTGACATCTGTGAGAATTTTAGCCAACGCGGTTGCAGGGAAACGAATGTTTAGAGGGAAAACAATAAATCCACCAAGGAAGCAAGCCCATAGCGAGATAATCATTTCCCTGATTGAGAGATCACCGATTGCAATCAGCTGACCTTCTCGAAGTCCCAGCTGGTAGAAACCGCTTGCCACCTGTTTTGCTTCCTCTAAAAGCTCGGAATATGTAAGAGTCTCCTCTCCACATATTAACGCAGGTCTGGTAGAATGCTTTCCAGCAATCTTAAAAAGAGGATGTTGATGGTGTGGCTTAGCTTTCATAGATTAAATCACAATGACTCAGGTCTAAATCATGTGTGGAGAGTGAACGTGTAGACATCCATCCATTAATTATTTCTACTGGGATATGGGTGGTTCCATTGGTTAATGCAGATCGCGTGTCTAAGCCTGCGGCAACATCTTCTCCTCCAATTGAACCAGCCAACTGGGCCAGAGAAGTCAAACCAATATCACTTTCGTAACTCGATGATAATATGGGGAGGACGCCATTGTTCCTGGCCTGATTAACCAATGAAATGAGTCTGGCAGTGCAAGCAATGAGAGTAGGTTTCAAAACAAGGGCTCGTAATCCAGTATAGGACTCAAATGAAATTGATGGATCGACAATCTGGTGCAATGTTTCATCAAATGCGAAGGGCATACCACAATTATCAAAAAATCTTGGCAGGTCAATTAGCTTTCGAAGGGGTTCTTCTATGTATTCGATGTTGCAGGACTCAACATTCTTCCCGAAGTTAGTTGCGGTTGCCAGGTCCCAGCTTCGATTTGCATCTAGACGTAACTTGATTTCAGGACCAATAGATTTACGAATATCTTGAATTCCCCTCGCCTCGAGGATACTGTTTATTCGTCCCACTTTTATTTTGAGAGTTGTGAACCCCTCATTTACCATTCTTTCAGCCTCTGGCACCCAATCAGAAAGTGATCCTCGAATCAAACCATTAATAGGGATTCTATCACTGGATTTACCAAAAATGAGTTCCCATGGGTTTACTTTTTTAATATCAGCCAGGAGAGATAAAACAGCAGTTTCAAGACCGAATAATGCCACTGAGGGAGGGTTATCATCACTCCAGTTGGATCTTCTCTGAGAGTACTGGTGAGCAGTGAATTGATCTGACTCAACTATTCTTTCAAGAAGCATAGTTGTGTTGAGTAAGGCTGTATCCAGCGTTTCACGACTGAAACCAGGGAGGGGACTAATTTCACCCAAACCACGATGACCTGTTGCATTAGTCAGAACTAGAATAAGTCCTTCTCTATCCTGAATAGTAGTATGTTTTAAAACCAGAGGATTTACCAATGGTATAGAAAACTTGTAAACTTGTGCAGTTTTTATTTCAAGGGGAGTATCCCGATAGGGGGGTAAAAGGGTGATCCCTGCAAAATTTGGGGTATGAAATTCCATATTGTGAGACTTTTTTCAAATGACCCATGTGACAATGAAAATGACCGTAAATATAATCTGTAATTTGCTGGTCATTTTTAAAACTGCATATAACTCTGACGCTTCCTTATGGTTAATAGTTATGCGAAGGGCATGTAGTGCCATTAGACTTGAAATAGCTGTTATGCCTACCATGGAATGAGTAGATGTAGAGTAGATAAAGAGGAGGGGCATCAGGGTTGCTGAAAGGACTGATATACCATATTCTATAACCCCGAATCGACGACCGAATAGGGCAATTAAGGTACGTTTCCCCACTTTTCTATCCTCCTGATAATCCCGAAGGTTATTGATAGAGAGGAGGGCGACTGAGAAAAAACCCGCCGAGATACCTGCAATTATGGCAGAAGTACTCCATGCTCCAGTTTGTACAAAAGTCGTTGTGGCACAGGCAATGGGACCAAAAAAAAGGAAGGCCGGAAGCTCTGCAAGTCCATAATATGCCAGGGGAAATGGTCCTCCTGTGTAAATCACACCCAGCAACAGGGAGAGTAAGCCAATGACTACAATTGGCCAACCACCTACGTAAACCAGGTAGATCCCGAGAATAAATGCAAGACCGAAACAGATTTTAAACCCATTTCTTACCTTCTCAGGAGCAATAAGTCCGGACTGGGTGACCCTTTGGGGTCCGATGCGCGCTTCATTATCAGCACCCTTTTTAAAATCAAAATAATCGTTGGCCAGATTCGTCCCGATTTGAATGAAAACACCCCCAAGCAGAGCTGCGAAGGCTGCAAGCCACTGAATTCCACCTTCAGTATGTGCAATTATTACCCCCATTAACACGGGAGATATGGCAACGCCCAATGTCCATGGTCTTGCAGCCTGAACCCATATTGAAAAACTCGGTTTACTTGAATTCGTCAAGGGCGCCAGGGGTATTTTTTGAAGTCAGGTTTGCGTTTTTCATTGTAAGCGTTGCGACCTTCCTGGGCTTCCTCGGACATGTAGTATAAGAGAGTCGCATTCCCAGCAAGCTCTTGAAGGCCGGTCTGGCCATCAACATCAGCGTTGAAGGCTGACTTAAGTAAACGAATTGACAGGGGAGAGTGCTCCAGGATCCTTTCGGCCCATGCCACTGTCTCCTTTTCCAGGTCAGGATATGGAACCACTGTATTTACCAATCCCATATCTAAGGCTTCTTGAGCGGAATATTGTTTGCATAAATACCAGATTTCCCTGGCCTTCTTCTGACCTACAATGCGTGCCATATAACTTGATCCGTAACCACCGTCAAAAGAGCCAACTTTAGGTCCAGTCTGGCCAAAAATGGCATTATCAGCGGCAATAGTAAGGTCACATACAAGGTGAAGAACATGACCACCTCCAATGGAGTAACCAGCGACCATAGCGATCACAGGTTTGGGAAGTGTTCGAATCTGGCGCTGGAGATCGAGCACATTGAGTCTGTGTACCCCTTCACCATCTTTGTAGCCTGCATCCCCCCGGATGGATTGATCTCCACCAGAACAGAATGCTTTTTCACCCTCGCCTGTCAGAATTACTACGCCAATTTCAGAATCTTCCCTGGCATCCTCAAAAGCTTTGATCATTTCCATCACCGTAAGCGGTCTAAATGCATTACGTTTTTCGGGACGATTGATAGTTACCTTGGCTATTCCATTGTATTTATGATAACGAATATCAGTATATTCGCCTGCCGATTTCCACCTAATAGATGTCACGCTATTCTCCTTCAATTTTTTCGCTCAGAAAATGTCTAATTATACGAGCTGTTTCCAATGGTTTTTCAAGATGAAAGGCATGTCCCGCGTTGGCAATACTTTGATGAATACTTCCAGAAATTTCCTGATTCATTTTCTGATTAAGATTGCTGTATTTTGAATCAAGTTCACCAGTCACCAGCAGGGTTGACGCACCAATGTTTTTTAAGCTACCCCAAAGTGAAGGTAAAGCGCCATTACCCATCAGTGCCAGAGCTTTGCGTAATAGCTTCGGGTCGTTAGTGGATCTTTTCTGACACAATGTACTTAATAGACTTGAGTTGTTTTTTAAATCTCCAAATAGAGGTGCAGCATACCATTCCTTTAGAAAGGCTTCAAACCCTACACTCTCCAGTTTATCCATTAGATGTTCATCATCGAGGATGCGCTGATCGCGCTCATCCCTGGTTTTTAATCCAGGAGCTGATGACAGAAAAACGAATGCAGGGATTCTTTCTGGGGCAAGTTGATGAAGATGGAATCCAACACGACCACCCATTGAGTACCCTATTGGAATAAATTTCTCATATCCCGTACGGGCAAGGTCTAAGATCATTTCAGATAGCATATTAGTCAATACAGGATCAGTAGGTATCCTGGTTTTTCCATGCCCAGGCAAATCCAAAAGGATATTACAATAATCCGGAAAATGAGATCGGGCTAGATCAAGCCAGTCATTTCCGGATCCCATAAATCCATGTAACCATAAAAGAGGCTGAGCCTCAGTATTCCCAACTATCCTGAAGTTCCTATTATCCATGAGTTAGGATGAATCGCGAAGATTTTTGAATATGCGCTTATGAAATTGATGGTTTTCTTTACGGTCAGTATTCAACTCAATAATGATGGATTCTTTCTGTTTCGTTGCTTCGATATACACAGATGTAAATTCATCCATATCCGTGGGTTTTACATAAGATATGTCAAACATAGATGCAGCATGTTCAAGGGTTAGACCATGAGGTGTTCCAAAAAAGGGTTCAAAGACATCTGATTCCTGACTAATTGAAAGAAAACTGAAAATACCACCACCATCATTATTGATAACTACTATGATAATGGGTTTTTTGGTTGCCTTTATCAATTGGAGTGAGTTCAAATCGTGAAGGAATGCCAGATCTCCGATCAGAGTGGTGACAGGACTTTTTGAGCCACTTTCATATCCAGCTGCTGTAGCCAGAAGTCCATCGATTCCACTGCTTCCCCGGTTGGCAAAAATGTTACCAGTAAAATGACCCGTAGACGCAAACATTTCCATTTCTCGAATGGACAGGCTATTTGCCAGCAGGAGTGCATGACTACTGGGCAACAGTTTTGAAAGCTGATGGCTTACTGCTGGTTCGGAGAGAGAAGCTTCGCCATCAAGTAATTTTGGAATAGAGTTGCCTATATGTCTATCCCAGCGCTGCCATGATGCCAACCATTGCTCATTTTGGATAATCTCACAGGTTTTAAGTTCTTGACAAACCGCCTTAACATTAGCCTGAAGCTCACAGCTCACTTGATTGTTCGGATCGATTCGCTCTGGTGTTTCTTTTACTGAGAAATAAAAAATATTCGAACCTTCAAGATAGTTCAGGAGTCGTTTGGATGTAAAAGCGCCACCAAAATGTACAACGAAATCAGGCTTTATCTTAAGAAGGTCATCTGAGAGCAGCGCAAGATCAAAATGATTGATGATGTTATGATGATCAGCAAACCTGATTTTTGATTGAACATCCGGAAAGATGGGTAAGTTAAGAGCTTCTGAAAGCTCTATTATGGAAGTGCTACTGTCATCATGTAAAGATCTTCCCACGATGATGAGACCTCGCTTGGATTTCTCCAGATTCTGAACCACTCGTTGTAGCTTTTCACCATGTAAAACGTGAGATCTTGCAGGTTTCGATGGTTTTCTAGAATTTTGCCCCACCCAGGCTGCATCAAAAGTTGGCTCCTCCGACTTCTCATTTCCTTCAGAAAGCAAGGGTTCTCGAAACTGACAATTCATATGTGTAGGACCAGGGTGATCATCAACGCTGGCATCAAATAAATCATCAACTTGTCTTAGGATAGCTACGGCTTTTGTTTCAGGTTCAGGAGGTGAAAGATTTACTGCCAGACGAGGGTAAACACCATAAATGTTTTCCTGGAAAATAGCTTGGTTGGCACCGACACCAATGAGTTCAGGAGGACGATCAGCGCTGAGGATGATCATTGGAATATTGTCCATTGAAGCTTCTATGACAGCAGGAAAGTAGTTGGCTACGGCTGTTCCAGAAGTGCAAACAAGCACGGCTGGTATCCCGGTAGCACGTGCATAACCCACCGCAAAGAAGGCAGCGCCGCGCTCATCAAAATGGACGATGGAATTTGCTGCGGGATGTCTGGCAATGGCTACTGTGAGTGGAGTGGATCTGGATCCAGGGGAGATGATAAATTGAGTGACTTGCTTTTGAGTCAGTCCCCCGATAATGATCTGAGCAACTTCAAGGTTGGTCAACATATTTCTGGTGACCTCTTGTTTCGCGAAAATTGAAAGAATCTCATGGCCTGCAATCTAATGAAGAAGAAGTTTGAATAAAGTGACAAAACAGAGTTGCATGTAACCCTGATTGTCTGGGGGAAGTCGCGGGTTTAGAGATCCAGAGCTTTTAAAAATTTACTGATCTTGTCTTCGATTTCTTGCCACTCTTCGGCAGGGTCTGAACCTAGAACAATCCCTGCACCGGAGAAAAGAGAAACGCGTTCCCTTTCGATAAGTGCTGAGCGGATGGCGACTACAAATTCAGTATGATCATGTCCAACAAACCCAATGGGAGCAGCATACCAACCTCGATTGAATGGCTCGAGGTGTTCGATAGTCTCCAGGGCGATATCTGTGGGATAGCCACCCATAGCAGGTGTTGGGTGTAAAGCCCTGATTAAATCAGCATCGCTGGTGTCAGGATCCAATTCACCTTTGAAATGCTTACAAAGATGTTGAACATGTGACAATCGAGTGATTTGAACATCTTCATCCATTACCAGGTTATGACAGTGTTTTTCCAGAACTTTTTGAATCATATCAACAACGATACTGTGCTCTCTAACTTCCTTCTCCGAATTCAACAATGCACGGGCATAACGCTCGTCATCTCGTGTCGTCAACCCCCTTGGCCGAGTTCCAGCAATGGCTTCCGTATGAAGAGTCCGACCCTGACGTTTGAATAATCTTTCAGGTGTTGCGCCCAAAAAGGCATGACCCTCATCGGCCTGGAAATAGAAGTTGAAAGTTTCCTCTGTCATTCTTCTTAGGCGGAGCAAATAAGCCACGGGGTCGACAGGATCATTGAAAGTTAAGGTGGCCTTTCTCGCCAGGACCACCTTTTCATATTTTCCGGCACTCATTTCTTCGAGAGCTGTATCCAGAGTGGATTCCCACTCAGCTCGGTCTGGAATATCACGCCGGTGCAAAGCTGTGCGCTCTTCCCAATCGCTCATCGTTAGTTCAAATTGAACATCCTCAAGCTGCTTCACGATTCCTTCAGGGGGGTCACAATTTTCCGCATTTTGAAGAAAGTTACATACCAGAAAAGTTCCCTCATCAGATCGATGGAGTTCAAACTGAGGAATAATAAAGCGATAAGCTCCAAAACTTTTCCACTCCTGTGAAGGTTTTGCACCTTGATTAAATTGGAAACCGCCATAATAGCGAAGATCTGGATACTTCGGATCTAATAAAGCACGTAATTCTGCGAAGAGTTGAACGAGGTCTGGAGTTTCCTGACCTGAAATTTCATGGGCAACGCCTAGCCCCGCCATTTTGAATTCCTGATTACGATTGGCCCAGTACGTTTTAATAGGTATAGATTGGCATGCAAGCCACTGCATTGCTGCAATATTTTCGACTTCGACTTTGCAACGTATCATTCTTGGTGAATCATGCGATCCAGATTCAGAACAGGCATTTTGAATTTGTTCAAGAAGACGGAGTCTAGCAGTTGAAAATGCGAATGGGTCCATATTATCCAGGTTTACTTCTCAGATTGTAGGTGTGGGATATCGCTGAAAGAGTTGAAGTGCTTCATCTAACATGGCGACTATTTACTGTAAAGCCCAGAGGTGGGCAAACAATATTTTCGTTGTGATGAGTACATAGAGAATTGTGGGGATCCCCGGTTTAGCAACCCTTGTTTCACCGTCATCATCGATTAAATTCCTCCTCGCAAAGGAGGGGCAATTTGGCCTTACAGATGCTAACAAATGTCAGTATAGCGTTCATTTATCGAGATGCCGCTTTCAAATCTGAAACGACCTCACAGACTCACCTGGGTGAGATCTTAGAAGTTCTGGAAGATAGGGGCGATTGGCTTCGAGTAAGACAAGAAGACAATTATGAAGGATGGGTTGCTCGTTTTTTTATAGTGGATAAGCCTGCCTCCTGGGAAGATCACACTTTTTACCTGCATGGCGAGCATATCTCCTGGATTTATCAGAGTCCCGATACTCAATCAAATACAATTCGTGATATTACGTTATTGTCTCGACTCCCTGTTGTGGATCAACAAGGTGGATGGGTGCAATTACTACTCCCGGATGGTATTCAGGGATGGGTTCAAAATAGCCCTCGTACACTGGTTGAATCGGTTGATGTTGAGAGGCTAATTCAAACTGCATTTGGATTTCAGGGAATTCAATATTATTGGGGAGGAAGATCTCCCAAAGGATTTGATTGTTCTGGCTTTGTTCAAACTGTCTATGGGTTAAATGGGATACAACTCCCACGGGATGCCTACCAACAAGCTGAGATGGGAATGAGGGTAGACGATGATTTTTCTAAATGGGAAGTTGGCGATTTAGTTTTCTTTTCAGAAAAATCAGATAAGATTACTCATGTTGCCATCGCTATTGGTGGGGGTGATTTTATTCATGCCTCTGGATTTGTGAAATTGAATAGTATGAACCATGATCATTCTGATCTTTATCTTGAGAAATATGGAAAAATATATACCCGGACAATGCGGGTCATATAAAAACTGAAAACATTTTAAAAAATATGAACGAAGTACTAAAAGATAAAAAACCAATCCTACTCTCTGGGATTCAGCCTTCGGGCCATCTAGCTCTAGGTAATTATGTGGGAGCCATGCGCAATTGGGTGCAAATGCAGCATGATTATCTGGGCATTTTTATGGTTGTGGATATGCATGCCATCACAGTTCGCCAAAAGCCTGCAGATTTAAGAAATCGATGTTTGTCATTTGCTGCACAATATCTGGCAGCGGGTGTTAACCCAGATGATAATGTCATCTTCATTCAATCTCACGTGCCTCAACATGCCGAACTCGCTTGGGTCTTGAACTGTTACACCTATTTGGGTGAGCTTAACAGAATGACTCAGTTTAAGGATAAGTCCAAGCGCCATGACGACAATATCAATGCGGGTTTATATTCGTATCCGGCCTTGATGGCTGCTGATATTTTGCTCTATCAAACAGACCTCGTTCCAGTTGGAGCAGATCAAAAGCAACATTTAGAACTAACCCGTGATATTGCAAATCGTTTTAACAACACATACAGTCCTACATTCAAGGTCCCTGAGCCATTTATCCCAAAAGCTGGGGCGAGGATCATGAGTCTCCAGGATATCGACAAAAAAATGTCCAAATCTGATAAAAATGAGAATAATTATATTTCTCTGCTCGATCCACCGGATGTCTTGAGACGAAAAATCAAACGTGCTGTGACTGATTCAGCCCGTGAAATTACAGCCGAATCCCTTACTCAACCAGGTATAGGAAATCTGTTATCTATTTTCGCTGTTTTAAACGAATTGCAGCCAACAGAAGTTGTAAGCCGTTTTGAAGGTCAACAGTATAGTGGTTTTAAAGGTGAACTAGCCGATTCCCTCGTTGCCTTTTTGGAGCCATTTCAAGATCGCTATGATAAAATAATGGGTGATAAAAGTTATCTCACGAGTGTGCTTGATGAAGGTGCTAAGCGTGCAAGATATATGGCTTCAAAAACCATGAGTAAAGTCTATCGCAAAATAGGATTTGTGCCTGTCGGTCGTTCATAATGAAAAATCAACTTCATCGTATTGATCTTGAAATGTTTGAAGGTCCTCTGGACCTATTATTGTTTTTAATTAAGCGTGATGAGTTAAACATTTATGACATCCCCATTGCAAAAATTACCGGAGATTTTCTTGAATATGTTGATCTTGTTAAGGAATTGAAACTACACTCAGCAGGTGATTTCGTTCTCATGGCTGCCACATTGATGAAAATCAAAGCCCGGATGTTGTTGCCAATCGAAGCAAATGGTGATGATGAGGTTGAAGACCCACGGACTGAACTGATGAACATGTTGCTTGAATACAAACGCTACAAAGAGGCAACATCGACATTCTCAGAAATGGAAAGGTTTGAACGGCCCTATTATTATCATATTCCGACTCCATGGAGTCTCCAGCAGGAAGACAATACGGCTATTTTGGAAGATGTAAAACTATATGACATCATGCTTACTTTTCAATATTTGATTAAAAACTATGAAGAGCCGGCTACTCATTCTGTAGCTGTTGAAGAAGTTACCTTGAGTGAACAGGTAGGATTTCTTAACGGTTTGCTCCAGGCAAAAACAAAATTGAGTTTTGCAGGTTTGTTAGAGAAATTTGATTCTCGTTTGGTGGTGGTAGTAACATTTCTGGCTATTCTTGAAATGTTAAGAAATCGTCAGGTCAAAGTAATACAATCAAAATTGTTTGATGATCTACTGATATCAAGGGGTAGCACTTTTGGAAATTAATGAATTAAAACAGATTATTGAAGCTTTACTGATGGCCACACCAGAACCCCTAACAGAGGCCCGGTTCAATACTTGTCTTGGTGACGAGGAGAGCAAAATACCGCTTAAGGAAGTCATCAGTGAGTTGACTTCAGACTATGAGAAATCTGGTAGAGCATTTTTTATAAAAGAAGTCGCAGGGGGATATCAGATTGTTACCAATGCGGAGTTTGAACCTTATATCAAGGGACTTTTCTCTAAGTCCGGGAAGCTCAGGTTATCACAGGCCGCCTTGGAAACGCTGGCGATTGTGAGTTATAGACAACCGGTCACCCGAAATGATATTGAATCTATTCGCGGAGTCAGCTCTGATTCCTCCCTTAGAACCCTGCTGGATCGAAAGTTGTTGGAAATTCGAGGTCGTGAAGATGGTCCTGGTCGAGCTCTTTTATATCGAACCAGTACTGAGTTTTTACAATATTTTGGTCTCAATTCTGTGAAAGACTTACCTCGGCTGAAAGAGGTTGAAGATATTCTGGCAGAGGATGACAGCGAATTGGTTTAATCAACCATTTGATCCCATGGATCACAACAAGAAATCTTGAGTGATATGACTGATAAATCTGAAGAGCAGATACGTTTCAATCGTTATCTAGCTATGGCAGGACTGGGTTCAAGACGGGTCTGTGATGATCTCATCCAAAAGGGTTTGGTTACAATTAATGGTCAAGTTGAAAGCAACCCAGCTACCAGAGTAAATATTCATTCTGATGAAGTCGTATTTCAGGGTAAACCGATCGTACTTGAACCTGATTTCCAATATTATCTGCTCAATAAGCCCACTCAGGTCATAACAACAACCAATGATCCCTATGGAAGGACTACTATTATAGATTTAATCCCATCGAATGATAGAATATATCCTGTGGGCAGGTTGGATTATGATACTACCGGCGCCATAATTTTGACCAACGATGGTGACCTTGCCTATAGCCTGACACATCCAAAATTTCAAATCCCCAAGACATATATGGTGAGGGTGTTAGGGCAGGTGAGTAAGGAAGACTTGGATCGTCTACCACTTGGCATAAATATTGAAGCTAAAACCCCTGCAATCGCAGAGGTTCTTGATTACGATTATTTCGATAGATTTACAGAAGTTAGACTCATTCTTAGAGAGGGTCGTAAACGCGAAATAAAAAGAATTTTTATGGCTCTGGGTCACAAGGTGGTGAAACTCCACAGAGAGCAATTTGCATTTTTAAGGGTAGATGATCTCTCCCAGGGGAAGTATCGGGAGTTATCAGCCGCCGAGATCGCAAAATTGAAGGAATTGGCACATGGACATTAAGGGCAAACGGGTATTAATATTAGGTGGTTGGGGACTAGTAGGTCAAGCCATTGCAAAGCAATTATTGGAAGAAAAACCCTCAGAATTAATCGTAACATCACTCCGTGAAAATGAGGCGGATGAAATACAGTCGATTCTGGACAATCACCCGCTTAACAAGGGGACAAAAATAACTTCCGTGCATGGTGATCTTTTTGTACGAAATGAGTTATCCTATTTGTCTAAGGCTGATATTTATTCCAAACCTGACCAGGTAGAATTATTGATCCATGATATTTATGACGACCTAGGTCCAGATATCATCAATAATTCAAAATTATACCAGATCATGGATACCCACAAACCTCAGATTCTCATTGACTGTATTAACACGGCAACAGCCTTCGCTTATCAGAATGTATATCAAATTGTTGCAGAACTCAGAGCTGAGATTAATGAAATCCGCAAGGGCAAAACTGCCGATGATAAGTTAATCGAGACAGTAGAACGGATTATATCTACCCTCTATATTCCACAGTTAATTCGTCACGTACAGATTCTTATCGAAAGTATGCGGCAGGCAGACACAAAACTGTACTTAAAGGTGGGTACAAGCGGAACCGGTGGCATGGGATTCAATATTCCGTATACTCATTCAGAAGATAAGCCATCGAAGATGCTTATGAGTAAGTCGTCCCTAGCTGGTGCGCATACGATGCTACTCTGGCTACTTGGTCGTACTCCACAGGCACCCATCGTCAAAGAAATCAAGCCTACGGCAGCAATCGCCTGGAAAAAAATTGGTTTCGGAAAGGTAGTTAGAAGAGGAAGTCATATTCCCCTCTACGATTCTCTGCCTGGTGAGGCAACACTATTAGGCGACTCTCTGAATAAATCTCCCAGTTCGACCTGGGATAGGATGGGAGATGAGTTTTTAGAGTCAGTCTATATAGATGCAGGTGAGAATGGGTACTTTTCAGCAGGGGAATTTTCAGTGTTGACTGGTGAGGGTCAGATGGAATTCGTTACGCCTGAGGAAATTGCAGATTTGACTCTCTTGGAGATCAAAGGTGGAAACACTGGCAATGACATCATTTCAAGTCTTGATTCATCTGTCTTAGCACCGTCATATCGTGCTGGACTTATCCGCAAGGATGCTCTGAAAAAAATGGAAGCCCTGGAGGAGAAGACCGGGAAAGATAGTGTCGCGTTTGAATTGTTGGGGCCACCTCGCCTGACAAAACTTTTATATGAAGTCTATATCCTCAAACGTCTCAAGGGAAGTATTTCAGAAGTCCTAAGCGCTGATCCTGATGACCTGGCTGGTCAGATGGAAGCCGAAATACTGAGTAACAAGGAACTTCGATCAACTATTCTCTCAGTTGGCACTCCGATACTATTAAAAGATGGTAGCACATTTTTACGCGGTCCAGACATGTCTGAACCCAACTTTGAGGGAAGAACCGTTCTGGATGTTACTCCTGATAATATCGAAAAGTGGACCAACGGTGGTTGGTTGGATTTGCGAAAATCAAATATCATCAAATGGCAGGAAAGATTAGCTGCTCTGGGTGATGATATGGAAAAGGAAACCAAGCAAGACTATTCATCATATTATTTCAGGAACAGACGTTTTCTAGGAGCTACCCAACGCATGGATATTGGTATCATAGTAAACTGGGTTCTTGAGTATGAGGACAAAGGGTATAGAATTAAATAGTCCCTGAGTCATTCCCTTATAAATTCAGTTATTTAGGTCAGCTATTCTAGGTTGTCTTGGCATCATTGGTCGTCTATATTGCGCCGCTTTGAAACGAGTATATAAAATAATATTGATTAAAGCGGCTTTTTGAAATGATTATTGCCATTGATGGTCCTGCAGCATCCGGTAAGAGCTCTACAGCTCATGGAGTTGCTCAAAAATTGAATTTCCGACACATCGATACAGGTGCAATGTATCGGGCCATTACTTTAAAAATAATCAATGAAAACATGGACTTATCAAATCTTGATGATTTGCAGTTAATGCTGGATGACCTTGATCTTAAAGTAAAATTCAACGCCGACATTCAAGAGATCTACCTGGATGGTAACCTTCTAGGAGATGAAATCCGATCACCCCGAGTCACTGATATGGTGGCTGATGTAAGTGCCATTGCCGGGGTAAGAAATCGTTTGCTCGGAATCCAAAGGGAAGTCGCTCAGGCACACGATGTCGTATTAGAGGGACGTGATATTGGGACAGTAGTATTCCCAGATGCTGACATCAAGATTTACATGGTTGCTGATGCCCGAGTGCGAGCGGTGAGACGTCAGAAAGACTTTGCCCGCCAGGGAATCGAGAAGTCCATAGAAGAATTAGAAAAAGAGATCCTCGAAAGAGATGAGCATAACGCCAAACGCAAATTGGCACCTATGAAGGCTGCTAAGGATGCAATTACTCTCGATACGACTGAATTAAGTATCGATGATCAGATAGAAATTATTGTCTCCAGGGTGGAGACAGCGAAGACAAACGGAGGTAACTTAATGACCAAGAAACAAGACATGGATGCAAAGGCTGAAGAAGTAAAATCAGACGTTGCTGAGGATGCAACTGAAGACGTTGCTAAAGAAGCAACCGATGAAAAAGCTGAAGTATCCGCTGAAACCCAAGACGCCGTCGAGATGACGCCCGCCGAGGAAAAGTCAGAAGCCCCGGCTGAAGAAGCTGTGGTTGAAACACCTGCTGAAGAAGCAACCGAAGACGCTGTAGAGGCAGTGAAAGAAGAAACTGTGGTTGAAGACGCCCCAACAGAGGACGTAAAAGAAGCTAAAGAAGAGGTTCCGGAAGTTGCAGAGGAAGCCACTCCTGAACCAGAAGTTTCTGAAGAACCAGCTCCTACAGATGATTCTACAGATGTCCCGAACGATGCACCAGATGTATCACAGGGAAAACGTGCACTGATGAACGATCTTTTTGCTGAGATTAAAACTCTGAAACAAGGTGAAACGCCTGAAGATCAGGAAGTTACAAGCAAAGAATCAATTGCCTATCAAGAACTTTTAGATCATGCTGTGATCGATTTAGATCAGCAGTCATTAGTCCAGGCTCGCATTATCTCAGTGAGTGATAAAGAAGTTATGGTTGATTTTGGATTCAAATCTGAGGGACTCGTTCCTCGTCATGAATTTGATGATAATGTGCCTGAAATTGGTGATACCATTGAACTCTTTTTAGAGCGCATTGAAGATAAGCTTGGTCAGGCCGTTTTATCCAAGCGTAAAGCGGAATTCATGGGTGTTTGGAATAATGTTAAGCAGAAATATGCTGATGCTGAGACTGTTGAAGGTACCATTTCCCGCCGTATCAAAGGTGGAATGGTTGTAAATATCCTGGGTGTTGATGCATTCTTACCTGGTTCACAACTGGATGTGAGACCTATCAGGGATTTCGATGCTTATGTTGGAAAATCTTTCGAATTCAAGATCGTTAAGGTCAACGAATTTCGTAAAAATATTGTTGTCTCCCGTAAGGAACTACTCGAAGAGAGCCTGAAGGAACAACGTAGTAAACTTCTGGATGAAATTGAAGTGGGTCAGATTCTAGAAGGTCGGATTAAAAACATCACTGATTTTGGTGTCTTTGTTGACCTTGGTGGAATTGACGGTTTACTTCATATCACTGACCTTTCATGGGGTCGTGTCAATCATCCTTCAGAGGTTGTTAGCCTCGATGAAGACATCATGGTTAAGGTTATCGATTATGATACAACCAAACAGAGAGTCTCATTGGGTCTCAAGCAACTCAAACCCCATCCTTGGGAAAGTGTTGTAGCAAAATACCCAGAGGGTACCGCTGTCAATGGAAAAGTTGTTAGCCTGGCTAACTATGGTGCTTTCGTTGAGTTGACCGCTGGTGTTGAGGGTCTGGTTCATATCTCAGAGATATCATGGACCCAGCACATTAAACATCCATCAGATGTTTTTAATGTCGGTGATGAGATCGATGCTATTGTGCTTTCAGTGGATGCTGAAAATCACAAAATCTCTCTTGGAGTTAAACAACTTCAACCCGATCCATGGACAACCATTGAAGAGAAATATCTCGTTGGATCCGTCCATGAAGGTACTGTCCGTAACCTGGCACAGTTTGGTGCTTTTATCGAACTTGAAGAAGGTATTGATGGTTTGGTTCACATTTCTGATCTGTCTTGGACAAGCAAGGTTCGTCATCCGAAGGAAATAGTGAATCGTGGTGATAAAATTATGGTAAAGATCCTCGATATTTCTCAAAGTGAGCGAAAAATTTCACTAGGAATTAAGCAGGCCCAGGAAAATCCATGGCCAGAGCTGAAGGATCGTTTTGCCGTAAATACTTCTCATAAGGGTACAGTCATCAAACTTCTTGAAAAGGGTGTGATCCTGAGCTTCCCTGATACTGATGTTGAAGGAATAATTTCCTTGGGTAATTTCCGCAAGAAAGAACGCAAGGAAATCCTTGATCAGTTTGAAGTGGATGCTGAAGTTGAAGTTAAGGTTGTCGAGGTTGATGCGACTGAGAAAAAAGTCGTGGTTAGCCATGAATCAGCTATCAAGGATAAAGAACGAAATGATATCGATGAGTTTATCCGTGGTCAAGACCATGTAAGCGATAAACTTGAGATTCCTGAAGCCATTCTTAGTAAAATCCGTGAAGCAGAGGATAAACCTGCTGAGAAATCTGCTAAAACAAAGGAGGCTGATAAGGCTGAGAAAGCAGAAAAAGCTGAAAAGGCTGAGAAACCTGAGAAGAAGTCAGCCAAGAAAAAGGCTGCTCCCAAAAAGAAAAAAGTAGAAAAAGTCGAGGAAGTAGAAGAGGTTGAAGCAGCTCCAGAAACTGTGGATGCCCCTGATGAAGTTGAGGAGGCTCCTGAAGCCCCTGAAACTGAAGCAGCCGATTCAGATGAGGGTGATAAGGAGTAGTCCTCCTGATCTAAACTCATCGGGATAGTTTTGCTACCCCGATATGAAAATATAAGGCGATGTTTATCTTTTTTTCAGGGTACATCGCCTTTTCATTTCTATGAGATTGATGTTTTCAAATCAAACCAATGAAAAGCTTTGAAGGCTTTGTGCCTGATGGCATTAAATTTATATTAATGGAATGCTAAAAAAAATATTCACAACAGACATGCAGATAAAAGTAGGCTCAGTGATTCTTGCTATTCTCCTCTGGTTCTTTGTTGTAACAGATATTGAGTATTTTTTTGATCTAGATATTCCCTTAAGAATCGATGGCCTTTCAGATGAAAAGGCGTTTAACAATGAAATTCCAGAACTAATTACAGCCAGATTCAGAGGGAAGGGGCATACGCTGCTATGGGCCAATATGACCATGCCTCTGTCAGAGACTGGATTGGTATTGGACTTGACCAAAACCAAAAGCACACAGGTTTACTACCTAAATGAATATTTTGCTGAGCATCCAGATAAATTCATCATGCCTCGAGACTACAAATTAGATCTATTGCATTTTGTTGAACCAGAATCTGTTTGGGTAAGTGTGGAAAGCATGGCTCATAAGGAACTAAATGTGAACGTTCAAGCTGACATTGAACCTGCCTTGGGATACATGGTGGTAGGGGATATTAGGGTGGAACCAAGTAAAGTGATGGTCCACGGTCCAGTTTCCTTACTTAATGAACTCACAAGCATTACGGTCCCACCATTCCAGGTATCCGATGTTGATGCTGATGTTTCAGTTTCATTGCCCTTATCCCTGGAACCGACTCAGTTGTATATTCTGGACACAACAGCGATAAACTTAAGTGCAGATATTCAGAGTATTGGATCTGTTGAGTTTTTAAATATTCCCATACGCCTCGAAAATGTACCACGGAATGTGGAAATCTCAGTTATACCCCAAGTTATAGGATTAGAAGCAGAAGGAGGTTTGGATAGGCTTTTAGAGCTCGAACCTGAAGATTTTATAGTAAGTTTTGATTATCGCGCAAATTGGAATCAAAATGAACAATTATATGTGCCTGAAGCGGTACTACCTGTTGGCGTAAAAAGAGTAAACCGATTTATTCCTGATAAAATAGAGATCGTACAAAAATAGATGCAAGATACTGTAATCCTTGGGATTGAAACATCCTGTGATGAAACCGCGGCAGCAATTTTTCGCGGACCTGAAATGATTCACCACATCACTGCTACTCAACTTGTCCACACCAGTTATGGAGGTGTGGTTCCCGAATATGCTTCTCGTGAACATAATAAATTGCTGGGTCCCGTCGTCAGGGGCGTCCTCGATCAGTCAGAAATTTCCTTATCGGATATTCAAGGTGTTGCAGTTACTCAGGGACCTGGTCTGGCTGGATCATTACTGGTAGGGCTTAGTTATGCCAAAGGTCTGGCGTTGGGATTGGATATCCCACTATATGGTATTAATCATATCGAAGGACATATCTTTGCCAATTTTATTGGACTGAAGACATTGCCAACCCCCTTCCTATGTTTACTGGTATCAGGGGGTCACACTCAACTGATTCATGTAGAGAACACCAGGGATTACAAGTTAATAGGGCAGACACGGGATGATGCGGCGGGAGAAGCTTTTGACAAGGTCGCCAGGTTGCTGGGTATTGGTTACCCTGGAGGACCCCTCATTGACAAGATGAGTAAACAAGGTAATTCTAGTTTCCATCATTTTCCCCGAAGCTCTTTTAAGGATAGTTACGATTTTTCATTTTCCGGACTTAAAACGAATGTACTTCAGTACATTTCAAAACAGGATTCAGAGTATATAAAGCTTCATTTACCTGATATTGCCGCAAGTTTTCAAGAGGCAGTGGTTGATGTGCTCTCAAAGCAAACTATGCAGGCTGCCAAAGATTTAGGCCATGATCGAATTGTTCTTGCAGGTGGAGTAGCTGCCAATTCGAGATTGAGGGAGAGGATGGTAGAGCTGACTGAGAAGCAGGAAAAAATTCTATACCAGCCTGATATGCGTTATTGTACAGATAATGCTGCGATGATTGCCTACATGGGGTACTGGAAAGCAAGAAATCTGGGACCTGATGCCTTGGATATAGCAGCTGTTCCCAATTTAAAACTCAGTTTTGGCGGCTAAATGAAGCTTCCATTTGGTTTTTCATTCGAAGCCGATTTTAGTGGTGACGGATATCTCTTCCTGGTTCTTCTTTTCGTGGGCAGTGCTTTTGCCATTTTAATGAATAAACCGAGGAAAAATGGTCCATCCCGCATGGACTATTGGAAGAATTGGATTATCCCAGCCGTGCGAATCCTAGCTCTGCTTTCACTCTTATTTTTGCTGTTTGAGCCTGAACTTGTGCTCTCCCGACAGTATTCAATCCCAAAACGGATTGCAGTAGTTATAGATCAGTCAAGCAGTATGGGGAAGGCATGGAAGGGCAATAGCGAGGATCTTCACAAATCCATCCATCAAACAATCGGGGAGCTCGAGAAAACTTCCAAACTAGATATCTGGACAATGGAAGGGGGGGTGCTTAGCCTTGATAAGTTAGATTTCGAGGAGGATATGAGTATCTTTAGCTGGAACCCATATGATGTCTATGGACCGGAGAGGACGGATATGTACTCAGCGGTTTTTCTGTTTTCAGATGGTCATTTGAATGGGGGACGGTCTCCTCTGGATATAGAATGGTCAAAAACACTTGATGTAAATATCGTGTATCCTCTGAAACCAAAATCAAGCGCTTCTTTGAAATTGATTGCGGTAAACCAGCTGAATATGGCAGGAGCTGACCAAGAGGTGATGATCCGCTGCAGCCTGCATCAAGATGGCCTTTTTGGAAGGCGGGCTATTGTTCAAGTTCTGACCGACACGAATCAGTTACTTGTTGAAGAAAACATTCAGCTAAACCAGACCTTCCAGGATATTGATCTGACATTTCGAGGGGGAAACGCTGCATCAGGAGTCCTCACATTAAAGTTGTTTCTGGAAGGTGGAACTTACCTAACAGAACAAATAATTGAAATAAAACAGGATCAAGATCAAACGAATGTGCTAATTGTGAGTGAGAGAATAAATGATCTTCATAAATTCTTAGCTCAGAGTTTTTCTGGTTCAACTTTCAATGTCCAAATCGTACACGGTACCCACAGGATGGGAGACCAACTTAGAATCAGTATTAATCTTGAGGAGCTTGACTTAATTATCCTCAATCATCCTGGTGAATTGGCACAGGAAATCCTTTCTAAAACTTCGCTAGACATAAATACATTTTCTTCAACTCCAACTATTCTGTTCTATGAAGGGATTGAGCAGTTATCATCTATGTGGGTTGAATGGCTTGGAGTGAAGGTGGCAAGCGGAAGTGAGAATTCAGCCCCCCAAACGAGTTTCTGGACTGATTCATCCATGGAACATGCTTTCTATCTCGGGTTATTGGGACGAGGATATAATCCAAATGACCTCATGAAATACGCGCCAGTTAGTAATCCTAACTACAATATTATTAATGAGGGTGACGCAATGTTGACGATTGGGAATGGTTCGTCAGCAACCTCAATCTTCAGTCTCATAGATCATCCCCCTCGAGCAATCTTCTCCGGTAATGGATTCTGGAAATGGTTTTTCCACCCTCAATCCAAGGCTTCATTTGAGATTCTGTGGAGTTATCTCCTCATTTATCTGGAGGAAATAGCACATTTTAATCCGGTCCAGATTGATATTCCTGTAGAATCTGCTGGAACAGGCACCTACCTCAAAGCTGCTGTAACCATAAAGGATCTGGACAATAGAATCATAAGGGCTGCCGAATTGAGGGTCTGGCAGGAAGACCGACAAGGAAATCAATCGACCCTTAATTTATCAAGGGACGAGTCTGGAGTATACCGCACTGAGCTAGATACCAAAAATCCTGGTGAGATATTAATCATTGCCGAGGCATACCGGTTTGGGGAACTATGGGGTAGAGATACGAGTAGGATTCACTTGATGAGCTTTAGTGGTGAAGATCAGAGCAGGGGTGTGAATGAGGTTTTCCTCTCACGTCTCGCATCCCGAAGTGGTGGGGAGGTCATCCAAATTGGTCAAGATGAATTGCCGATTATACCCAACGAAATGATTCAACTAGAAACCTCCATTAAATATAGCGGTGTACGCTCACCACTGATCTTCACAGTACTGGTCATGTTATTGACTTTTGAATGGATTTGGCGACGAAGAAACGGTCTACTATAGGGATTTAACTTTCTGCTACCTGGCAAGTCGTCTATATTGCCGTGCTTTTTTTAGAAGGAAAACTTTTTGGGGATTAAATGAGAAATATTTGTGTTATTGGAACTGGTTATGTTGGTCTCGTCAGTGGGGCTGGAATGGCAGATTTTGGAAATTCTGTTATTTGCACCGATATAGACAAGAGTAAGATCGAAATGCTGAATGAGGGTGGAATTCCAATCTATGAACCAGGGCTGAAAGAACTCGTAGATCGTAACGTCAACGCTGGAAGGCTTACTTTCAGTGCAGATGTTGAAGCATCAATTAGGAATGCAGAGGTCGTTTTTATTGCGGTTGGTACACCAATGGGTGACAATGGCGAAGCAGATCTTAAAGCGGTGGAAGCTGTTGCCACAACCATTGCAAAAAACCTGAATAGCTATAAAATTATTTGTACCAAATCCACAGTGCCTGTGGGCACTGGTGCACGCCTGGAAGCCCTGATAGCCCAGGAAAAGGATTCTGATTATGAATTTGATGTGGTTTCAAACCCTGAGTTTTTAAGGGAAGGGTCTGCTGTCAAAGATTTTCTGATTCCAGATCGAGTGGTATTGGGAGTGAACAGTGAGAGAGCAGCTGATGTAATGAAAAAAGTCTATCGCTCCCTGTTTATCAATGAAACCCCTATGGTCATTACCAATGTCCCTTCCTCAGAGATGATTAAATATGCATCCAATGCCTTTCTGGCTGTGAAAATATCCTTTATCAATGAAATGGCCAATCTGGCTGATAAGGTTGGAGCAGATATCCATACTATTGCCAGAGCTATGGGTCTTGATGGTCGTATCAGTCCCAAGTTTCTCCATCCTGGACCTGGTTACGGTGGGAGTTGTTTCCCAAAAGATACAGAGGCTCTTGTTTATTCTGGTGAGCAGCATGGTGTTGACTTTCAGGTAGTGAAGGCAGCCATTGGAGCAAACAAGAACCAAAGAAATGTCATATTGGACAAAGCTCAAGAAGTTCTGCCTGAGATGAATGGCAAAACCGTGGCAATCCTGGGATTAGCTTTTAAGGCGAACACTGATGATGTTCGAGATACTCCTGCTCTGGAGATTATTCAGGGTATTGAAAAGGCTGGTGCAATTGTAAGAGCGTATGATCCAATTGCCGCAGAAAATATGAAAAAGTTTTTCCTTCCTGATTTGGATACACGTGAATCTGTTTCTGAAACTGTTGAAGGTGCGGATCTGGTAATTATTCTGACTCCATGGAATGAATTGAGGGGTCTTAGTTTAAGAGATATGAAGACTCACCTCAACGCACCAAATATTGTTGATGCTCGAAATATTTTGAGCATCGACCAACTGAGAGAATTTGGTTATAACTACAGGAATGTAGGTCGAAGTAACCTCTAACTATTAAGTAGGTCCCAAAATTAGTGAATGAGTAAATGAAAAATTTATTAAAGCGAATAGAGAATAAAGAAATTACAGTAGGTATAGTGGGTCTGGGGTACGTAGGTCTACCATTAGCTGTTGAATTTGGTAATGCAGGCATCCGTACCATTGGTATTGATGTGAATCAGTCCAGAGTGGATCAATTGAATGCTGGTGATAACTACATTCAGGATGTTGATGATGCTGAACTCAAGTCCCTGGTAGAAGCAGGTACCTTCACAGCCACAACAGACTTCTCAAGCATCAAGCATATTGATGCAATCTGCATAGCAGTCCCTACACCCCTGAGTAAGACCAAAGACCCTGATATCACCTATATCCTGGATGTGAACAGAGAGCTTATCAAGTATGTTCACAAAAATCTGGTCATTGTACTTGAAAGTACCACCTATCCTGGTACTACCCGTGAACTCCTCCAACCTGCCCTGGAAGCATCAGGACTAAAGGTAGGTACAGATGTGTTTCTACTCTTCTCTCCTGAACGAGTAGACCCAGGTAACCCTGTCTTTCATACAACCAATACACCTAAGGTCATTGGTGGTGTAACTGAGAACTGTCTCAAACTGGGCATGGCTGTCTATGGCCATGTCATGGATGAACTTGTCCCTGTCTCTTCACCAGAGGCTGCTGAACTCACTAAGCTCTTGGAGAACACTTTTAGAAGTATCAATATTGGCCTGGCCAATGAGATGGCTATTATGTGTGCCAAGCTGGGTGTTAATGTCTGGGAAGTGATTGATGCTGCTGCTACCAAACCTTTTGGCTTTATGAAGTTCACCCCTGGTCCTGGACTGGGTGGTCACTGCATCCCTATTGACCCTCACTATCTCTCGTGGAAGATGAGAACCCTTGACTACAAGGCTCGCTTTATTGAGTTGGCCAGTGAGATCAATGCTTCTATGCCTGAGTACGTTGTTGATCTGGTAGCAGATGGCTTGAATGGAATGGCGAGGAGTATCAATGGTTCTCACATCCTGCTCCTGGGTATGGCTTATAAGCC
>JAERTG010000140.1 GCA_016845065.1 Fidelibacterota bacterium | reverse complement strand
CTCCCACCATTCGCCATAGTCATAGGTGCCATCCTGTGCGATGACATCATCCAGAATCCTGGTGGCCGCTGCCAGATATTCTGGATTTGGTTCCACCAGATATGCTCTGGCCAGACACCAGGCCGATTTCAGGATATGTCCGGTAAAATAGAAGGAGTTCCAATTTTCCTCTACCCAGTCTGAGTCAAAGGCTTCAGCGAATCCGTAGTCATAGTGGTCCATGGTAGGCACTAAATATTCTACAATGAGATCAGCCAATTGAAGTAAGCGCTCCCGGTGGATATCTTCCCCTGTCAACAGGTACAAGGGTAGAGCATTGGTTGTAATGCCATCTACCGTTGGAGTGAAGCCCTTGTCCTCAGCATTGGTCCAGTCTTCATAGGCGCGATCAAAATATCCGGGATAATCATCCCTTGAGTCCCATAGATGATCGTTGAGGGAGTGGTATCCACGCATAAGGTAGTTGTAGTCATTGGGGCGTCCGGTGGCTTCCCACATTGCTCCAATACCGATCATGGCATAATGTTGGGTGAAAGACCACTTGCCTGTTTGTCTGTCATCCCACCCATCATCGACTGAATCCCAATAGGTTGTATACATGTACTCCAGTGTCTCGCGACCATATCTCAGATACCTGGTATCACCAGTCATCTGAAATCCTCTGGCCATGGCATAGGCGTCTCGGGTTTGAGTGAGCATAAACTTATCAGTATTGGTTGGTGTGCCATTTTCACTCACGTTGGTAAAAAACCCGCCATCAACTTCATCATATGCGTTCAGCCAAAAGCTGGCACAGCTGTCTACAAAGCCAATGTTGGCTTCGGGATTCAAGATATAAGGGGATTGGATATCAACCTGGGCCTGTAGTGTAAGGCTCAGGAATATTGTAAGCCAGAATTGGCCTAAAATCATTCTCGTAAATCTGATCATCATCTTTCCTCGTTCTCTCTAGTGCTTAGCTTTTTGAATCGCCAAAATGTGTGTGGAAAGCCCAGGAAAACTGGATATCCAATAGTGCTGCACACGTGTTCGGTAGTACAATATAATTGGCTTTGTTTATGAAGGAAGGAGGAAGATGAGTGCTCGATATCCGATTACGAATTACGAATTACGAATTACGAATTACGAATTACGAATTACGAATTACGAATTACGAATTACGAAAAAAATCTGATATTGGTTTGGATACAAGCGCTTATATAGATTTTAGCTTTCGGAAATCTGTCCCGGTGGGGTTTTGAAATACTTCAAGTTCAAATTCAGGAATTGCTGCAATAAGATGATCGAACATATCTGAAATGATACCTTCATAAGTCACCCACTCCTGACGACCACTGAAGGTGTAAATTTCGATGGGCAGACCTTTTTCTGAGGGCTGCAGCTGTCTGACCATACAGGTCATATTAAGATTGATATCAGGTGAATTTTTCAGATATGCTTCAGCATAAACTCTGAAGATTCCAATATTGGTTAAATGTCGCCCATTGATTAAGTGGGATTTATCTATCTTATTTTCCTGATTATACACTTCAATATGCTTACTCTTTTCCTCGATATAATCCTGAATCAATTGAAATTTTTTGAAGCGTTCCAGCATTTCTGGGGAACAGAATTTTATACTACTGGTTTTTATGTTTAGAGACCTTTTTATACGCCGGCCTCCAGATTCGGACATTCCCCGCCAGTTTTTAAAAGATTCTGAAATAAATGCATAGGTAGGGATAGTGGTCACGGTTTTGTCCCAATTTTGTATTTTTATGGTTGTCAGGTTCATCTCAATGACATCACCATCTGCACCATATTGTGGCATAGAGACCCAATCATTTATCTGTAACATATTATTTGCTGAAAGCTGTATGCTGGCCACAAATCCCAGGATAGTATCCTTGAAAACCAATAACAAGACAACTGTCATCGCCCCTAAAGCACTAAAAAAGTATAGGGGGGATTTATCAAGGAGGAATGATAGAATAATAATCCCACCAATGATGTATACCCCAATCTTTAGTAACTGAAAATAACTATCTAAAGGATTGTCCTTAAATAGTTCCGTGTTTTCTGAATAGTACTTGAGTGTATTCAGCAGATTGATGATTGTAATTATTGCAACAATGCTAAGATATGCATTCGCCAATCTGAAAACGTAAGGAATAGCACCCGTGAAATCCTGAAACACAAAAGGAGCCGTTAGATATATAACAATGGCTGGTGCGATATGAGAGAGTGATATGAATACCTTGTTTTCCACCAGAGCATCATCCCAGGTGGTTTTAGTTTTTTTAATTGCTGCCCGGATGGAACGGATAAAAACCTTCTTCACAATGAGATTGGTGATATATGAAATGATAAAAAGAGCGCATAGTAGAAGTACCAATTTCAAGTACATAGCGGAGCCTTCTTTAACTCCAAGCCCCAGTAGCCAAGCGGTTAGCCAGCCTATTGAATTGGTATTCATATGGTTGTCCCTTTAACTTATATAGTATATGTTTTCGTAACTTTAGTTCTGTCTTCACTACTGTCCCGTTATTAGTCCCATAAATTCAACTGGTTACGAGACTGCTCTTCCAGAAAGCGGGAGTCAGTCTGTGTAAGTAATTGATTTATAGACACTTTTTCAAAAAGTGAAACACTTAAAATCTGTAGAATTGTGTAGAGGCTTAATTCGGTATCTATTTTCTTTTTGATGATAGCTACAAGTAAATAAGCACAAACTGCGATCCACACCTGGGTTTTCACAGCATTTGCTGAAGTACCATAGAATGCCTTAATTCTGAGGTGTTGTTTCACCCACTTGAAAAATAATTCAATCTTCCATCGTTCATGATATAAATCAGCAACAGTCAGAGCAGGTATTTCCAAATTGTTCGTCAGAAATACAAAGTAACGGTCAAGATTAGCATCATAATAGCGTACTCTCCGAAGCTTCTCAGGGTATAGCCGACTTGACTTTGGACCAATCAGACGAATAGTTTGGTCAGAACGGAGCCCTGTTTTTTTGTCTACTGGTTTAGAATATAGCCTTCGGTAAGCAAGATTGCTTTTTGCTCTGGTCACAAAGAATGCTTGAGCCTTATGAAGCTGGTATAATCGTTCAAAATCAATGTATCCCTTGTCCATGATATAGAAGGATCCTGCTTCTGGAATCAGCACATCAAGAACATTCACATCATGAATTGCACCGGAAGTAATGTCAATAAATGTTGGTATTGATCCTCTGAGATCCAAAAGAGTGTGTAGTTTTACTGCAGACTTATATTTTCTAAACTGAGCCCATGGAAAAAGAGTCAAACACAAGTCGATAGTAGAGGAGTCCAGGGCATATACTGTGTTTTCAAGATTCAAGGTAAAATCAGAATCATCCAAGTACAATATTCGAGCTTTTGGGATCAGTTTCTGTGCAAGATCTGAGTAAATACGCCAGTCTCTCTTCTCATTGGCTCTGGCAAGGTTAGATCGGGCTACATTCCCACGAATGCCCATGTGGTAAAGCTTTCCTGGCTGCGCATTGAGACAGGCTTCAATATCCCGTAAGCTTCTGCGATAGCTGAGTTGAGCAAAACTCATACTCAAGAATTGATCCCAACTTGAGAAGGATCGAACCTTGTAATTGCCATGATATTTTGCCACGAGTTTATCAAATTCATACCTTGTTATATGTCCCATAACCTGTGAAAATACTGTCGCACCTGAATACAATTATCACCCTCCTCTTTGTTAAAAAGGGTTTACGCTGTAAAAAGTTACAAGTTCAAGTCGATAAATTTATTTTCACAAGTTATCATCCTTATATTATTGCACTTACGACATTACTCTGTTATTTAAGTGGGACAGTAGTGTTCTGTCTTTTTTAATCTGGACTCTCCTTGCCTGTACATTTTCTCAAGTAGCACAAAGTCCATATTTTTTTAAGTCAATCAAAATAGCGGTAAATGCAAAAGTGGTTATCTATTTCTTTGCAGAACAGGATCATGTTCCTGGGGGGTCAACAAAAAAATGCCCTCGAATCATCAAGGGCATTGGGATTTACTTGAGACTTCCGCCCATCTTCAACTGATAGTGGACGGCATCGATTATATCCTGTTCACTACACTCCATGCAGGTTCCCTTGGGTGGCAGCATACCATATTTCCCCTGGTAACCTTCCATGACATGCTTGATGAGTTCAGGAGTGCCTTTGGCTGCACTTTCGGCCCAGCGTGCCTGATCTGAATGCTTGGCAGCGCCGGCTAAACCACCATCGTGACAGGCAAAACAGAATTTCTTATAGACTGCTTCACCATTGGCAAGATCATATTCTATGGCAGGTGAAGCTACATTCTCAGTTTGGGTAGTGGTTGATGATTTTTGCGCAGGAGCTATAGTTTTTAGCGTGGGCTGTTCATCTTTTCCACCTCCACATTGCATAAGCATAACTCCCAGGGTCAGAGCAACTATCAACACACTAAATCGTTTCATTTTATTTCTCCAATGTTTTACAAATAAATACACATATTATCATATATGCAGAAGGTATATGGAAACGCTGCCAAACCAAATTCTTTGGTTAGAAATAATTTGAGAGTTCGAGTGTTTTTGAGGGGGCTACTTATTGGTGACTCTTGAAGCCTTTCAAGCCAGTATCGATATCATCCCCGTCCTGATTAAGGAGATTTTCAAGGATGAACTCCAGTCGAGGTGCTCATTGGGTGGTTTTTCGAAGATTGAAAATACACAATAGTTCATCGATTGTTCACCTGCATTCACAGGATCTCTGTTGTTAAAAACAGTTCAACGTACAACAAATCCCAAATCATTTCTGATATATTGAGAATGAGTCATGATTTCTATTGCAATGAATCTTTTGCAGTCTAGGTTTATGCAAATGAGATTAATTCGCATTATACCATACGCAAATTCCCTTAATTCAATTTGTACTCATAAATGGAGTAAAAATGTCTAAAAACATGAAACGAATGATCATTCCGGTACTTTTATTGGCTAGTGTCACACTCCCTGGAGAGGCTATAACCACTTCCATTCACACTGGAGATATAAAAGGAACTGTCCTCGATGCAGCAACAGGACAACCCCTGATTGGAGCCAATGTGTCTGTTGAAGGAACCTACCTTGGTGCCGCCACAAGCAACGATGGATCCTTTCGTATTCAAGATGTACCCGCTGGGACATACAGTCTTTTGTGTACTTATATAGGCTACGCTGCTGCAACACAAGCAATTCGTGTTGACAACAGCCGAACCAGCCATCTTTCAATCGGACTTCGATCCAGCCTCATGGAGTCCAGTACCGTTGTGGTGACCGGTACAGCCTCACCCTACCTCTATTCCCAGTCACCTGTAAAGACAGAAGTAATACCGCGTCAGCTCATGCAACAAGCGCAAGCCTGCAACCTCGCTGAAGCTTTGTCCCTCCAGTCAGGGGTCAGAGTTGAGAATAATTGTCAGAATTGCAACTTTACTCAGGTACGTATCCTGGGCATGGAGGGCAAGTATACCCAACTCCTCATCGATAGTGCTCCTGTTGTCAGCTCGCTGGCTGGAGTATATGCTCTAGAACATTTCCCAGATGAGATGATTGAGCAAATAGAAGTGGTGAAGGGCGGTGGGTCCGCACTATATGGTGGTGGAGCTGTAGCGGGTACAATCAACATGCGAACACGTCAACCCTACCTGAATCGCAGCAGGGTAAACGTTCAAAGCCAGACTATTGGTGATGCTACTGATCACCAGTTCAGTGCAGTCACTGAGCTGGTCGCTGAGAACGGAAAGAGCGGTACCTTTCTGTATGGTGTTGCCCGCAACAGGTCCGCTTACGATCATAATGGGGATGGATATAGCGAACTGGGCGAACTCCACCACGAATCTTTCGGCCTCACCTGGAACTTACGTGTGGATCCTCAACGCGATCTCAATCTGAGTTTTCATCGCGTTAACGAAAAGCGCCGTGGCGGCAATGACTTTGACCGGCCCGCTCATGAAGCAGATATTGCCGAAGCCTTGACCCATGAACGAACAGGCGCAAAGATCAATTGGAGCCGAATCATCAATGACAATCTGAATTATAACTTCCATTATGCAGTCAGCCTTTTGGACAGGGATTCTTACTATGGTGGATTGGGTGGAGATACTGCGGCAGACTCAATTGAAGCACTCAATTTTTATGGGCATGCAGCAAATAGTACACATATCGCAGGACTCCGTTTCAATTGGGAAAAGGGTAATCACCTCATCACATCAGGAAGTGAATTCTCAAAGGATCTGCTAACTGACAATTCAGTTTCCAACCCCCTGTATCACATTGATGAAGATCACCGCAACCTGGCAGCCTATATTCAGGATTCCTACAGAATGTTCGATGACCAACTGACCCTGGTCGGTGGTGCCCGAGTGGATAAGCATTCGTCATTAGCAGATCCTGTAGTTAGTCCTCGCTTCAATCTGAAATACGATTGGGGTGATCACCTACACCTGCGCGCTGCTGTTTCCACAGGATTTAAACCCCCTCAGACCTTTGACGAGGATCTCCATATCGAATCACTGGGGGGTGACCAACGTGTCGTAAGAAATTCTGCCAGCCTGCTTCCAGAGCGCAGTCTTTCCTGGAGTTCTAATGTTGAGTATGAGGATCTCCGAGAAAACGGTGCCTTCATGTTGGGATTCTCACTCTTCCACACCCGACTGAATGATGCCTTCAGCGAGGTGAAACTTGACGGCATTGCTGATGGACTCATTCTCTGGGAGCGAGTTAACAGCAGTGGTGCCGCGGTATCAGGTGCTGAATTCGATTGTGGTTGGATGCCCAACTCCAGAACTGAAGTGCGTTTGGGAGCTACTTTAAAGCAAGGTCGGTATGAGGAGGTTCAGGAAATCTTTGAGGGTGTTTTCACTGACAAATTCCTCCGTACACCTGACTTCTTTGGGAACCTGCGTCTTTCGTGGGATGCAACTGATGTATTGAACCTGAACAGCATCGCCCGTTATACGGGTGGAATGCTGGTCCCCAATGAAGCAACTCTTGAATTGGTTGAGGCTGACCACGCCTTTATTGAGCTTGACCTGGGAGCTTCATATCAGATAGGTCTCTTCAATGACATGAATTCATCTATAGTGCTTGGGTTTAAAAATATATTCAATGCCTATCAGGAAGACCTACAGGTAGGTGCTCAGCGGGATCCGGCTTATGTGTACGGACCTCAGCTTCCAAGGCGATTCATCGGGGAGGTCAACCTCTCCTTTTAAGCAGTATTTGTACAGTTAGACCTCCTGTCCAGGGCTATCCAAAAGGTAGCCCTGTTTTATTTTTCGGTCCTCTCTCCTTTTTCCTACTGACTTCTGCGGAGCAAGAAGGGAGCTGGAGTTCAGCTAAACTTCCAATGGATCGGCACCGATAGTCCCCTGCAGTTCATCGAGATACAACGAACTGGATACATGATTCAGTTGATCTTTGGCATGGGCCCGCTTTTTATTTAGGTTCAAGCGTTGTACCAGGGCATCCTGGTTGCCAGTGCTTAGCTTCTGCTCCAAATATGAGAGGCTGTTGCTCCAGAAGGATTTATCCCGCGTCTGTTTCAACTCTAAACGGTTCCCATACCATTCACTTCCAAGCACGTATTCACGCGTGAATAGCTGGCGGAAATCAGCATGGGTACGACCCATCCCTTTATGCTCACCGGAGACCATAATAGCCACAAGTGCTTGCAAAGGGGGGATTAGCGCTTCATAGGTCCCGTCTGTGAGCAAGCCTTCAGCTACACGCTTCTGAGTAACACTAAGATTATGCATAGATTCGGCAAAAATGGCTATGTCCTGAGTTTCTGGTTTAAGCATGTCATCTGAAAAGACCACTTCAGGATTGCTGAAAATCCGGCCCATGAAATGATTGACAAACTTATGAGTAATGCGATAGCCCAATAAACTTGACTCTACAATCTGACCCTTGTAGGTCATATCGTCAATCTTCTCTAAATATCCATTCTTAATGAGATAAGCTGGCGTACGCTCAACAACGGTCATCCGTGATATTAATTCCGGCATGAGCAGACTAATATCATGATCCACCTTATAGAGTGGGCCAACATAACCAGCTGCTGATGTTAGTGGTTCGTAACCACCGAGAATATATGATAAGAGGGCATTGTTCAGATCAGCAGCCACTACCAAACTGTTGAAGGGACCTTTGGTCAGGGCACCTTCTGAACCAAAGCCAGTGGTTGAAGGTGATTTCCCGGTGATGCTGCAGATGAAATCAATAAAGAGTTCAGGCAGTTCCTGATAGTGTATGGGGCTGTACACTGCCAGAGGTGGTACATTATGCGCGCGATCTGCCGGATTGTTACGCCGACCAGGCAACACACTATTGACTGGCAGGTATACGGGTTGCTCCCTGGGAATTTTACGAAACAGCCGTGTTCCTATTTGGGCGATGTAAGGACCCACAGCATCCACCAGGTCAGGTCTAATCTGCAGATACCGAGGGTTGGCAGATGGTTTTCCGTCCATAAGTCGCGGCTCTGAAGGGACTACCAGAAATTCTGGTGTGTCACCAGCCAGAAAATCATTGATGAGGTCCTGGACAGGTTGCGTATACTGATCAAAACCAATGGTATCATCCTTGATTTCCTGGACCTGAGCACGGTTCAATGGTTCAAAATTGGAGAGAAAGGTATGTGGACTGGAGAGTTCTAATTCAGCCTGTTTATCATAGCCCTTGATCACACAATCATCAGGACGCTGAAAAAGACGAGACTCACAATTTGTCAATAGTTTTAAGCTGGGGTTGGCATAGTCTGGGTTCAAGTTAGCGAGTCGATCTGCCCGCACCGTTATACTGGCCGTAATATCATCCTCAACCTGTACCTTCTGAGCCGGATAAAAATCCTGCCGAACCTGAAAAATGCGCCAGGATTTATCCTGGTCATGGCCCACCCTCAGATAGTTGCTGGACAACTTACTGTTGCGATATTTCAGTTCGTTACCTGGAATGCCATTCACCATATCCACGCTCAGGAAACGTAGCCAGTTCTCATCACGCTCGTTATGATTGCGACGTTTAATTATGTAAATAATATCTTTTATTCGCTGGGGAATAGACTCAAGCCAAGCGTTGTACTCATCTGAATAATCCTCACTGAGGGTCAATAATTTTATAACCGAGCCCAAGGAACGTTCTTTGGAAAGGATGCTACGAGGGGGTTGACGATAATCATGGGGGTTCTTGAATCGATTGGTAAAATCTTTATTCATGATCTCTTCCACTCTTTCTAACTCACGGGGTAGATCGGAAACGATCACTGGCCCCGGGATCATGGCATCGCTAATGGATTTTGAGATCTCCGACTTTCCACCGCCAGATACTGTGCAAGGCTTGTGACACAGAGTCCCTTCAGGCCTTGTACCCACAAGGTGCCAGCGATTGCCAGCGGTTCGCTTAAGCATTTCCACTCGATATCCTGAGGGATACATATAGAACTTGCCAGGCAAAAGTTTAATGGATTGCACTTCCCCGTGTAATTTCCAGGTGACGGATTGCTCATAAATGCTAAAGCGGGCATCTTTGGGAATGTAAATGATATTGTCATACCTTTTATCATGTGCATAACCCTTTGCGTGAGGATCCATGACTTCAGGATACATCTCGATCATTTCATCATAAGTCAGGTCGTTGCCAGCAATTCGATCTGAGAGGTGAAAGCGTTGTCCAAGGTCATAACTGGGAAATGCCAGGGCTCCACCGGCATGCTCTTCCTCAGCAAGACCATACAGGTTGGCTGAAAATCCAATCTGGGTCTTGACCTCTTTCTTGCAATAACCAAAGTAATTGTCGGCAATCAGGGTCAATACCACACCTGATTTGGTCCTGGCCGTTACCTTGAAAGCGCCGCCATCATTGTAGAGTTCATCATCCTGCAGCCAGCACATTCCATCAGTTCTCTGTCGCTCTGTGGCATCATCGTAGTGTGGCAAACCCACTTCTTTTTTCTTCACAGTTATTAGATGTGGTGCCAGGATAACCATCCCGGAATGACCTGTCCATGACTCAGGCTCCAGGGCAGCATCATTTTCAGGCAAATTAGGATCTCCAGCATTACCAAAGATGGACTCCACAAAATCGAGGTTACTCACCAGACTCCCTGGGGCGAGAAAACAAACCTCTAGAGATTTCTCTGATATGACACCTGCGACTTCAGGCACTACGGTGGGCCGCAAAAGTAGACTAACAAATGTCTTGGCTTGAGATTCCTGATTGGATGTATAAGGCAATTTCATGAGTTCATCAGGTGCGCGAAGTGCTGCTGCCAAGAGACCTGCGAAAGCTTGCTTTGGAACAGCTTTTTTATCATTGGGTATGGCCAGGCCCCCTTCCACCACATGAAAAACACCACTAGTCGTTCGCTTATCATGTTTGGGGTTGGTCAGAATGCCCTGTGGGGTCCGGTAGGATTTTACAATATCAGATTCGAATTTATCGGAATCAGCAGGAACGGAAAGTGTCCTTGCAAGTCCATGGGTATCCAGATTAAAAGTATTGGAGGGCAGACGAAGGGGGTGATCTGTCTTTTCCGCCTTGAGATAGTCATCCAGAAAGGCTTGAACCCTTGATGTAATAGGCGACTGATGCTCTGCCAGCAACCTGGATTGCTCCTTGTAATTGTCCAGGAGTGGTGTCATCAGTTTCAGGAACTGTGCCGTATTACCATCACGATAATGGGGTTGATCCATGGCGGCCAATTTCAGGTTAATGTATTGCGGTATTTTGTCTTCACTGATGATCTCCTGGAGATTATCTATGCCAATTCCATATGTTTTATTCAATTCAATCATTCCTTTCAATTCACCCCCAAACAGATAGCGGTAGTATTGTACTAAAGCTGTGAGAATATTCCAAAATGTATCGAAACGTGAAGGCACGTGCCTCCTCCATCGGTGCCCTGCAACTCAAAAAGCGTAACTCACTGGATACTTACGGATTTAGGAGACTGATCCAGGTCTGTTAACTGTTCAGTGCCAAAAAAATGGTTCAGAATTTTGGTTAGAACTTCAATTCATATCACTTCACAGAGCTAGGCCAATCTGAGAAGTGAGAGGGGCTTCGATGGCCTGGGGGACGGAAATTGTCTAGAGTATTTAATCATAGCTTCAATTGATTAGCGATTGGGTTCGAACTGGCAGCAGTGAGCTGGCTGTGCACTTCGCCCTCGCCTTTCTCCAGAATCTACCACTGGCAGATCCTTCCAAATGACCCCGAACCGAAGGGCTATATGTCCCGCAAGCGCTCGCTGAGAACAGGAGAATGGGCCCTCTGTCACAAGTTGTTTTTAATGGACTTGCGAATGGATAGTTACCAGACTAACCGGGATCCTTGAAACTCAAAGTGTTTTAGGGTTCTGGCTGGGTATTCTGAGTATTTAAGTCAAATCCAGTGAATCAATCATCTTTAACATTTGATCGGGCTTCCATGGTTTGTGGGCGAACCCAACCAACAAGGCTAAAGGTATCGATAGTCGTACTCTAATTAAGCTCATTTATCAACCCCCTTAAGGTTGTCAAAGTAAGAAGGTAGGATTCAATGGCAATGTAAGCGAAACTAAGGGGCTATCAATCTGTTAATTGAAAACCCGCGGTGTCTCTTTTAGTCGACTATTAGCTTTCGCAAATAGGATGCCATGATTGTGATGAAAACACAGTATATGCTTTAGTCAATCCTCCCCATTATATCGAGCCTATAGTGCGAATGAGGTATATTTTGAATGGTGAAGGTCGGTGTAGTTCGTTTGGCTATAAAACATTTGAAAACCGCTAAATGGCGACTTTTCTAGTGTGGATCCAGCCACCTACGCTCTCAGCTATTGAGGGAGATGCATAGAGGTGCTATCGTTGCACTCCAGCACTATCCAATCAGTTTTCTCAAATGTGAACTCCGTGGTGACCCCCTCCTTGAATAGCGAACACTGAACAAGGAATTGAGTGTGATGAATTAACAACCCTACCAACTTTGGCTATTCAATGTTCAAGATTCTGAATTAACCCAGCAGAATGCGGATTTTCGTCGTGGTGCAAGACTGGCCCACAGGGAGTTGGCTGCGAGCTCCGCTCTCGCCTTTCTCCACAACCTGCCACTGGCAGCTTGTTCCGAATGAACCCCGAACCGACGGATTATGAGTCCTAGACCACCAGTTGTTTTTATTAGACTTGCGAGGGCGGTGTGACTGGAAAGTTCCTATGTTTAAACGGTGAGGAGTAAAGCTCCTTAAATTGTTGGGCAACTAACAATCAACGCAAGAAGGAGCTTTACAATGAGACAAGCTAAGCATACAGATTTCAGCGGTCAAAACATTTTTGCCGGTTTAGATGTCCACCGGAAGAGTTGGAAGGTAACCATTTATACCGAAGCCTTTGAGCACAAGACATTTACGCAGCCACCTGAACCTAAGAAACTAGTTTCTTATCTTGAGAGAGTATTCCCCAATGCTAATTATCATGCCGTTTATGAAGCAGGATTTAGCGGGTTCTGGACCTACGACAAATTAACGCAAATGGGGGTAAACTGTACCGTTGTCCATCCAGGAGATGTGCCCACAACTGATAAAGAGCGTAGACGTAAGACTGATGCCCGAGACTCACGGAAGTTGGCAAAACAACTTCGTAGTGGGGCGTTAGAACCTATTCATGTCCCGACTATCAAGGAACGGGACAATCGCGGGCTAATAAGACAGAGAAAGACTGTGAGCAGAGATGCCGCTCGGGCCAAAGTACGCATCAAGCATTTTCTCCATTTTCATGGAATAGATATTCCACTCCGGTATTGTAATACGTACTGGTCTGCAAACTTTCTCAAATGGATCCGTCAGCGTAAACTTGATAATGACACGGGACAGTCAACTCTCTTATCCTTGCTAAGACAGTATGAATACCAACGCAATGAAATCACTCTGGTGAATCGTGAAATCCGGCGCCTGAGTCGACTGCCTGAATATGCTGAAGATGTCCACAACCTATGCTCGGTTCCAGGCATTGCGAGGCTTAGTGCTATGACTTGGTTGACTGAATTAGGAAGTATACAGCGGTTCAAATCTTTTGATAAGCTATGCAGTTATGTTGGACTCGTTCCATTGCAACATTCCTCGGGTGAAACTGAGTACACGGGTGGGCTGGAGCATCGAGGAAACAAAATCCTACGTACTTTGCTCATCGAGAACGCATGGGTGGCTGTTAGAAGCGATCCAGAACTTATGAGTGCCTATCATCAATATATTGGGCATATGAAAGGGCAAATGGCCATTATTCGTATCGCTCGAAAACTATTAGCGCGGATTAGGTTCGTTCTAGTAAATAAATGTGAGTTGGAGAAATAAATATTTTAAAAGGACCATTACCATACTGAACACGGGATTTACGCTGCTGGTCACTTGCGGCTCAAAAGATGTCTGCTCTGGAAAGTTTGCGTCCCGTACCAGTCCATTGAATCAGGAAAGTGCAGCTTTTTAAGTCTGCTAATAAGAGTGTGATGGAATGGATCACAATCACAAGGAGCTTCAATTACTCTATTGACGTTTAACATAAGAGTGTCCATTGATCTCAAATGGCCACATATGCAGGGAGATGGATTGAGTACTACGTCAGATTTTGGGCTCATTTTCAATCCTCTTTTTTCTTTCAGGATAACCCAAAAGTATCTCTTAAAAAGTCATGCTATGAACTCCAACTTGTTCTGACAGGATTCAACCAAGCCCATTGTTAATCTTGTAGATCTATTCCACAATGCCGAAGTTTAATAATCAGTTTTTTCCTGTCAAATGGCTTAAGTAGATACGCATCTATTCCAATATGCTTAGCTGCCAGGATACTGTCATGGTCCGCTAGAGTGGTCACCATTACCACCTTAGCCCGATCTGCATCAAAGAGTTGATAGCCCATTTCTACTTCACGTATTCTTGCGACAGCTTCAAGCCCGTCCATCCTAGGCATCATGATGTCCATCAAAATTAGATTGAAACGTTTTCCCTCCTGCACCGACTGCACAAATCTATTTGTAGCCTCCACCCCATTTACAGCTTCGGTACAATTTCCATATGGCTCAAGCATCTTGCATAGCAGTCTGCGGTTGAAAAATTCGTCATCTACAATGAGTATCTCTAGCATTTAATTCCTGGCATGAATTTTTTTACCTTCTGGCCTATTGACCATCAGAAGGTTTTGGAATTCGTACAATGAATGTGGTGCCGACTCCAAGCTCACTCTGAACTTCAATGGTTCCACCATTTAATTCAACATACTCCTTTGCAAGTGGTAAACCAAGGCCGGAAGTGGGTTCTCCAGCTGTACCAATCTGTCTGTATTTATTGCTGGGGCTAAATATCTCTGCTAGTTTATCTGCTGGAATTCCGGTACCATGGTCTTGTATTTCAACCTTAAAAAACCCATCCTCCGAATCAAGGGCAATCTCAATGCTAGATCCCTCAGCCGAAAATTTAATGGCATTTGAAAGTAGATTTCGCAGTACAATTTCCATTAGAGAGGGATCAATATTCGCAACGACCTTTTCCTTATTGATCATAGAAACGTTAATACCTTTTGCGCTACTTTGAACTGAGCTCTGTGACTTGACGTCCTCACAAAGTGATGCAACATCTGAAAGTTGCCGTTCAGTCTTGATCCCTCCTGACTGTAATCGAGACCAAGAGAGCAGGTTATTCAGAAGCGTATAAAGTTTATTGGTCGAGATTTCAAGATTTCGAAAAATCTCTTTGATCTCTGCAGCATCAAATGCTTCGAAATCTTCATTAACCATTTCAATAAAACCCAGTTGTGTACCCACGGGGCCCCGCAAATCATGAGCAATAATGGAGAATAGTTTTTCCTTGGCCGAATTGGATTCACGTAAGTTAGCTTCAATTGCTTTTAGGTCTGAAATGTCAACAAAACTCTCAAGCAAGTACAACCGCCCATTCAGTGTGATTTCGGTGACATCTTTGATAACGGTTTTTGGTTCTCCACTTTTAGTTTGGAGTGAAGTCTCTCGATTATCAACATTTTCTCCCAGTTCTGTAATGGGGCAAGCTCCCTCTTGATGTGAGCAGATGAGAGAATGGCACCGATGGCCAACAATTTCTTCATGGGTGAAACCGCTCATTTTCAGTGCAGCAGGGTTTGCTTCAACGATTTCATGAGTGACTGCATCCACAAGTAAGACCCCACTTTGGACAACGGATAAAATTGTTTCTGCTCGTTTTCTTGCCTGTAAAGTGTTTTGCTCGGACAATTTACGTGCGCTGATATCACTGTGAGTCCCGACTATGCGAAGAGGTAATTCGTCCTCTGTAAGTTCTACAGCCCGACCCCTGGCGAGAATCCACATATAGGTTCCATTCTTGTGAAGAAACTTAAACTCTTCTTCGTAAGTATCTGTTTCTCCATAACGGTAACGAGATATCGCTGCTTTGGTTCTATCCAAATCATCTGGATGGATCCGCTTTTCCCACTCGTCAAACGTCGATGGGAATTCATCTGGTTCATAACCAGCCATTGTGTAATAGCGGGTATCGAAAAATACTGAATTATCCCGCAGATCCCAGTCCCAGACTCCGTCGTTGGCAACCTGTAGTGCCAGATCAAGCCTCTCCTCACTGGTCTTAAGGGCAGTTTCCATACGCTTTCGAACAGTGATATCGCGCATATTGCCAACAACCTTCATAGGCTTGCCTTCGGAATTAGAGCCGATTCTTAATGAAAGTGAACACACTCTAATCGTTTCATCTTTATGTTTAAGCAAAACCTCGTGATCGGTGAGATAACCCTTTGCGGCGAGCTTGCTCATGAGTACTTTTTGATCCTCAGTACTAACAAAATAACCACCAATCTGTGTACCGAGAATTTCTGGTCTTGAATAACCACTAGCTTCCTTTATGGATTCCGTTATCTCAATAATCGTTCCATCAAACCCAATTTCTACATACACATCCTGGATACTGTCAAAGATGGATCGATATTTCTTCTCACTTTCCCGCAAGACCTTCCCTTGGGCGCGGATACCCGCATCGGTGCGGCTCAGCATCACGTAGACCAGAGCCAATAACGCTGTCAGCAGGGTCAATCCGACTGCTGCGCCCAGGGTCATGTTGCGGTGGAAGGTGGCCTTGAGTTCACTAATGTCATTCATTGTATGCAGGTGTCCGACCTCATTGCCAGAGGCATCCTTGAGGGGCATGATAATGACGCGCCAGACCCTGTTGCCGTCGACGACCTCTCGGTCATTTGCATCGTGGTCGTGACCAGTCGCCAGATCATGGTCAGCGAACCTCGCAAAGGCATCGCTCAGGTGTCCCTGCGAAGCGTAGATTATCACGTTGTGGGACAGGCGATCCCACTCAGCCTCGCGCCCCAACATACGCATACCCGCTTCCCATTCCTCACGCATGAGCGCATCCTTATAAATGGTCACTGCCAGCTCAACACCTGGGAGATTGCTGTGAATCGTCTGCAGGGCATCCTCTACCTCCTTGCCCAGCTCAACATACCCGAGTAGGGTCGGACCATCGAAGACTGGCATTACCGCACGCAGGGTGAATGTTCCCAACGGACCAAGCTCAATTCCATATGCAGTTTTACCAGTGCGTTCGGCCTCAATGGCAGTAAAACGATCAATGGAGTCGCCGAACTTCTGTGGATTATGGACTCGCAACAGGCATACCCTGTCCACGTCGAAGAAGTAGAAGTGAGTAAGATCTTGTTCGTTATGAAGTGTTTCGTATAACTCGTGGCAGTTGGCCAGCAGCCTCACCCGGTCGCCACTTTTGAGTCCCTGCAGTGCGCGGTCATCCAGGGCGATGGTGTGAAGCGCCGTTGCAAGCCCCCGAGCCTGCTGTTTCATCAACAACTGCAGGTCAGCCTGGACTTCGGTCGCTGCAAGGGCAGTGCGCGCGTTCATCTGCTCTTGATGCTGATGGTACAAGAGCGCACCTGCTAGCACGAAGAGCAGGAACATCAACATGGACCCGACCGGTAATAAGCGGTGCAGAACCGGCTTGACAGATGGTTTGGCGCGACCGGAAACCGTAAGCATTACACCAAGGCCGGTTATTAGCAATACCAATAGACTCACTGGAAGTGCGGAACGGCCGGCCACAGCCCATTTCCAATCGTGGGCGTCGATGTCCATTCCCAGCATCGCTATTAACTCGCCACTCTGTGGGTCGTTCAGTGGAACCAAAGCTGATATCCACATGCCCCAGCGGTCTGCTACTGGCCCGTCAACCAATTCAGTTTTTGCCGCAAACGCGTGCAGGTATTCTTCCGGTATTTCCTCATACACCTGCCCTGCCGGCGATTCATCTTCACCTCCTACTGGTTCGCTGTCAGCAAAGAAATACACCGATCCAGCAGGTTTTTGCCCCATAAGGTAAACAAAACGGCATTTCTGTTCGGCGGCGCGAATGTTCGCAAACTGTTCTTTGAGCCTCAGATACATGGGCGATTCAAGGTCTGCCGTGGTGCCGCTAAGGGCCTGGATATGCTCGAGGTTGACGGCCCTGGCCACCAGTCGCGTCCGGTTTAGCAGGTCTTCTCGCATTTTGTGGTCGGCCCGTATTACCAACCACCACGTGCAGAGCGCTCCAACAATAAGGAGTACCACCAGCTGCAGAATCAACCGCCTCCGCTGGCTCTTTTGGGCTTCCTCATGGGATATTTGGTTTGACATCGGCTTGTTGCTCATAGTTCATTTTTTCGCGGCTATAGTATCCACATGCATATCAAGTTCCTTGTGGAACGCCTCCTGTTATTTATGGAGCATCTATTTACTTCTCTAAAAGACGAGTTCCCCTAAATCAGACAGTGCATTCCGAGTTTGGCACACTATATTGAACTATTTGAGTCCCTTTTCATTAAAAAATTCAGAATACTTTTGATCGGTTCCCATAATATGCTTTTGGAGCCAATCCCTCAGAAAATTCATCGTTTCAATGGTGACAGATAACTTTCCTTTCTCAAATCCTGTTTTGAACTCGGAAACCTTTTTAACGAAGGCTGCATGTTCTCTTTTATGGCTTGCTGCTTCTGGATAACCATATTGCTGAAAATAGTCTTCCTCATTCTTGAAATGGGTTGTAGTATATGCAATTAACCCGTTCAATATCCTACCTAATGATTCCTTGCCCTTTCCCTGTTTCATTGCATCACTCAGATCATTGATCATTTTTATCAGCATCTTGTGTTGCCGGTCAATTTCTGACACTTTTACACTTAATGCCTCGCTCCACTCTATGAATGCCATTCTAACGCTCCTTATGTTACTTTTTATGTATTCGACAATAGCATGATCGTCTATTTATTCTGAATCTTTAGCATATAGTGTCATTTAACAAGTCTGACGTTAAGCGCTTAATTGAAATCTATCTCTTGAATCTTATCTATCAGCTCCCTAGCCGTCCATGGTTTCTGGATAATGTTTGTAATACCCATATTCTTGAGTTCTTGCATATCCCTGATGCCAAGTTGACCGGAAGAAAGAATAATTGGTATCTCTGAGTTC
>JAERTG010000139.1 GCA_016845065.1 Fidelibacterota bacterium | reverse complement strand
CTGCCGGCTTCATCCTGAAAATGATAGAGCAACAGCAAAACCCTCTAAATCGATTTAATCCTGTCAAAAAAGCAGTTAAACACGAGGACCTGATCCAGTCACGTAGAAGTCAAACGCAAACAAAAGAATCTTTACCCCGTTAAATTCATGGCAATGAAGAGTGAAGCTCATTTAACTGGGGCTGTAAATCCTGTCTGAGAAAACCTCACAAAATAGAACATAAATAAACGGAGTTGAAAAATGATTAAAGATATTCCAGTGGTACTTCTTTGTGGAGGGATCGGAACCAGACTGCGTGAAGAAACACAATTCATGCCCAAGCCTATGGTTATTATAGGTAATAAGCCTATCCTGTGGCACATTATGAAAATTTTTGAGCACCATGGATTTCGTAGATTTATCTTTTGTTTGGGATATAAAGGGGAAATGATTAGGGAATATTTCATCCATTATCCCGGATGGCCACTTCAAAATGTCCCACCTGTGGCCGGGTCAAAATGTCCCACCCCCCTATGAGTGTTCAGCGACAGAACGGGTATAATTTATTCTTTCTTCTTCCCTAAAGCAAGTTTTTCAGCTGCCTCCTTGAGTCTGTAGCTTTTTCCTTCAAATTTGAGCATGTGGCCGCGATGGAGCAATCTGTCAAGGATTGCAGATGAGGCAGCGTTGTCTTTCAATAATTTGCCCCAATTTTCAACAGGGCGATTTGATGTTATGAGTGTACTTTTCCTCTTGGAATAGCGATTCAGTATGATATCAAGTAGATCATCTGCTGCGTCTTCAGGGACTCTTTTTCTCAGGAAAAGATCATCTATTATCAACAAATCTGCTTCTGAAAAAAGTTTGGTTATCTTTTTTTTCTTCCCTGTTTGAGTGGCTTCGAAGATATCTTCAAAAAAGGTATGGGCTTCACGATAAACAACCTGATGGCATGCCTGTGTTGCAGCATGAGCAACTGTTTTGGCAATATGGCTTTTTCCTGTTCCGGGTGACCCTATTAGGAGTGCATCCTCACCGTTGTGTATAAATTTAATGGTTACCAGCTCAAAAATGTCCTTTTTTGGAAGCCTTGGATTAAAGCTCCAGTCGAACTCAGTCAACATTTTTCTCTCATCAAGGCCAGAGGCCTTAAATCTACGTTCTATAAGACGTGAGAGTCTGAAGTCCATCTCATCTTGAAGTAGACATGAAAAGACTTCCAAAAAAGAATCTTCCCCTTGATTTGCCTGTATTACACGGGTTTCTAATGTCGCTCGCATACCATGTAAACGAAGGGTTGCCAGTGTTTTCTCTATTTCCTGCATAGACATCGGCATATCCTGTACCTCCTTTGTTTAGTTTTCATCCCTTATTCTGGTCAACAAAATCGACCTGCCTACTCAAATTCTGCCCTGTGTTCGCAACCACTGGAGCTGTCTAATTGACATATCCCCTGGGTCCCTGATTGTACCCGGGACTTTGACCAAGTCGGCGCCTGATTGCTCAAAGGTCTGGTTCCAATCAAAGGCCTCGGATGAAAACCCATTGCTCTGGAGTCGGGCAACGGCTTTCTCAGCGCCGGCAATCCCAGCTTCGTCCCTATCCAGAAAAACTGTTATTTTGGGGATTGGAACATGTGAACTGATAAATTTTACTTTGGTCATCTGCTCTTCTGTCATGTGTGACCCCATCAACGCCCCGACGTTAAAACAACCGGATTCGACCAAAGCTGCCACATCAAAGAAACCTTCTACCAGCACCAGTCCAAACCGCTCCACCTGCTGTCTTGCCTTAGGATCTAATAACAGCTTGTCCTGGTTATATATTTCCAATCTTTTGAAGAACGGAAAGCTCCAGTATTTGCCATCTGTTTCTTCTTGTTGTGGTGTCAAGGCCCGGCCTACATGTGTCAGAATAATCGGCTTTAATCCGGATACCCCGCGCACCTGAAACACCAACCGTCCATTGAGAGGTGATCCTTTTGCTCGCTCCGGCAGAAAGCCGCATCCCAGATACCGACAGGTTGTTTCTGAAACCAGCCGGCGCCGTAATTCTGGATGTTCGGGCTGTAACCAGGGCCGCAAATCCACCTTAATAGGTTTATTTTCTTCCGGTTCTTTTGATAGCTGAACATGCCTTTTCACCACTTGTGAACGTGTATCCGGACTATCTATGGCTGAGATTCCCCTTTCCACCATCCAGGAGGCAACTTCATAGCAGTTCATTGCCTGGCCTCGCATCCCTAACAGATCCTGGCAAAAATTGAGCACACCGACTTTGGCACCCAGACCACTGCTAAAATCCTTGAAGATATTCTCCGCCAGATTCAAATGCAGCGAAGCCGTTTTTTCGCCTGTAAAAGGCGACTTGATCCATATCTCCTCGGCTTTACTGCGGCGTTTTCCATCAACTTCCAGTCCAAAAACGTCAATCACTTTCTCCCAGCTTGCACTTTGCCAGACCTTGGGCAATTGTTCTCTCGGCATAACAAAACGACTCTTTTCCCTACCTCTCTCCGATCCTTCCGGGGATTGTTCACAAACCGCTGTTTGAGCTGCGTGTTGCTCCCAGAATGCAGCATAGTCTTCCGGAGGTCGTATCAATTTGTGTTCCTGAATAAGCGAATCAGTTTCTCTCTCTTTTTCCCCTTTGTTGTTTTCAGCGAGAGTTTTCACAAGGTTACGAATGGACTTGTAATTACGGAGATCTACCTTAATGGCTTTTGTGGCGGCTTCCTCGATGTAGCAGGCTTCATAATGTCGTACCAGATTTACAATCCCCTGCATTCGTCTTTGACCGGGTCTGCCTTCTTCTTCAAATAAGAGTTTACAGAGCTTTTTGGTTGAAGGACCGATGCTCTCTGCTTTGGCAAAGAGATAGTTTGTTTGACGTGACGGGTTAAAAATCCTATCCCCTGGTTCCATCTGTGCAAACCCCGGCCTGTTGCTTTTTACATGTCTGCGAATAACCTCCATCGTTACAGGATCGATAACCTCAATCTCAGTGTCATAAATCCTTATAATAACCTTCGTATGGAGCGGAGCGGGTAAGGCTGAATAATAGGATTTGCCCACTTGAATCATACCGTCATCCCAGACTGTACGAGTTTCTTGACTAAAGTACCTGAATGAAGTCAGAGGAAGTTGCTTAAGATACGGTTTTTCCTCCTGAAACATCTCTTCAACCTGGCGCTTTGCTCTCCCATGTATTCGCGGGGCAGCCCATCTTTCCTCCCAGTGCATAAGCCACTCATTCTGTCTTTCAATCGATTCAAATGTGCGACCTTTCAAGGCCGTATCCTGTGTATGCTGTATGGCATTTTCCACAGTCCCTTTCCTGTTCGGATCTCGAACCCTTGCCGGATCGGCAACTACCCCATAATGGTCCAGCATGGCCGCATAAACAGCGTTTAATTCAGGTTCGTAAATATCGGGTGTGATCACACCTTCTTTCAAATTGTCCAGGACCACATACTGGGGGCAACCCCCAAAATATCTAAATGCCTGCTCATGAAGTTTCGCCCATGTTTCCTTGCTTGATTTCCAAACCACTTTTCGGAATGAACGTCTGGAGTACTTTAATGTCATTACAAAGAGACGAGGCTTCCGATATTTCCCTGTCGAATGAAGGGTCTTGGCACCCTTGCCATAATCTACCTGGGCCTCTTCACCTGGCAAAAATTCCAGTCGATCAAACTGCTTAGGGTCCTCTCTCTTTAGCCCCCTTACAAAACGCTTTACGCTATTGTATTTGTTTGTAAAACCAAATAGCTCAACCAGATCCTGGTAAATCGATACCGCATTTCTCCCAAGCCTTACCTGATCTTCAATCCATTCTCGGTGAGGTTCACAGGCCGATCTGGCATGTAATGGTATCGCCCGCTTTTCTTCCTTAG
>JAERTG010000138.1 GCA_016845065.1 Fidelibacterota bacterium | reverse complement strand
TGTCAGGATCGTTGTCTTTTTATTGTAACGGCCGTCGATAACCTTGAAAAAGAGCGATGCATTTCTGGCGGATTCCTGTTCCAGACGGTCGAACCCGACTTCGTCTATCAGGAGAATATCCGGTTTTAAATAGGTTTTCAGCTTTTTATCGAGTGTGTCGTCGGCCAGACCAGCCATCAGGTCTTTTAACATCTGTGATGCCATCGTATAGCGACAGCGATAGAGCTTTTTACATCCCTCCAACAACAGGGCTTTCGCAATGTGACTCTTTCCGTTATGTAAAATTTTACATAACGGAAATTATTCAAAGCTTTTACTTATGTAAAGTATCGAGCGTAATCCCTTATTAATCCCCGCTTTTGAAGGCTATTACTTTCCATAATACCATAATACTTCCAAGTAACAAGAAACTGATTCATCATTAGGTTGTTCCCACATGCCTAGTCTCAATCGTGATTGACTGGGATGTTTCTTGTAAAATCAATACTCACGGAGCAGATTATGGAAAAAGCAACCATCCACGAACTAAGCACGTCTGTGCTCTCAGAATTGCAGCGGCTCGGATATGCTTCCGCAACTATCACAATCTATCGCAGAACATACCAAAGACTTATCCGATATGCTGAGGCGAAGCAGATTCAACATTATTCCATAGAAGTGGGAGAGAACTGGCTCAAGGAATCGTTTGGAATTGATCCCGGTCTCGTGGTTGAAAATAAAGGAGCATACAATAAAAAATGGTACTACCTTATCCGGCCTTGCCAATGTCTGACAGAATGGCAGCTTCATGGGTGTATTGCCTTGAAGAGGCAGGGAAAGCTTGCTTCACGTGCGATTCCTCTTCAATTTAAGAATGGATATGATTCGTACGTTTCCTTTTGCAGAGATGCTGAGTATTCCGAACGAGGTATCTATTCAAGGCTTAATCGAATAAAGCGTATGCTGCTATTTTTTGATCAACAAGGCGTATTGAGTTTTGATGATATCACCGGCAGAAGGATATCAGATTTTTTGGCGACACAAATAGAGTTGGATAGCCGAACCGTCGCAACGCTGATCTCATCGTGTCGTGTCTTTTTCCGTCACCTTTATCGTATGGGATTAACCCAAAATGATCTCACAGAAAAATTGCCAGCAGTGAAGGCAAACCGACAATTCAAACTACCAAAAGTATGGCGAAAAGAAGATATACTAACCGTACTAAACTCGATTGATCGCGGGAACCCTGTCGGCAAGCGCGATTATGCGATATTAATGTTGATCACCAGATACGGATTACGCTCTGCCGATGTCAAAACAATGAAGCTGTCTAATTTACGCTGGAACGAAAATGTCATTGAGATTGTACAAAAAAAGACGCGGAATTCGTTGCGACTACCCTTATTGCGTGATGTCGGGTGGGCAATCATTGACTATCTACAACATGGCAGACCACCTTCTGATTATCCGGAAGTTTTTCTAACCTGTACTATTCCAATACGACCGTTTGGTATGCATTCCTGTGCTCTGAATCAGATCCTGGCGAAACAAATCAGACACGCAGGGGTGCGAATACCACACGATGTCCCTAAAGGGATGCATTCTCTACGTCATACCCTGGCAAGCGTCATGCTCGCGAATAATGTCGAGCTTCCGCTCATTTCTTCTACCCTCGGTCACATTACATCCAAGGCCACAGGTATATATTTGCATACGGATATTGCGCGATTGAGAGAGTGTGTTTTAGATCCGGAGGAGGTACTGTCATATGAAGAAAAATGAAAAAACGTTCACCAGCATTGTGAATGACTATATCAAGGAGAAGCGGGCAATCGGGCACAGTTTTGAAAAAGCGGCACAGGTCCTTCAACGTATCATTCATCTCCAAAATGGCATTGACCATGGCCTTCCCATTCTTTCAGAAGAACTGGCAAATCGCTGGATCGAAAAGACAGCATGGGAAAACGAGACAAATCGAAGTCATCGAATCTCTGTACTTAGGGGCCTTGCGGATTACATGATACGAATGGGTTACAATACAAAAGCTATTCCGCGACGGTTGGTACCTCAACCAGACTACCCGTATACTCCGTATATCTTTTCCGAAAGGGAACTTGGCCTGATACTTCGAGCATTAGATTGTTTGTGTAGAAAAGGTATATCAAGACATTCCGACTTGGTATTCCCGATTGTATTTAGAATCCTCATCGCTTGCGGAACGCGAATCACAGAAACATTGCACATTGAGAAAAACGACGTTGACTTGGAGAACGGAACGTTGATTCTACGGCATACGAAAGGTGCAAAAGAGCGGATTATTCCGATGGCGGCTTCACTTGTAGATAGATGCAGGTTATATCAAACAAAATGCCAAGTGTTTCGGAGTTTTGATGGTACACCCTGCTTTTTCCCTAATAAGTATGGTGTGCCGTACAGCTCTAGGAGTGCATATAGTCTGTTCAGGAGGGCTTTGTCTGCTGCTGGAATATCTCATGGTGGCAAGGGGAAAGGCCCACGTTTGCAGGATGTTCGCCACACCTATGCAGTTCGCGTGCTGAATAGATGGGTGCTGGCTGGTAATAATCTCACGACTGCGCTTCCATACCTTGCCATTTACATGGGGCATGCGGGTATGAAGGCTTCTGAACATTATCTTCGTCTTACCACGACGATGTTTCCCGAGTTAATCCAGATCGTGGAAAACAAATACGGATGGATCATACCGGAGGCATACCATGAGTGAAACCGATTTCGCCCAATATGTAACCGGCTTTCTATCACGATATCTTCCCGGTCAAAGGAACTTAAGCAAACATACAATTTCTTCGTATCGGGATGCTTTCAAGTTACTCCTAGTTTATTGCGAGTCTGAAGAGAACTTGAAGATCAAAAAAATCTGTATTGCCGATATCACCCCCGAATTGCTGGCAAGGTACCTCGAATGGCTTGAACATGTCCGTGGATGTGGAATTGCAACACGTAATCAGCGACTAGCTGCATTCAAATCGTTTTTCCACTATGTTGTAGGAGTGAATCCCGAACATCTGTTGCTTTGCCAACAAATTCTCGGTCTTCCCATGAAGAAATCTCCCCGCCCGACGATGAGTTTTTTATCTCCTGACGGGATCCATCGGCTTTTGAAACAGCCCAATACTGCCACAAAAAACGGGCGCCGCGATCATGCTTTGCTCGTACTTCTTTATGACACTGCGGCCAGGGTTCAGGAGATTATCGACCTAACCGTACGCGATATCAGATTGGAGCAGCCGGCTACGGTAATTCTACATGGAAAAGGTCGAAAAACACGTATCGTTCCTATTGGTGTGAAAACTGCAACTATTATGGGAGAGTATCTTACGGAGAAGGGGTATCTCACTGGAACGGGATCTCTTGATTATCCGGTGTTTACGAATAGTCGCAATTGCAAACTTACCCGTGCTGGTATTGCGTACATTCTAGCCAAACACGTTAAATCCATGTCAACCCAAAATGGTAACCTTGTACCTAAATCTGTTTCTCCCCATTCCCTCCGGCACAGTAAAAGTGTTCATCTTCTGCGAAGCGGCGTGCCTCTCATCTATATACGTGACTTTCTGGGGCATGTGTCAGTAAAAACCACCGAAATCTACACCAAAGTAGATACAGAGCAAACACGTAAGGCTCTTGAAACAGCATATGAAGTTCCTTTACAAGAAAAAAGACCGGCCTGGGAGAAAAACAAATCTCTGATGTCTTGGCTTTCCGAACTTTGCGAATGAAACATTATGTAAAGTTGCTATAACCCACAATGTTGGAAATAAACGAAATATTCTAGCAACTTTACATAAGCAATAGCTTTACATAATTGCCAAGCCCAACTCCACCAAGAAAGATTACATTTGATTTTGATTTCATAAAGGACAGTTTAAAGAGGTTCTGTACCTGGAGTTTGTTGATCTTTTTCGGCCAGGTCCAGATAAAGCTGTCAAGGGTTTTGATCACTGGGAATTTTGCCTGGCGTATTCTTCTTTGAATAGCTCTGTCTTTGCGATACTCAGCTTCTGCTTCTATAAGCGTCTGCAGGAGTTTCAGGTGCGACCATTGTTCTTTGGCGGCACGGTTAACCACTTCATTGTGATGCTCGGTAATATATGGCAGTTTGAGGTACTTGAGATGCTGTTCAAGGGGGTCCAAGGGAAGCTTCATCTGTTGTGTCTTGCTCATTTCTTACCTCCTGTAATTGTGTAAAGATCCATATTAGGATGGGCAATTTCAAGCTCAAGCAAATCACTTGCACGGGTCAGGTGCAGAACTCCAGCCTCTTCCACTTTTCTGTTACTCTGCTCCAGAATGTTAGCAATATATTCCGATGAGAATGCCTGAAAGAAAAAGGCATCCTCCATAGCCCTTTCTACCGCTTCTTCGCCGTATATTTCACTAAGAGCTACAATTTTCTGCACATGGGTTGTAGGATTAAAGCGCTTTTCAGCTAGAGCATTGTAATATTGCTCAGCCCGGGGAGACAAGGCAAGGAACCGCTTATAGATAGCGTGAACCTTGGCCTTCCTGCGTTTTTCAAGCAGAGCTTTGGGGTGGTCGGGATTTTCTATGTCTCTGTTTCTTTCATAAATCCTTGTATGCCTGGCAATAAGCTGCTCACCGTGATAGAGACAAATACGATCGGGGTATGCTTTCATGGTAACACTGCTTCCGGCATACTCTGCGGGGACGGAATAACGATTGGAATCTAAAGAGATCCGGAACTGTGACGAAGCACGTACCTGTCGTATTGCCCCAATATCATAGGCATGAAGAGGAAGAGGTTGCAGGTGGGATAATTCCTGCTGATGTGCCTCTGTCGGGACTTTTTTGGTTTCACCATGGACCCTTGCATTTGCTATCGTTTCAAGCCATTGTTTGCAGGCAGGATTCAGATGAGAGAAGTCCATAACTTCAAGACCTCTCAAAAAGTTCTTTTTCACATACCCCACACCGCTTTCCACAATTCCCTTTTCGTTGCCTTTTCTGACATTGCAGGCACTGATACCAAAGCCATAATGACGCGAAAAATCGAGATAGGTCTGGTTAAACACAGGGTCCTGACCAACAATACGTTTGAGTACTGCACTTTTAAGATTATCCACCATTATTCGTGATGGGACTCCCCCAAAGAATTGGAAGGCATGTTGATGACAGCTCAACCAGTGTTCCATGGTCTGTGAAACCGTAAACTCAACATACATAAATCGGCTGTGGCAGAGCACCATTACAAAGAAACTTAAACGCCTTCTGGTATTCCCTACATTGACAGAACCAAACGAACCCCAGTCAACCTGGGCACATTCACCGGGAGCAAAACTCAATTTTAAATAGGCCTTCGACTTCCTGGGTCGTACTTTGTTCACGTACCTATTTACGGTGTTATAGCTTCCCTTGTAGCTCAGTTCCTGGATGTGCTGGTATATCTGCCTGCACGTATAGGCATGCTTCTCAAGCATTGTGTTGATCTCAGGTTTGAATGGATCAAGAATGCTGGATTTAGGGTATGTTTTTCTTGGCCTGTATCGTTCTTCTGCAACCCAATTCCTTACTGTACGTGGGTCAATACCTTTTTCTTTTCCTATCTGGGCACAATTCAGTCCGTCCTGATCGTGGAGCTTCTTTATCGTGCAAAAGGTTTCGTAATCCATCATGATGCAACCTCCCTAAGCTGATTCAAAATCTGGCCAACAGAGCGCATAGAGCCGGAGGAGCTATTTCTAGGCAGCATTTCTTTTTGTTTAATCGGTGCCAGATCAAGAACTTGATACAATGGCTTTCGGTAGGCTATCAGATGTAATTGAATCAGCAGTAATCGTGATTCTGCCAATAAACAACCATCCATGGATAACTGCTTGCATATTGATGTATCTCCATAGAAACTCAAGCCGTTGGTATCAGCTACCGTTACCAGAAACAGATACAATGCTGCAGCACTGTGGTTGCACTTTTGCAGATAACCATCACGGACAAATCTGCCATCAATCCAGCTGAACTGTTTTGGGGTTTTACGGATCCGGTCGTGGTTGAGAATGGTTTTTTGCATGGTCTCCTCCTTGAAAGATATAGGTTGATGAGTTGAGAATATCCTGCCCCAATTGTTGCATATTGGTGGCGGTGGAGACTATGTTATCTTGTAACGTATTTCCGGTTAAGTGCGATATTATGCCTATAATTACTGCATGTTGTGCGTTTAAGTGATCTTGTAACGCATCTCCTGTTAACTTGGCGTTAACTTCCTGTTCTTTCAGGGGATTCCTCGTGGAGTAATCTTGTAACGCATTTTGACATCTACGCCAATAACAGGGGTTCTGTTCCCGCCACTCTTGTACCCGCTCGACATGAACCTTCCCCTTGAAGTAATCCCTGTTTCTTTTTCTACTGATCCATCGCTTCTGGGCAGCAGTCTTACTTGCCTTACGGCAGACAGGCTCCGAACAGTATCTCTGCCTAGAAATATTACGGGGATCAGGCCAGAACAATGTCCTGCAATTCAAACATTTACGTCTTCTTCTCCTGGGTGCCATAGATTACAACCTCCATGACACTTAATCGGATTACAGACGGGCAAGGTAAACATGAAGAAAACAAAGGAAGAAAACGAAGAAAGGATTTTTATGATGGTTTTTAAGAAAATAAAGAGGAAGAAGAGAGGACAGTTTCAGTTGGGAAAGAAAAGGGCTTTTTCAAATGGGCGCTTACA
>JAERTG010000137.1 GCA_016845065.1 Fidelibacterota bacterium | reverse complement strand
ATTACTTAAGTAATGTATCAGGGTAATCTATCGGCTGAAGGCTTCTCCGACACGGAAGGTAAGGCTCCAATCATCCTTGCCTACGGCCACATCAATTCCGATGTTTATTTTTTCCTTTTTGATGAGCATATACCGTAAACCAACACCCACACCGGGCAGGTAGGTGGCATTCAGAAAACCTTCAAAATCGGGCACTGCAGTGGCCACTCCGGCAAAGGCAACAAAGCCAAATCGGTTTTTAAAGCGGTGGCGGTATTCTGCCTGGTAGGCTGATACCAAATTGTCGCGGTATTTTCCTTGGGAGTAGCCCCGGATATCATCTCCTCTCACCACATTCTGTCCCTGGAAAGGCACTGCACCAAATGACATTTTTGAAAAATATCTGAGCAGCATAACCTTTCTTTCTGACTTAAAATTGAAATAGAAATTGTAGGTAAACTCCAGTTGATAGAACGAGCTGTCATTGCCCATCCACTTTTCATAAAACTGGTTATTTAGAGTTACTTGCAGGCCTTTGGTGGGATAATTCACATTGTTTCTGTTGTCGAACAACACATTGACACCTCCATTGTTCATTTGTTGGTTATCCGTCAATTTTTCTCCTGTCTCCGGATGGGTCACATCGAAAGTGGTATTGGCTCTCATGATGGATCCCGACAAGCCCAAATACCATTTGCCGTACACTTTTCTCTTGACATCGAGTGACAGGATACCCATTTTGGTTCCATAATCGACATATTGTCCCGCCTGATTAAATTCATGATATACCTGCAAATTGGCATTACCGTAGCCCCCAATTAGTTTCAGTCGCCATCGGTCTTCTTTCAGATAAAACTGTTGGACAAAGGCAGCAAAATAGGAATGGTTGGTGGTATACATCCCTATCAAACTTGTGGAGGAGGAAGGAGAGATTGTATCATTCCTATTCATTTTATAATAGGCATTGAGCAAAGCTCCGCCTGCAAACTCTACCGTTCGGTTGTAGCTAATCATGGGGATGCCGGCAAATTTCACCGGTTTATCTTTCTCTTCTTTCTCCTGAGCATAGGATATGCTGAGTGTTGCTGTTAGTATAAGGCTTATGGCCAGGTTTTTCATAAATTCAACTCTATGCTATAACAGTGGTTATGGGTATTGGTCACATTCTTCTAAAAGCGAAAACCCAGGTTTAAGAACAATTGATAGGGTTGTGAAGGGATGTCGTTGGCCAGCATATCGGTAAAGCCATAATTCAGGCCGGTTTCAAGGTATAAGAAAGCCACATCCAGCCCAAGGCCACCCTGTCCGTACATGGTAAAGTTGTTAACATGCTCCATTTCAATTCCCAAATCATTGGAAGCCACCCCCAGGGTAAAGGTCGGAACTGCACTAAAAAATAAGCGCAAACCAACTATCCGGCTGGTAATGGATAGAATATTAATTCCGGCAGTGATGGGTACATCTATATTCCGCAGGCCAAAAACATTATCCATGGCATCGGTAGAATCGGGAGATAAGGTAGGGTCAATAAGATTATAGATTGGGTTGTTGTAACGGGCACCTATCTCCCAATAAAAAAACCTGCCCCTCTTATAGCTGAACCCCAGAGAATACCCTGGCATCCAGTCCGATTCATAACCCTGAGAGGCCAGCTCTATTTTATTCAAATTAATTCCGGCAAATACTTTAAACTCATCTCTTCTCTTTCTATCCTTTCTTTGTTTCTTCTTCTCTGTTTGTTCAATCTTTTCCTGATCCTGGATAATCTGTAAACTATCGGTTTGTGCTTGCAGACTAAAACCCAGACATAGAATAACAAAAGCAATGGTATATTTTTTCATAATCATCTTTTTAAAATGCATCATTGAAGGCCGATAGAGATTCCAATCACAGCTTCCATTCAGACTGTTTGAACCCATAAAAGTAAAAAAATACTCCTGCCCATGTGCTGGGTAGTGTCTCAAATTTATTACATACCTTTATCAATTAAACCACAAAAATTCAATCACAGATTTTATTTGCCACATAAGATCGTGTTTCCTGCAAAAAGTAAAGGCTTGATTCATGCAAAGTTCCATTAACCAAAATGCTCGTCCTGTCTTGCGATTTCTTAAAGTCCTGTATAGAGTTATTGCAGTACTTATTATATTGCTATTTGTATTTGTTGGTTCATTCTTTATTTACTTTCATTTTCACAAAGAAACATTGGCCAGAGAGTTATTGGAACAAGCCAATAATAATAGTCATGGGCAGTTGGATTTTACAGATATCTATTTGAGTCCCTTTGCTCATTTTCCCCTCTATTCTGTTTCTCTTGAGAATCTTTCCTATAAATTTAAAATGGAAGAGTATCAAATTGCAGATACTAACTATATGCTGCAATTGGAAAAAGCGTATTTGGCTGTAGACCTGAGGTCAGTAGTTAGAGGTCCTCTGCGATTTACAGCTTTAAAATTGGAAGGTGGACAAATCGATTTGGTTAGGTTAAGCGATAGCAGTTATAATTTTACCAATGCCATGGCTGCCTTAAACGATCCAAAACCCAGCCCACCCGACACCATCATTGGAGATACACTCAGTGAAGGATTAACCTTTACCATCGAGAATGTGATACTGGAGGACATCTATATATCTTATCTTGATCAGGTTAACGGTTCAGATGTAAAGTTAGACATTCAATACCTGGATGCCATCTATAAGGAACAGAATGACACCCTTGATTTTCATATTCAGACCCATATGTATCTCAACTTAGATCATCCCAAAAGTGGTCTTCAATTTGAAAATAGAAAGCTCACTTTGGCATCAGATATATTAATGCAAAGACAGGATTCATTGCTTCTATTACAACCCACCCGCCTGGGATTTGATGAATCCCGATTCAATGTCCACGGCCAGCTGTCCTATGGATTGAATAAACACCTGGATTTACATTTGAGCGTTGATGATAATGACATGAGTTTCACTAGCCTGCTGTTATCAGACAGAGGTCAGGAGAATGTTTACCAGGGTCAATTGAGTTTTCAATCACATATTCAGCATGATTTCAAATCCGAGATACCCCAAATAGATGCCCATCTGGATTGTAAAGATATTGGGATTCATCTGCATAGTCATGATTATTCCATTGAAGATATAAACTTTCGTGCCTCCTTTGAAACCGGAACGGCTGATGATTTATCTGAGATGCTGTTACAAATTGACACCCTTTATGCCACAACAAAGCATGGCTTTCTTCATGCCTCCGGTGGTGTTCAAAACCTGGTAAAACCCAGATTTCTTTTGAACCTGGATGCTTCTGTGGATATGGCTGTTGTTCAGGAATTATTCGAGCCAGGATTTATACATAATGCCAGTGGAAGGATAAAGGTTCAAACTCTTTTAAAAGGTGAAAAAGGTATCAATGATCACTGGAAGATACAGGAGGAGAATATTATTGATTTTCGATCGGAACAGTTGCAATTTGTTGCCACAGACCTTATTGAACTGAAGGAGTTGGATGGCCAGATCAGCGGTCGAATGGATTCACTACATCTTAATCAGCTCAAGCTTGATATACTAAACACCAACATAAGCCTGGATGGCGATTTATATGGTCTGCCCCAGTTTTTCTCACCGGAGGGTGAAAATATTCATTGCGATTTGCGAATTAGTAATGGTAAGTTTGATCTGGTGGAACTCATGAAGTTCTTACGTCCAGGCGAAAGCTCCATCGAGGATAATTTTCCCTATCCTTTTACAGGTTTAGATATCGATTTAAGCGCCGAGCTGAATGCCAATTCCCTGGGAACATTTCGTCAGATTCCTCAAATAAGAGCAAATTTCAGACATTGTTTTGCTGAAATTGAGGGTTTCCTACCTCCCGTTGAGTTGTATAATGGGTATTTGGAATTCAGTGAAATTGATTCTACCCTTAAAATCGATGCCAACCATTTTGATATCTATTTTGAGAATGACAGTTTATATGGTGGATGCATCTATTACAGCAGCATAGGGGCTCCTGATTCCATCAGAAACAATGCCATACTGACACATCTAAACCCATCCTACTATTTAAACTATATGTGGCAGGATAGTATTTTCGGGGATACTTCATACCTCACAGCTGTGGTGGATAACCGCATCATATTCTCTGATCAATCTGATTCGACTCTTTTCGAATATATTGATGTTTCTCTTAAGAATTCAATGTTTCAATTCAGTAGGGACACTTTGCACTGTGATTGGATGAAATTGAGCCTAGAGGATCTGTATTATGATTCTGAAAGGATTCAAAATACCTATGCCTCTCTTTCAGCCACCAGCAAAATAGAAGCCCGAAAACTGATCGCGTCAAATCTATATATAACTGATTTTCAAACTGATGTTGATATTAAATATGGGCGTTTTGATATGCTGATCAATAAAAGCCAGCATTTGTTCAAAGAAGGTCACGGGAGAATCCTGGTGTCACCATTTGATGACATACCTTCTTTCAATATAAGCTATTCAGCCAGGGAATTCAATTTTGATCAATTATTCGAGAGAATGAATAAGGAAGCGGTTATTAAGGGTCATTTAAATGCTGACATTCAATTATCAGGAGCATGCAAAGGATGGGAGAATATTTCCCGATCAATTAACGGTACTATATTACTGAATGGAAATGACTTGACCTTGACTGGTTTTAACCTCGACAAGTTTTCAGAAAAATATACCCGAAGTCAGAATTTCAATCTGCTGGATGTGGGCGCTGTGGTTCTCGCCGGTCCCTTTGGATTATTGGTAACCAAAGGATCTGATTTTACCCGCTTGCTCATTAACAACAAAAACGATTCCACCAACATATTAAATTTGCTTACGGATATCGAGGTGGATCGAGGCCGGTTTAAAATGATGGATGTGGCATTTGCCACAAAAGAAAAGCTGTTTGCTATCAGAGGGGGTTACGACCTACCGACAGATTCGCTTGGTCTTGTGGTTGCATCGGTGGATACAGAGGGTAAAATTATTTTTCATCAGGCCATCTCAGGAACTGCTAAAGAACCAGAGCTAAGCGATATAGGAC
>JAERTG010000136.1 GCA_016845065.1 Fidelibacterota bacterium | reverse complement strand
ATTACTTAAGTAATGTATCAGGGTAATCTATCGGCTGAAGGCTTCTCCGACACGGAAGGTAAGGCTCCAATCATCCTTGCCTACGGCCACATCAATTCCGATGTTTATTTTTTCCTTTTTGATGAGCATATACCGTAAACCGACACCTATACCAGGGAGGTAAGTGGCATTCAGGAAACCTTCAAAATCGGGCACTGCGGTGGCCACACCGGCAAAGGCAACAAAGCCGAATCGGTTTTTAAAACGGTGTCGGTATTCTGCCTGATAGGCGGATACCAAATTGTCGCGGTATTTTCCTTGGGAGTAGCCCCGGATATCATCTCCCCTTACCACATTCTGTCCCTGGAAAGGCACTGCACCGAATGACATTTTTGAGAAATACCTGAGCAGCATAACCTTTCTTTCTGACTTAAAATTGAAATAGAAATTGTAGGTAAACTCCAGTTGATAGAACGAGCTGTCATTGCCCATCCACTTTTCATAAAACTGATTATTTAGAGTTACCTGAAGGCCTTTGGTGGGATAATTTACATTGTTTCTGTTATCGAACAACACATTGACACCTCCATTGTTCATTTGTTGGTTATCCGTCAATTTTTCTCCAGTCTCCGGATGGGTCACATCGAAAGTGGTATGAGCTCTCATGATGGATCCCGACAGTCCGAGATACCATTTACCATACACTTTTCTTTTAACATCTAGGGACAGTATACCCATTTTAGTACCATAATCGACGTATTGTCCCGCCTGGCTAAATTCATGATATACCTGCAAATTGGCATTTCCATAACCACCAATTAGTTTCAGGCGCCATCGGTCTTCTTTCAAATATAATTGCTGAACAAAAGCTGCAAAGTAGGAATGGTTGGTGGTATACATCCCTATCAAACTTGTGGAGGAGGATGGAGAGACTGTATCATTCCTATTCGCTTGATAATAGGCATTGAGCAAGGCTCCGCCAGCAAACTCAACCGTTCGGTTGTAGCTAATCATGGGGATACCGGCAAATTTTACCGGTTTATCTTTCTTTTCTTTTTCCTGGGCATAAGACATGCCGATTATTCCTGTAAGTATAAGGCTTATGGCCAGGTATTTCATAAAAACAGCTCCTTGCTATTGCCGTGGTTAGTGATAAGGGTCACAGATCAATTAAAAGCGAAAACCCAGGTTTAAGAACAATTGATAGGGTTGTGAAGGGATGTCGTTGGCCAGCATATCGGTAAAGCCATAATTCAGGCCGGTTTCCAGATATAGAAAAGCAACGTCCAATCCAAGGCCTCCCTGTCCGTACATGGTAAAGTTGTTGACATGCTCCATCTCAATTCCCAGATCATTGGAAGCCACCCCCAGGGTAAATGTGGGAACTGCACTGACAAATAAGCGCAAACCTACTATCCTGCTAGTGATGGATAGGATATTAATTCCGGCAGTGATGGGGACATCTATATTTCGCAGGCCAAATATATTGTCCATGGCGTTGGTAGAATCAGGAGATATGGTAGGATCTATAAGATTATATATTGGGTTGTTGTATCGGGCACCTATCTCCCAATAAAAAAACCTGCCCCTTTTATAACTGAATCCAAGAGAATACCCTGGCATCCAATCCGATTCATAAGCCTGGGAAGCCAACTCTATCTTATTGAGGTTTATCCCGGCAAATACCTTGAACTCATCTCTTCTTTTTCTATCCTTCCTTTGTTTCTTCTTATCTGTATTTTCAATCTTTTCCTGTTCCTGATTAACCTGTAAACTATCGGTTTGTGCCTGCAGACTAAAACCCAGACACAGAATAACAAAAACAATAGTATATTTTTTCATAATCATCTCTTTAGAATGTATCATTGAAGGCCGTCGGAGATTCCAATCACAGCTTTCATTCAGACTGTTTGAAACCATAAAAGTAAAAAAATACTCCTGCCCATGGGCTGGATAGCGTCTCGAATTTATTGCATACCTTTAACAAATAAATGTCGATTAATCTATCTCAGATTTTATTTACCGTACCAGAACGTGTTTCCCACAAAAAGTAAAGGCCTGATACATGCAAAGTTCTGTTAACAATGATGTCCATCCTGTCAAACGATATTTAAAACTCTTTTATAGAGTAATAGCGGTATTTTTTATCCTGGTAGTTGTCTTTGTTGTTTCATTATTCATTTACTTCAATTATCACAAAGAGACTTTGGCCAGAGAGTTATTGGAACACGCCAATACCAAAAGCCTGGGGCAATTGGATTTCAGAGAAATCCAATTAAGCCTATTTGCCCACTTTCCATATGTTTCGGTTTCTCTTGAGGATCTTTCCTATAAATTTAAAGTGGATAAAAATCAAACAGCCGATACCGCTTATATGCTGCAACTGGAAAAAGCCTATCTGGCTGTGGATCTTAGAACGGTCATCAGAGGGCCTCTTCATTTTACGGCCTTGAGACTGGAAAATGGACAGGTTAATCTCGTAAGACTAAGCGATAGCAGCTATAATTTTGCCAATGCCATGGCGCTTTTCGACTCGCCAGAAGAAGTACCCGTAGATAGCATTTCATCTGACAGCATCGGTGAGCCTTTGTTTTTAACCATCGAGTATTTAACCATTGAGGACTTAAAAGTAACTTACCTGGATAAATTGAATGACACGGATTTGCATTTAGATATTCAGAAACTTGATGCGAGCTATCTGGAACTAAGTGATTCTCTTGATTTATACATTGAGAGTCAAATGAAACTCAATCTCATTCACCCACCTAGTGGACTACAGATTGAGAATAGCTCAATGTCCATCGATTCAGAAATATCAGTACAAAGAAGGGATTCCATACTAATGGTTCAACCTTCCAGATTTGAGTTTGAGCAATCTTTGTTTACACTAGAAGGCTACATTGCTTATGGGGCTGAAAAGCATCTGGACTTTAATATTAGTGTAGATGATCAGGATTTAAGCCTTGCCAGTTTGTTTTTCTCAGATCAGGGACATGAGAATATCCATAAAGGACAACTGATGTTTGATGCACACGTTGCATATGATTTTATATCAGAATATCCTCAGGTCAATGCCCACCTGGAGTTTGATGACATTGGAATTCACCTGGAGCAACAAGGACGATCCATCGACAATATCAATTTAAGTGCTTCATTTGATACAGGCAAAGCCCATGATTTGTCAGACGCGCTGCTTCAGATTGACACCCTTTATGCTACTTCAGGCAACGGGTATATTTTTGCATCCGGAGGTCTTCAGAACCTAAGCAGACCAAGATTTCTTTTAAACCTTGATGCCTCTGTGGATATGGGTGTTATCCAGGAGCTTTTCGAACCTGAGTTTCTATATAACAGCAGTGGCAGGGTTGAGGTTCAAACCCGTCTAAAAGGCGAAAAAAGTATAAGTGATCACTGGAAAATTCAACATGATAATCCTTTCAATTTTAAGTCTGAGAACTTGAAATTTACTATCAAGGACCTTATTGAGTTGCATGAGCTGGATGGCCAAATCAGCGGTCGAATGGATTCACTACATCTTGATCAGCTTAAACTTGATATATTGAACACCAGCATAAGCCTGGATGGTGATTTCCATGGGCTACCTCAGTTTTTCTCACCAGAGGATGAACAAATTCATTGCAATTTGCAGATTAGTGATGGCGAGTTTGATCTGGTGGAGCTGATGCGATTTTTACGTCCAGACAACAGCTCGATCGAGGATAATTTCCCCTATCCTTTTAAGGGTATTGATATGGAATTGAGCGCACAATTAAAAACCAGTTCGCTAGGTACATTTCGTCAGATTCCTGAAATGAAAATTGACTTCAGGCATTGCTTTGCTGAAATTGAGGGTTTCCTACCTCCCGTTGAGTTGTATAATGGTTATCTGGAATTTACTGAAATCGATTCTACTCTTAAGATTGATGCCAATAACTTTGATATTTATTTTGAAAATGACAGTTTATTTGGTGGGTGCATCTATTATAGCAGCATAGGCGCTCCTGATTCCATCAGAAACAATGCCATTTTTACGAAGTTAAACCCGGCCTACTATTTAAATTATATGTGGCATGACAGTATTTTTGGAGCTAGTTCAAGTCTCACCACTGTTGTCGATAACCGTATTATTTTCGCTGACCAATCCGATTCAACTCTTTTCGATTATATAGATGTGACTCTTAAGAATTCAGTATTTCAATTCAGTAGGGACACCTTGTATTGTGATCGGATGAAATTAAGCCTGGAGAACCTGTATTATGATTCGGAAAGGATTCAAAATCCTTATGCCTCTCTTTCAGCCACAAGCAAAATAGAAGCCCGAAAACTGATTGCGTCAAATCTTTACATAACTGATTTTCAAACTGATATTGATATTAAATATGGGCGTTTTGATATGCTGATCAATAAAAGCCAGCATTTGTTCAAAGAAGGTCAAGGGAGAATCCTGGTGTCACCATTTGATGACATACCATCTTTCAGTATAAGCTATTCGGCCAGGGAATTCAATTTTGATCAATTATTCGAGCGAATGAATAAAGAAGCGGTTATTCAGGGTCATTTAAATGCTGACATTCAATTATCAGGAGCAGGCAAAGGATGGGAGAATATTTCCCGATCCATTAACGGTACTATATTACTGGATGGAAATGACTTGACCTTGACTGGTTTTAACCTTGACAAGTTTTCAGAAAAATATACCAGAAGTCAGAATTTCAATCTACTGGATGTGGGAGCGGTGGTTCTTGCTGGTCCTTTTGGATTATTGGTAACCAAAGGATCTGATTTTACCCGCTTGCTCATTAACAACAAAAACGATTCTACCAACATATTAAATTTGCTTACGGATATCGAGGTGGATCGAGGTCGGCTTAAAATGATGGATGTGGCATTTGCCACAAAAGAAAAGTTGTTTGCTATCAGAGGGGGTTACGACCTACCGACAGATTCGCTTGGTCTTGTGGTTGCATCGGTGGATACAGAGGGTAAAATTATTTTTCATCAGGCCATCTCAGGAACTGCTAAAGAACCAGAGCTAAGCGATATAGGAC
>JAERTG010000135.1 GCA_016845065.1 Fidelibacterota bacterium | reverse complement strand
GCCGCAAACTCAGAAGAATCTGCCAGTGCCTCCGAGGAACTGAACAGTCAGGCTGAGGAATTAAATGCAATGATTAGTGAGTTTACTTTGAGCACCAGTCAGCGCGAACCGGCCGCAAGCGCACCTCGGCAGAAAAAAGCTGAACAGATGGATGCCAAGAACCTTGCTCAGAAAGCCGTAGCCTCAAAAAATGGCAATGGTAAACACAAGAAGCTTGAAGTCGCCATCCCACTTGGTGATGATGACTTTGATGACTTTTGATCTGAGAAGATAGTTGAGGGGAGGGTCTAGTTTTCAAATCCGGATCGATTTGTGAGATTAGCCCCTCCTACTACGCCAGTGGGTCAACTAGGATTTTACCACTAGCTGAGATTACTTGTCACTTGATACTGAAAAGAATGATCGTGCACATCCAGGTTAGTTGACTCTGAGGCATCTAATTCCAGATTTTTGAAATTCCGATAATTGACAATGCAAAATGTACCACTAAAACCTGACAAGAAAAGACCGTCTGGGAATAGATAGTCTGACCTAATAAAAATTGCAAAGTTGTATAACATTTGGATTAGGTAGGAGATAACATGTCAACACAATCTAAAGTAACTGTTCCTCAGGAAACGCTTCAGAAGGAAATCCTGGCTTCTAAGAGCAAGGAAGGGAAATACCTAACCTTCTGTGTGGCGGAGGAAGAATATGGACTCGAGATCCTTAAGGTGCGAGAGATTATCGGCCTCATGGATATCACTGCAGTTCCCAAAACACCAAACTTTGTTCGAGGCGTGATCAACTTACGAGGTAAGGTCATTCCAGTAGTGGAACTGCGCTCAAAATTTGATATCGCAGGTACTGAAGATACGGACCAGACCTGCATCATTGTAGTTGATGTTGCTTTCGAAGATACATCGCTTCAGATCGGTGTCCTGGTGGATAGCGTTTCAGAGGTTTTAGATATCACGGGTGATGATATTGAAGATGCCCCATCTTTTGGTACAGCCTTGAAAACTGATTTTATCCGGGGAATGGCCAAATCCAAGGGTTCTGTCAAAATATTGCTGAATATTGAGAACGTATTAACCGCAAGTGACATAACACTCATAAATAAAGTTGGAAGCCAGTCAGCATGAACGCACTAAACAAAATGGTCAGGCTCTCGCTGTTATTGGGTTTTGGGCTTCTCCTGATGAGCGCGAACAATTATCCATCACAAGAATCTGAAGTTCTGCCAGTGGAGGTTGAGGCCAGCGTGGAAAATGTTGAGGGATCCCAACTAACAATAAGCGGTTTTGGAGATCTCATCTTCCACACAAACGGATTGGACGGTTTTACAATCAACCAGGTTGAACTCGGTATTGGAAACTCTATTGGAGATTTTGTTAGCGTTGAAACAGCTATTGCCTTTGATCCAGACAGCGAAACCTTTGGGTTGGGTGCCTTTATCATCGACCTCCGCCTATTTGGAAACGAAGGAGATCACCTAAGAGTGAAAAACGGAATAGATCACTCAGGTATTCTAATAGGACAATTTGATATTCCCTTTGGTCTTGATTGGCAGGTTTATCCATCCGTTGATAGAAAACTGATCTCAACACCTATTGTGGTTGAGGAAAGCCATAATGCTTGGAACGATCATGGTATTTTAGGCTACGTCGAAAATCAAAGATTTAATGCCGTTGCCTTTCGTACAAATGGTTTCGGCTACGAAATAGAACCAGCATCAGGGGACCCGGTGTCTATTGAACTGGACTATTCCCTGGGTGGTCGTCTCGGACTCTTCCTGGGACATTCTGTAGAGGTGGGTTTCTCAGGAGCAGGTTTTTTTAATGATGAAAACCAGGTTGACATGAATTTGCAGGGTTTTGATCTACAGTTTGAGTATCGTTTGTTTGAATTGAAGGGGGAGTATATCATCAAAGAATTCAATCTGATCGAGAATGTGACCCACACATGCTCAGGCTACTATGTGGAAGGGCTTGTCGACAGGGGCAATTATTTTCTTAATGCACGTTATGATCATTTTTCTGAAGGTGATCTGCATTCTGAAAATATTCGAAGACTTAGCACCGGAATCGGTTGGCCTTTGGCAAAAGGTCTGGAATTGCGCTTAGTATACCAGAGCTCTTTGGAAGCTTCTGAGAGTGGAGGATTTTTGCAATTGGTCCCGAGTTTTTAACAATTGATATAAATATTAAAAAATGAGATATGAGATCTGATTTAAAACTTAAGAGATCTCACCTACAGGTCGAAAAAAAAGGAGAAGAGCTGGAGTTTGTTATGCAATTAAAAATGCGAAAATTAAGACAGATATCAATTGGAGTCAAAATGCCAATGGTGATATTTATTACAATCTGTCTGCTGCTGGGTAGTTCATTTTATTTATTGATAAACCGTCAAAATCAAATTGACCTGCATTCTAAAATTGAAGATATAAAACATTCCTCCGCTTTAATCAAGCAAAGCATTCAGTATTCCATGCTCCAAGGTGATATGGACGCTGTTGAAGAAATTATTATCAATACTGCCGAAAGTGCAACAATCAAGCAAGTTTCCCTGTTAGGGGCTGAATTTGATGTCTTCACCTCAAGTGATCCGAAGTTGTCAGAGGAGCACCTAAACAACGAATATTTGCAAATGGTGCAATCCAGCCAAATGCAGACCGTCGATCAATCCACCTACCGGAATGGAATCATAACCTGTTATAATCCAATCCTCCTTGACGAAGAATGTCTGGATTGCCATGAAGACAATCCTGCTGGCGATTTATATGGAGTATTAGCAACGTCAATTTCAACATCTGGTATATTAAGAAGAAATTCTAGCAACACATTGGTCCTAAGTAGTGTTGCCTGGGTTTTAGTCATTCTATCCACTGGACTACTGTACATAGTGACAAAAATAATTGTCGTGAATCCCATCAAGAGCATGGCAGCTTCAGCTGATATTATTGCCGGAGGTCACTTGGAAGAGGAAATCAAAATCACCTCGGAAGATGAGACCGGCCAACTGGGTAAATCGTTGCAGGTAATGGTTAAGAATATCAAAGATCAGGTGGATATTCTAAATAAAATACCAACTCCCATTTTGACCGTTGATGAGAATTTTAAGATTGAATTTATGAATCCAGCTGGTGCCGCAATTGGCGGTTTAACTCAGGAGCAGTGCGTCGGTAAGAAATGTTATGATATTTTTAAAACAGATCACTGCAACACCGATAAGTGTGCGGTCGGCCAAGCCATGCGTAAGGATGCAATCGTAACAGAAAAGACCGTTGCCAACCCCAATCCGTCAACTTTCATACCGATTCAGTACACTGGAACACCCTTGAAAAATGAAAAGGGTGAGATAGTAGGTGCAATGGAAAATATCACCGATATATCTGATATCGATGCCACGATGAACGAAACCAACTATGTTGTTGAAACAGTAGCTAATCTGATGCGGGCCGCTGCGAATAAAGATCTCACCCAGCAAATTGACGAAGATTTCACCGACAATTTTGCTGAACTAAAGGAAAATGTAAATAATACCCTTCAGGTTCTCGATGTGGCGATGGGGCAGGTAAGCTCAGCTGTTGAGCAAGTTAGCTCTGCCTCAGTCCAGATAGCTTCTGGGAGCCAATCACTGGCTGAGGGAACCAATGAACAATCCAGCACCTTGGAAGAAGTTTCCAGTAGTCTCGAGGAAATGTCGTCCATGACCCAACAGAATGCTCAGAATGCCTCTCAGGCAACTGTACT
>JAERTG010000134.1 GCA_016845065.1 Fidelibacterota bacterium | reverse complement strand
ACCACCAATAATTTCAGGGGCATTCTCTTTTCCATAGAATACTTCGCAAATATCAAGATACATAGGCTCTCCGTTGGCACCTGGTTCTTTGGTACGATCGAGAACAGCAATCCGTTTCACTGATTCTGGCATGGCATTCATGAAGTACTTAGGAGAAAACGGACGGTAGAGGTGAACACACACCAAACCTACTTTTTCACCCTTTGACACCAGATAATCGATAGTTTCGCGAATGGTTTCAGTAACAGAACCCATGGCTACCACAATATTTTCAGCATCTTCAGCACCGTAATAGGTAAATGGGTGGTATTCCCTACCGGTCAGTTTTTTGATTTCCTGCATATACTCTTCTACCAAATCCGGAATTGGATCATAGAAACGGTTGGAAGCTTCACGGGCCTGGAAATAGATATCAGGGTTTTGTGCAGTTCCTCTGGTTACAGGATGCTCAGGATTCAAGGCATTGTCTCTGAATTTCTGTACATCTTCCCATGGGAAAAGGTGCTCCAGATCCTGATGCTCAAAATACTCTACTTTTTGGATTTCATGAGAAGTACGGAAACCATCAAACATATGTAAGAATGGGATACGTGATCTCAGGGACACCAGGTGAGCAATGGGTGCCAAATCCATAATTTCCTGAACACTTCCGGTGGCCAAAATACCAAAACCGGTATGGCGTGTACTCATCACGTCACTGTGGTCTCCAAAAATTGACAGGGCCTGAGCTGCCAAACTACGCGCACTTACGTGGAATACGGCAGGTAACAACTCACCTGAAATTTTGTACATATTGGGGATCATCAACAACAGTCCTTGTGAGGCTGTAAAAGTTGATGTTAAAGCACCTGATTGTAATGAACCATGTAAAGCACCTGCTGCGCCGCCTTCCGACTGCATTTCAACTACTTTAACTGTTTCGTCAAAAATATTTTTCTTCCCATAGGCAGCCCATTCATCCACATACTCGGCCATGGTTGATGATGGCGTAATTGGATAGATTGCTGCTACTTCACTGAACATATAAGCAACATGTGCTGCGGCAAAGTTACCGTCACAAGTTGTAAATCTTTTCTTTCTTCCCATAATTATTTTATTTAGAAAGTGTTAGTTATTTTCTGATGTAAAAAAAGTCACGCAAAATTAGTCATTTAAGACCTGATTTTTGCAGCTATTATTGAATTTCACAGGCGATTGTATCAATTTAAAATGAATTTAGATTAATGCCTCAGTTTATCCAACGTGAAAATATTATAATTTTACAGCTCCACAAATATTTTATAACTCAAACGCTATAATTATGGATTTAAGTACCAAATACCTAGGACTTGAACTGAAAAACCCAGTAATCGTTGGTGCCAGTAACCTTGTGACCGATCTGAAGATGCTTAAGAAGCTGGAGGAAGCAGGTGCAGCAGCCATCGTATATAAATCCCTTTTTGAAGAACAAATTCAATTGGAAAATCTGGAGATGGATCAGGGGATGACTGATTATAATGAACGTCATGCTGAAATGACTTCCTTGTTTCCAAATGATGTGTACGAATCAGGCCCGGAAGAGTTTTTGATGCATTTTAAGGATGCCAGAAAAACTGTAGACATTCCATTGATTGCGAGCTTAAACGCTGTATTCGATGACACCTGGACTGAATATGCCAAGAAATTGGAAGAAGCCGGTGCTGATGCACTTGAGCTTAACCTTTACAACAATCCTAAGGAGTTTGAAATGGAAGGCAGATCCATTCTGAATGCTGAGCTGGATATCATTGAGCGGGTAAAAGCTGCCGTTAATATTCCTGTAAGTGTAAAACTAAGCCCTTTCTATACCAATCCTTTGTACACATTCAATGAAATGGATAAAAAAGGTGTGAATGGCTTCGTATTGTTTAATAAACTATTCCAACCCGACATCAACGTGGATCTGGAAGAAATGCATTTTCCATACAATTTAAGCACAGAATTCGACGCACGTTTGCCTTTGCGCTATGTGGGCATATTGTATGGGGAAATTGAAGCTGATATTTGTGCCAACCGTGGTATCTTCACAGGTGAGGATGTTATAAAAATGATACTATCCGGTGCCAACGCGGTACAAGTTGTAAGTGCTATTTACAAACATGGCCCTCAGCAAATAACCAAAATGCTGGAAGACATGGAGATTTGGATGGCAAATAAACAATACAGCAAACTTGAGGAGTTCCGCGGGAACTTATCCAAGAAAAAAATCAAAGATCCTTTTGCTTACCGTCGTGCACAATATGTGGATATTCTCATGAAATCAAGTGAAATCTTTAAAAAATACCCCATGCATTAATGGGAATAGTTGATAAAAAAAGCTGCTTGCCTTGGGTAAGCAGCTTTTTTTTTGGCTTATCTTTATGAGCGTTTTCCCATTTTTCAATGAAACTGAATAGCCTGACATATTTTCTCAGAAAGAACCTTGAGGCCATTATCTGGATAACAGCACTGGTTTCTTTAGTGTTTCTGGAACCCGGTGATCACCACCACAGTCTTTGCCTCTTCAGCAATCTGGGATTTTCATATTGTCCGGGCTGCGGCCTGGGACGCTCCATTGCACATTTCTATCATGGTAATATTATGGATTCCATACGGTGCCATCCATTGGGAATCCCAGCTGTCCTCATACTCAGCTTTCGAATCATCACTCTGATAAGACAATCCATTAAAAACAATTATAACATCACTAACAATTAATACTATGACACATATTTTACAAATCATGCCTGATCTTCAGGGACAAGAACTGGCATACATTCAAAATCTCGTGAAAGATTATGATGACAAACAACTGCATAATTTTGCCAATATTTATCGGAGTCGCAGGAAAGAACCCAATCTGATATTACTCACCACCCTGTTGGGATTTATTGTGGTGGCTGGAGTACAGCGTTTTCTTGTGGGACAGATTGGCATGGGAATCTTATATCTGTTTACCGGTGGACTTTGCCTGATAGGCACCATCGTTGATCTGGTCAACTATCAGGAAATGGCATTTACATATAACCGTAATGTAGCCAATGAAGTAAACGGTGTGGTGTCCACCATGAAGGAGTCCTAGACTTTTACTTTTACATCAGGAAACACTCGTAACCAAGACAGCCACAGCAATTGATTTCAATCGCTGTGGCTGTTTATGTTTGAATTATTAGATTTGGTCTATTGGAACCAGACCTCATCCACAAAAATCCAGCAGGGGTTACCTGCTCCCTTATTCCATTCCGGGCAATCACCCCTGTTCTTACCTACAACCCTTAAATACCTTGCTTTTGTGGTCACATCCAAGACGAAATCCTGCTTAATGCCTCCCTGGGTACGTTCATCCACCTGATTATCCACACGTCCTAAGCTTTGATAGTTTTCACCATCCATGGAGCTTTCAAAACTTACCCACAATGGCATCAGTATCCATGAATTCTCATCCTGAAAGAAACCAGCACCCAGTTTTTCAATGTCGTAGACACCACCCAGATCAATGGTGGCATCAAAGTCGACTCCATAATAACCCTGCCAGTTACCTGTTCTGAAATCATCACCACCTCTCAACGTATTAATAACA
>JAERTG010000133.1 GCA_016845065.1 Fidelibacterota bacterium | reverse complement strand
GACAACGACATTTGCTTTATCATCGAGCACATTCAACCAGATATTGGCATTATCAATTATTAATTCCCTGAACTGGTTAAGTTGATAAATCTCTTCTTCTGCATGTTTACTTTCAGTAATATCCTGAATCGTACCTATAATCAGACTTTTCCAGGCCGCTGGGAGTGCCATTCCACCGGATCCAAATATTGCCAAAAGTAACGCTGCATTTTGGAAGAATCAATCACAAATATTATCTAACATCTTGATGTCACGTGGTTTATGATGCCACCATGTGCTAAATACGCTTGAATATCAGTACCGCAAAAAGCGAGCTTTTTCTGCCTTATCCGTATATGTGAAATCGTACGCACCTTTCAATCACTGCTAGACGCACCTTCGTAAAGAAAGATCAAACCGCATAACAATTTGAAAAGATGTAAAAACTTATCGATTTGATAGTTCTAAACGGTTTTCCGATCATACCACAAAAAATGCATATTTTCTGCAAAAACCCTAAAAATGCCTTGAAATCCACCGAAATATTGTGTATTATTTCCATAATACACATATACCGTATTTTGGCTCAAAATACATACTTTTTAGGGCATGCAGATAAGATGGTTTTTACGGAGTCCACGAGAAAGTATTTCGAGAAAATTCCGCATCGAGTGAGAAGTGCCTTGGCAAGATCGAAGTCGCCTGTTCCATTCGAATATGAGGACGAGCCATTTTTCAATTCTTATGATGCACTCTATTGTTTCTGGACCACAAGAAACAGCCAAAGAAGTGTTGCGGAATCACACGGCATAAGCAGGCAAAAACTGTTGGAATTGGAGCAATCCTTTGTTGATTGCGGAGCTGTAGGTCTTCTACCGAAACTTACTTTTGTGGATATCGACGCTCGACTTGAGCAGCTCATTGTTTTGATTAAACGCGCCAGACCCCATGAACGATCCAACCATGCATTACGGATTGCTGAAGCGCTTGGCATTCCTGGAGGGGATTTGGAAATAATCCGTCTGGTTCAACGTTGCCATGGGTACGGACATCGAATGAAAGAAAAAGATATCGGCTACTTCAAAGAACTTCAGCATATCCTCAATTCCGTAGCCAGACAAAAAACCCGGAAAAAGGCGGTGCATGATGCCGACAGTCGGCGGAAAAACTTTTTAAATTTCAATCGCGATCATCTACAACAACGTGTCGAATTGATGAAAACCCTTTCTCAAATCCCCAAAAAACGTCAGGTTCGCCCGGTTCTTACGCGGTTCGGAATCTCTCCCAATCGTTTTTATGTGCTTAAGGACCGGTATATGTTTTATGGCGTATGGGGGTTGGTAGACCTGGTCCAGCAGGGTCGAACCAGAGCAAAAATTTCTTCCGAACTTGAACTTCAAATCATTGAACAACGGCTTATGAACCCTTCCCTGTCCGTTCCTAAAATGATGAAGGCGCTGGACCTGAAATGTTCAAAGGCCAACGTTCAAAAAGTTTATAGACGGTGGGAATTGTCGAAAATTAAAAAGCCTGTTCCTATTCGGGGAGTTCTGTCCGTCCCTGTTCCCAGCAAGGTGGGGAAAAAAGACACAACGCCAGATGAATCTGTTAAGTCACGCATTCCCGATTTGATTCAAAAAGCCAGGCTCAAAGTGAATCCGTCATTCAGCCGTTTTGCCAAAACCCTGTTTCATCGTAAGGTATCCATCAGTAATCCCGGCGCCATCATTGCCGCCCCCTTTCTCGATCAATTAGGCGTTGTGGAAGCACTCCACACATATGGTCCCGGGAACTTCCGGCCGACCGACATCACAAACAATATTATTGTGAATGTTCTGCGCATTATTGCCGGTTTCCCAACCATCCATGATTATACCATGAATTCAGACCGGTCTGTGGCAATTGGCGCGGGACTCTCCTTAAACCCCGGGAAAAGCCGTTTCTATGATTCTTTTGACACACTGCGGTTTGAGCATCTTCAGAAATTGCGAAATGATGCATCCTGCCGGGCCAGGGAGCTCAATCTGATTGAAGGCAAACACGTGGCCGTGGACTACCACTGTGACCCCTGCGACAGCCGGTATCCTGACGACAAGGCATTGTCCAAGTCACCGGACAAAAACGGTAATCTGGTGTATGCCCACCGGCCCCAGATCATCTGGGACAGCATGAATAACACCATCATCAATATCGCATATTGCGAAGGCAGGTCCCGTGCTCCTTCCGCGTTATTCAAATTTTGCGAGGAAAATCTTTTCAAAATCATTGACGTGGATGTGATCGAAGAAATTTACGCGGATTCTGAATATACCGGAGAAAAACAATTGATTTACCTCATGGTGCGGTCTGATTCCCACATCACCATGTGTTTGAAACAGAATCCGAAAATCAAGAAATGGAAAGAAGAAACCATCAAGCAGGAAACATGGCAGGATTACGAAGAAAACTATCGCATTGCAAGCCGTGATTTCATCTTACCTGAAACCGGAAAAGGGTTTCGTTTTATTGTCAAACAGAATAAGGAAACCATGGAAACACGGTGTTTTGGGAGCACACATACCGACTACAGTGCCATCAAAATACTGAATTCATACCATATCCGGTGGCCGGTTGAGACAGGCATCAAGGATCTGATTGAAAACTATTATCTCAACAAGCCCATCGGAACTTCTCCTGAGAAGGTGGAATTTCATTACTACTGTGTGATGCTTGCCAGAATGACCATTGATTATTTCAGATCCATCCTGTGCTGCCGTGAATGGCAAAGCCCCGAGGACTGGAAATGTGTTTTGTCGACGATTCGAACGAGCATGTTCAGCAACCAGAACTGTGAGTTAAGCCGCGATGATTCCGGTAATTTGCTCTTGACCTTTTTAGACGGCGATCGTTATGGTGTAAAAAATCAGCTTGCCGAAAGAATGGAGCAAAGAAAAGAGGCTGGATTAAACCGGGTATCTTGGTGGGGAGGAATCGGTGTCCGAATCCAAGTCAAAGACCAATACCGCCTCTAAAAGTGGTGTTGAAATCGTCACGCTTTGGTGGTGTTGAAACCACCCTGGAAAAGTCTGATGGTAGGTGGTGTTTAAAATCGCATTAGTCGGTGCAAGGGGTAAAATCCTAGTGGAAGTCTAATATCTCTCAAATCATTTTCTAATAATTGCCGGGTATTTTGATACCGCTTTTTGACAGGTTTTGACCCAATGGGTGTTACTG
>JAERTG010000132.1 GCA_016845065.1 Fidelibacterota bacterium | reverse complement strand
GCCCTATGTGTCAGGATAGTTGTCGGCTTTACCCGGTACGAAATTTTCAAATTTGAACAGGGCGGGTAAAGGAAATTGGAAGTGGAATATACCCAAGAGTTTAAAGAGTCAATGATCCAGAAAATTCTTTTAAATCCGGATAGCACCGTGGTAAGTTTTGCACGAGAAGCAAACGTACCGGAATCAACGGTAGCAACCTGGATCAGGCAATATAAAAAGATGAATGGGACAACAGTGGGTTCAAGAAAAAACAAAAAGCAATGGACAGCCAAAAAAAAGTTTGAAGCAGTATTAGCAACCGCCCCGATGAGTGAAGCTGAAAAAAGTGAATATTGTCGGAAACATGGCATCTATCCGGAACAACTCAAAGAATGGAAAAAAGACTGTATTTCAGGCTGTAGGAAGAGCCCTGATCGTGAGCACTTGAAAAAGGCCAAACAAAAAGAGCAGGAACTAAAACGAAAAACCCGGGCCCTTGAAAAAGAATTGAATCGGAAAGAAAAGGCATTGGCCGAGGCTGCAGCCCTTCTTGTACTGAAAAAAAAAGCCCAGGAAATCTGGGGGGATCAAGAGGACGAATGATTTCAGCACAAGATAAGGCAATGACCGTATCTTTGATAAAAGAGGCCTGTAATACAGGGGCTCGACAGAGTATGGCTTGTGAGGTATTGAGGATTTCAGAACGGACATTCCAAAGATGGCAGGCCAGGCCCGCCGATAAAATAGAAGACCAACGCCCCTGCACACAAAAGATACCGGCCAACAAGCTGTCTGATGAAGAAAAGTGCAAGATATTAAGTATTTGCAATAGCACAGAGTATGGGAGCCTGCCGCCATCCCAGATTGTTCCCATGCTTGCGGATCAAGGAGTTTACGTGGCATCTGAATCAAGTTTCTACAGGACATTGAGAGAAAATGGCCAGCAAGTACATCGTGGTCGACAACAATCCTGCAAACGGAAGAAGCCGGAGGGTTTCACAGCCACAAAGCCGAACCAGGTCTGGACGTGGGACATAACCTATTTGCCGGCAGCCGTGAAGGGCCAGTTTTATTACCTTTATATGATTACAGATATTTATAGCCGTAAAATTGTTGGCTGGGAAGTCCATGAAAGGCAGAGTGATGAGCTGTCTTCCCAGCTTGTGAAACGAGCCTGGCTGTCAGAAGGTGTGAGCGGCAAGGAAATTGTTCTTCATTCAGATAATGGATCTCCAATGAAGGGAGCCACCATGCTGTCTACCCTCCAGCATCTGGGTATTATTCCATCATTCAGTCGTCCCTCGGTGAGCAATGACAACCCGTATTCTGAGGCATTGTTCAAGACGTTAAAATACACCCCGGCTTATCCCTCAAAGCCTTTTGAAAGCATAGAGGCAAGCCGGGACTGGGTCTTAACATTTGTCCGCTGGTATAATAACCATCACCGGCACAGCGGGATCAAATTTGTCACTCCCAATGACAGGCATACCGGGATTGATAAAACGATTTTGGAAAATCGGAAAAGGGTTTATCAAAGAGCGAAAGCAAGCAATCCGAAACGCTGGAGTAAGGATATCAGGAATTGGGATATGATAACACAGGTAACCCTTAACCCAAATAAAGTTAAGGATCGGGCTGAGGCAGCAGCGTAATTAGCATTTTTGCCTCTCCCTTAAATCCTCAATTTTTTCCCCTTACCCCCAAAAAAAACAAGCGTAGTGGAGGGATAAGTCAAGGAAAAAACGGGAGGGACCCTTTGGGAGGAACCGGTTTTTTCCTTGACTTATCCTGGAACGAAGTTAAAAGTTTTTGGGGGTAAGGGGAAAAACCAATTGCCAGGACTTGACCTGATTATTTTGCATAAAAAAAATATGGTTTAGGCGACAACTTTATTGACAAACACCGCTTAGGTGCGTACTTGTCCAGAATAGTATCTCCGGGTAAATCTGTACGAGTTTCTGCTTTTCAATTTGATTGTCGGCACCTATGTTGAACGTGTCGGTCAAAATGATGGTTCGGTCGGTGATGTTTTCGATCATCCGGCTGACATCCTTCTCGCCCATGAGCGCGTGGTCTCCAGGTGTATAGGTTGTGCACCATTCAAACGCCTTGCGGGCGGGTACATTGAAGTGCTGCTGGAAATGGTAATAAATTGGCGTTGGCATGGTCGTAAATCCTTATTGTTGTCTATTTGTTATGTAAATTATTTTGTTGAGAAAACAGCCCGTAAGAGTTCTTCTGTTTTTTCTTCAATTAACATTTTATTAAAACAGGAAATTTCACGAGGGGTATCTTTTATGGGCCTGTCTGAGCTGTCCTTTTTAATTTCAACCTCTATGGTCTCATTGTTAAAATCACCTAAATACTTTAAATAGGTACCAGTAAAACCTGAAAAATTTTTATCAAAAGAAACATTGAATTGTAACTCTAAACAATATTCTTTTTCTGATTCAAAATCATATACTTTTTTAACTTTGCTATATTTCTCATCAATATTACACGGATAACCAGCGGAAACAATCTTCTCTCTAACCTCCTCAAATACTGGCAGAACTGCATCTATTAAAAATTCTTCTATATTTTGGGCTTGATTGATTATTAGCTTCCATTGTTCTTCATGTTTTCTCTTTAACTCTTCTTGTTGTTTTCTTTGATGATCTTCAAAGTTCTTTATTATCTTATCTACGTCCATGTTGAATATCCCTTTGATACATAACATTTCCAAATAAGCGGTATCAACCGCTTCATTTGGCTTGTGTGTGCCGGGCACGGCACATGTTCTTAAGGGTGAGCCTATGATTTCGGTATACGGAAGTCAAGGCAAGTCCCAAACCCAGCCTGATGGAGGCGCAGGGTATAGCGGTAAAGTGGGTGATTATTGCTATGCCGAATAACTGTTTCCTTGATCGAGGCTCAGACAACGCCCTTTTCGTCTTCCATCATCAGGAGAACAGGTAAAGATCCGGCAGACATGCGATCTCCCGGCAGTGAATGGGAAGATCATGAAAGACCCCTTTGAGGCAGACTTTTCCCCCGACCCGTGAACTTGTAATGTCAAATTCAAACTCTTTGAGCTTGGCATAAAAATCCTTATACACCAGGGTATCGGTTTCCAGCCATACCCTGCACAGATCCTTTAAATGAAAGAGGTGTGCTGCATGGTGAACCATGAGGTAAAAACAGGCAGCAGAGAGATATTTGGAGGTCTTTTCTTGAAAAAGCCTGGGGTAAAATTTAGAGATATAAAGACCTTTTGAGCGGTCATCTCTGGAAAGGATGAGGTTTTCAGAGACATGGCGGCCTGAATCCCGGGTATCCAGGAAATACTCCACACAGGAATAATCTTTGAAATAGGAGAGACAGAATCGTTTTTCAAGCAGATGAATGTTGGTGGATAAAAATATGGAATTTTCCGGTATCATTTAATTTGCCTCTTGTAAGGACCGGCAGTTATCTGCAGAGGATGCCAGAGAATTGTCTGGGCTTACCTTGGTGAACGTTACAGAATTCTACTTATATCAAAATCTGTCTTTGTGCAAGGGTCAACAGCAACCTGATCCTGAAGGGAACTGAAACCCTTCAAGATCGATTTCTATAAGTCCCCCGGAACTCAGGTCAAATAGACCTTGATATTGGGTCAAACCAAGCTCAACGATCACAAATCACCGGCTTGCCCGTGTGCATTTGGGTTGTTTGACATCAGTTTTGAGTCTTAAAGTACTGTTTTTGGGGTCGAAATCGTTAGCCTAAGACGTTTTTGAGTCTATTTTTAATACTTTTCTTAATATTTATCAATTGTTGTCTCGGTCCGACCCGTGATCCTCTGATTTCGCGTGGAGGTAAGAGCCCCGGCTGCAAGCGAATTGTTGGACGACGTTTTAATAACGGTTGAAAGCCTACAATAAAATTGATTTTGAAGTTGTTTTGCAATGAATGGGCATAATACAGCCATACACAATCCACCAACTAAACCAACATATCCAACAAAACCGAATTGCCCCATCATAGGAACTTCCGCCAATGATCCAATTCCCAACAGCAGAAAAGCAAAGGTACAACCATATAATATTCGTGAATGGCGCTCATATTCTACCAATTTGGCACTTAGCAAATCATTCTCAATAGAAATAACAGACGAGAACAGATCTGGAGTTATTTTATTAGAAGAAATTCTGTTTGCAAGCATTTCAATTCCAATACTTGGTGTACCTTCGGCAAGCGTGTGTAGCCGATAATTTTTAACCGGGGCACGGTTGGAAAAATTAAAAATTCCGGTGCCGCAGCTGATTTTACGGAACGTTTTCCATAAAATTCCAGGGCAGCCATTTTGAAGGGGATTTGAATAGCTCGGAGGAGTTCTCTAGCAATGTGATCAGATAATCAAGAGGATTGACTCGAATCAGCGTGCAGGTATGAATAAGGCTCATGAACATGTCGCCGATAAAAGCTCCATGCTCAGTTCGGTAAAACAATGAGTTTTTCCGATGTAGAATGCAGCGTTTCAAGCTTTGTTCACAAATGTTGTTATCAAGAGGGGCTCCCGGTATTTCCAAAAACCGTGTCAATTTGGCCCAGTGTTTGGTCATGTAGGCGATTGCCTTGCCGAGCCCGGAGTTCGGCTCTACCAGGTTCTCTTCTGTCTGGCGATCCAGCCATGATTTGAGTTTTTCCATCAGAGGGCTGCTGTGCTCTTTATGGTGCGCCAGCCGCTGGTCCGGTGTCATCTTTTCCTTTTTAGCCTCAGCATCTTTGCTGTAAACTTTAGCGAGGACCTCGATGACATGGGCTGCTTCTTCAGGAAAATTCTCAATCTCGTCTACAAAGTTCCTGCGGGCGTGTGTCAAACAGTTGCACAAAATCGCATTGAACTCTTCGCTAACATTGCGGGACAAGGCATCGCACATCTGAACCGGCGCCACCCTGCCGGTATCCCTTTGCCGATATAGATCGCTGATATTTTCACCAGCGTGTTTGCGGCCGGTATAAAACAGGGCAATCTGTCTGTCATCACCGATTCGGGAGAGGATCCCCGTGGTAAAAATCCCGGTTCTTTCACCAGCGGTTCTGTCCTTGTTTTCCTGCATCAGGGACAAAATTTTCATGGTGGTATCATCATTATGAAGGATATCTCCCTGAGCTGCCTGGTAGGCCAGTTCACGGAAGACCGGATAGATGAGGTCCGCAGCCGCTTCTGACTTTTCCCACTGGG
>JAERTG010000131.1 GCA_016845065.1 Fidelibacterota bacterium | reverse complement strand
AGAAAATCACATTGTAAGCAGTTGACAGCCCTTATGACGAAGTTTATATTCGCGAGCTTTTTAGAGATTCCGGAGTAGCTCAATGGTAGAGCGGGTGACTGTTAATCACTAGGTTGGGAGTTCAAATCTCTCCTCCGGAGCATAAACAAAGAGACCTCATCATTTGATGAGGTCTTTCTGTTTAATGTTTCCACATTACAGGGTACAGTGAGTCTATTCGTCGGAGAAGCTGACTTTTTTAAACCAGACTGCCAGAGCGATGGCTATTAATGCCAGGTTCGAACAGATTCGCGAAAACTCCTCTGCACTAACTCCAAGGATTGTGCTTCCCATCATTACAGAAACGATGGCTGACAGTAAGCCTACAGCTGCCAGTACAATAAGACCGAGAGCAACATTTCTCATCATCTTGTGAACTCCTCATATTGTTGGTTTATCATATCAAATATATGGTTAATAATGTGCTTCCCCGGTTGATTTAATTTGAGCTAAATGTAGGTTCAAACAAGAGCTGAGCAAGCTTTGATTGATATTGTATGTAATCCGGGATTAGAAAATGATACTAATGCCCACTGTCTAATAAGTAGTCCAATTCACCTGCTTCTACCGCGATGGGTAATTGGTTTTCCTCAGGTGGTAGTGGACAAGTGGCGTACGGTGAAAAGGCACAGGGCATGTTGTAGGATTTATTAAAGTCAATGTAGGTATTACCTGTTTCATCAGCTGCAGGGATAACCAGAAATCTTCCTGCACCATAAGTACTTAATCCATTGGTGGCGTCTCCAAATATGATGAAATAGTTTTTGTCTCCAGGATCCGCCAAAGGAGTGAGTGTGAAGGATTGATCATTTATATCAAAATGTAGTATACCTGGGGTTGATCCAGGACTGGTATCACCAAGAACGTTTACAATATCAACCGTTCTGACGGTGTCAAATGTCTCCAATCTTGCGGTGATCTTCCAGTTGCTGTCAATTGGGAATAGTTTTGTTGGTTTGAAGTTTATAAAGTTGGGATGTTGTGAATCTCGAAGACGAACACCAATTCGATCACCCCTCTTTATTATATACCAGCTGAGATTATTCCAGGTGAGAATATCTGGATCACCATCGCTATCCTTTCTGAGGTCATCAGAAACACGAAGCGTGTCATTAATGAATATCTGTATACCATCTGCAACAGAGATGGATACACTCTCACCAATCAGATGCAGGACCCCCATGATACCAGGTACGTCCTCTCCAGGAAATACGAGTTGATTCTCATTATTGCTGCCAAACCGATTGTCACCCTCTTCCAGCCAAAACAAACCAGATAGGGTAAGCCAGCCTGTGGGCTGATTGAGTCGTTCATTTCTGGTTTGATGCCAGGATTCAATCGCCTTTACATATTCAGAATCCTTTACATCCGCTGCCGGTGGTGATGTTGCACAGCTCGTGATGAAAACTACGATTGCCAGAATAGATGAATGAACTCTCATGAACGCCCTACTTTCCGTTGTGTTTTCCAACTTCCCCGTGGGGCGAAAGTAGTCAGGATAGACAATCCTGGCAATCAACTTCAAAAAACATATGTGGCCAATCGCAAGAAAATTGCTTAAAACATTTATTTCATCAAATGCACGATTTAACGCGAAATGTTCCATCTGTGACAGTATTTCATGTTGCTCGAGAGTATCATTACTGGAATACTTACATGTAATGATTAGCCTTGTGGTGGTAGAAAACTGTGAAGTTCATTGCCGTGGAATATGTAATTCTTTGATGAAGGCAGATTTATTTTAGATTCATTCTACCAGGCTACACAATTGGTTCAAAATAATTTCCTGACTTTGTTCAAGGGGCAGGATTCAAAACAATGTTTATGGTATTTTGATTAATAAGATGTAATGCAAGAATTTGAGGGGGCATCCTCTCACAACCTGTCACTACATGTGGGGAGGTCTCATGAGAAAACCTGGAAAACTGATTACCATTATTCTAATAGTGAGTGGTTTATACTCTTGCTCAGTCCAGAAAATGGCAATCAATTCAGTTGCTGATGCGCTTTCAGGATCTACCTCAGGGGTATTCGCAACCGATGATTTACCAGAATTTGTTGCAGATGCGGTTCCGTTTGGGCTCAAGATGAATGAAGCGCTGTTGGAACAAACACCAGAGCATAAGGGATTACTATTATCTCTGGCTTCGGGATATGCCCAGTACTCTTATGCATTCGTACAACTACCTGCAGATACATTGACACCCTGGACTTCCAAACGTTCCAAGGAATTAAAATCCTATGCTAAAAAGTTGTATCTCCGCAGTAGAGATTACGCCTTCAGAGCCATGGAGGTTGATTCACCAAATTTTACAGAGAGACTCTTCGAGGAGGCCGATGTTACGCTGGCTCAAATGACAGTTGAAGATGTACCTACCCTGTATTGGTTAGGTCTCTCCTGGATGGGAGCGATATCAATCACCATGACAGACCTGGGCTTGTTAGCCGAGCTTAAATATGCTGAGAAAATTCTCCTGAGATGTCTCGAACTGGATGAAAGTTATGGGGATGGTGCTCTTCACGAGTTTTTTATAACCTATGATGGTAGCAGGAGTGAAGTGATGGGAGGAGGACCTGATAAGGCCAGAGCCCACTACGTCCGTGCTCTCGAGTTAACCAAAGTCAGCAAAGCAAGTCCACATGTCGCACTGGCTACAACCGTGGCAATTCAAAGTCAGGATCTTGAAGCCTACCGGAAATTACTTCAACAGGCAATATCAGTTGATGTAGAAGCCTATCCGCAATACAAACTTGAGAACACCCTTGCCCAAAGAAAAGCAAGATGGTACCTCAACAATGCTGGTGATTATTTTTTGATTGACGAAGGGGAAGATGATGATGATTAATAAGGATATCCAAAAAGCTCTCCTGGTCATCATATTGATGACAACTATGGTCTGGTCTCAGACTGTCAAATTAGGTTCGTTGGCTCCCACGAACTCCCCCTGGCATGAAACAATGCTAACACTGGGTGAGGACTGGTCTGAAATTTCTGATGGTGAGATAAGAATGAAATTGTATGCTGGCGGTATCCTGGGTGATGAGGCGGATATGGTTCGGAAGATGCGAATTGGACAATTGCATGCGGCTGCGCTTACTATTGAAGGTCTTATGTACATAATACCCGAATTTGATGTGGTACGGATGCCCATGCTCATTCGAAACGATGCTGAGCTGAACCATGTCCGTGATGTGATGTCAGATTATTTCCGCGACTTGCTTGAGGAGAGGGGGTTTATATTACTTTCCTGGAGTGATGCCGGTTGGGTACATCTGTTCACCAATGCACCAGTGATATACCCCGAGGACCTGAACAAAACGAATCAGATCATTTTTATCTGGGCAGGAGGTTCTGGGAAGCGGGGGTGGATGGATGCAGGTTACAATGCAGTGGAAGTTGCCGCTCCAGATATTTTTATGTCGCTACAAACTGGTCTCATTACTACAGTATCCACTACGCCACTTATCGCCTTGAGTTATCAGTGGTTTCCTGCTGTTCCATTTGTCACTGAGATGAAGGCAGGTCCCTTGCCAGGTGCAATCGTAATTACGAAAAAGAAGTGGGATAGAATATCCAAGGAATTTCATGCACCCCTTCTGAAGAGGTCAGCAGAACGTGGGAAGGCACTCTCCAAGGAAGTTGTGGTTCTCGAAAAGGAGGCTATGAGGGTTATGCAAGAAAATGGACTCACCCTTTCTCCAATTCCTGATGATGCCAGGTCCAAGTGGGTTGAAATGGTGGAGACACACATGTACCCGGAAATTTTAGAGACTGAAGTTCCTGAGGACCTGTTTATACAAGTGAAGGGTATCCTAAAAGAATTCCGTAATAATTCTAAAGAATAGGCGCTTATGAACACCTGGTCTCGCACTGCTCGTTCTATCGTTAAGACTGAGAATATTGTTCTTGCTACTTGTCTCTTCCTGATGGCCGCATTTCCAGTGTTAGAGATTATTTCCCGCACTTTTGGGGTGTTGGGAATAACAGGATCCACAGATTACACACGTCATCTCACACTTATTGTAGGACTCCTTGGAGCGATTATCACCAGTCGTGAGGGTAGTCACTTAAGTATCAATGCCGTCGTAGAATATATCCCTGCTCACATTCGTTCTGAGATCGTGGCATTCACCAAGGGTGTTACCGTAGCAGTCTGCATTGGCTTGAGCTATGCTGGAATCTACTTTGTCCAGGTCGAGTATCATTCACCAACCATGGTAGGTCAAGCCATACCCATCTGGATGGTTCTGGTCATTATTCCAGTTGGCTATCTGGGTGTTGCTCTCAGAGAAATCTCTAGAATTGGAGATCTACGAACTCGTATTATTGCTGTTGGTGTTGCTTCGTTCCTTTCAATCTTTACCTGGTGGGCCACACCTGAACTTCTATCAAATCTGGTTATACCCATTGTAATTGGTTTTCTAGTGGCGTCCGTTTTAGGGTTACCCATATTCGCCTGGATCGGGGGAATAGCATTAGTGCTTTTTCTCGCAGAGGACATCTCCATAGCAGCTATTTCAGTGGAAACCTATCGCATTGTTGCATCCCCAGTATTGCCTACTATACCTCTTTTTACATTTGCGGGATATCTCCTGGCAGAGGGTGGTGCCAGCAAACGGATCGTGGAGCTATTTAAGCACCTGTTGGGGTGGCTCCCGGCTGGACCTGCAATCGCCACAGCGTTTGTGTGTACATTCTTTACCACATTCACTGGTGCTTCTGGTGTCACCATCCTGGCAGTAGGTGGGCTGTTGTTGCCAGTACTACTGGCCTCAGGTTTTAATAAGAGTTTTGCTGTTGGACTGGTGACTGCTACTGGCAGTCTGGGTCTCCTATTTCCACCCGCCCTGCCCATCATTTTTTATGGAGTCATTTCACATACACCCATCAATCAATTGTTCCTCGCCGGCGTTGTTCCAGGACTGCTGCTCCTTGCGGCAGTTTCCGTCTACGCCTGGTATAGAAGCTCTAACATGAACATCAAAAGACTTCCTTTCAATAAACAGGATGCCTGGCAGGCTATTATGCAAGCCAAGTGGGAGATATTGATTCCAGTCATTGCACTGGGTGGGATTTTTAGTGGTATCATGACCCTGGTTGAAACTGCAGCTGTAGTGGTTGTTTACGTCCTCACTATTGGCGTGCTGGTACACAAGGATATTCTCATAAAGAAACAGCTGCTGGCGATTACAGTGAAAAGTGCTACCCTATTAGGAGGCATTCTAATTATTCTGAGTGTATCAATGGGTTTCACGAACTACCTGGTGGATGCGGAGATACCAACGCGAGCCAGTGAATGGGTGGCCGCAAACATTGATAGCAAAATAACTTTCCTGCTATTTCTTAATTTGTTTTTGCTCATTGTGGGTTGTCTCATGGATATTTTCTCTGCCATCATGGTGGTGGTGCCCATAATCATCCCAATGGCTTCAGTATTTGGAATTCACCCCCTCCATCTTGGTATCATTTTCCTGGCAAATCTGGAACTTGGCTATCTTACACCCCCTGTGGGAATGAATCTCTTTCTGTCAGCTATTCGCTTTGAACGACCTCTAACCCAGGTATATAGAGACACCCTACCCTTTTTCCTCCTGCTGCTCGTGATGGTGCTTGTCATCACCTATCTACCTGGACTGGTACTCTGGCTACCCGGCGCGAACTAATTTCCAGCCTAGATTTAAAAAAAAGGAGCCATCGAATGATGACTCCTTCCTAAATACGGGTAGTTGCTACTGAGGACGTGTCTTATGCAACTACCTCTGCTGTATTATACTTTTCCATGACTTCATGTAATCGAAATGCCTGGAGCATAAAGGTCTCCAGTCTGGCTTCAATCACCTGTGGGAATGGATTTCCATCACTTTCGACAGCCAGGAAGGGCAAGTGGGATACTTCCTCCATGACAGTCCTGGTCATATCATCATGACGGTGTTTCAGGATGTGTTCCCTACCCATCTTATTGTTTAATATGGATTCACTTAACCTATTTGGCATACACCCAAAGGGACCAACAGCGATTGCACCACAAAACTCGGTACCTACTTCTGCCAGTGGACCGCCTGTGGTAATGACTGCCTCACCAGGTAGTTTCGGTGATATGTATGATTTGGAGGCTTCAATAACGTGGTCGATATTGACGATTCGCTTGATGTACCAGCCGGAAGTTTCCATGATGTTTTTAATCGAACGCTCACCCCGTGACATAATGGAATTTTTCAATCTGGTCTTCATCCGAGCCATTTTGGTTGCTCCAAACATATGTTCCTTATTCAGGACCAACCAATCAATGTAATGGACCCACTCATGTAATGGGGCAACATGTGAGATGATACCGTTTTGAGCCATTCGCTCTGGTAACCACCGTCTGGATATTCCATCCTTTCGCACATATATTTCACCTACAATGAGCACATGGGGGAGGGTGTGCAGATCTTTGATTTGTTCAATTTCCTGAAGATCAATCGCAGCTTTTTCAATCGCTTCAAAGAACTTCTTTTTGCCCCCTTCAATTCCAAGGATTACTTCCTTCCAAATTTCATTTAAACGGGCAATAGCTTGCTCTGGATTTTTTGCATTCACCAGCATGGCATGACGCATATCCTCGAAAATATCCGAGATGACAACACCATAATAAATCATGAGTGTAGTCCGCTGACCCAATCCACCATATCCATCGGAACTGGATGTGGATAGGAAGGCGACGTTTTTAAATTTCTGTTTCACAACCAGATCACGCATGAAGTCCTGGTACTGACCAAAACGACATGGACCATTAGCTGTGGGATAGAAGAATACTGTGATTTCATCATCCGGCCGTTCCTGTTCCAGATAATGTATATATCCACCTGTAGTCAGTTGGAGGGGGAGACACTCTTTACAGGATGAATTTCCACGACCTGTCTTGAGCTCCTCTTCATTTGGTGGACTCAACGAGTAACTGTTGATCCCACGACTCGTGAAGGCAGCTGCAATCCCAGGTGTACCGTATTCACTCATAGAGGCGAATACAACCTTCACTCTCTTATCAAAAATGGACACTTCCTCACCTTCTGAGGTGGTAATTATAAATTTACCATTCTCCATGCGAGATTCGGCTTTAACAAAGTCGTCCCGCTCTTCCTCAAGTGCATCTCCGCGACCTTGCAGTATCCGGTACCGAGCAACAATATCCAGAAAGGCCTCTATACGCGTTTCAAGACCAGCATCAGCGGTATGATTGTCAAGCTCCAGTGTGAGTGAAGGTTTTATTCCCATAATGCTCCGGAAATATCCTACGACAAATGAATCGGGACCGCAGGAGAAGTTGGTTATAAATGTGCCAAACAGCTGAGGGTGAGCTTCCACAATAGCAGCTCCCTTCAGGTTTATCTGACCCATTGTCCAATACATATGATCACGAATTTCCGCGTCCTTGAGATCGAGGAAATCTACGGGGATTAATTTGTATCCTCTGGATGCAAATTTGTGGGGGATTCCCTTGTTTGCCTCAGGCATGAAGGCATTGTAGGGTCGCCCAAAAAGTACGATGCCAACTTGATCCGGATCCGCTTCAAGTTCTTCCAGCACCTGCTTACCCATCTCCAGCATTTCAGTATGCATAGCCTCCTGTATTCTAGTGGCTTTTTGATATGCTTTTTTGAGACGACTTTTTGATACACCGAGTTGTTTCCCTAATGATTGAAATCCATCAGTTGGATCGTCCTGACCATAACCCAACTGCATGGCAGGTGTCAGAATGACTGGACCATCTTTCCCAAGCTGCGATTCAAACGTGCTACCCAGGTAGTAGGGCTCGCCTTGAACCAGGGGACAGGTTGTGGCATCTTTAAATCCGTTCTCAACTGAAATTTTCCGAACATGCGGCAAGAAGAGGTAATCCAACTTCATGTCGATCAAGTTTTGAAAGTAGCCATGTGAAATTTCCGCTGGATAACAGAAGGGGGCAGCACATTGGTCTACACCACTTTGCTCAACAGTGTCGGATAGGACGGGTAGTACCCCGATTTCCTTAAAGAAATTGGAGAAAAGAGGATAATAGGTTCCAGTCAGAAAGGATCTGGAAATACCAACTCTGGGAGCATCCTCAGGCAACTCGCTTAGATCTGCGCCATATTTATTTAAAACCAGCTCCTGTCGCTTGATGACCAGGTCATTTTCACCCGTATTAACGGTGATTTTTTTCCGAATATTGTCATAAAGGTTACAGGCACCTCCAAAAGGATATGTCTTGCCTTCGATCACCATTCGATTCACTTCACAGCCAATGTCACACTTCTCTTTTCCACCAGAGCAGATGAAGGAGGCTTTGGTCCCAACCTCGCGTTGTATAAGTTTTTCCAGACTGAAAATCTGTTCATCCATGAGACCATTATCGATGCGGCTTTTTACCTCAAGTGCAACCCCATATGAACCCATGAGACCTGGTTCCGGGGGAACAATTATTTCCTTACCAGAAAGTGCCGCCATGGCTATAGGTACTGCACGATTATAGCACACACCACCCTGCATGAATACTTTGTTTCCAACCGGGCGTGGACCTTTTACCCGATTCACATAATTCAGGCAGATTGAATACACCAGACCGGCAACAACATCCTCTTTAGGGATACCTTCATGATAGGTGTTCTTGATATCTGAAGAGATGAAAGCAGCACATTGATCATTAAAATTTGGAGGATTGGTTCCTTTCATAGCCCAACCGGCAATATCCTCCATCTCAATGTTGAGTGTTTCCTTGGCAGATTCCTCTAAAAACGAACCCGTCCCAGCTGAACAGGCTTCATTCATGGCATAATCGCTGGCCACTCCGTTTGTGAGATAGGTGTATTTTGCATCTTGTCCACCGATTTCGAAAATGGTCTCAACCCCCTCATCGAAATGAAGCGCTGCCACAGCATGTGCGATGATTTCGTTGATGACACCTTCCGTTAATGCGTGTAATCCGGCGATTTTTCGTCCAGATCCAGTAACCCCAAGCCCTCTAATTATGATGTTCGTACCGTCCAGTTCATCCAGGACAGCCTGATAGCATTCTTTTGAAGCACCTACGGGATCACCATTCGTGCGCAGATACTCACTGGCCACAATTTTCAAATCAGATTCACGAAGCGCGACAATTTTAGTCGTAGTAGACCCCACATCCAGACCAAGTATACATGTGTCGCCTTCTCTGGCAACCCCACGATCCAACTCGACAAAGTTCACTTTGTCTTCAAACAGTGAGAGTGCTTTATGAAAATCAAATTGGGATGATTTTTTTGAGAATAGATTCTCCAGATCAACTTTGTGACCATTCTTCGTATCAGCCGCATATACAGCAGCACCTAAGGCTTCAAAGTAGGTGGCCTCCTCGGGGATAGTCAGATTCTTGATGTTGGTTTTGAGGTAGTCCATCATGACATCTATCTGGGTTGTTCCCCCAACGATCATGATGTCTTCCTTGGGAGTGTTTTTCAAGAGCTCCAAAATTTTGCTGGCCATCATCTGGCTGAGACCGGCGACTACCTGCCCTTTGGGAACTCCTATGTTCGTGGCGTGGGTACAATCACTTTTACAAAAAACAGAGCAGCGTCCCGAGACGACATGAGGGGTTTCACCCTTGCCAAATTCTATGGCCTCTTCCATGTTAACACCCATACGACGGGTCTGTTGGAGGAAAAATTCTCCTGTACCGGAAGCACACTTATTGCCTGTGAATACCTTGGAAATCTTGCCAGCTTTATCAAGCTGGTATACCATAAAGGTTTCACCACCTGCACTGATAATGGCGTTATAGGATTTTTTATCTTTGTTTATGAATTTTAAAGCGAGTTCAGCAGCCTGTGGTTCAGAAATGGTCTCAAGATCAATAAGTTCCTTAAACCTCCGACCGGTAACAACAACGGCATCAAACTGATCAATGTCAATCTCGTTCAGAAGATTGGTAATAACCTCTCTTGGGTTGCCATCATGTGGTTTTGTGAATATGTCCCCAATTGTAGAGCCTTGACCATTCTTGTGAAGATTCACTGATGTGATCGTTGAGGCTCCAGCGCAAATACCCAGATATTGCTGCATCTATGGTTCCTTTCGAAGTTGTAAAGTCAATATGGGGAGTGTGGTAAGAGCATGAAACAAAACTGTGAACAGGCAAAGCTCATCATTTTTTTAACTCTTGTTATATAATCAGGCCTTATCTTGACCTGTAAAAGACCACACCCCGTAGGTGCTCCATGGGAGACACCACATATATTCAGCCTTTGAAACAACTTTATGGAGCGCAGTTCGAGCTAGCAGCAATTAAGAATCTCAGCTATCAGAATGAGTAGTAACTTAATACTATTATCAAAAAGTTCAATGTTTTAGATGTTTCGGGGTCAAGGTTCTATTCCTCTTTGCCTCTACTCAGTGAATGAACGGAACCCTTAATGAAAATGGGGTACTACATCAAGGCCACGCAACCCGAACTTAAAGCAACACTCAATAGGATGGAGTATAAGGTGACACAGGAATGTGGTACTGAACCCGCTTTTGCCAACGCCTATTGGAATGATAAGGAAGCGGGGATTTATGTGGATGTTGTCAGTGGAGAACCACTCTTCAACTCGAAAGCCTTTTTTTTGTCTGACTATGATATGAGAACGTTTGTGAACTGATGTGGTTATTAACTCTTTACATTAACAAGGTATTATAACTATTTTGTCGGCATATCAGTAAAACCAGGTAGAGGGGGGTTGATCTGAAATTTTGTAGTCATATCATATTAAGAGTTGTCATTCTCTTGCTGGGACTACTCGTCTCTTTATTCGCACAAAACAACATCCCCAGGTTTGAACATTTATCAGTAGAAGATGGACTTTCTCAGCGATTTGTGCTGGAAGTTGTTGTCGATTGTCAGGGCTTCCTGTGGGTAGCCACAGAAGATGGCTTGAATAAATATGACGGCTACGGTTTCAAGGTGTTTCGTCATGACCCGGATGATCCCTTCAGCCTAGGTGGAAATATACTGAGGCAAGCCTTGGAATCTCATGCATACGATGAACATAAGCTCTGGGTCTGCACCGTGGGTGGTGGTTTGGCATGTCTTGATCTTACCACTGAACGCTTTACCAACTATGTCAATGATCCTGAAGATTCAACAAGCATCAGTAATAACAGTGTCTGGATTGTTGAGGAAACACACTTTGATGGAATTCCAGAAATCTGGGTCGGGGTTATCGGTCCTGGCTTGGATCGACTGGATCCAAGAACCGGAAAATTCAAACGTTATATCTTCCCGAGTATGGTCACTGACCTGTTCTACGATAGTGAAGGCAATTTGTGGGTAGGGACAAGTAGCAAGGGTCTTGCACTATACAATCCAGCTCAGGATGATTTCACCTTCTATGAACACGATCCAAGAGATCCAAATAGTCTAGCGAGCCGTGGCACATATGATATGACAGAGGATCATGAGGGAAATCTGTGGGTAGGAACAATTGGACCAATGGATCTGATGATAAAATCTGAGATTGATAGCACTAAGATTACATTTAAACATTATGCCAATGACCCTGACGATCCAGATTCTTTCAGTGGGCCCTCTGTTGAATATCTATTTGAGGATAGTAAGAGGAACCTATGGGTTGGGACCTTTGGTGGTGGAGTAGATCTTTTTAATCTTGAAACTGAAAAGTTTACCCATTTCGTTTTCAACCCGGATAACCCTCATAGCATGGGTGCAAACTCTGTATTCTCGATTGCTGAAGATCATTCCGGTAACATCTGGTTTGGTCATCAAGATGGTGTAAGCAAGCTGGATGCTCAGAAAGCTCCCTTCTATCGCTATGAATTTACCGTAAGGGGTGCGACAGGTCTGGAAAATAAATGGATCACTTCTATTGTATCTAGTTGGGAAGAGGGACAAGAAATTCTCTGGCTGGGCACCATTGGCAAAGGTCTATGTCGTTTCAACCGGATGACAGGTGAAATCAAATGGTATTTGCACAGTCACTCAGACTCAAATTCACTGGCAGATAATTCAGTGATGAGTATGTACATGCCTCAACCTGATGTTCTAATGATCACAACCTGGGCTGGATTGTCACGATTTGAGATAAGTAGCGAGCAATTTGAAACATACCACTTGTATCCAGATCCTGAGAGCGATTACGCGGAGGAAGTCGCAATGACCAGTCACCTTGGACCCACAGGGCGTATGTGGATTGGCTTTATGAACCATATTGGAGAATTTGATTTTCAGGAGAAGCGGGTAAAGACAATAGAAAGAGTCAGAGCATACGCCATTCACGAATCTGTCCATGCTGGAAAACACTATCTGTGGGGTGGGTCCTTCAATTATGGGCTACTAAAGATTGATCTTGAAAATGGTGCTCGAACCTGGTACAACCATGACCCTGAAGATTCAAATAGTCTAGCTGATGATATGATCGAAGCCCTCTATAGTAATACTATGGAGGGGATTGACTATCTCTGGGTAGGGACGATGAATGGTCTGGATCGTTTTGATTATGAGACAAATATTTTCAAGCATTACACCATGGCTGATGGATTACCGCACAATCATATCACCTGTATCGATGAAGACAAGAACGGAAATCTCTGGTTAACATCAAAAATAGGGTTGACCCGTTTTAATCCCATTCAAGAAACCTTTAAAACCTATTGGAAGGCTGATGGGCTGCCTAGTGATGGATATGAAATGGAATCGATCCATATAAATGAGGCTGGAGAAGTATTTGTTGGTGGAGACAATGGCCTGGTTTCATTTTTTCCAGACAATCTCAAAGAGAATCCGAAAGCTCCCAATGTTATCCTCACTGATTTTAAGCTTTTCCATGAGCCAGTTCCGGTGCGACCACTAAAGAATTCAGCATCCGGAAATGGATATTCGTTAAAGAAACACATCTCTTATTTGAATGAGTTACAGCTCACCTACAAGGAGAACGTTTTTTCTTTTTCTTTCACAGCGTTGGATTTTCGGAGTCCCCAGAAAAATCAATATGCCTACTATTTCGAAGGATTTGAAGAGGAGTGGACCTTTGTCGATGCCTCAATTCGAGAAGTGACCTACATGAATCTAGATCCCGGTGAGTATAGTTTTCATGTCAAGGCATCAAACAATGATGGTGTATGGAATGATGAAGGGGTCTCATTGAAAATCTCAATTTCACCCCCCTGGTGGGAGACTCCATGGGCATTCCTGGGTTATTTAATGGTTGTGGTGGGATTGGCGGTGGCATTCTGGCGTTTTCAGGTAAGTAGAATAAAACTTACTCACCAGGTTGAAATTGAGCATCTGTCTGCCGAGCATTATCATGAATTGGATGAGCATAAATCGAGGTTTATGGCTAACATTTCACATGAATTCCGTACACCACTCACCCTTATTCTAGGTCCTGTAAGTAATTTAATTTCACAAATTAAGGACCAGGAAATGCAGGCAGATCTAACGCTTATCCAGAAACAGGCGAAACGATTGCTTGAATTAGTGGTTCAGCTATTGGATATATCCAAGGTGGATGACAATCGCATGATTCTTCAGGTATCTCAGCAAAATATTGTACCGCTCGTCAGAGGGCTCGTGCTCTCCTTCGGATCACTTGCCGAGCGAAATAAGATCGACTTAAATTTTGAGTCATCAGAAGAGAATATCCAAATCTATGTGAAACGGGATGCCATAGGTAAAATTATAAACAACCTACTCTCCAATTCATTCAAATTCACTGAGGTTGGTAACACAATCATGGTGGGAATCACGAGGAACAATGCTTCTTTACTAAGCAAAGAGGGAGAGGTCATTATCCGTGTATCTGATACAGGTATAGGTATTCCTGAAAATCATTTGACCAAGGTATTCGATCGTTTCCATCAGGTGGACAATACTGAAACCAGGCAATGGGGTGGGACAGGTATAGGACTTTCGTTGACCAAGGAGCTGGTGGATCTCCACAAGGGCAACATTACTGTGGAGAGTAACCCGGAAATTGGAACTGTATTTACCATTCGACTTCCCCTGGGTAAACAACATTTAGCTGCCCATGAAATTGTCCATCCTGGAAATTTGGCTTCAGTGGATACCGAGGCTGAACCAATTGGCCATGATAACGAGAATAGTCGCCATTTTGCTGAGGCAAAAATTGGGGACACTTTACCCATCCTGCTCATAGTTGAAGATAATGTTGACGTACGCAATTATATCCGATCCTATCTGGAAAAGAGCTATCAATGCTATGAAGCCGTAGATGGCCAGGATGGTCTCAACAAAGTGAGAGAGCTCATTCCCGACCTGGTTATTAGTGATATCATGATGCCAAAAATGAATGGGCTGGAGTTTTGCCGGCATATGAAAACCGATGAGCGCACCAGTCATATCCCCGTGCTTATGCTTACAGCGAAGGCAGATATCGATAGCAAGGTAAAGGGACTTGAAACGGGTGCTGATGCCTATCTAACCAAACCCTTCGAGGCGAAGGAATTAACCATTCGTATCAAAAATTTGATTGATCAGAGACAGGCATTACGCGAACGTTTTCAAAGAGAGTTCAGTTTAATCCCTGCTGACCTGGATATCTCATCCATGGACAGGCATTTCCTTGAAAGGGCAGTGGGGATCGTCAATGATCACCTCGATGATACAGAATTTAAGGTAGACAATCTTGCTCAAAAAATCTTTATGAGTCGTCAACAATTAAACAGGAAGTTAAAAGCACTTACGGGGCGAACAGCAGTTGAGTTTATCCGGCTGATTCGTTTGAAACGGGCAGCCATGTTGCTGGGAAACAATCATGCCACCATCACAGAAATTGCCTACAAGGTTGGCTTTTCAAATCCTTCTCATTTCTCAAGATCCTTCCACCAGGAATATGGAAAAACACCCTCAGCCTTTTTATCAGATCAGAATAAGAACAGCTCAGACTAAAATAAATGACCTACTCCGCTTAGAATCATTTTTCCCTAAATATCCTCAAAAATGATCAAAATGTTCCATATGGGATAGGATTGGTTCCATCCGTGTTAGTGCACAACTATTGAATTTAGTAAACTTGTACTAAAATTTTCAGGAAGGGGACAAGCATGCGGAATTTAAGAGTATTCATGTTAGCGGCAATAATGCTTATGGGTTGGGCTTGGGGGCAGACAGCACCGGATTTTGGACAAATCTGGCAAAAATCCACTCAAGAACCCCTCATCTACACGATTGGAGATTCTGGAAGTTGGAATTCTGATGCCGATATGTGGGACTGGAGCTGGGGCCATGTCCTGCAGGATGCCGATACCTTTAAGCTGTACCTAGGTGCATCAGATGGAATCAATTATAGTATAGGTATGTGGCATTCCACGGACCTGGATTCTGGTTGGTCTGAATATAGTGGCAACCCGGTCCTGGAGCACTCGACCACAGGTTGGGATTCTTATCATGTGGGTGGACCAATGGTCTTAAAAGACGGTGACGTATACAAAATGTGGTACACGGGATCTGACCATGGCCCTACTCATGGGGGAGACAAGACAATCGGATATGCCACCAGTACAGATGGGGCAAATTGGGTAAAACACCCATATCGGCTCATCGATCCTAGCACGTTTGCAGAGGGAAGTACAGAGATCTGGCTACGGAACCCCTTTGTTTTAATGGAGGCAGATACATTTAAGATGTGGTTAGGTGTTTCACGTGTGAGCCCAACATATGAATCCATTCACTACGGGTACTCACTGGATGGGATTGATTGGGTTTTCCCTAATGATGAACCTGTACTGCAACCCAATTCAGGTAGATGGTTAGATATACCGACGGTGCGAAGGTATGGTGACCACTATATCATGTGGGCTATGGAAGGGCGTTATGAAAACAACTTCCCAACTGAAACGATCACAGCCCGATCAACAGATGGAATTCACTGGCGCCGCGATAAGCTCTATAACCCAGTTCTGCGAAGAAATACAGATGGTAATTTTGGTTCCACTGGTGTCGGGATATACGATGTGATCGAAACCGCTGAGGGCTATACAGCCATTTATGGGGGCTGGGGAGGTCTAGCAGGAAATCATGTCGGATTGGCAAAATATACTCCCACCATCGTTCCAGCAGGTGATGTTTCGGGGATCTGGACCAAGACCGGTTCGCCCATTCGAGTTCAGGGGGTGATCACCATTCCAGATGGTGAGACCCTCACCATTGAACCAGGGACAACCATAGAATTCCTGGGACATAACCGAATGCATGTACAGGGTCAGCTCCTTGCGGCTGGAAGTGAAGATGAATCAATTCGATTTTGGGTTGATGATACTTTAGGATTTAGTAGCAACGCAGGCAACTATGGAGTATGGGGTGGAATCAGATTCGATGGTACTCCTTCTTCCAATGACTCATCTCTCATCAGCTTTTGCGATATTCGTTATGCCAAAACCTTTGGAGGAAATGCAGGTGGTTTGGATGGAGAGCGTGGAGGAGGCATATTTGTTTCTAATTTTAGCAAACTCCGTGTTGAAAATTCAATAATTATGCACAACCGAGCCATTGGCAACGTGCCGGGAACTCATTCATATGGTGCAGGTATTAACATCGAGGAACACTCGAACCCGGAGATCATTAACAATTTAATCCAGTATAATACTGCCGTACATCTCATAGATAATAAAAATGCTCATGGTGGAGGAATTATGATTGGTTGGAATGCCAGTCCATTGATTCAAGGTAACACCATCAGGCAGAATCGTATCTCTGATGTTGGGGCTGGGATTGGAATTTGGGGTGATGGCACTACTCCAATGCTCTACAACAATTTGATTGTTGAAAATGTGAGCATCGGGAACAATGGATCACAGGGTTATGGTGGTGGTGTAGGGATTGGGGGAGATGCTCACCCTGTGCTTATTAACAACACAATCGCCAATAATGTGGCGGGCTGGAAGGGTGGAGGTTTTTATTCAAATGGAGGGAGTGCCACCTTTATCAATACCATCATTGCTAACAATATGCTCACTGATAGTCCGTTGGCCGAGGGACCCGAAATTGGGACATACAACATGACTGGTCACACCTTTAATTTCCAAAATTCCTGTCTAGAGGGCGGGATAGCAGCCATTGACTGGGGTTATCCACCACCTCCCATTGATAATATTGTCAGTTTTGATAACAGTCTATCAATAGATCCTGGTCTGTCGTCCAACTATACACTTAGCCCATTTAGTTCTCAATGCCTTGGAGGAGGGACACCGTCCTGTGAGATAAATGGTGTTACCTATCATGCATTGCCTGAAGATATGAATGGACATGCTTGTCCCGACCCACCAGGCTCAACTCCAGATATGGGCGCTATTGAATCACCCTACTCTAGCCACATGATTACCAGCTACTGGAATTGGTGGGAATGGCCTGAAAGTCCAGCTTTCATGCCAGGAGTGAACGGAACCTATGATGATGTCTCAATCATGGCACCTGATGTTCTATTCTATGAAGATCAGTATCACATGTGGTATTCAGGGTATGATGGTGAAAGAATGCGCATATGTCATGCTACATCTACCGACGGGCTTGACTGGGTTCGTGACACGGCAAATCCAATTCTAACCAGTGATCCAGACTCGTGGATGAGTAATGGTATTACCCTTCCCAGAGTGTTGATTGTGGATGGGGTGTTCCACATGTGGTTCTTAACCAATGACCGAACAGGTCATGCCACATCAACGGATGGAATAGATTGGTTATTCACAGATGGACCCGTTTTAGATGTTACGCTGGGTGATTGGGATTCTGATATGGCTGCCATTTCTGATGTCATTTACCGCGACTCCTTGTTCCATGCTTGGTATACAGGAAGCAATAATGGTATGCAGAATATTGGGTATGCTACATCATCTGATGGTATTGAATGGGTCAAAGATGTGGACAACAATCCAGTATTTGGTCCCAGTGACGACGGCTGGGATAGCGGGATGTTTTATGCATCCTCTGTGGTTTATAATGGTGGTTATTTCTATATGTGGTACAGTGCAAAAGAAAACACTGAGGGCAGCAGAATTGGTCGAGCCTATTCTTTAAATGGGATCAATTGGACTCGTGTAAATGTTGCTGAACCTGAGATAGGCTATGGAGATGCAGGCTCATGGAATGCAGCTGCTTCATTCTATCCGAACGTTCTTATCCACCAGGGTGAATATGAAATGTGGTTCAATGGCGCGCCAACGGTAGATAGTGGTTGGCGGGTTGGATATACTACTATGGAGCCTGTGACTTCAGACCCCAGTTTCAATGAGATACCTCAAAGCTTCATGTTGAGTCAGAATTACCCCAACCCCTTCAATCCCATGACCCACATCAGGTATTCGCTTCCTGAGAATGGTGATATCCGTCTGGTTATATATGATCTTCTGGGTAGGGAGGTGGTTGAGCTTGTGAATGATCATCGAAGTATTGGCACATATGAAACGACCTGGTATGGACTTGATAGCCAGGGCAGTCAGGTGAGTACAGGTGTCTATTTTGCCAGGCTTGAAGCAGGTCGGAATGTGGATGTCATCAAGATGATTTATTTAAAATAGAATTATTGGCATAAAGACACACTTACCTCCTTTAGCCAATAGAAGTACGGAGCCCCCGCCCACACTCGGGGGCTTCTTTTTTGCAGTCTGTATTATATATTGACTTGTACGATTAAGATTAATATAGATAAAGGTCTCCCATGAAAACATCCCCGACGCTCGCCCTTCAAAATCGACATGTCACCATCCGCTCTTTCACTTCTCAGGGTATAACGGATGAAATGCTCACTCAGATACTGGAAGCAGCCAGACGCTCACCTACCAGCAGCAACATGCAAGCCTATAGCATTGTGGTGGTGAAGAATCCAGATGTTAAAAGGGAGTTGGCCGTTTTAGCCGGGAATCAGAAACATGTGGAATCCTGCCCGGCATTCCTGGCATTCTGTGCTGACTTGCACCGATTGAATTCAGCCTGTGAGCTCCATGATGTAGAGATGACCAATAACTTGGAAACCTTTATTATCTCCACTATAGATGCTTCTCTCGTGGGGATGTCTGTTCAAACGGGTGCAGAATCCATGGGGCTGGGTGCAGTCATGATTGGTGCCATGCGGAACCATCCTGGAGAAGTTGCTAAACTGCTGGGGTTACCCGAAAATGTTTATGTAAGCTTTGGGATGTGTTTGGGCTGGCCTGCGCGGGACCAGATCCCACCACAGAAACCACGCCTACCTTCCAATTTAGTTATTCATCAGGAAAAATATGATTCAGCAGACCCACAACCCAGGATTGAATCACACAACAGGGAGTTAGCCCGTCATTATGTGTCCCTGGGGAAGAACCAGCATGTTGCAGCCTGGTCTGGTGTCATTGCCAGAAATCTCAGCAGACCTCTTCGACCAGATTTGTTGGCAACTCTGGAGGAAATGGGTTTTAACATATCGGGGCAGGGGAGAGAAGCAGGGTAAATTCGGGATGGATTATTTAGCTAACCATAGTTAACTGGTAAGTCTAATTTAAAAGCCAGAAGTTATTACCTTTATAAAGGATTCCCAACTCGGGTGAGAATTGAAGAAGTACCCAGTAAATCCTATCATTAGAAAAATTCGCAACTTGCTGCCACGCAGGGGCTTCACACTTATTGAAATTATTTTTTCTGTGACACTCCTGTCCATTGTGGCTATGGGTACTGCCCAGTATATGGTTTATTCGCGTTGGGATATTGATCGTGGTATCCGAAGACAGCTTGCCTGGATAAATATGGCTTCTCGTATGGAACAGGCTGTTGATTGGGGTTATGATGCCCTACCTGATAGTCTACCTGAAACCAATCAGGAGATTACTGCCAATAATCTCACCGCTTACAGAACCACGGATGTATTTGGAATCGATGATACAACTGATGGGTTAGCACCAACTGATACTGATGTTCCGGACTATTACATGATTCAGATAAAGATTTCCTGGTTTACTACTGGTAATGTAAGTGATAGCCTAACTGCCTACATATCCGCAGAGATGGCCTGGGATTACTAATGAATTATCATTTTTCCAAAGGAACGACTCTGGTAGAGCTGATGATAGCTACTGTCATCTCGAGTATTGTAGCCATCGGATTTTCCTCTGTCCTCATGTTTACGCGCAATATGTATAATGATACAATGGTTAGGTCTCAATTGAGTCAGGATGCCTTTGTTGTAGACCAATATGTTAGAAATAATCTTACTACCCAGATATCTGATTCACTTCAGATATTTGCCAGTGCCAGTGACGAAAGCTCCGAGATTACCTCAACTACAGGGATTATCATGAGGTCAGTACGATTGGATGGGACTGTAGATCATCTCTCAGCAAATGGTGTGAACCTGGAATGGAAAATTGACTCTCTCATCCATAGCCCCATTGATTCAGATATTACTACTATAACCTTTACTGAACGAACTGGCTATAGCAAAAAGATGTTAGATGTCACAATGGTATTGGAAGAGGAGGATGATAGTATAGAACTAGAATGGATAGTAGCTATCCGGAATTGATCCTCCCTATCAACTGCCATTGACAGTTCTGACTAATACCTGACATACTGATTCGGCGCGTGTTCAAGATCGCAATCACGAAGTGAATGAATTATAACTACTGTGTTTTTAATACTCCAGATAAGCTACATATTTGATATTGCCTAATTATCAGATGTTTCTGGTTTTCTCATCCCATAACTAGAGAAATACATTATTTAAACTATGTAATTGATTTCAGGCAAATCATTGAATAGTGTAAGATTATTACGACTTTTAGTGTTTTCAGGTCCTTTTTGCTCAGGAGTGAAAAGGCGGTGGTATGGTGCTGATTGAGCAAGTTGTTGATTCCATAAATATGTGATAATATGTGAGTTATAAGTGTACAATGAAATAAGATTAAGCAGAATATCACATTGGCTCAAGATCCACCCACCTGAAAAATAAAGGGGATGAAGCAAATAAGTGACATATTCAGGCAAATAAGTGTAACATTCTGTATCCACAGGATGGCTACTTATGTAAGATATTTACAGACATATCGGTCTAATGTGCTGATATACAGTGGGTTATAAAAGATGACCAATCGTGGCACAATTCTTGAACCATAATGGTGTATGCAAAAACAAATTCCTACACGAACCGATACCTTCATGAAAGCGATATAGATTGTGTATATCGTCGCTATCATGATTACCGCCGTCATCTTCAGTGCCACTGGCCTGGGAGTATTAAATTTAGCTACAGTAGTTAATCTGGATACTCAAAACGCAGTAGAAACAGTCCAGGATCAGGTTGAGGTTGAATCCCTTG
>JAERTG010000130.1 GCA_016845065.1 Fidelibacterota bacterium | reverse complement strand
ATGCGATTGCTTTAATCTTATTACAGGGTGGAGAATTTCTTCTCCACCCTGTTTTATTAAAAGGGGAGTTAATCAGTTCATCATGGTTTTATCGAGAAAACTGACCCAGAACAAACTGAAATTCTTTAGAATTTTTTTGCTATCCCTTATTTTCATATACATACCTTCATGTACTACCTCACCTGATTCAGAGAAATATGATTTAACTGCTCCCGAAGATTTTTCGGCGCGCAGATCTGATCCAAAACAATTAACTGGATCATTCAATGATTTTATAACATCAGTCTATCAAGCGCCTGCAGATGAAAAGCAAGCCCTGGTCAATGCTTTCCTTCAGTGGGCTGATAGTACAACAGGAATCCCCTATATTGAGGATTCTACGGCATATTTTCTGTATGTTAATGGTGCCTCTCCACAAGTTGCAGTAGCAGGAGATTTCTCCGATTGGGATCCTACAAATCAAAATTTTACTCATCTCACTGGTACCAATCTTTATTACGCTGGATATCAATTTGAAAATGATGCCAGACTCGACTATAAATTGGTTGTAAATAGCAGCTGGATTCTGGATCCATTAAATCCACATACCTGCAGCGGCGGTTTCGGTCCAAATTCTGAGCTATCAATGCCAGGGTATAGTCAACCTCCCGAGATCGAAACCTATAGCATACCTCACGGCTCTCTGTTTTCTACAACTTTTACTGATACAACTCAGGATCGGACTCGAACAGTGAGGATCTATACACCTCCAGGATATTCTGAGGGTACTCAGAACTATCGTAGCATCTACTTCCATGATGGCAGTGAACAAGTAGATCTGGGATTTGCTGAGAACGTATTAGACTTCCTGATTTCATGGGAACTCATTCCACCAGTTATAGCCATATTTGTCGATCCCACGGATAGAATGGAAGAATACTCATATGATTATGACTTTATGGCGATGTTTGTGAATGAATTAGTCCCCTGGATTGATGATCAATATAGGACTATGCCAGAAGCCGAGTATAGAGCAGTGGCAGGTGTGAGTCTGGGAGGATTAACTTCCCTTCTGTTTACGATTCAACATCCAGAAGTATTTGGCAATTGTGGAGCATATTCTCCAGCAATCTGGTTTGGTGACATTATTGAGCAATATGAAGCTTCGCAGGTCCTTCCCGTAAATATTTATATGGATGCAGGTACCTATGAACCATCCATTTATAATAGCTCACTGTCCCTCAAAACAGTATTAGAAGATGAACAATGGAATCTAAGCTGGAGAACCTGGCATGAAGGGCATTCATGGGGTGCCTGGCGAGCTCACCTAGATGATGCTCTGATTTATTTTTGGCCCATGGTGTCCAGCAGCATTGATGATAGATTTTAGCAACATGCAAATGTGCATCGGAGAACAATAGAGTGATTCGATATTTTCGAAAAAGACGGAAAAGCCTCAGCCATTTCCTACTTCAATTGATCATAGGCTTACTTCTTGTCTCTGGATTGCTTGGTGCCGAAAAAACCACTCTACATCTCTGGCATCCTATGCCTGCTCCCAGTCGTGCAGTTCTTAATGAGCTCGTTGCAGAATATGAACGCATGAATCCGGACATCAGCGTCCATCTACTCTACAAAGAAAATGAAGAAGTCCGCATGGCCTACATGTCCGCCACCGGTTTTACAGAGGGTGGACCAGATCTTCTGTATGGACCAAGTGATTTCACCGGCGCACTTGTAGAAATGAATATCGTCAAACCCCTGGAAGACTTTTTTACCGAGGATGAACTCTCTGAATTTGATCCCAAGGGTCTCACCTGGTACCAGGGACATCTATATCAGATCGGTGATGAACTGGGTAATCATCTGGCCCTGGTCTATAACAAGCGCCTCTTTGCTGAGGTAGGTCTTGATCGCCCTCCGGAAAGCATGCAGGAATTGATTGAATATGGCAAAAAACTCACACTGGATAAGGATGGCGATGGCGTGGTTGATCAATATGGCTTGGTCTGGAATTTTACTGAGCCATTCTTCTTCATGCCCTTCTATGCATCCTATGGTGGCTGGGTAATGGATGAAGATCAAAATCCTACGCTGAATAATGATGCTGCCGTAAAGGCCTTCGAATTTGTCCGTGATATGCGCGATGTCCACGGCATCATTCCCATTGAATGCGATTATGATATAGCCGACTCAAAGTTTAACACCGGTGCAGCCGGCATGCTCATCAACGGTGCCTGGTCATGGGCCAAGTATATGGAATCACCCCATGTAGATTTCGGCCTGGCTGTCCTACCCATTAACAATGAGACCGGATTGTTTCCTGCACCCATGATTGCCACCAAGGGTTATTACATGAATCCCTATCTCGAAGGGGAGAGGGAACAGCAAGTTGTGGAATTGATGAAGTTTCTCACTGGCGCTGATGCACAGTTCCAATATGCCAGCAGATTAGCTACCATCCCCACCCGGCTGGAAGTGCGTGAGCGACCACAAATAGCTGAAGATCCCGTGATCATGACCTCCATTGAACAGGTCAGCCGAGGTAGAGCCATGCCCATCTCACCTCAGATGAGAGCCATCTGGGATGCTATGCGGCCAGCCTATCAAAATGTATTGGGTGGAAGCATGACACCTGAAGAGGGTGCCGTCTATCAGCAGGAGATCGCTGTCCAAAAGGTGGCTGAGCTCTTTGAAGGCCAGGATGTGGATCAGGACGCCGTAAATATCAGCGCTATAATAGTATATCTCGCAGGTCTTCTACTGGCAATTTGGGCGCTCTATAAATTATTCGTGGCATTTATTCTTCCGCTTGTCCGTGGTATCCCCGGTGTTCAGGTTCAGGAATCCCGATTTGGAGTTCTCATGGTAGCACCCGCCGCTATCTTTATTTTCGGTGTAGTTGTCTATCCCTTTTTCTACAACCTGGTGATTTCATTTTCCAATATGGGATTGACCACTGTCAATGATTGGCGAATTATCGGGCTATCTCAGTATGGAAAAGTTCTCACTGATTCGCAATTTTATCACTTTTTTCTGAGAACAGTTATCTGGACTGTAGTGAATGTGGTATTGCATGTCATCTTTGGAGTCATGCTAGCACTTTTGCTCAACCGACCTTTACCAGGAAAAGGAATCATTCGTGTGCTTCTGATTTTACCCTGGGCGGTTCCCAGCTATATCACGGCACTAACCTGGCGAGGGATGTTTAATATCGATTATGGTGCTGTCAACATCATCTTGAACAAGTTTTTTGGGGTTGAACCCATTTCCTGGTTGATTGATCCAACCAATGCCTTTATTGCGACGATTATCACCAATGTCTGGCTAGGTATCCCATTTATGATGATTATCGCCCTGGGTGGCCTGCAGTCCATTCCACAGGAGCTATATGAAGCAGCCTCTATAGATGGAGCCACAGCGTGGCAGCAATTTAAAAAAATTACATTGCCACTATTAAAACCGGTCATGATTCCGGCCATCACCTTGGGCATAGTCTGGACCTTCAACAATATTAATGTTGTCTGGTTGGTTTCAAACGGAGGTCAACCTGGAGACCAGACGCATATCCTGGTTAGCTTTGTGTATCGTGCTGCCTTCAACCTTTATAGATATGGCTATGCCGCCGCCTTTAGTTTTATGATTTTCATCATGCTTGCTCTGTTCTCTGTAAAATTCATGCAGAAAAATAAAGCAACAGAAACGGCATATTAGAGAAGTGATATGAAAAAAACCTCAAAACTTCAGTATTTCATGATTTATGCGGCCCTGTTTATGGCCGTTGCCTGGTCTATCTATCCCATCCTCCGAGTTATTACGATCTCCATTCGACCAGGTGATAATCTGTTGACAGAAAGTTTGTCCATTATTCCTGAGGATTGGACCTTTGATAATTACATCAAACTCTTCACGGATCACCCATTCGGTACCTGGATATGGAATTCGATTCTGGTTACAGCTACTGTGATGCTCACGGGTGTGACTCTCGCTTCCACAGCGGGATATGCCTTGTCCCGTTTTCGCTTCCCAGGTCGCGAAGCGAGTTTGTTCAGCCTCCTGGTAACACAAATGTTTCCAGCTACTATGCTGCTGTTGCCCCTGTTTATCATGCTGTCAAGTTTGCACCTTATAAACACTTATCTCGGTTTAATAGTCATCTATTCCTCCACCGCTTTGCCCTTTTGTGTTTGGTCAATGAAAGGGTACTACGATACCATCCCATATTCCCTGGAAGAGGCTGCACGAATTGATGGTGCCAGCAGATTCATGGCATTCTATAAAATTATTCTTCCACTTGCATCACCTGCGCTTGTTATCACTGCCCTGTTTTCATTTATGTCAGCCTGGACAGAATATATTGTCGCTGCCCAGGTGCTCTGGTATGAAGACATGTTCACCCTGCCAATTGGATTGAAGTCATTTCAGGCCAACATGACAACAGAATGGGGTCTCTATGCAGCCGGAGCCATGATTGTCTCCATTCCTGCGATTGCACTTTTCCTATTTCTAACAAAATATTTAATCGGCGGTCTCACGTTGGGATCGGTCAAAGGCTAGTTTTACAACTCTATAGGAACTTTCATGAAATACATTTCCTTTCTTCTTCTGCTAACCCTCAGCATGCTATTGATTTCTGGTTGTGAATCACTTACAACTGAAGCACAATTACTGGATGCACCCTGGGTCCTGAAATACGACTCCAGTCGCGTAGGTCTCCGAGCAGGTTGGTTTGATAATGATCATGACCGCTCAGACTGGGAAATTACCGAGGTCCCAGGTAATTGGACAGATGATGATTATGACGGTTTCGCCTGGTATTCGACTCAAATTCAGGCTAAAAATGTTCCAGCAGGGTATAAGCTTGCCATTGTATTTGATTCCATTGATGACAATGCTGTTGTCTGGTTGGATGGGCGACTCTTTGGTAAGCAAATGGGCTATAATATCAAATTCTTTTTCGATATTGGTGATAAATTGAATGATGGAGAAATTCACAACCTTGTACTCCGGATTGAGGATACTGGTGGTCCAGGTGGCATTCCGGGTGCCGTTTATCTGGAACCGTACATTGAAGAGGTAGACTTGTTGCGCAATGAAGCCAGCAAGGTTGACGCTCCAGCACCACCGGAATGGGTAAAAGATGCAGTTATCTATGAAGTTTTTGTTCGCCAACAATCACAGGAGGGCACATTCCAGGGGTTGATCGAAGATTTGGATCGAATCAAATCATTGGGTATTGACCTGCTTTGGCTCATGCCTGTTCATCCCATCGGTGAAGAGAACAGAAAGGGTTCGATAGGTAGTCCCTACTCGGTGAAGGATTACTACGCTGTCAACCCCGACATGGGAACCCTGGATGATTTTAAACTTCTTGTAGATGAGATTCACGAGAGAGATATGCATATTATCCTGGATTTTGTGATGAATCACTCAGCCTGGGACAATGAGCTCCTTGATCAACACCCCGACTGGTATACCCAGGATGACAAAGGTGAAATTATACCGCCAAATGCAGATTGGCATGATGTGGCGGATCTTAATTATGATAATCCCGATTTAAGAAACTATATGATAGAAATGCTGCAATGGTGGATCACGGAAACCGATATTGACGGATATCGGTTTGATGTGGCAGAATTGGTGCCCAACGATTTTTGGATCGATGCTAAAGCAGCCTGTCGTGAGGTCAAGCCAGATGTCTTCTTTTTGGCAGAGGGTGCGAAACCTGAATTGCATCTCGTTGGTCATGATATGACATACTCCTGGAACATGTGGGAGGGAGTCATGCAGCTAACCCAGGGAAATGCCGACCCGTCTGAAATCAAACGCTCCTATGAACTGGAAGAATTTCAGTATCCCCAGGGAGCCCTCCGGATGCGTTTTAGTGAAAATCATGATAAAACCAGATCAGCAACACTTATTCCCAACAGAGAACTCAATTTGACTGCATGGGCTTTTATCGCCCTCATGGATGGTAACCCTCTGATCTATTCAGGTCAGGAGATTGGTACAACAGGCGAGTATGTCCCTGCATTGTTTGAAAAAATGCCTCTCAACTGGGATGATGGGGATCTGGGCATATCTGAAGTTATGACCGATGTGCTGCAGATCAGAAAAGAACACCTCTCTTCTACTTCTTTGTTCCAATTCATTATTGCCAATAATGATCACAAAATCATGGCTTATAAACATGGACCACTCCTGGTGTTTTTCAATTTTTCTGATACCGATTTTCACTTTAAAGCGGATGGGGTTGAAACCATACTGTTGGGTGATTTACCTGTGGATGAAACGGGTAATTTTATCCTGTCAGCTCAACATTTTGCCATCGTCAAATAAGAGCCAGAAATTCACATAGAAACCATATGAATATACTTTCGGGGAATCAAATGAAAAAATTACTAGTCATTGTAACTACTGTTGTCCTGACCCTTACGGGCTTTGCTCAGGATAGTGTAGATGTCACGTTTTACTACTATCCTCAAAACAACCCCGGTAGTGTAAATATACCCGGTGAATTCAACGGCTGGAATCCCAGCTCATCTGCTTCAGAAATGAGCTATGATGCCATTGAAGCTTCCTGGCATAAAACCATTCGCCTCCGCGTAGGTGGACCTAATCCATTGCCTGCAGCCAACAGTGTTCCAGGTGCTTACCAATACAAGTTTCATGATGGGAATTGGTTCCCTGATCCTTTGAACCCAAGACAAAATGCTTCAGATAACAACAATTCGTATCTCCCTATTAACGACCCGACAATTCACTTACTTTTACCAAATTCAGTCATAGGTGCTGAACCAGTCCATTCAAGACACCCGGAAATTACGGCATACATCTTTCCATCAACCACAACTGAGATTGACACTTCAAGTATTCAACTTATTGTTGGTGGTGCAAGTTATGAAAATATTGGAGCTGGTTATGATTCGGAGACCCATCAGTTTAGCTTTGTAGTGCCTGATGCTCTAGGAGATGGTATCCACAATTTATTTATTTCAGCAGCTACTTTGGATGGGGATTCACATACTGATTCAACCCAATTCACGGTTCAAGCTGATATCATTCAGTTTATAACTCTCCCAGCACAGACCTGGAAGGACAGTTGGCGAATTAGAGCCGCAATATATGAATCCAGCGGTGGCTTGAACGATTCCATCCAATTTGTAACATTGACAAGCAATTGGGACTTTTGGACTGTGAGTGTTGTGGATGGTATCATGGATACGACAATTACGCTCTCCGACGGTGATAATGTTTTCCAAATTCAAGCTCTCATCGATGGCTCTATGGAAAACTCCTCAAACTTACTCATTGAAAAAAAAGTTGAACATCAACCCACAGCCAAGGTGACCATTGTTGATGCTGGAAGCTTGCTGATTTTCAGTGCTGATGGTAGTGAGGATCCAGATGGAGGATCGATCAATTTGGTCTGGGGGGAAGATTCGCAAAACCCACAAACCCTGGGTATTGAAGGATCAGGTGAAAATCAACTTAATATTGCCAAACCGGATATTTCTGGTGAGTACTTTATTTCACTATATGTAGAAGATGAGGATGGAGATACGGATTCCACACGAGCTACTTTTGTTGTGGATGGGAATGGAGACGATGTTGCGATCGGACGGTATGAGGACAATGCCCAGTGGGTGAAGAACAGTAGGATTTATCTGCTTTTTTTCAAAGCTTTTACACCTGATGGAACCATTGCTTCGGCCATCCCTAATCTAGACTATATCGCTGCCATGGGTTATAACACGATATGGGTGCTTCCCGTCATGGAAATTCCCGGGGATGTGGATAATCAGATTAATATCGGTTATTACATTGAAGACTTTATGCATGTTGAATCATCCTATGGTACGGATCAAGATTATAAAGACTTTGTTGATGCCGCCCATGATCTGGGTCTCAAAGTGATTCAGGATGTAACGCCAAACCATAGTGGAAATGTTCACCCCTTCGCTCAAGAGGCTGCTCAATACGGAGATGCATCACAGTATTATGACTATTATCAGACTGAATTTATTTCCCATAATACCAATGGTCTCGGTGATTGCACGACTCCTTTTGGAATTTATTATTATTGTGCCTTTAGTGAAGTTCTGCTCAATTGGGATTGGCGTGATCTGGATGCTAGACGATATATGACGGGGGTCTATGAATACTGGATTGAGGAGTTTGGTATCGATGGTTTTCGCTATGATGTCTACTGGGGACCATCACGGAAATATGGTGAAGAGAACATGGGAGTGCCAGTCCGTCAAGCCTTGAAGCACATTAAACCCGATATTATGCTCTTGGGAGAAGATGATGGTACCGGTAGTGGAACAGAATACCTCTATGCCGACCAAGGTGGTGGTCTTGATGTGAGTTATGACTTTAAAACCTATTTCAATGCTATTAGAAATTTTGGTTTCTCATCCACGAGTGTAAATACCCTTCATGATGACCTAGCAAATGCTGGATACTATCCTGGTGAAAATTCATACTATCTACGTTTTATGGAGAGTCAGGATGAAGACCGCATTGCCTATAAGTACAACTCCTTTGTAAAAACCATGCCTATGGCTTCGGTGATCTGGACAGCCCCAGGTATTCCTATGGTCACAAATGGTCAAGAAGTTGGATGGGGGCTGGGAATGGGGGCTCCAGGTGAACCTGATCTCAATGATCGTAGACGTGGAATCATTGACTGGGAATTTGCTGGTCGGGATCTATTAACACCTCATTATCAGAAATTGGCGCAAATTAGAGCACAGTTCCCTGCTTTTTGGCAACACAGGAAGGATACAAATAACGATGGTCAAGTGAATGCCTCGGATGAATCAGATTTTGATCGCGTACCTACAGGAGATGGCGTAGTTTATTCCTTCATACGACCTTACACTGGCTCAAATGGATTGACTGTCACCAATTTTTCCAGCAGTGAGAAAACAGTCACCTTCGATCTTGCAGGTGCAAACTTGAAATTCGATTTACCTTTCGACACTGGGTCTAGCTATTGGGTTAATAATCATTACTCTGGGATAAGTGAAAACCTGACAGGTGCAGATTTGCAGAACTTCACCGTAACCCTACCAGCTTATGGAACGGCGATTTACACCATCGCTGATCAGGAAGAGATGGTAGATATTCCAGCTATCCCAGCCCTCTTGTCAATAGATGATCCTGGTGTGATACAGGCTGATGATTTTAAACTTTATCAGAATTATCCCAATCCCTTCAACCCAACCACGACGATACGCTTCCACTTAAGCGCATCGACTGAAGTTGAGCTCAATGTTTATGACATCAGTGGAAGGTTGGTAGCTAATCTGATCTCAGGGAATCTTAGTAGTGGATACCATGAAGTTACCTGGCAAGGTCTTTCACTTGAGGGTAAACCTATCGATACTGGTATATACCTGACTCAAATAAAAGCCGGAGCATCGACCGATGTAATTAAAATGATCTATCTAAAGTAATTTTGAAGTGATTATCACATCCACCAAGATCAGTCGATCTATCCAGGTATCTCTCATGGTAGGGATGCTAGCGTCCTGCACCTTAGATGGGTCACCAGACAGTGCTTCATACGATTTCAATTTTCAGCCCGGCAGCCATAGAGAAATCGCCTACACTGATAAGCAGGATGCACATTGGGTTACGCGGGCTGGTGGCTACAACAGTTCCCCCTGGCATGGGCTTACTGCGTTAAAACGAGGCTACTTTGAAGATCTATTCATCTCTGCAAACGGTGAGATGCTACCGAGGGATGAAGCTGAAATCACAGTATCACCTGTTTCTTTGAAAAGATTCTACCCTGAGTTGGATATTCGTGAAACCTGGACCCTGATGGATGAGCGCAGAATGCTTCTAGTCGAGCTGGAAGCAGACCAGGCAACCGAATGGATTGTCCAACCTGCTATTCTAGGAGGGAATCAACCTGACGATTTTGTGATCAATACGTCCGGCCAGGAAATAAATGTGATTCTGAATCGTATGCTGGGAATCCCCTCCAGTTTTCCCCATTTAAAAATATGGTTTTCTCAATCTATGGACTGGTTACCTGCGCAAGTCCCTGATGTACAGCTATATACAGCATTCTTGACGCCACGGGCTGAATATACAGCTTCTCATCGTCTGGTCATCGCCATCTCGCTAAGCAAGGCGGAGGAAGAGTTTCAAATAGAGCCAGGTTGGATTGAAAATGCCAGAAGCATGAGGCAACACAGAATTAACAAGCGGGCGGAGTCAACGGTGGTAACCAGTAATCTCCCCGAGCTTGATAAAGCAATTTTCTGGGCTCATCATTCATTGGATGGTCTCGTGATGAAACAAGTGGGAAAGGGAATTTATGCCGGGCTACCCTGGTTTGATGACTATTGGGGACGGGATGCATTTATTTCATTCTCTGGAGCTGTGCTGGTAAGTGGCCAATATGAAGATGCCAGACAAATTTTATTGTCATTTGCTGATCTCCAGAATAAAGATGAAATTGACCCGAATTATGGACGGGTCCCCAACCGAGCGCAGCCAGACAATATTATTTACAACACAACAGATGGAACGCCGTGGTTTGTTCGCTCAGTATGGGACTATTATCGCTACAGTAATGACCTGAATTTTCTGGACCAGATGTGGCCAGCTATTCGTCGAGCTACGCAAGGTTCTTTGATGAATTGGGTAGATGACGATGGTCTCTTACGCCATGCAGATGCCGATACCTGGATGGATGCGAAAGGTCCTGACGGTCCCTGGAGTCCCAGAGGAGATCGAGCCATTGATATTCAATTTATCTGGCGAGACCAACTAGAGATTACCAGACGGCTTGCACAGAAATACGGTGATCTTGAATTGGTGGAGCTGGTTCACCAGACCCACGCCAATTGTAATGCTTCGCTTGAGAAATTCAGGTCTGCTGATGGGACCTATCTGGTGGATCACCTTAACTCTGACGATTCTCAAGATGCTCAAATACGTCCAAATGTATTCCTCGTACCTCCTTTGTTTCAGGAAACTTGCGATTGGTCCACTTTCAAAAACCTGGCACCGCAGCTGCTCACTGAGAATGGGGTATTATCGCTGGCTCAGGATGATCCGAATTTTCATCCTTACCACCATCTACCTGGTTTATATGTACAGGATGCTGCCTATCACAATGGCATTATATGGACCTGGAATTCGGCTGCTACTATCACACCGGCGATTCACTTTCATCAATATCACTATGCTGAGTCAATTTATAACAATCTAACACATCAAATAATAAAGCTGGGAGCAATTGGTAGCATCGCAGAGCTCACAGACGCCTGGCCAAGGGAAGGTGAACTCCGTCTTTCAGGCACCTTCAGTCAAGCCTGGAGTCTGGCAGAGTATCTACGCAGCTTTTACCAGGATATACTGGGTATTCAGCCTGAACTATCTGAAGATCATGTGACCATTGCACCTCGACTCCTCAAAAACCTAAAGGAAGTGACTTTTCTACACACCATGGGCGAGGATCAGTGGGAGATTGAGTACTTGGATACCAGGACGCAATTTGACATAAACATCAAACGAGCATCGCAGCAAGCACTGGACTTATCGTTTGAATTGTTTAATGGCGTGGATGTCTCTCATCTTGATCTGAGTTGGGACCAAACAGACCTCCACATCCGATATGAGAAAGACATGGGGCAATGGACAGTCTCTGGTGAAATCGAAGACTATCTGGTGACCCATGAGGCGGTGACAATTATGCCAAACAGTTTGGCCTTTTGTGAAATTGATGCCACGAAAGAAGTGCCGGTACTGAAAGGACCAGATCATCGACTCCTCAGCGAGAAAGAACTTAGCAGTTTTAATGGAGAAGCGCGGACAATCCTCAAAATAGCAGATGCAGCAGGTGACGATCACGGCTTGAATTCAAGTTTTAGCTACCCAACAAACCCTCAGTTTGAAACAGGTCTGGCTGACATCCTCGAGTTTGAAGTAAAGCAGGGGCGTGGCTATTACGAATTCGAATTCAATTTTTCCAACCTGGTGGACCCAGGATGGCATCCAGAGTATGGATATCAATTGACATATTGTGCCATAGGGATTAGCTACAACTCAGAAACAGGTACGAAAGACCTGGGCAAAAATGCTCAATCATCATTTCAATCAGGATTTAAAGCTGATCAAGTCATGTATATCAGTGGTGGTGTCTTGCTTGTTAATGAGAATCATGAGCCTCAAGCCGAGTATATGCCCCGAACTAAAGCGGGAGCAATTGGTAACGCAGAGACGGAACGTATCAGGTTCACATTACCTCATGATCTGTTTTTGGAATCTCTGGAGGATGCGCGGTTTCAAATTGCTGTTGGCTGTCAGGATGATCACGGAGGCGCAGGTATTGGTGATTTTCGTCCTATCCAGGCCATTGGCGGTGAATGGTGGGGTGGTGGCAGCAGTGAAACCGGATCGAATGTCTATGATTGGTTACTTAACTGAGATCTGATTTGCCCAATATTTGCCAATAATAATTAATTTGGAACTATTCTAACTTAAGTCATATTAACTACCTGTGAAGAAGACCTGGAAACATACTGCTATTTTTACTCTAATCCTTGTTGGGATAATGCAGGCATTTCCTTTTATTCCAACCCATGACAATTGTCAGGCTGCATGTTGTGCGGAACCAGTTAGTTGTTGTGATAATGAAGTTGAAACCGGATGTGATATGGCAATGTCGTCATGTAATATGACGCTCTTTGTACCTTTGATTTCAGCTCCCCTCATTAAAGTAGAATCCAATACTTCTCTGGATATTGCGTTTGCTGGACCGCTTCAAATGGAGGTTTTACCTGAACGATCACTGATAAGTACTATAAATGTGGATCATTTTCAGGAAGCACCCCCACCTGACCACACACCGTTACTCATTTAGACTTCTCTAAAAGCTAGGATTCAACGCCAGGTGAAACACCTGTGTGTATTATGATTTGAAATATCCTGTTTTGGAGATGTTGTCATGTGTAAAAAAATAATAGAGTCATTTGGCAAAAACTGGTTCTTTGTAATTACCCTTCAGTTATTGCTGTGCTCAGCCTTGTTCAGTTCGGAGAAAAATGATATTCACGGGGGTACTGGCTGGATAGACCAGCTCGATCTTAATCTACCAGATGTGCCAGATCGTGTGGTCTCTCTGGATCAGCTCATCCATCTATCCTTATTACGGAATTCTGCGATTCGCGGACATTATGCTGCCTGGAAAGGTAGTACGGAAGCAGAGTTAGCCATATCTCGTCTGCCGGATCCAATCCTGGGTATGGGTTATTTCATTGAACCCGTTGAGACCGCACAGGGACCACAATCTGCGAAGATTACCCTGGGGCAAACCATTCCATGGTTCTCCAAAATTAGTGCATCCCGCGCTACAACCAAGTATCAGTCCGTTCAGAGGATGAAAGCTTTAGAGGAATCCAGGCTATCCCTCATTCGCGAGCTAACTAGTTTGTGGATTGAAACTGGCTATCTTCATTCTAAAACTTCTCTTGTTGAAGCCAAAATAGCCCTTTCAAGGGATCTAGAGGAAATTCTCAACATCCAATACCAAAGTGCCTCCATCTCTCATAAAAAGCTGGTAGACGTTCAAATCGAAACCCTTCAGCTTGAAAATGATCTTCGTGATATGGAAAGTGAGTTTGACCGTCTCAACGCAAAATTAGGATCAATCCTTGAAATCGAAGCTCCTTTACCGGCAGATTTTCTACCAAACAATACAGTCCAATATTTGTCCGAAGGATATGTGGGGGGGGTCTCCAGTGAACACCCTCGACTTCAAGGTTTGGAAGCAATGATTGATGAATCTCAGTCCAGGATGGCCAGTGCCAGGGCTGCCTTTGTTCCAGATGTAAACCTTGGAATTGACTATATACTCACTGACAAAAGAACTGCAAATGGAGTAGAAGTGGGTGGGAGCGGAAAGGATCCCCTTATGGTGAGCGTAGGTATTGCCATGCCGTTGTGGAACTGGAAGTCAAACAAAGCTGAAGTAAAATCATCGGAGTGGCTGGCAAAAAAGGCCGAAGCACTCCTGTTGGTCGAAAGCTCCAGGCTTGCTCAGGATTATGAGATATCCCAGTCCAGATTTGATGAGGATGTGCGGTTTATCAAACTATATGAGGATCAGCTTATACCCAAAGCCCGCGAAATTGAAAAAGTTATGCAGCAGGAATACATAGGTCAGAGTTCGGATGTATACTCATATACCATGGCTCGGCTACAAGTATTGGATTTGGAGCTAGAGTTGACGAGAGCAAAATATTCTGCGCAATTACATTTAGCTGATCTCCGCTATTTGAGAGGCAAATAAAATGAATGAAATACTATCAAAATATCAGAAAACATTTAAGCAGACCCTTTCTTCCACTTGGGTGAAGACATCTTTAACACTTATGCTAGGAATCATTATAGGTGGTTTTCTCTTTTCGAATGGAAACTCCAGGAGTAGTCCAATTCATGGAAACCACACTGAGGGGACCATCTGGACCTGTTCCATGGATCCTCAGGTGAAATTGTATGAACCTGGGCAGTGCCCAATCTGTTTTATGGATTTAATACCTCTGGTCACTGAAACTGGGACTAATTCTTCTGGTCAGATAGAATTGTCTCCAGCTGCTGTGAAATTAGCTCAGATTTCAAGCACACCGGTTCGAATGGGTATGGCCAAAAGTGAATTTCACCTCTCAGGCAAGATAGATTACGATGAAACCAGAATTAAGAATATTGCTGCCTGGTTTCCTGGAAGACTAGAGCACCTGTATGTGGATTACACGGGAATTCGAGTGAACAGGGGTGATCATTTGCTTGAAATATATAGTCCTGAGCTCTATTCAACCCAAAGTGAGCTGCTCCAGGCATACAGTAGAATGAATGCTGACGATCAAAGTACGGTAGCTCGACAAAACTCACAGGCTACTTACGATGCCGTGGTTGAAAAGACCAAACTTCTGGGATTAAGTACGGATCAGATTAACGGCATCACGACAACTGGCAAAGCTCAATCAGTTCTCCAAATTAACAGCCCAATTACTGGGGTCGTTATCCACAAAAATGCTGTTGAGGGTAAATATGTCAAAACTGGCGAGCAGATTTATTCAATAGCTGATCTGTCCAAGGTTTGGTTGATCCTTGAAGCCTACGAGAAAGATTTACCCTGGCTGACCTATGGTCAGGAATTGTCCTTCTCAGTTGCAGGATTGCCTGGTCAAACATTTAGTGCTCATATCTCATACATTGACCCCCTGGTGAATACTGCGAAACGAAGCATAACTGTACGGGCGGTCCTGGATAATACAAATGGTCTGTTAAAGCCTGGGATGCTAGCTGAAGCCACAGTATCGGTCATGTTGAATGGTAGTGGCCAGGTTGTCACACCAGATCTCAGTGGAAAATGGGCTTGCCCAATGCATCCAGAAGTGGTAGAACATCAGCCTGGAGATTGTTCCATTTGTGGTATGGATCTGATACCCCTGCCAGAAATAGGTGGTGCACAGACCGAAGCAACACATGCATTGCTCATCCCTGCCAGTTCTGTGCTCAAGACTGGTCGGCGAGCGTTGGTTTACGTCCAAATTGATGGAAGTGAATCCAGTCAGTTCTCATTGAGAGAGATCGAATTGGGACCTCGCGTCGGTTCTGACTACATCGTATTGGACGGTCTTGCAGTTGATGAACATGTCGTTTCTCATGGTAATTTTAAAATTGATAGCGCCATGCAAATAGCAGGGAAAAAGAGCATGATGAGTGGCGAAGGAACAAACTCCACTGCACCTGTAGGTCACAAACATGGCTAAAAATAATCTACTTGACCGATTCATCGGATTACCCCTTGAAAACCGACTAATCACCCTGATCCTGTTTATCACAATCATGATTTGGGGACTCTTGTCTGCTCCCTTCGACTGGGATTTTCCTGGGATAGAAAGATCACCAGTACCAGTGGATGCCATCCCCGACATAGGTGAAAACCAGCAAATTGTATTCTCTGAGTGGGCTGGTCGATCACCTCAGGATATTGAGGATCAAATAACCTACCCTTTGACGGTTGCTTTACTAGGCACTCCTGAGGTTAAAACGGTGCGCTCATTCTCCATGTTTGGGTTTTCTACCATCTATGTGATTTTCAATGAGGATGTTGATTTTTACTGGTCAAGATCTCGCATTTTGGAGAAACTGAACGCATTGCCTCAAGGAACCCTTCCAGATGATGTCAAACCAAGCCTGGGACCAGACGCTACAGCATTGGGTCAGGTTTTCTGGTACACCCTAGAGGGTCGCGATGATGAGGGACAGCCCACTGGTGGTTGGGATCTTCATGAATTGCGTACTATTCAGGATTATTATGTGAAATATGGACTCTCTTCCTCCAGTGGAGTAGCGGAAGTTGCCTCAGTTGGTGGGTATGTCAAAGAATATCAGATTGATGTCAACCCCCAGGCTTTGCGTCATTATGGAATTTCATTGATGCAGGTTTTTCAAGCTGTAAGAGATGCAAACAATGAGATTGGCGCTCGTACCGTGGAGGTAAATCGAGTTGAGTATATGATCCGTGGTCTGGGGTTTATTAAAGAACTGGATGATTTAGAAGTTACGGTTCTGAAGGTCGTTGATAATGCTTCCATAACTATTGGGGACGTGGCGAATGTTAGTTTTGGTCCAGCCTTAAGACGTGGTGCCTTAGATAAACAAGGTTCAGAGGTTGTCGGTGGTGTGGTGGTGACCCGATATGGTGAAAACCCTTTGGCAACTATCAACGCCGTGAGGGCGAAGATCAAAGAAATTTCACCAGGGCTTCCATCGAAAACGCTGGCCGACGGTACAGTTTCTCAGCTCGAGATTGTTCCCTTCTACGATAGATCGGGTCTTATTTATGAAACGCTGGGGACCTTGAACCATGCATTGCGCGAAGAAATTATTATCACGCTGATTGTGATACTCATTTTACTCATGCATCTAAGGGCTTCCATCCTCATCAGCATGATGATGCCGGCTGCTGTTCTGATCACTTTTGTGGGTATGAAACTATTTCATGTTGATGCAAACATTGTTGCTCTGTCAGGAATTGCCATTGCAATAGGGACCATTGTGGATATGGGCATCATTATGACAGAGAATATTCTCAAGAAAATTGAAAATGCTTCGACAACTCAAGGTGTCATAAATGGGATTCTTAAAGGGGCACAGGAAGTCGGTCCTGCAATTCTTACAGCAGTTTCAACCACGGTCATCAGTTTCCTTCCTGTGTTCACCATGGAAGGCGCAGAGGGCAAATTGTTCAAGCCCCTGGCTTACACCAAGACCTTTGCCCTTATTTCATCTGTTGTACTGGCCCTTTTGATCTTACCTGTCATCGCCAGTTTTGTTTTTTCCAAGAGGTCTTTTAACCAGTGGATCAGGAAATTATCATTGCTCATCCTGCTCCTCATCTCAATTGGAATTGCAGTTTTATTCAATCTTATCCTCGGAATCATTCTTGCTAGTATTGCCTTGCTTCAATTACTAAAGCCCGTTCTCAAAGACTACCCCTGGCTTTATCATTCAAAAACCTTGAATTACCTACTCGTTCTCGATGTGATTATACTGCTCTCACTCACCTGGGTACCTCTCGGTTATGAATTCAGCATGGGAGCAAACTTTATACTCGTTGTGAGTTTGGTTGGTCTCGTTCTGGGGCTAATCAACATTTTTACATCTGGTTATCCAAAGCTCCTCTCGTGGATGCTGGAGAATAGGGGAATAGCCCTATTGATACCTTCACTTCTTCTGATGTTTGGATTGAATGCCTGGCTAGGTTTTAACACGATTTTTGGCTGGTCACCAGAGGTGATCAAACAAAGTCGACCCTATCAGAAAATGATTCACGTATTTCCTGGATTAGGTCAAGAGTTTATGCCTGATCTTGATGAAGGGTCCTTTTTGTATATGCCCACAACTATGCCCCATGCAGGTATGGAGGAATCATTGGATGTTCTGTCTACTCTGGATCGAGCGCTGTATTCTGTACCTGAAGTAGAGAATGTGGTTGGTAAAATTGGTCGTGCTGAAACACCACTCGATCCAGCCCCGCTCTCCATGGTTGAATCCGTAGTTACCTATAAATCAGAATACATTCAGGATACATCTGGCAATATCCTCAAATTCAAGGTTGATGAGGATGATGAATTTGTCAGAGACTCAGTTGATCAGTTAGTTTCGGATAAACATGGTAAACCCTTTAGACAATGGCGTAACCATATAAGAGATAATCAGGACATATGGGATGAACTGGTCAAGGTCGCTCAATTACCTGGTACTACTTCAGCACCCAAACTGCAGCCTATTGCTGCTCGAATAGTCATGTTGCAAAGTGGTATGCGGGCACCCATGGGAATTCGAGTACATGGTTCTGATATAGAAAGTATGGAAGCATTTGGGCTTCAGCTTGAAACCTATCTCAAGGAAATCCCATCTGTAAAAGCGAGTGCTGTTTTTGCGGATCGTATCGTAGGTAAACCCTATCTGGAAATTGATATCCATCGCGGTGCAATCGGCCGATACGGATTATCTATTAAAGATGTCCAGCAGGTGATAGCTGTAGCCATAGGTGGAAGACAAGTTGGAACCACTGTTGAGGGCCGTGAACGCTATCCCATCCGAGTTAGATACATGCGTGAATTCAGGGAGAATGATGAGAGCTTTGAATCCATCCTGGTGCCAACACCTTCAGGGGCACAAATCCCGCTAGGACAATTGGCCAGTGTTCGATTCACCCGCGGACCACAAGTCATAAAAAGCGAGAATTCCTTTTTACTTTCATATGTTCTCTTTGATAAAATGGATGGCTATGCTGAAGTTGATGTGGTAGAGCAGGCCAGGGCGTACCTGGAGGGTAAGATTGATACAGGGGAGTTGCAGGTGCCTAATGGGGTGAGTTTTGATTTTACGGGTTCATACGAGAATCAAGTCCGAGCCACCAAACGGATGCGAATAGTTCTGCCCTTGGCTCTCATGTCCATCTTCGTGATCCTATACATGCAGTTCAAACGTACTTCAACCACTGCCATCGTCTTCTCAGGAATAATTGTTGCCTGGGCTGGAGGTTTTACTTTGATCTGGTTATACGGTCAGCCCTGGTTTATGAATTTCTCAATCGGTAGCCTGTCTTTTAGAGAAATCTTTCAAATTCATGAGATTAATTTGAGTATAGCCGTATGGGTAGGTTTTCTAGCACTTTTCGGTATTGCCACAGATGATGGAGTGTTGATATCGAGCTATCTAGACCAAAAATTCAAAGAGCTCAAACCGGCAACACGAAAAGAAATTCAAGAAGCTGCCATTCTGGCCGGAATGAGACGAATCCGGCCAGCCATGCTCACTACAGCAACCACTCTACTGGCTTTGATCCCGATCCTCACATCGACAGGTAGAGGTGCAGATGTCATGGTACCCATGGCCATTCCAACATTTGGTGGGATGCTCTTCGCCATCACCAACACATTCATGGTTCCAGTTCTATATGTGATTATGGCTGAGAGACGATTGCACAGAGACAATAAAAAGTAGTGAATTTCATCATGACAGGGTCATATTGAGAATCTAAATGTAAGCGGAGTTTAAAATATGGAAAAACATGTATTCAAAGTAAGCGATATGAATTGTAATGGTTGTGTAGCTACCATACAACAAGGCCTGGAGGCAGATGAGCGGGTCGAGACTTTCGATATTAGGCTATCGAAAAAACAAGTGACTATCGGTGGAGACCTTTCATCTGAGGAATCTGCTGAAATTTTAAAAAACTCGGGATTTAACCCTGAAAAGAGTACCGAGAACAAGGGGTTCCTGGGGAGTCTGTTTTCTAGCTAATGAGGGCATTTCTCCACATCATGGCCCATTTTCTGATTCCAGCAACCATTTCTCCATGGATGAGCAAACATATGGCTCCTCAAAGAAGCTGGAAGTACTATTGGGTGATCATGTCGGCTACTATTGTAGTAGATCTGGATCATCTTCTGGCCAACCCCGTATATGATCCCAGTAGGTGCAGTATAGGATTTCATCCCCTGCATTCAATTTGGGCGATTGGCGTTTATGTACTGCTCTTAGTTCCGGAGAAAACCAGAGTGGTATCAGTGGGATTACTGGTTCATATGATGCTTGATAGTATTGATTGCATCATGATGTGAAAATGAATAACTATGTTCAACAATAAAAGAGAAGAGGTAAGGAAATGAAGTTTTTATGGATGACAATATTGCTGTCAGCATTTGTTGTAAGTTGTGGCCAGGAAAAAGCCACCCCTGCCACGAATCATGATGGTCATAACCACGCTACTATGGAAAAGACCGCAGCACCGGCTGATAGCGAAAAATTAATTTATTATACCTGTCCCATGGAATCACATAAGCATATCTATAGTGCTGAGCCAGGTACTTGCACCGAGTGTAACATGACCTTGGTTCCAGGAGTCATCACAACAGAGGATAAAATGGAGTATTATGGATGTCCCATGTTAATCCATAGTCATGTTCGCCAAGATTCTGCAGGACGTTGCGATGAGTGTAAAATGGTGCTCAAACCCATGCGTCTAAAAAAGGTCTAACTGGTTTAGCACCACAGGCTGGCAATAGTTTTTATTTTGATTTGCAGAAGTCAATGTTAACATCGCATGAATTCAAGACTTAATCAAATGTGGTGTTGTCAGAAATTTCGCATTCAGAGACGACTGATTAGCCCCTCGAATAAGAGGAATACATAAGATGCAGGATATTCTAGACCTTCTATTGAGCAACAAAGTCTACACGGGAATTGCAGTCGTTGTTGGGCTGGGATTGATGATATTCATCATGAAAAAGGTTTTCAAACTCTTCATGATCATCATCGTAGTAATTGTAGCCTATGGTGTTTTTATATATGTCACAGAGGACGATCCTTGGGGTAAAGTAAAGAAACAGATGAGTCCAGCCATGGAGAAACTTGATGACGCCACTCAGGATCTTCAACAAGAGGCTATTGACAAGGTCATCGATGAGGTAGACAAAAAGCTGAAAAAAGCCGGCAATAAATGATTTTTACCTCAAGGTGATAGCCTTGAGGGGTGTTTCATAAGATCCTATCTATTCAGTCTTTCTGGATAGATAGGATTTTTTTATATCATGCAAGTCTCCACGGGGGATCGCAGCAATCAGTCGCTTCGTATAATCGGTCTGAGGATTCTGATAGACACTATCGGCATCACCCATCTCCTCCACCTTACCCTCATTCATCACCACCATTCTGTCTGACATAAATTTCACTACTGATAGGTCATGGGAGATAAATATATAAGTAAGTCCAAACTCATCCCTCAGTTCATTGAGCAGATTTAGCACCTGCGCCTGTACTGAAACATCCAGGGCCGATACAGATTCATCACAAATAACAAACTCAGGCCGCACTGCCAGGGCACGGGCAATACAGATCCGTTGCCTCTGACCGCCGGAGAATTCATGGGGGTATCGATTATAATGACTGGGGTCCAGGTTGACTCGCTCCAGTAATTCCTGAACCTTTTTCCGCCGGTTTTGATCATCACCATGGAGCTGGTGAACTTGCATGGGTTCGATAATTGCTGAACCAATGGTAATTCTAGGGTTAAGGGATGAGTAGGGATCCTGAAAAATAATCTGAATCCTCCTGCGTATGTCCCTCAATTCATCTCCAGAAATATTGGTAATATCATTTCCATGAAAAATGATGTTACCTGCGGTGGGTTCAATGAGCCTTAGTATGGTTCGACCCAGGGTAGTTTTACCACAGCCGGATTCCCCAACCAGGCCGAGGGTTTCACCTGGGTAGACATCAAAACTCACATCATCAACAGCTTTGACGTGATCGATCACTTTACTGAATAGACCTTCACGTATGGGAAAATAGGTTTTCAGATTGTTGATGGTTAGGATGGGTTCCTGGGTGTAAAGATTTTTGTGCCGTTCGCCGGTTTCTTCTGGGGTGATGATGAGATCATGGATTGTCTCATCCACGGATTTTTTAATTTCAAGCATTTCGCCTTCATCATTCTCGGACATAAAGTCTGCCATGGTAGGCAGAAGTTTCAGGCGATGATCAAGGGGGGGACGACAGGCTAGTAAACCTTTCGTGTAGGGGTGTTGAGGATCTGAGAAAATTTCCCAAACTGAACCTTGCTCAACAATTTTACCCTTATACATGACCACTACATGATCTGCGATTTCAGCAATTACACCGAGGTCATGGGTAATAAAAATGATGCCCATGTCGTGGCTATCCCGGAGTCTGCGCATCAAATCGAGGATGGTAGCCTGAACAGTAACATCCAGAGCCGTGGTAGGCTCATCAGCGATAAGGATTTGTGGATTGCAGGACATGGCCATGGCGATCATGACACGCTGTTTCTGACCACCAGAGATCTGGTGGGGATAGGAATCGATTATTTTTTCTGGGCGTGGAAGTTCTACTTCTTTGAACAACTCCAGGGTTCTGGCCCGTGCTTCAGGCTTGCTCATCTTCTGGTGCAGGATAAGCGCTTCCATGACCTGATTGCCACATGTGAATACAGGATTTAGAGAGGTCATGGGTTCCTGGAAAATCATAGCAATTTCATTCCCACGAAATTCACGCATCTCGTTCTCTGGAACCTCAGTCAAGTCAACCAGTCCCTTGGATCTGGAATGGTATTTGAGTTTACCACCTACAATTCTACCGGGTGGATTAGGTATGAGGCGCATAAGGGAGAGGGAGGTAACGGATTTTCCTGAGCCCGATTCGCCAACCACACCAACCGTGCGACCTTTTTCAAGGCTGAAGGAAACATTATCTACTGCTTTAACTGTACCCTCATCTGTGCTGAAAACGGTTTCTAATTCCTGAATCTCGGTAAGCATATTTTCTGACATAATTGGTTCCGTAGTTTATTTAGTCATCTTTTGAATCGAATAATTGTATGGCTGCAAATATAAATGGAAAGCTCCACGGAAAAAGGGGGAAGGGGAGCTGATATTTTTATGGGATTATTATTAATTGAACTCTGTCCTAGCTGATTGTCTCCAATTTAGACGCCCAAATGAAAAATTTTCGAAGATTCAATGCTCAAAATAATTTATTAAATATAAAGAATATTATAATTTTTTAAAATTTAGACCTCTTATTTTATTTATTATGACTGATTATCAGCATTAAGTTTGTTAACTGAAGGTTGACAAATTATCTTTGGTACCCAAACAACCAAATTGTGGAGGTTAGAAAAATTCGTGTTAGCATTAAAAGTGGCACGGCCTCAGTCATAAATATATCAATCATATGGAGGAAGCATGGCACAGCGCAGGATTCTTCTAAGCAATGAATTAAACCGAACCAGTGAGGCAGATGATACCGTGGAAAAATTCCACGCATCAGAATGTTATGCACTGCTAGGAGAGATTGGATTCCTCAGTGAAGAGAAAGTTGCCATGATACTTGATCAAGGTAAAATCTCTGATCGTCGGAATCGTATGCTTGAAGCCCTTCAAAAAATCACCTATGCAAAAATTGCACGTCTTGAAGGCAATTATGCTTTTGCACTAGAACTCTTTGAACAGGTCGATGGTAAGATCAGCGTACTTAAATCGGGTTCTCAGCAGGATGGTGCCCTCTCTTATTTTTATTATGAGTATGCAGGTTTTTTTCAACAATTGGGGGATACAAATGCTGCCCTTCGATATCTGGAAAAGGCTCGTATTATCACTTCTTCCAATAAAATGAAGCAGATGATTGCCTATCAATATCTTGTCCTGGATGCTGATTTGGACAAAAAGTTTACTCTTAAGAAATGGTTGCAATGTATTGCTTATTTCAACAAGTATGAGATGACCGTCATGGAGTCCCAAGCCCATTATGGATTGGCATTACAACTGCTGAAACAGGAAAACATGGCTGACGCCAGTGAACATCTTGATAAGGCTCATGAAATGGCTGCACTCCACGGTTTTCAATATCTCCACTGGAGTATTGATTATACCAGGGGCTGTTTATTGGTAGATCAGAATCGTATCCCTGAGGCAGTACTCTATTTTCAGGATTTACTTAAGAAAGTAGGCAATGCGAATTTTACTGCCAAGATTCATTCGAAGGTGGCAGAATTGCAGCATATCCTTGGAGATGCTGATAAAGCACAGGAGGCTGCCATCAAAAGCATGGAAGTGTGTCAACAGTTTTCCATCGCTTCAGAATTAGCTGGTGCTTGTCTTTTATTGGGGAAGATATATCATCGCGAAGTAGCTGACATTACCAAGGCATATTTCTACTATCAGCAAGCCTTTGGATCCATCATGACATTGATCAAAAGGGGAATCCCTGTCAATGAAGATCGTCATCGGGTCATCAACGAGTATGTGATCTTTCTGGAGGAGCATTTCCCTGGAGAGATGACAGAATCTGCCAATGAGGATCTTTTTGCATTTTCAAAAGATTTGAATTGGGTCAAAATCAAAGATCTCTTTCACTACAATTTGTTTTTGTATCATTACCTGAACACTGGTGTGGGTAATAAGACGCTTGAAGCACTGGATTTTCCTGCGTCTTCATTTTATTCAGCCACTGAACGGTTGCGTAGTCGAGGGATTACCTTCCCCAATTTTAGGAAGAGCGATGTTGATATTCCAGCTGATAATTATGTGGAAGGTTTACAGCAATATGCCAGGTTGCACCGAGACAAAACCTGGGTGGAGATAAACGATTGTTTTGAAAAAGATATGCTCAAGTATCACTACAAATTGAATAATTATAACAAGAAACATCTCGCGAAGAGTCTTGAATTAGCATATTCCGGGATTGTGAATCGGACAAAATATCTGACTTCTGTTGAGGAGTAAATAGAACGTTTCAGTTCTATCCCTCATGTAGATGGGGGGCCTTCTGGTAAAAGCGTAAACTTGAATGACTACAAGTCTCACAATGGAAATATCCAGAACTAAGATAAAGGGCTTTGCTCAGCCAGAGTTGCCATTTGCTACGGTGAATCCTGTGTAGTTTTGTCTCGCAAAAGGGGCAGGTGTGGGATTCGTAGCTTGAAGTAATCATTTTCTTTCGAATCTGAAGTATAATCAGTCCAATAGCGATCGAGATCATCAATATTCCAACTAGATCCGAAAACTCTAATTGTACAAAAGGTTCGATAAGAATCGAAACAAGAAACTCCTTAGCTGCAACAGTTGCCTCTCCTAATCTATGTATGATTGATTGAATCATGATGTGAAATGGTATATCTGTATACAGTAAAGATATGCCACCCAATAGTAATCCTGTAATAATGAGTTCATTACGAAAATTTGATTGCCCAGCTGTGCGCTTCATACCCTTCATATTGCTCCTCCAACCCACCCCGATTGATGGTCTAAAGGTATAAAACTCAATATATTCAGCTATGAGGGCTAACCCTAATGTGTCCTGGAAATATCCTCATCAAAATGTGGGGTTAGGTATTATATGGACGAAGCATCTCTAATAAATGCAGATTGACTACATCCATCACTTCTCATACTTTCAGTCAATTATTTTATATTGGAGTTTAGATTATTCAATCGCAGGACAATTGGTCACAATTGAATTTGTACGAATGATCAGTCCGAAATGGAATTAATAATAGTCTCGATACACGAAATAGAACTAGATATCAAGAACTAAAGGATAAAAGAATGTCATTCCCCATCAATTCAACCAAACGAGATGAAGTGAGCCGGGCTGAATGGACCCTCGCAGAAGCACACAAAAGTTTGGATCTGGACGTCATAGATAACTTGCTTCATGATGATTATATAATAGTGCAACCTGGTGGAATAATTGAAACAAAAGCTGATGTCTTGGAGACCTACGGATCTGGGCAGCGTAATTGGGATGTAGCTGAAACAGATCAATTGGATATCCGTTTTTATGGAAACACGGCTGTGGTGATTGGCAGGTGGAAGGCAAAAGGCAAAAATAATGAAGAAAAATTTGATTATGTATCACGGTTTTTATCAATCTGGATAAACGAAGAGAACAGGTGGAAAAATGTGGCTTTTCAGGCAACAGATATTGATACTTGACCAGAAGGAATTTGGACACGAATGAAGGTATTGCTTGGCACAATATATAGAGGTTCAGACTCAGAGAGGTGCCTATGGGTAAAGTGAAATTAATATTGTGTATTATCATCCTCATTTCAGGGTGTGATCGCGAGGAATCAAATCAAAACGACCTATCCCAGATTTATACTCAATGGAAGCTCGTATATTTTTCCTCTCAAGACGCACATGGGAATGTATCTCCAGTGACGTTTACTGATGACGACACTTATTCAATCCATTTCAAAGATGATGGCTCTATTACTGCCACAGATGCCTGCAATTCCTGCGTAGGTCAATTCACTCAAAGAGAGGATGATCAAATTTCTGTTTCAAGTTTTTATTGCACTGAAATCGCATGCAACGAACCTCAGTATTTGTTCTTTCTGAGAAACTCATATTCTGCTACAATCGAGTCGAATACACTGGAATTAAATGCTCTCGATTCTGATTGGAATGAACAGTATATATTTGAAAAGGAGTGATCACCAAAGATCACCAAGGGATTCGACCCAAGGACACTAATTGGAGATGGAAGTGGCAATTGAAAGAAAGGTAAGAAACATGGATCCCCTTATAAAATGGCTGCTGGATGGCGATGTAGCCGTCCAGTTTCAGGTTCACCGAGACCTCTTGGGGACCGAAAAAACAGACTTGCGTGATCGCATTTCTCAAGAGGGCTGGGGTGCCAGGTTCCTGAGCATTAGACATAAAGCAGGTCATTGGGGACAGCGTTTTTATCAACCGAAGTGGATATCTACTCATTACAGTATCCTCGATCTCAAGAACCTTCTTATTTCTCCGGATTGTCCACCCATCCGAGAGTCTATTGTGCAGGTATTAGACACACTTAAGGGGGAAGATGGGGGAGTGTCGCCCTTCGGAGCTGAGCAAAAGTGCGATGTATGTGTAAACGGAATGTTTTTAAACTATGCCACCTATTTCATGATCCCGGAAGATCGCTTGACCTCCATTGTGGATTTCCTGTTGACTGAGCACATGAAAGATGGTGGCTTCAATTGTAGATCTAACTTCAGCGGAGCCACCCATAGTTCTGTTCACTCCACAATTTGTGTCTTGGAAGGGATTCATGAATATGCAAGAAATGGGTATACTTATAAACTGAATACTCTACTTGAGGTTGAGAAAACCTGTATTGATTTCCTGTTGGAACATCGCTTGTTTCGATCTCATAGAACTGGAGAAATATTTGACAAAAGGATGCTCATGCTCTCTTATCCTGGTCGCTGGAAATATGATGTCCTAAGAGCTTTGGACTATATGCAAATGGCAGGTATTGGTTATGATCCAAGAATGCAGGATGCACTAGATGTTCTTCTGAAGAAGCGATTGAAAGACGGTACATGGCCCAATCAGGCAAAGCATCCCGGAAAAACCCATTTTGATATGGAAAAAACGGGTGCGTCAAGTCGATGGAACACGTTACGGGCATTACGTGTCCTGAAGCATTTTGATATTGAATTCAATTAACAGGGGGAGAAATATCAGGAACTCAGATTATTGCCAGGTTGTCATTGAGGAGGGGAAATGGTCACTCCATTTTCAGACTCTTACAAAATCTCATTGGATTAAAATGATGCAATACATCAACCTAACTTTGGCTATCATTTTAATCTTGTCATGTGATGAATCAGGATCAATTGATGATGGGCATTTGGGGAAATGGAACAAAATGGCCGACACCCTGGTCAATTCTTTAGAAACAATCGTAACTACTCCAGATGACTGGCTCTTCAATTCCACAACTTTGAATTTTCTAGGTGATAAAACCTACATCCGAGAAAATATCTATACTGATACGACCTGGAGATATTCAGGTATTTGGAATCTTTCAAACTCGACTATGAACTTATACGAGGAAAATGGTTTGGAATGGATATATGATATGGATGTAGAGGGTACTATCCTCTTGCTTACTATCCGTGGAAATGAGGGAACTCAACCATATAGAAAAGTGAATCTTTATCATAGAATGGATTGAATCAACCCAGGGAATGTGTGCATTTTCATGCAAATGACTGTCAAAGCTGAATGAACCTCACCAAAGTCTAGAAACACCCTCGCGATAATAAGAGCACAGCGAATTATATGGATCATACCAAAACTGACAAAAAACGTGATTAATCGTCCAAACTATGAGTAGTTTGACTCTTGCATCACGCCAGATAGGCAAGGAGCTACATGATTAGAAAAAGTTTACTCGTATTACAGATAGCTATGATTGTTTGTCTGAACGCCTGTATTCTGTCCACAACATTCATGCTCGACAATCCTCCACCAGACACGGTATGGGATCCGAATTTTAAAACGGGTTTGGTTTTTAAATCAAGCAAACCAAAAGTTCGATTAATGCTACATGGTCCTCAAGTCACAATACGTGAATTTCTAACAAGAGAGATCATTTATGATAAAGAGGTAAAATGGCATACCAACACGTCGATTCCTCTTGAGCCAGGAAAGTACATCATAGATTTTCATGTGAAATACTTTGGACGTCAAATATGGAAATATAAGGGATTTTTTATCGTTGATGAAGGTGCTCCAACCCACTTGATTCTAAAGGCACCTCGATTGGTCACTTCTAAACCAAGTGTCTTATTTCGATAGATCCATCAGATGATGTTTTAGTCATGGATATCAATTCAGCCCTGGTAAGAAAGTTAATTTCAGCTCAGTATCCGGATTGGGCTGACCTACCCATAAAATCAGTCAGAAATGATGGTCATGATAACAGAACCTTTCATCTGGGGGGTAGCATGTCGGTTCGATTACCGAGTGCAGAGTGCTATGCTGGGCAGGTTTTGAAGGAAAACAAGTGGTTGCATCAATTGTCGAGCCACCTACCGGTCCCAATCCCTACCATTCTAGCTCTTGGCAGCCCCTCCATGGATTATCCATGGCATTGGTCAGTGAGCCAGTGGCTGGAGGGTGAAAATGCCCGCATTGAATGTCTGGATGATTTAAATCTATTCGCAAGGGAGCTGGCTAACTTTCTAGCAGCTCTGCATAAGATTGACACATCAGGAGGTCCCCGACCTGGCGAACAGAACTTTTACCGTGGTGGACCACTTGCTACATATGATGCTGAGACGCGGCGTTCAATAGAATTGTTACAGGAGAGGATTGATGCGGATTGTGCCATGGCAGTGTGGGAGTCTGCCCTGGATTCATCGTGGCAGGACGACCCCGTGTGGATTCATGGAGATTTTAGTGCCGATAATCTCCTTGTAGACAATGGCCGATTGAGTGCGGTCATCGATTTTGGGGGGCTTGCTATTGGTGACCCAGCTTGCGACCTTACAATAGCGTGGACTTTCCTGCATGGCGAGAGTCGGGAGCTATTCCACAAGCAGCTTCTGCTAGACTGCAAAACGTGGGAACGAGCTCGAGGATGGGCACTGTGGAAGGGATTACTTACTCTGATGGATAATATTGAAAGCCATCCCATTACTGCCGAGAAGGCTCACCACGTTGTAAACGAAGTTATTGCAGAGCACAAAAACCTGGTTTAGCAAGAACGGACTGATGATATCCTATCGTTTCCCATGGACGAGGATTTCAATAATCTAATTTATATAGCTTATATCATAATCACACTATCCTACACTTGTGAGTGATAATTACATAATCATTAAGTAGTTGATATTATTGACTATATATTATTTCATGTCCTCATGGTATATATTTTGATGTTAAAGATTATCTGAAAATAACTCAGCCATATCATTTAGGGGAATCACATGATAATAAAGCGATTAATTCAAAATATTTTTCCATTATTGATCCTTGTTTCCTGTGTCTATCAGAGAGCAGATATGCACACTGATATGACTGTGGACTTCCCAAAGTTTACTGGCGATGACTCTCCAGTGGTGCTGTTTGATGTTGGTCATGGAAATTTCCATGATATTGAGACGACCTATAAGCCCTTCGCCACATTACTTGCGAACGATGGAATCGGTTTGAGTCGACATCTTGGTAAATTCTCTATGCACGTCTTAAAAAATGTTGATCTGCTGATTGTATCAAATGCAATGGGTGAAGAGCTAGAGAATGGGGAACTGGCAAGTGCTTTCACAGAAAACGAAATTCAGGTGTTATCAGATTGGATAACACATGGAGGATCACTTCTACTTATTGCTGACCATGATCCTTTCGGCTCTGCTTCAGCTGATCTGGCCAGAGCATGGGGCGTGGGCATGGAAAGTGTATGGACTGTTGACACGCTCAGATTGAATCCTGAAATTGATAGAAACACATGGTTGGAATTTACTCAACTAAATGGTGGTCTTGGACATCATCCGATTGTTCAGGGTGATTCCGAGAATACTGAAATAGATCGTGTGATTACATTTACAGGTCAGTCCCTGAGTTACGATTCAACTTGGACTTCTGTTCTGTCTCTATCAAACTCAGCTCAGAATTACTATACGCGGGCAGATTCCAAGATCCTGAATCCTGATCCTTCTACCTTTTTTGCTGTACCCGGTCAATCTCAACTTATCGCACGACAATATGGTGAGGGGAGAATCGTGATCACTGGTGAAGCCGCCATGTTTACGGCACAGGAAGTGAGAATATTTTTCAAAACCATGCAGGCCGGTTTTAATTATTCAGGCTATGACAATAAAAAACTTGTGCTCAATATTATCCATTGGCTCTTAATTGAGGATTGATAGAAAAGGGGCCAGCCGGAGCCAGCCCCTTAGGATGTATTGAAGTAAGGGGGATTACTTCAGATACACCATTTTAATGGTTTTGCAAAAACCTGCCGCTTCCAATCGACAGAAATACACGCCTGTCTTCACTGGTTCACCTGAATCATTCATCCCATCCCATTGTACCTGATAAATGCCACGAGGAATTTCTGCTTCTTGAAGAAGATGGACTTCTTGACCAAGAATATCGAAAATGGTCAATTTCACAGGGCCTGATTCCGGTAAGCTGTACTGAATTGTGGTGGTGGGGTTGAAGGGATTGGGGTAATTTTGGACCAGTCTGTAGCTAGTTGGAATATCAGTTTCTCTCTCCTCTATCCCAACAACACCCAGGAGAACTCCGGAGTCTTTCCAGTATACTACGCCCCCCCTAGAAATCTCGACATCAAATAGAATGGGCGTGCTGTCTTCTAAGTCTGGGTGCGTTCGCATTGCAAGATTGCTCACACTCATTTGGGTTTCACCTGCTGGAATATCATCAAATGTTGAGCTGGTGGCACCACCGACTAGAGTTGTGTTTGTATCAGCGGGGTGGATGGTAACAATTATATCTTCGGCTGTTTCAACCTGGCCAAGATTTTCTAAAAGCAGGTCAAAGTATATTGCCGTATTGGGAGGGATTGCTCCCTGGGGAGGATATAAGTGCTCTATAGATGCAACGGCAAGAGGTCCAAGGGTGGTAAACTCAGTCTCTTTATAGGAGAGCGATGCATCAGAAAATTCCCAATCATCATCTACACTCAAGTAATAATACCCCTCGAATGCAGGAACTGAAACTGATGCACCAAACACACCATCTCCAGATTCTCCATCATTGTGTAATCCATCATCAAAAAACTCGTGTGTGGAAACAGTATTAGTAGTTTCATGAAGAACTTCAACTGTAAATCCAATGCCAGGTGCCTCTCCAGTGTATGTCAAAGTGACACCCACGTTCTCATCGGCGGGGTCAAAGTAAAGGCTTTCAGTATCAATGGTCAGACCTCTATAACCCTGAATTGAGGTGGCATAGCCTAGGGCTGCATCATCAGATTCTGGGGTAGTGTAATCATAAGCTATATACCAATTTCTGAAAATCGTAGACTCAGCATCATACATTATTGCTTCAGGTACCCATCCTCCACCATCCCAACCGGTTGTTGATCCCCAGGATTGGAGGGGATTCCAAACACAATGTTCATAAGTGAATTCTGTAGAGGTTACATCTCTCAGGGCAAGGCCTACCTCAAATTGTGAGGATACATAAAAAAGACAAAGCTCATTTCCGGCCTGTACAATGTCAACGCCATTTTCAATATTGCCTTCAAAGCATCCTTCAGGTCCTGGTTCAGAAATAGGATCAGTCCTGTCGAAGAGCCATCCCTCTGTCAGGGATGCGGAATGTGCCTGACCTATTCGTGATATTGAGTTCAAATAATCTACTGAATAAATCAAGGTGTATTCTCCGTCTAGGTATAGCAAACCTCCTGAAGTGTTGATAAACGTAGCACCCTCTCCACCGTCAGCTAGTGTGATGACTGGATCGCCAGCTCTGGTCCAGGGGCCTGCTGGATGATCTGCAAAGGCCACCCCAATTTGTGCTGACAACAGATTTTCGTTTTCACCTGTGTACAGCATGATGAATGTGCCGTCATCCTCTTCAACAACGATGGGATCATAACAGGTCCCACTATCCCAGGCACCTGATGGTCCAATGAGAACAGGGTTGCTGATATGCTTCGTCCAGTTGATTCCATCTAGGGACCAGGCATATCCAATGCCTCTTCCCGGCCAACCCTGGTACCACATGCGAAGTGTATCATCCACTTCCAGCATACCAGGTCCAAGCACCAATCGATTGTCCCAACCACCTGGTGTTGGTTGGAGTACAGGTGCATCTGTTTTGCGTGCCCAGTGTGTCTGAGTAAATACTATGGATATAAGAACCAATAGCACAAAAACACGTTTCCAAGTTGGATTCATGATTCCCCCTCTCGGTTGGATTCCCCCATTTTTTTGTAGCACTGAGTCAGAATGTGAAACGATACTGATAGTAATCGAATGTAGAAGTGCCTTGAAGATACAGCAAATATTAACTATTAGCAACTAAATGCGACTAGTCAGTATTACTGATACTTATGAATCAGCTATGATATGATGTGGGTTTGTAGGCTTCATCCTTCGAGTTCCTTCCCGATGGTCGGCCTCAGGATGACCAATTACAGATCAGTAGAAATTTGTCAGAAAGGCAAAATCTTCAATATTAAATCACCAAATTACATAGAAATGTGACCGCGGTAGGAATCGAACCTACGACCAATTGATTAAAAGTCAACTGCTCTACCAACTGAGCTACGCGGCCATGATCTTAACCCGACTTCGCATGACCTGCTTCCTTCGATACGCTAAGGATGACGCAGGGTCTTGCTTCGACGTGGTTCACACGCTTGAAACTATTTTCAACCGTGCGAAAAAGCGAGGCAATATAGTTTTGTACCCACCGAGGGCAAAACAATTTCCAAGACCCCATAAGCTTTTTGAAAACCCCCAAATTGGATTGGTAGTTTTTTGATTAAAGCCTATCTTGGATGCATGAAAAAATCAAATAGTCCGTGGAGAGTCATCTCTACAGCCGTTTATGGTGCGCCTAACGAAGGTAAAATCTATGGTGTGCTAGAGGTAGATGTCACTGAAGCCTGGGAATTGATCAAGGCAAATAGGGCTGAGGGTCGACGCATTACCATGACCCATCTGGTAGCTGGTGCCATCGGTCGATCGCTTGGTTGGGATATTCCTGAAATGAACGCCTTTGTAAAAAGAGGTAAGGTCGTCCAACGAAATGATGTCATCGTGACTGTTGCGGTAAACATGCACGGTGGTAAGGAAATGACCAGCATTAAACTCTTCGATGCCCACAAAAAAACGGTTTTTGAAATTGCAAATGATATTCGCAAAAGCGTGGCTAAGGCCAGGAGTGGTGTTGACAATGAAACCATGGACAATAAACTTTTTTTAGCCAAAATACCGTGGCCATTCCGGAGGCTGGCTTTTCTTTTGATTCGGTTCATTACAAACACTCTGGGGATTCAAATAAAATCTATGGGTCTTGACCACAATGCGTTTGGTTCAATACTACTTTCAAATATTGGCTCGCATGGGTTGAGTACGGGCTGGGGTGCACTCATGCCAGGTTCTAAACTACCTGCAGTAATTATAATGGGTAAGGAAGAGGATAAAGCTGTTGTACGGGATGGTGAAATCGTCATTCGCAAGATTCTTCCCCTCACAGCAACATTTGATCATCGTATTACCGATGGTTATCATGGTGGTGTTCTGGCTCATCATGTAAAGCGATATCTTGAGAATGCAGATCTTCTTGCTGAAGTACCGGTTGAAATGAAAGAGGAAGCTGTAGAAAGTTAGTTAAATCTGACGAGCCAGACTTAGCTGTTTGGCTGAACCACCCTTGTACGATATTCAATAAGAACACAGCTGAAGAATAATCCAAGATTCTGGAAGATTTTCAGTAATCCTACATTGGATTCTTCACTGTCCATGCTAAAACACCCACAATTAAAATCGAGACCACGGAACATGGCTGAAGTGATTGCCAGAACAAAGACCAACAATAATCCCCCAATAATGGTATAGGCAGCTCGTTGATATCGGTTTATCACAAGAGCAATTCCACAGATCAGCTCCAGCCAGGGGAGAATAATGGCCGAGATATGCAGTAAGGGCAACGGTAGCAGGCGATAATTTGATATTGATTTTGCAAATAAACCGGGATTCATAATTTTATCAAGACTAGCATAAATAAATAGTAAGCCAAGCCCGACCTGGATGCTTCGAATAAACCATTCACCATATTTACTGGCGAGAAAATTTTCTAAGCTCGCTCGCATCAGGGGCTGCTTTCCACGGGATAGCCGGCATCCCGCCATTCCTGCCAACCACCAAAAAAGAAATTCACCTTTGAAAAGCCCATCATTTTTAAATCTGCGGCGAGATCGATTGAAGCATTGCAATCTTCTCCATCACAATAGGTAATGATGTGTCCATCCGGATCAAGATTCTCCAGGTAGGTGAGAGAATCCATAAAGGCATGGACAGGTAGGTTGGTTGCATTTGCTATGTGACCTGCTCCAAAATCCTCAGGACTGCGAGCATCAAAAAACAGGACAGAATTATTTTGAAAAGCCTTATATGCATTAGCCAGAGAAATATTTTGCGCTGCCTCACCATTCCCATTGGGATTAATTGAGACAGCAGGGATGGCAACTTCTGAGGAATCATCACCGATGATGGTTACCTCAGTTCTTAAGCCAATCCCATTAGGAAGGACTGTCTGTGCAGCAATACCCAATACAGTGGATACTGTAACCAAGGTGAGAATATCTTTGACGAGTTTTTTCATCTGAAGCATAACGAGTGATAATAAAAGATGCTGCAATTGAATCCTACAAGAAACTAGGTAGATGCTAATTGCTGGTTTAAAAGAATTGATCTGAATTCCGTATTCACCTGACTTTCAACAAGACGGTCTCTATATTCAAAGGCTATAACAAAAGGAGAAAAGAAAGATGGCTGGAAAGCGTGTTGTTATTGGTGATAGTGAGGTTGAGATTCCAGATTTTGGGATGAAGACCTTTATTTATCCGATTTTATTATTATTACTGGTCTGGATATTTTTTGCCGGACCATTTTATGTTGTAGATCCCGAGCAAAATGGTGTAGTAAAAACTTTTGGTAAGCTCTCTGATATAACAGAGCCGGGGCTGCGTTTTAAATTCCCATGGCCCATCCAAACTGTTGATCTGGTGAATGTTGAAGAAGTGAGACGTTTGGAATTAGGTTTTCGCACAGTTAGAGCTGGTGGTACATCAAACTCTGCTCAATATAAGGACGTCCCGTCTGAGGCATTGATGCTCACCGGTGATGAGAACATTGTAAGTGTTGACCTGGTAGTTCAATACAAGATCAAGGATGCAGGTCAGTTTCTGTTCCGTGTGGCAGAACCGGAGCGAGCTGTTTCACATGCTGCGGAAGCTTCTATTCGACAAGTCGTTGGATCTCAGCCTATCGATCAAACCCTGACCACAGGTAAGGCAATGATTGAAACAGCAACAAAAGAGCTACTTCAGAAAATCCTGGATGGATACGAAGCTGGTGTCCATGTCTCAGAGATCAAATTACAGGACGTAACACCACCTCAGCAGGTTGACGCTGCCTTTAAGGATGTTCAGTCTGCCAAAGAAGAAAAAGAAAAGAAGGTCAATGTTGCCCTGGGTTACCAGAATGAAATTATCCCCCAGGCTCGTGGAGAGGCTGCACAAGCCTTCCAGGAGGCTGAGGCTTATAAGCAAAAACGTATCAAGGAGGCAGAAGGTGATGCATCACGCTTCACTCAAATGCTTGATCAGTATCGTGTTGCAAAAAATGTCACCAAAACCCGAATGTATCTCGAGACCATGGAAGAAATCCTCCCAGGACTTGATAAATATATTGTTGACGGGAAAGATGCAGGTGGTTTGGTGAATGTTCTAAGCCTTGAAAAAGTGAAAGGGGGTGCAAAATGAGAAACCTTGGATTAATTATCGTTCTCGGATTGGCCCTTCTCGTGCTTTGGGGCGGCGTTATGATCGTCGATGAAACTGAGCAGATTGTTATCGTTCAGTTGGGAAAACCGGTTCGCAATATTGTGAAACCAGGTCTGAATTTCAAGATCCCCTTCATCCAATCAGCCACTGTCTTTGAAAGAAGATTGCTGGAGTATGATAGTGCACCGAATACCATTTTAACCGAGGATAAGAAAAACCTGATTCTGGACAATTATGCCCAGTGGAGAATTTCCGATCCTCTCAAATTCATGCAGACTATGCGTACTCAAGCCCTGGCGCAATCTCGCCTGGATGATATTATTTATTCAAGCCTGCGAGTTCAGCTGGGTACTCATCTCATGCATGAAATTGTATCAACCATGCGTGATTCCCTCATGCATAAGGTAACGCAAAACGCCAATTTCACTGCTGCTGATTATGGAATTGAGATTGTTGATGTACGTATCAAACGTGCTGATTTGCCGCGTGAGAACGAACAGGCTGTTTTTGATCGCATGAAAGCTGAACGTGAAAGAATGGCAAAGCAATTCAGATCTGAAGGAGACGAAGAAGCCGTGAAAATCCGAGCCGAGACCGATAAGGATCGCGAGATCATCTTGGCAGATGCTTACAAATTAGCCCAGGAAGTTCGTGGAAACGGTGAGGCTCAAGCGATTAAGATTTATGCTGATGCCTATAAGCAGGATCCGGATTTTTATGAGTTCATTCGAACCATGGATGCATACAAGAAGGTATTTGATGATAAAACCAAGCTTGTATTGACACCAGAATCCGATTTTCTCAATTATTTAAAGGACATGGATTAAAAATCTAATATCCTGAAAATAATGAGTGCATATAACTCTGGGGTGGCTGTCGGGAAGGCAACCACCCCTTTGTTTATTCACCAATACTCCACCCAAAAAGGATTGCGGCACCAACGAGCTAATATATATTCAGCGGCTTTAAAATATTAAAGCAATGAACTGCAATAAGAGGCACCGATATGAACACGTTTCCTGATCTTCATTCCACTACAATTTTAGGCGTCAGACACAACGGTAAAGTTGCTCTGGGTGGTGATGGCCAGGTCACCTTTGGAGATACTGTGATGAAACATGGAGCAGTAAAAATTCGCTCCATTTATGATGGTGATGTCCTGGCAGGATTTGCTGGATCGGCTGCTGATGCTTTCGCATTGTTTGAGAAATTTGAAGCCAAGCTCGATGAATTCAGTGGTGATCTCGTCCGAGCTGCTGTTGAGTTGGCGAAAGATTGGCGCATGGATAAAATGCTTCGAAACCTTGAGGCCATGTTGGTTGTAATGGATATAAGTCACGGGTTGATTATCTCCGGTAATGGCGATGTAGTCGAGTCTGATGATGGTGTTATGTCTATTGGATCTGGCAGCCCCTATGCCACGGCTGCTGCACGTGCTTTTATTGCATCTGGAAAGAAATCACCGAAGGAGATTGTACGTATGTCTCTGGAAATAACTGCTGATATTTGCATCTATACCAACAACAATATAAATGTATTAGAATTGAAATAAGAGAACGACCTTTACATGAGTAAATTTTCACTTACACCCAAACAAATCGTCCAGGAATTGGATAAATATATTATTGGTCAGGATAGTGCTAAAAAATCCGTGGCCATTGCGCTGAGAAATCGTTGGAGACGTCAACAGGTAACTTCAGATATCCGCGATGAAATCCTTCCGAATAACATCATTATGATTGGTTCCACAGGCGTTGGAAAAACTGAAATTGCCCGTCGATTGTCCAATCTGGTTCAGGCTCCCTTCGTAAAGGTAGAGGCTTCCAAATTTACTGAAGTCGGATATGTGGGTAGAGATGTAGACTCAATGATTCGTGACCTGGTTGACAATAGCTATAGTATCGTAAAGGCAGAACATGAGATTACGGTTCGCGAAAAAGCCCTTGAGATGACAAATGAGCGGATCATGGACTTGCTATTACCTCCACCGGCCAATCCAGATAAAGAATCTGATGATTATACTAGATATCTAACTACTCGTGAGAAAATGTACGCCAAACTCATGGCTGGAGATTTTGAAGAGCGCCAGGTAGAGTTCAAGGTTCAAGAAGACGGTGGCAGCAATGCCATGATGCAAATATTCAGTCCTATGGGGATGGATGATCTGGGAATGAATATTCAGGATATGCTGGGCAATGCCATGCCTAAAAAGAAGAAGATGCGTCGCTTGAGTGTAACCGAGGCCAGGATACTAATTACTGCTGAAGAATCTGATAAACTCATTGATGAAGAAAAGGTGCAGAGTGAGGCCATTCGTCGAGCTGAACAGGATGGTATCGTGTTTGTCGATGAGATAGATAAAATTGCCGTTGAGCGCGGTGGTGGTGGACCAGATGTGTCTCGAGAGGGTGTTCAGCGAGATATCCTGCCTATTATTGAAGGCAGCACTGTTAAAACTAAATATGGTACACTGGCCACTGATCATATCCTCTTCATTGCGGCTGGGGCATTTCATATGTCGAAACCCTCTGATCTCATCCCAGAGTTGCAGGGGCGATTTCCCATTCGTGTAGAGCTAGAAAATTTGACTGAAGACGATTTTATTCAAATTTTGACGCAGCCAAAATCCGCTTTGTTAAAACAGTATACTGCGCTGGTGGGTGCAGAAGATGTTAAAATTACTTTTAACAAAGATGCCATCGCTGAAATAGCCCGCGTAGCTTTTGAAGTCAACGAGAGCGTCGAGAATATTGGTGCGCGACGTTTGCATACTATCATGAGTAAGCTGCTTGAAACGACTTTGTTTGACTTGCCAGATGGTAAGACAAAGACCTTGAAAGTAACCAAAACCATGGTCACAAAAACATTCAAAGATACTATGGCAGATCAGGACTTGAGTAAATACATACTCTAGAGAAAGTTAATTGAAGACACAATATCAAATAAACATACACCCATTAATGACTCCGTCTATAGGCGGAGTTTTTTTATCAACTGAGGTTAAGGAGGCCTAATGAAGAGAGATTTTTTAGCCGTAACAGATTTCAGTCAGGAAGAGATCTATGAAACCTTCCGTATTGCAAAACAGTTAAAAGCAGATGTAAAGGCAGGAAAAGAACATCATTTTTTCGCCAATGAGACCATGTCCATGGTATTTGCTAAGCCATCATTACGAACCCGTGTGAGTTTTGAAACTGGTATGGTTCAATTTGGTGGTCATGCGCTTTATCTGGGACCAAATGATATCAGCATTGGGAAACGTGAATCTGTTAAAGATATCTCCCGGGTCATTTCTCGTTATAACAACTGGATTATGGCGCGTCTCTTCAAACATGAACATATGATCGAGATGGCGAAATATGCCACTGTACCGGTAATCAACGGACTAACCGATTATAATCATCCCTGTCAGATTATGGCAGACATGCTGACTATTTATGAGCATCACGGTAAGGTCGAAGGACAGAAGGTCGTATTTATTGGTGATGGGAATAATGTCTGCAATTCATTCCTCAATTTCGCCAGCGTGATTCCTTATCATTTTGTTCTGGCAGCTCCAGAGGGATATGATCCCGATCCCGAGACTTTGGCCAAAGCACAGGCTGCTGGTCTTAGCAAAATTGAAGTGGTGAGAGATCCTATCGAGGCGGCAAAGGATACAGATGTTTTATATACGGATGTGTGGACTTCTATGGGCCAGGAAGCAGAACGCCAAAAACGTCTGGATGATTTTGATGGTTTTCAGATAAATGATGAGCTCCTGAGTCATGCCAATTCCGATGCTCTCGTAATGCATTGTCTTCCAGCTCACTATGGTGAGGAGATCACTGAAGCGGTTCTGGATGGGCCGAACTCAGTTATCTTTGATGAAGCAGAAAATCGTATGCATGCCCAGAAAGCAGTGATGGTAATGCTGGCCAAATCTGCAGGTGCTGAGATTAGTATCTAAGCCTTATGGAGTATTGACAACAAAAAAGCCCCAGACGTGGGGCTTTTTTTATTCACAATTCTATTATTAGAAAAATCTATGGAGTACGGAATCCTGTAACCGGAGTAAAGACGTTGATGTCTTCCGTATCCTTTGAGTAACCCGAAATGAACCAATAATACAAGGTGTTGCCACTAAGTGGAGTAGTAGCATTGGATGGATAGGTAACTGTCATTTCAGATTCTGATGTTGCATCAACTGTTGATTCCCAGATATCACCTGTTTGAGAAGAGGTCCTGACAATGATCTTGTACTTCACGGCGTCATCAACATTTACCCAATGGAAAGTAGGGGTCAGGGTATTGATTGTATTGCCATCAATGGGAGAGACCAGTGTTGGTACCTCAAGTGGTGTATCAGAAACTGGCCCCGCAGCAGGTGCTTCCAGAACACCTCCAAAATCGTAAGCAATTAGCTTGTAATGGTACATGGTACCAGGTGTGACCGCTTCATCGATGTAAAAATTCTCAGTTGTAGAGTCAAGAAAGGATTCTGAATTGGTGGCGAAGAGACCACTTACATCTGATCTAAAAAGTTTATAATGTGAAAAATCAGATTCGGTGTTATGATTCCACGTTAACTCCACATTCACTTGAAATTCAGTTGGTTTATTATGAGCCATAATTTGGAGATTAGTCGGGGTTTGTGGCGGATTCAAATTGATGGGGGTAACGGAAACGACATTCGTAAAGCCACTTTCATTTCCTTCAGAATCAAATGCTGTAAGTTTATATGAATACTCCGTGTCATAGTCGAGACCTGCGTCCATATAATAATTTGTCTGGAGGGTAGCTATTGATGTGAAATCGATACTGCCGTAGCTTCGATATAGGGTGTATCCTGCAAGATCATCTTCAGTATTTTCATCCCACATCAGGTAAACTCCGCCATCGCCAGATAGCGCGTCAGAGGAAGTGAAATTTGCTGGTGTTGTTGGTGCATCGATGTCATCGTCCTCAGGATCGCTGCATGACCACATGAAAAGTGCCAGACTGAGGGCTAAAAGTATAGACAGGTAACGTTTTATCATATTTTCCTCCTATTGTTAATGTCTGATAATTTAATATTATTCACTGGGAATCAAGCCCATTCTCCGTTGTGGGCTTTACGATATCAATATTGTAATAGTTGTTATTTGTAACTTTTATATGGTAGTGACCCACTGGTTCTGAAGCGGGATTTTTCCAGAGCCATCAGAATTGTCCAAAACATAGTGGGGAAGGGCATATCCTGGAAGTTCACCCTGAAGTTTTCGGAGTAGCTCCAGTCCATGCTGCTGTGGCACGCGTAGGTGGCTGGTACCCTGAACCATGTCAGCCTGGTGTAGGTAATACGGTTTTACTTTCATCTCTATCAGAGAAATGAACAACTCCTTCAGCGCTTCAACAGAATCATTTACACCCTTCAGAAGGACGCTTTGATTTAAAAACGGAATACCCATGGAAACCCAGCCCAAGATGTGTTGGTGAGCGGTCTCAGTAATTTCCGCCACATGATTAAAATGGGCTGAAATCCAAACCGGTTTCTGTATAGAGGTGATGATATTCCCCAATCCAGGTGTGAGCCTGAACGGATTGACCACAGGGAGTCTCGTATGTATTCTGATTATGCGTAAATGTGGAATATTATCAAGGGCTTTCAGGATGTTTCGTAGTGCTTGATCTCCCAGAGTGAGCGGATCGCCGCCCGTGAGGATGACTTCCTCAATTTCTGGATGGGATAGGATGTATTCATAGGCTTTTTGGAGATCCTCCTCACGGGCGTTGTGCGCCGTATCTCCAACCAGTCGCTTTCTAAAACAGAATCTGCAGTACACAGCGCACTGGGCCGTTGGTATAAGTAAAACTCGATTGGTATAACGATGGATGAGGGCTTTCAACGGCCGCGATCCGCGAGCGGGATTCTCATCCCCGATAGGATCTTCGAGCTCCTCAGGTAAAATTTTTAGTTCATCAGGCGAGGGAACTATTTGCCGATAAATTGGATCAGTATTATCATACTGCTTAATCAAACCAAAATAGTAGGGTGTAATTCCCATTCGGTAACTAGACGTGATTTCATTAAACTGGTGGCCAGGAATATGAAATTCGGTCCCCGTACTTGCTAACCATTCTCTGAGAGTTGCCACATCTTTGCAACTGTGGGCATGTTGCCATGTCCAGTCCATCCAACGGGGATTATTTGCATGATGAATCATGAATGAGTCTAAACCGGTTAGGATTGAATGGAAATGCTTTTTCTGGATAAAAAAAGGTGCTCCGATATAAATCAAAGCACCTGAACTGCTCATAATGGTCGTGGCTATTCTGCGATAGACTCAAGTAGATATTGTGCAATATCCTTACTAGAAGTTTTTGTATCCAAGGCTTCGGCCTTGATACCATCATTAATCATGGTTGCACAGAATGGACAGGCTGTAGCCACTTCGTCTGGATTGATGGCTTTCACATCCTCCATGCGTTCAACATTGATGGTTTTGTCTCCCAGTGTCTCTTCCAACCACATGCGGCCACCACCAGCACCACAACATAGTCCTTCATTCTTCGACCGTGGAAACTCATCCAATTTCACACCAGGGATTGCCTTGATCACATCCCGAGGTGCATCATAGATATCATTATGCCTACCAAGATAACAGGAGTCATGAAAGGCGATGTTAGCACTACTGGCTTTCGAAGGACTTAGTTTTCCCTGGTCCACAAGTTCGGCGAGAAACTCTGCATGATGAATTACTTCGTAACGCTTACCTAGAGCTTTGTAATCATTTTTAAGGGTATTTAAGCAATGTGGGCATTGAGTGATGATTTTAGTAACATCATATTTTTCGAAGGTGTCAAGATTTTCCTGGGCCATCATCTGAAACAAATATTCATTTCCCAGGCGTCGTGCTGAATCACCGGTACAGGTTTCTTCTGTTCCCAGCACAGCATAATCTACATTGGCATGATTCAACAACTTTACCATCGATTGGGAAACTTCCTGACCTCGTGCATCGTAGGCACCTGCACATCCAACCCAGTAGAGATATTCTGCCTTACCCTTATCCCGCATTTTGGGAACCTTGATATCATCCATCCATTTTTCACGGTCCTGGGCAGACTGACCCCAGGGATTGCCGTTTACTTCAAGGTTTTTAAATGTTGTGACTGCCTCCTTGGGAAATTTACTCTCCATCATCACCAGGTCCTGGCGAGCTCGTAAAATGTCGACCATGGGTTCATTGGCCACTGGACAAACCTCTACACAATAACCACAGCTGGTACATGCCCAGATTGCGTCCTCAGAAAGCATCCAGTCAGCGAGACGATCATTTGTTTCCACACCCGTAGCCAGGTCGGTGACATGATCCCTAATGTAATAGCGTTTATTAACTTCAATGGCTGATGGGGAAAGTGGTTTCCCTGTGATATAAGCCGGGCAAGCATCCTGACACCGATTACACATGATGCAGGCGTAAGCATCGAGGATATTTTTCTGTGGCAAATGCTCGAGAAGGGCGGCTCCATATTGCTCAAGGGATTCGTCCTCAAAATCTATCGTTTCAAAGGATGCTGAGGTGTGCTCATTGTCCGTGATCATATGGTTAAGCGGGCCCATGAAGAGGTGAGCATGCTTGGTCGTTGGGAAGTAGGGAATGAAGGCAAGGATGAGGCCTATAGCTAACCACCAGGCTACATGTTCGCTGAATACCAGGGTCCCAGGATTGAATCCAGCCCAGAGGGATGCCAGGGCTGACGCCGCTGGTTGATAAACATCACCACCAGCCTGGGCAATTTCAAATGATGCACCGACCAGCCGAAAGCCAACATGGAAAAAGATGAAAAATGCTACCAGCGCAGAGTCATTGAAAACTCCCTTTCTTGCTTTTTCATGGAGCATAACTGTTTGATTGATGTGCAGAGCAGGGTCATTCTGGATAAAACGTCTGAATAGAAAATAAACAATACCCAGAAGTACGATTACGCTGAAAATATCGACAAAAAGACGATAGATGTTCCCAACAAAGGAGTCGGGGAGGAAATGAAAGCCGCTGATCATCCCATACATAATATCAATCAGATTTACCAGCATGTAGAGGATAAATCCCCAGGAGACGCCGGTATGGACAATAGTTGCGATGGGTCGGGTTTTAAAAAGTGGTTTGCCAAGAAAGGCGAATATACCTGCGGGAATGCGTTTGAATATCGCAGGCCAATCGATAGGTTTGGCCCCTCTCCCAATAATTTTGAACATGTTACCGAAAGTGGTGCGGGTAGCCCCAAGTGATCCTAGTAAGACAAGTATAAATACCGCTTTTTCCCAACCTGTTAGCATGAAAATTATCCTCCGTAATGCCAGCCTGTCTCTGAGAGACACATGGCTTGATCTTCTTCTCTATGAATACCTGAGTCCACTACCTGGGAGACAATGACATGATGATCTCCCTCTTCAACAATAGTTTTAACCTCACAAGCAACCCAGGCTGGACTTGATTCTAATATGGCGCCACCTAATTCGTGGGGTTTTGCCGGAAATCCTCCGAATGTGTCATTGTCCCATGCACCTGGTTTGAAAAACGCACCAGCCAGATCTTTATCATCCTTAGTCACCAGACTAATGACAAGATTTTTGTTGCTACTGATAGCTTCATATAACCGACTGTCTGCTTTGACTGCCATGGTTACCAGGGGTGGTTCAAAACTGCTCTGGGTAAACCAGGTAACTGTTGCTCCTACTGCATTTTCACCCTTTCCTGAGGAAATGATGGCGACATTATGGTGGAACAGACGCAATGTATGTTTTTTTGCTTCTAGGTTGAAAGTCATGATAGATTCCTTTGGTTGATTAGAACTAATCTAGCCAGACTCTTGTCATTTATCAAATGAAAGTCCACCCCAAAAAAATGAGTGGAGAATTGTTTGATTAATTTGTCTGACTCGATGCAAATATTGAACCGAACTCAGTTATGCTGGCCGATCCAAAAAAATTATTGTTCAGTCTGCAAAGCCTGGAGTAAAAGTTGAGTATCTTCATCACGGAGAGCATGAATCTGACCCTGCAATCCCAATCGCCAGTTTTTTGCTGGCCATTTTCTAAAGTGTAAAAGTTTTTCTGAGAATTCAGACATGTTTAGCCACTTCGCTTCCGGGAGGATGAGAAGTGGAGCAATTTGAAATCTCCATGGATAACACTCATCAGGGTCTTTACCAAGATTAACCCAGATTTTATCAGAGGCTTCATTCACGAAGGACACTAGTTTCACCGCTGCTGCTAACTTCTGATCTCCAGTGATATAATAGAAGAAGATATCTCCTGGTTCAACTTCATGCGCTTTTTTGCGATGGCGTTTTTTCAGACCTTGCTGTGTGAAATGGAGTCTGGATGTAATTTCCAGGTTCTGCTTTGATGATACAATTAGCCAGCCTGCCATGATTTAAGCGAAGCTCGGGCTGTTGGATGGTGACAAAGTTGGCAGGATTGAACCTGAGATCAACTGAGTTTCACTCTCAAGCTTCTTGGTTCACTCATTGAGCCTTCGAACTCAAGCTTGTGGTTAGCAGCGTGATGACGGATGATATGGTAGATGAGCACTTCCTGACCGACCAGGGACAGTTTTTCACAGATATCCTCAATGGATAGGTATTCATCGCTGCCATTTAGCAATTCCAGGAGGGAGTTTTTAATTTCAAGAACGTTACCAGCGGCTTTTTTCCCAGCCTCCACACCTGGTTGGTGATACGCATTTATGTTTATCAGTGTAGCATATAGACCCACTGCCCGTTCATAGAGGGCAATGAGAGCACCTATGCTTCGAGGAGATACATCGGGGATGGTGATGGTGATGGATTGACGGTCACTACTGCTGAGAGCTGTTTGAGTACCTTTATAAAAACCAAATAGATAGTCACCGCTGCTGTTTTGTCCGTCTACCAGGATCGAGGGGCCTGTACGATCAGCAAGAACTTCAATAAAGGTCACGAAAAAATTGTTCAGCCCATCACGTAATTGTTGAACATAGGCATGCTGATCTGTTGACCCCTTGTTGCCATAAACAGCAATTCCCTGGTGTACAACATTGCCCCGAGTATCCAGGCGTTTCCCCAGAGATTCCATGATGAGTTGTTGAAGGTACCTGCTAAAGAGAAGTAGCCTGTCCTTATATGGTAAGACAACCATATCCTTACTTCCCATGCCTTCACCAAGGATGAACCAGGCTTGAGCCAGGAGGGCAGCAGGATTATTTGAAATGTCTCGGGACCGCGTCGCTTCATCCATGGTGGCTGCCCCATCCAGGAGATGTTCAATCTCGATATCCAGCAGGGCAGCAGGGAGGAGGCCAACAGCAGACATCACTGAGGTCCGACCACCAACCCAATCCCACATGGGAAAAATGGATAACCAGTTGTCCTCGGAAGCAAGCTTATATAGCTGACTATCCTGTCCTGTTATAGCAACTGCCTGTCTTCCAAATTCCAACCCACGATCTATGAAAAGATGCTGGGTTTCCAGCATCCCATTCCGGGTTTCTGCTGTACCTCCAGATTTTGAGATGACAATAACAAGAGTTTCGGATAGGACATCGGTCAAACCGGAAAGGACACGATCAATGCCATCAGGGTCAGTGTTGTCTAAAAATTGTATCTTCATACTGGTCTTTGGATCCAGGGCATCAGCAATGAATTGGGGTCCCAGGGCAGACCCACCTATACCTATTAATAGGATATTGGTAAATGGTGTTCCTTGCGGTGTGAGTAATTGACCCTGATGCACTGCGGCTGCAAAAGATTTGATGCTAGTAAGTGTCTCTTCAATTTGCTGGCGAATGTCAGCATGTGGAGATACTGAGGGGTTTCGTAACCAATAGTGACCCACGGTTCGGTTTTCATCGGGATTAGCAATAGCACCGTTTTCAAGCTTTTCCATTTCCTCAAAAGCGAGCAACATGTCAGGTTCGAGGTTGGTCAGTGAATCCTCTGCGAGATGGGCTTCGTTCAGATCAAGGAAGAGATTAAGGGCGGTATTGGTATATAGTTGATCAGAATAGTTTTGCAATGCGGGTAATTTGGCCATGAGATGTATCCTCTGTAAATAAAAAATAAATTACTTCTCAATATATATGGAGTGTTTGAGAGTTGAACAATAAACTTGGTTATACAAAAGAAAACCCCCTTGAAGACAGGGAATCAACAAGGGGGCAAGTCAGTGGAGATTATCCGATGCGATAAAATCTGACTAAGTTTTCAGGAAGCCATTTCAAAAGCGGTTTGGGAGGAATGAAATTGAAAGGGAGGATATGGTGAGTGTGCTCTGAAACTCATCACCGGTTTACTCCTTCCTATCACCACAATAATCATCTATTCCCTCATTGCTTTTGTAGCGCCATCTAGTCCCTTGTTACACTCAATAGATATGCCAAGCTGGAATAACAGCAGCTTACATAGTGTATTATATGATGTTAGAAGTCTTAATGGTCAAAAATATGAGTTGGTAAAAATCACGTTTAGATATAATGTAATATCATATTGATATATCTAAATAAAGCAATCCTTCAGCATATTTGAGAAATGGGATCCTGACTGAAAAGACTGGAACTGCTTCGATCAGGACAATAGGAAATAGAAGAGAGATATGATTTAATGATAGATGGATTACGGGACCTGATTCTGAAGCGGAATGGGTGGTGAGTCTTGATTTCTATTAAGAAAGCACAATAATAGATGACTTATAGTATCACATTCTAACTGAATTGCTAGATTTTCTCATAACGAGATAGCGAACCTCAGATTGAAGTAGAAATTGTGGATGAGGATGAAAAGGGAGTGGTTAGTGCATGAGAATTACTGACCATAATTGCACAATAGCACATGTTTCTTATAGCACTTAAAATATTGATACAATATCCGAAAAATGTGTACAATAAATATACTGCAATATAAAGAATATTGTAAGTGTTGATTGCTTAGTTGATCAAGTTCGGAATTTATTTGACGCGGCAAAATGAAATGGATTGCACCTAATCATGATGGTGAAAATAAATGCAACGTGTGATGAGTTTCACTGGAAAATGGTTCTGTACACCATTTGTTACCTTTTTGACAGGGATATAACTTTTTTTGCAGCGGGTTGGAAGCAATCAACCACAATGTGTTCCGGATTTTCTGTAGAATCGGGTATAAATGATAATAAAACTCATCAATTTTGATCTGTATCGGTGGGGAGATGTTGATAAAGACAAAGATGTTAGTGGCAACTAATATGAAAAGCATGTGATGATGTGCTATAAAATGAATACGATTGCAAACCAGTAAACACGTTTTTTCCCCAATCCAATTTCGATAAATATCAAAAATTCTGGATAACCCGCAGGTATATAATATATCACATCAGTGAAAATGGGTGTGCCATATCTGCTCATTTTATCAACTCGAAAAATGGAATTATGGGCAAATTTCTCCTCTCGTAAAATTGTTAAGTGTAATGGAAGTCTGTGCTAAATGTGAAGCATGATCTGTGGAATAATTTAAGGTAATCGTTGCTTAGCAAGGTCCGAAAGTCACTCAAATCAGAAGTGCAACTTATTACCACAATTTTAGATGTTGTAACAAAAATATGCAAAATGTGACATCTTTTGTCAAAAAATTGTGACACTCTTTCCCACTGCTCTAAAAATATGGATAGAAAAAACGCCATAAATGATTAAAAAACAATAAGATAAGTGGTGTGTTTTATGGTGGCATGTCATTTGACTTATATAAGGAAGAGACTATGAGAATGAGAAACGAAACATACAGTAGCCAATCATCGAGAGAGAGAAAATTTGTCTCACAAAAATCGCATTGGTTGAAATCATCCGAGATCTCAATCGCTGTAAAAATTGCTGGGGGCGGCAGTTCAGTAGGGGCTTGGAAAATTAGAAAAAATTCGATTTACAATCACATGGCTCAGATGAATCGATCCACATTTCCTGTGACAATTCTCACATCAAAAGTGGGTGGCAGATCCGCTCAAAACTCATCATCGAGAAACGATATGACGAGCAATCTGGTGGTTAAGCAAATCGAGTTGAAGGAGAGAGAAATGAAAGATGTGTTAGGCAATATTACAAAATACGCAATATGTGCTATTGTGTGTCTTTCTGTAGTTATGGGTCAGGGTACTCCAAAACTGGATATCCATATTGATGATCAAAAAGTCAACTTGACTGCAGCAGAAAAGAAAGATGCATCTCTGCTCAGTTACGTTCCCGGAGACACACTACGCTACGTCCTCACGGCATCGAATGTTGGAGATGGGCAGATGCATAATCCTGAGATCATCGATCCGATCCCAGCTGGAGTGACTTATGTGCCCAACAGCGCACAGGGTGAAAATACTGAGATCACCTTTTCCATGAATCAGGGCAACACATATATGGCATGGCCTCCACACTACACCGTGAGGAATTCAAAAGGAATTCTGGTCAAGCGCGAAGCAACACCAGATATGATCAGTCATATCAAGTGGAACATCTCAAAAAATCTCGCCCCCGGTGAGATTGCAACTATGGAATTTCTCGTTGAGGTGAACAAATGAGTTTAACAAAAAATTTGAAAAGTGATTCCAACATGGAATCCAAAAGTATCAATCACAAACAGAAGCTAACAAAAGGAGGGTTTGAAATGAAACCTACACGCTTCTTAATCGTCGCTCTTGTCCTGATGGGACTTGTAGCTACAGCCAGTGCCATCACAGAAGAAGGCACTATTATCTCGAACCAGGCAATAGGTAACTACGAGGACGCCAATGGTAATCCAATGGCACAGGTCCAGTCACTTGTTGTCCAAACCACAGTGAGTCAAATTGCTGGTGTTGGTCTTGGTGCTGATCAAGCACAGTCCATCCAGTCAATGGCTTCCTACTTGTACCCTGTCACAGTTGACAATAGTGGTAACGGTGATGATTTCTTCACCCTGGTTGCTACTGGAGCAGTCGTTCCAAGTGGCGGTACATACAACGTAGAAATCTACCATGATGTCAACGGTACAGGAACAATCGTACCTGGAGATGGTGATGCTATTGTATCTCAAACCAGCTCACTGACTTACACTGAAACCTATAATCTCTTGATTAAGGTGACAGATGTGGATGGTGGTGCTGGCGGTGACGAGCATACCGTTACTCTGATAGCTACCTCAGATTTCAACATCGCATCCAAAGACACAATTCTGTTGGTTACAACTATCCAGGCTGCAGCAGTTAATGGTACCACTGACATCATTGGTAACCCAACTCCTGAAGCAGGGGAATCGGTAACCTTTGAGTCCTGTTTTACCAACGATGGATCAGCAACTGCTTACAATCCTATCTTTAGGACTGTCATGCCTACCAACACAACTCTGGATGTAAATTCCGTGAGTATCGATGGTGGAAACAACTTCCTGACAATTGCTACATCTGCACCTTACGGAGACTACCATTTCCGTGGTGACACTCTAGAATTGTTCTTGGGAGATCTGGTGAGTGCTGCAACGATCTGTGTGCAGTTTGACGCTGTTCTAGACGGTGGCCTTACTCCGGTTGATGTTGTGTCATTCCCTGCTAACAATCCTTCTTTCACATATGAGAATGAAGGTGGAACTGAATATCCTGTAGAGAATCCTGATCCAACTGGTGATTTCGATGGAAACATTGAAGTTGAGCAGACCTATGCTGTTTCGCTCGTCGCGGGTGGTGTAAACGGACCTGCATATACTGGCGATCCTGGAGATACACTGGTATATGACTTTACAGTTACCAATGATGGTAATGGAAACGATGCTTTCAATTTCAGTGATACCACTGATTATGTAACATGGGTCTATTATGTTGATGGTAATGGTGATGGTTCACTTAGCCCGTCTGAAAAAGCTGTGGGTGCAATCACATTTACTGCAACCCTCACTGCTGGTCAGTCAGAAGACTATATAGCAATTGGTACCATTCCTGTTCCAACTGCTGATACTGCAGCTGACGCAAGTATCATTGTAGCTACTTCACAGGGACTTGCTAGTGTTTCTGATAGTGCTACAAACTCAACAACATGTACTGCCCCAGTTCTGTCACTACTTAAATCAGTGACACATGATGGGACAGAATATTTCAGTGGTGATGCGAATTCTGCTGCACCAGGAGATACTCTGACCTACACCATCGTTGTTACCAACAGTGGTACCGGTATTGCAACAAATGTGGTTGTTTCTGATGCTCTCGATTTAGTAAACACCGCATATGTACTTGATACCATGACTATCGATGGTACAGGCGATCCAACGGTCGATGATGATGATGACGCTGATGGAGCCGCTTTTACCGGTAGTTCAGTTGTGTGGACCTTCAGTAGCATGGACGCTGACGGCGGTGCTGCAGATGAACACACTCTCACTTTCCAGGTAACCATTAAATAGGGTTATCCAAGGTTAGTAGTGATTATTAGGTTCAAAACCCTCCACACGATTCCCGTGAGCGGATGATGAGACGATTTCTCGCCTTAATCTCCCTCATGGGAGCCGTGGTTTTTGGTCAGGTTCCAGTTGGTACCGAGATTATAAATGTTGCCCAATCATCCCATCAGGATGGTAGTGGAACAACATTTGTGGGTTCTTCAAATGAGGTCATAACGACCGTATCTGAAGGGTATCAACTGGCAATCTCCAAGACCGCAAGTGCAACTGTTGTTGCACCAGGCGAGAGTTTGACCTATACAATCACAGTTACAAATACGGGAAACATTTCCCCTGCACCGTTTACCATCACAGATACACTGAGCTCTGGTCTTGATATCACATCGAGCACTCCTGAAGCCAGTCTCTTAAATCAAGTAGCAGTATGGAATGTCGACAGCATTGCTGGAGGCCAAACGCTGGTATTTGAACTTGATGTTCTGGTAGATGAAAACCTGTTAGCCGATGAGGTAATTACTAATACAGCCTGGTTGGCCGTTAATGATGGTTTTCTACTTGCCAGTGAATCGGTAGATGTAAACATTGGTGCACACTCAGACTTATTGATTACAAAAGTAGTTGTTGATGATATCTCTGCAATCGGAGATACTGTCAGTTACACTATTAATGTATACAATACTGGCAATATCCCTTCAACTGAAACAATCATCAATGATGTTTTACCAGAACATGTAACATTTCTGAGCGCATCCGATATGGGTGTTCTTGTAGATAGTACCGTGTCCTGGAATATTGGTGAAATGATACCGGGAGACTCAGTTAATGTCTCCCTCGATGTTATTGTTGATGCAACCATGCCAGCCAATTCAACCTTAATCAACCTTGCATCAGTTGAGAATGCAGAGGGAGTTTCTAAAGAAGCTTCAGTTCATTCATTTGCAAATCCCTGGATTCAGACCATTAGTAAATGGGCCGCTGATCAGGAGTATGCATTTGGTGACACGGTAGAGTTTACGATTACCATCGATAATACTTCACCGGATCCTGTGCACGCCATCTCAGTGCAGGATACCCTTCCAGAACCACTGGAATTCGTATCTGCATCAAATGGTGGCGTTTTCGATAGTGGTGCTGTTGTCTGGAACCTTGGAACTCTGATTGCAGGAAATGTTATTACCCTTGACGTCGTTACAACGGTCGGATCGCTATTAGAGGCCCGACCCGAAATCACAAACAGAGCTTGGATCTCTACAGCCAATGCCGGAACCAGTTGGGGCGATCATGTTGTCTCGCTGGCAGCTTTCCCGGAATTGGTATTAGAGAAACGATCATCTGCAACAGTCCTGGCAGGGGACTCACTGGTTTACACATTTGTAATGAGTAATACTGGAAACTCAATGGCTCATGATGCAGTCTTGATTGATACCCTACCCGCACATGTTTCTTTTGGTTCCACCTCTGGTGATTTCACGTATGATGAAGCTTCTCACAGCATTCTCTGGAATGTGAATGAGATTGCCTCAAGTGCCACCGATTCACTTGTTATGGTCACCTATGTTGACTACCCAGTTGTCGATGGTACAATGCTGGAAAACACTGCACACCTGTCTTGTGTTGAAGGAAGTGAAGACCAATCTACATCAATTACTGAGATTCTGTCTGCTCCAGGACTTGTTCTGGATATGAGTGGAACTAGAACTGTTGTAGCCGGTGATACTCTTCAGCTTCGACTAGACTATAGCAATTTGGGAACCGAAATAGCAACTGGTGTAATCCTCACAGATACACTGGGAACTGATTTGGAATATCTCAATGCTTCCCGTGAACATACTTATGATTCTGAAACTGGAATTATTACCTGGAATCTAGAAGATCTGAATCCTGGTGATAATGGTGTTATAGACATAACAGCTAAGGTCCCAGATGATTTTATTGGAACTGCTGTTATTCCCGTTAGCAATCTCATTAGTTGTGATCAGGGTGCGCAAAGTGTTGATATACATACGGTAATTGTACGTGCTCCAATCATGGATATCGTACTCGTAGGTGATACTGCTTTTATCGAAGCAGGTGAATTTATCACCTATGATCTCTCATTTGAAAATCATGGAGACACAACAGCAGTGAATGTGGTCGTTGTTGACTCACTCCCTGCAGAAGTTGATTTCCTCAACGCCACCAACGGTGGTGTCTATGATTCTACCAGTCACTCCGTGACCTGGTATGTTGGTGATCTTGATCCAGTTGAGCCTGGAACTGCTGCGAATAAGAACCGCGGCAAGTCCTCGAATGAAGCAAACCCACTCACCAGGAGAAGTGAACCTACAAATGAGTTTACCATTGATGTAAGGGTTATTTATCCATTACCCAATGGAATGGAATTACCTAATACTGCATATATCTATGCAGGTGGAGAACTACAAGCTACAGCAACCTGGTTAGCAATCGTAGAGGCAGCTCCTGAATTTGTATTTACTAAAACTGCAGATTTAGAGGTCTTTCCTGGCGATACCATCAATTATCAAATTGATGTTTCTAACTGGGGTACCGATCATGCCAGCGGAGTAAGCATCCTTGATACTCTCGATTCTCGAGTGACATTCCTTAGTGCAACGGGAGACTATATCTACGATGCAGGCTCTCACTCACTCTCATGGTTTATCGGACCGCTGAATGTTGAACAAGCTGAAAGTTTCCAGATCACAACAACTGTAGATGATATGTTGGGTCATGGTGAACAAGTTGGTAATCGCGCCTGGATGGTCTCAAATGAATCCGACGCTATCCCTGCTGAAGCACTCACCACCAATATTCTTCCTCTCAGTATTGTTGTTGATGCACATCCTAGAACAATCCTTGGAAATGGTGTTGCAACATCAACTCTGGCAGCTCAGGTATTTTCCTTTCTGGGCAATCCTGTACCAGATGGCGTAGACGTGAATTTCTATACTGACTTAGGAACTATTCCTGACTCAGCCAAGATCACCTCCACCATCGACGGTGTGGCATATAGTACACTGGTTTCTGATACAGTTACCTTTGAGGCTATTACTGCTACTCCATATGCAAGAGCCGTTTTTGCACCTACCCAATGGGCTGATGACACGACTCAGGTCACCTTTATTATCGGTGCCTTCGATGGAATTATCTATAACTATGAAGGTCTGCCGCAGGAAGATATTAGAGTCGAACTACGTGCTGTCAATACTGGTGAATATGCTGGACATGACAGTACCGATGCAAATGGATACTACCTTATTCCTATCTATCAGGATGATCTATATCAGATTATCTATACCTTGGTTGGGGATAACGGTGTAGCCTATGAAACAGTACAGGAAATTGAGATTAATACACCAAGTGAAGGTAACCTGGTAACCAATCTCAACTCCGTATCTGGATTCCTCTATGACGAGATAACCGGTGAGATCATCGCTGAAGATAGTATCCTCGTCATTGTGAACGGTGATATTCCAGATTCCACAACCACACTACCGAAAACATCTGATCATCACATGACAGACTCGACATATACTGATTCTACAGGTAAATACTTCTTTACTAACCTGTTACCAGGTGACTACAGTCTTGAAGTTGTTTACAATGGAATCAGTTCCTATAGCGATGGTGGTTTGGATGTGAATCTCAATATGCCTGGTCTTTATGTTGTAAATGCCAATGTTACTTTGAGAAGTTCACCTTTCTATATGCTGAAAACGGTGGATAAAGTTGAAGCAGCTGTTGGCGATACCCTGCACTATAGACTAGACTTTGGTACACAGGATGTCACTTTCAACGATTCTGTATTTGTTACTGATTACCTACCCAACGGACTTGAGTTAATCGCGAACACAGTCGTGACTGATGCGAACACGAAATACGAAGGTCTGAACCCCATTACCAATGAGATGAACTTCTCCAGAAGCGACATCCAACTTGGGGACTCACTCCACATTGATTTCGATGCTAAGATCACAATAGATGCTGGTCTCGGATGGATTGAGAACAAGGCTCTGGTTGCAAGTACGATCGACAGTACCTGGAGTGATAGGAATATTAATTCCAGAGCGAAGACGAAAATCATCTTCCCATTCCTGAAAGTAACCAAACAGAGTAACCGTCGTGTAATCGAAATTGGCGATGTAGTTACTTATACAGTAAATATGACCAATACCAGCGCAGATGATATTATCCATGATTTTGTCGTCGAAGATGTGCTGCCATATGGTTTTAAATTCCGCAAGAACACCAGTTACCTCAACGGTTCAAAAATTGGTGATCCTAATATCCAGGAGGCTGTTGGCAAACGACTCGCCATGGCCTGGACAATTGAGGATACCTTGCAACCTGGTGATACCTTTACGATGAAATACCGCATCATTGCTGGTATGAATAGTCGCGAAGGAACAAACACGAATGAAGTTATGGCAAGGGCACACACCCTTCTGGGCTTCCCCGTAATTTCCAATCTTGCAACTGCTGATGTTGTTGTCAAACCTGGTCTGTTCAGTGATCGTGGTCTTATTATTGGTAAGGTCTACTATGACACCAACACCAACGGAATTCATGATGAGAATGAAGAGACGGTTAAGAATGTCGAACTCATTATGGAAAACGGTGCCAGAATCATCACTGACGAATACGGAAAATACAGTGTTCCAGATGTTGAAGCTGGTATGCATGTTATCCGTGTCAACGAACGTACACTCCCTGCCCTGAGCGAGATTATTCTCGATTCACCTGATTATCTAGGCGACACTCAGAGTAAGATGGTACGTGTCGCTGCTGCAAGTATCGCCAAATCAAATTTCGCCTTACGAGAAATCTCCGTACCAGGAACAATTACAGGTACAGCCTTCTACGATATGAATCGTAATGGCATCTTTGATCCTGATGAAGAAGTCCAAGCTGACCTCGTTATGCTCTTGAATGATACGCGAGCCACTATGACTGATAGTCTTGGTCGATTCAGCTTTAAGAAAACAGTCCTGGGTGACTTGACCATACGCGTTGACGATAGTAGCCTGCCTTCCTATGGCAGACTCTTCGCAACTGATTCAACGGTCGATTCTCTTGGTCTTGCTTCCAACATGTGGAATGCAACGCTTTACTCAGGTGATAGTATCAACATCAACATACCATTAGAAAAAATGGAATTATTCAGTGTTCTTAGTAAAGAATCAACTCTGGAAATGAAAACAGAAATGCTTACTGAAGAATTTAGACTCCTTGTATATAAACCATGGAGCCTTTTGGTAAGAATCGGTTTTGTTTCGGGCTCAGCAACCCTGCAGAGTGAAATTTTTAATGAATTGCGGAATATTGGTGATTTGATGAAATGGCAGACCCAGATCAATCTGGATATCAAGGGTCATACCGATCATCTCCCAGTAGCTCCCGGTGGTACCTTCGCTGATAACATGGCTCTCTCAGAAGCCAGAGCACAGGCCATCCGTACCTATCTCGTTCAAACCATGGGGATAGATGAATCACGGATTACCGCTGTAGGTATGGGCGCTACAGAACCTCTCGAGGATGGAAGTACTCCAGAAGGACGTTCGCTGAACCGTCGTGTCGAAATGATCTTCTTTAATGCTGAGGAAGAAGATTCTGAATTCAACCAACTCGAGTTCATGTATGACATTAATTACACAGGTGAAATACCTGTACGCAGTGTACGTTTCCATCAGGAATTACCTCCAGGATTTATCTATAAACCTGGTACTGCTAAGATTGATTCCACATATCTGGAACCTGTCGTAAGTGGTGTAGAACGAGACGTATGGACCTTCGGTGATTGGGATGCCAAAAAGCATACAGAATTTGACGTAGCTATGAAGCCAGATGACTATGAATTAGTCCAGAACACTGGTGTTGTTTCCGCTCACCTGGAACTCTTGGATGAAGATGGTAATCATATTATTACCGATACGCTTGAAACACGTATCTCAACCCTCGTTGAAACTCTGTCCTTCAATATGATTCTTGAAGGAACCCAGTTCGATGTTGGTTCAGCTGACCTCAAACCATCTGCAGAGCCAAGTCTGCGCAAACTGGGTGATTTCCTCTCATGGCAACCAGATATTGAAATAGTTATTGAAGGTTTTACTGATAACCGGGGTAGCATGGAATTCAATATGTTGCTATCTGACTGGAGAGCAATCAGTGTGAAGAACTTCCTCATTGAGAATTATAATTTGAATCCCGATAATATCCATACTCACGGATTAGGTGCTCACTATCCAGTAGGCGATAACGAAACCTGGATTGGTCGAGCCTCCAACCGTCGTGTTGAGGTATTGGTGAATGCTGAAGTTGGAGAAGCAGCACTTCTGGAGCTGGATGTTATTAAAGAATCACTGCAACAGAAAATTGTTATTCCAGTGAATGCATTCGAAAGTATGTCACCGGATTCTGCCCTGAGAATTCCAGCCAACCAATCATCAACATTGATGCTGAATATGAGCTACCCAGCTTATGCGAGTGCTGACTCAATTTCTATTACACTAGCGCTTCCAACTGATTTAGAGTATGTTGATGTCGCAGGTACCTTCAAAACTTGGGGTCAAACACTTGAAGCAGGTGGCCTGGAAGTCGTCTCACCAGTACAAATTAATGCCCCCGAAGGTGTTGTTGGAGTACGCGAACTCTTTATGAATGTTCAATTGTTTAATGAGGGACTACCACTATCCGGCAATATTGAGAAAGTGCTGAGAGTAAATTTACATGAATCGGAATCTGGCAATGAATAGACTGTTTTTAATACTAGTTGGTCTACTCCTATCTACGACAATTTTTGCTCAGATAATTATGATTGAGCCAAAGGATAATGCTGTCAGTAAACTGAATAATATATCAGTCACCGTAGCTGGAAAAGCCGGGTCACCGGCAAAATTGTTTGTCAATGATGTTGAAGTTGCCAGTGAGGTCATAAGAATTGATGGACTGCTGGATTTTCTAAGTGTTCGGGTTCCTGCAGGTCCAGTTACATTGAGGGTGGAGGCCTTGGGTGCAGCAGATCGAACTTTTACTGCCGAAAAGAAAATTCATGTCCTGGGTCCAGTCGGGCAAATTAAAAGTGCTTCAGGTGATATCGTTCTACCCGCTGATGGGAGAAGCATCGGTAAATATAAATTTGAGCTGTTCGATGAATGGGGCTATCGATTACACGATGTTAAGGTGGTAACACTGAGATTATCCTCAGGTACTTTGATTGACAAAGATTATGATGAGAACAGTACTGGACAGCAGGCAGAAGCAATCGAAGGAGCAATATCATTAAGCATTCAAGCCGGGACTGAACCTACAGAACGTTCTACTCTGGATATTCAAGCTGCTGGATATAGCCAACAATTCAATGTCAGCTATACCATTCCAGAAGAACCTCTAATCCTGGTAGGTGCAGCTTCTGGTAGTTTATCCACACTTGGAAAAAATCAGGATCCGAATGACTTACCTCATTTTGGTATAATAAATAGAAATAATGCCCAACTGGGAGATCATGTTCTACTGGGTGGACGTACTGCCTTTTATGCCAAGGGCAGCATCAAACCTGGTTTACGTCTCACTGCTTCACTGGATACAGATAGAGGCTATCTGGATCAACTTTTTGTTGATGTTGATCCCCAGGAACAATATCCTTTGTTTGGTGACGCAAGCACCATCACCTTTGATGCACAATCCAGATCAAAATTATTTGCTAAACTTGAACAAAAAGAATCCTTTGTCTTGCTGGGAGATTTTAATACCCAGATGACAGACAATGAATTCACGGCCTATAACCGTACCTTTAATGGATTACTTGGTTCATATCTATATGAGAACCATGAAATTCAAGCTTTTACTACTGCTACCGACAGATCCATGGAGCAGGAAGAAATTAGGGGTGAGGGAATTAGTGGTTTCTACTATCTGAACAATGGTAGCGTAACTCGTTTCTCCGAAAAAATACGAATCGTTACCAAGGACAGATATCATCCTGAGATCGTACTGGAAACCAAGACCCTCACCCGATTTTTTGACTATGAAATCAACTATGTTGATGGAACCCTTATGTTCAAACAACCCGTTGCCTCACTGGATGGTGCAGGTAATCCAATTTTCATTGTGGTTTCATACGAATATCAAGGCTCGAATTCCCGATCTTGGATTGGTGGATTCCGTCATCAAAGCAAACTAGGTCCTGGTGCAAAAATAAGAGTGGGTACCACATTCCTAGCAGAACAACGTGCCACAGCCAGCTATATGCTCTATGGTGTTGATGCAAATGTTCCTATAAATGACAAGATTACCGTCTCAGCAGAAATTGGTCAATCCCGCAATCCTGATGAATTTATTGACAGCGTCACAGTTGGAACCGCAATCAAGACCGAAGTTCAGGTAGACCGTCTATATCCAGGATTAAATTTAAAGGGCTACATACGCTCAGTGGGTGATGATTTCGTCAACGCTTCACAAGTAGGTGCCTCTACAGAACGTGGTTCATTCAAATACGGATTAAATGCCAAATATGACTCCAAGAAATATGGTAGAATCACCTCCGAGTATTATGATCAGAGCGGGTCGGTAGGGACGAATAATTCTCATGAAAGTCGTGTGTTTAATATGCATGTTGAACGTCCGGTTAAAGAAAATACAACCCTGAAACTGGGGTATGAGAATTCGCTTAGGGAAAAATTTGACGCTTCAGATAGCCTTCTGAGTAAAGATTATTCCAATCTTCTCAAAGCACAATATGACGTCTTGCTGCTGGAACATGTTAAAGCAGTTTTTGAGCATGAACAGAATTTAAGCTTTAACAACAGGACCAAGCCTACCAATACAAGTGTTGGACTGGTATATCCAATTACTGAGCAGCTTGAGGTTTATTGGAAGTACCGCTTTATCCAGGGTACAGGGGTGAATCGTCAGAGTGTCCTGGGTTTCAGATCCAGTCTGGGTGAAAACACCGATGTCGAGGGTAAATATGAGATAGGTGGTATTACCGGAGACCAACGCAACCGTGCTACACTCGGTTTGAAGAACAAATGGTATCTGCGTGAGGATCTGGTTGTCAATGTTTCCCTTGAAAATACAGCTACCGTGGATTCATTTGAGATCCCAACTCCCAGCCATCAGGCCATGGCGCTCTCATTTGAATATCTCCCGGATATGCCTTGGAAAGGCATCGGAAAATATGAAGTGAGGGATGATGCGAATAGTCTTCAGCGTGTAATTACGCTTGGCGGTGATATGCGCATTTTTGCCGGGTTTGGTGCAATTGTAAAATTAGACCACTGGGAAAATAGATATAAGATTGGAAACATGGGTTCTCAGACTCGTGAAAACTATCAGGCAGGTGTGGCCTACAGACCACAGGACTCTGATGAGATCAATGCATTGGCAAAAATGGCCTACGTTTCAGATCGCAATAGTCAAATAGCCACTCCAATACGACAGGATCGCTACATTTTCTCAGTTCATTCATATTGGCAGATTGAAAAGCATATTGGCTTGGCATCACGCTTTGCTACCCGCTTTGTCCGCGATGATGATGCCACTTTTGATGAAGGTGTCAGTACTCAAACCTATTTCTTCCAATCACGAGCAGAATACGCATATACCAACGAAATAAGCGGTATCCTTGATGCTCGCTATATATATATGTCGCCAACCAGCGAGGGTGCCTTCGGTCTTGCTGCGGAAGTCGATTATCTTGTTTATCAAAACATTCAACTCGGTGTGGGGTACATCTTGAAAAATTATTCAGATGCTGATTTTGGCTTTCTGGATTACCAGTACCACAACCTGTATTTTGCGCTCCACGCCAAATTCTCTGAGGATATTTTTAACTGGCGTTAATATCCTGAGTTTCATAAAGCTGCAGGCAGAAAAAAATGTGGGTAAAGGGATAGCTTCTAAGTTGAGATTCAAGCTGATCTTTTATTCGAATTAGCAGAAATTCAGCTATCTTCTCTCATGGCTGGACACATACATATTGGTACCTGCAGTTGGAAATATCCTTCCTGGGAGGGTCTGGTTTATAATTCCAGTAAACCGGAAAATTTTCTCCAGGAATATGCCAGAAAGTATAAATCAGTCGAAATCGATCAATGGTTCTGGTCGCTGTTTGGAATTGAAAAAGTTGTTTTACCAAAAGCTGAAGTAGTTGAAGAATATGTTGCTTCAGTACCCACTGACTTTCGCTTCGTCATAAAGGCTCCTAATAGCCTGAGTCTCACTCACTTATACAAAAGTCACACATCGGGTAAACTCATCGAGAATCCCTATTTCCTTGATCCAGATTTGTATCAGACTTTTCTAGATTCTCTAGTGCAGATGCACCCGCAAATTGGAGGAATAAACCTCCAGTTTGAGTATCTTAATAAAATTAAAATGCCATCCGCTCAGTTATTCCTGGAGAAATTTGTAAACTTTGTCAAATCAATAGACACATCCATACCACTTTGTATGGAAATCCGGAACCCCAACTTCCTCACTGACAATTATTTTAAAATTTTAGCAGACCACAAAGTAGGTCACACTTTTTGTCAGGGATACTACATGCCTGATATCCAGGAAGTTTATGCCAACTATGCTCACCTTTTATCTGGGACCTCAATTATTCGCCTTCTGGGACCTGATCGTCAAGGCATTGAGAAGACAACGGGAAAAAAATGGAACCAGGTCGTTGCAGCAAAGGATGAGGAGATACCAGGTATAGTCCGGCTTGTTAGGAAAATGGTTGATCAATCTGGTATGGATGTCTATCTAAACGTGAACAATCATTATGAAGGCTCAGCTCCTGTAACTATAGAAAAACTGTTACTTCATTTGTAACAATCACACATTGCCATTATGATATCAAAAATTAAGCTGAAGTGTCAGTACGATTAGCGGGAAACAGAATGTTATCACAATTACAAGCTGATGTTGAAAAACTGGCCGCACCAGGCTCTCGAAAAGTAGGCAGTCCTGGTCACGATGCGGCAGTTGAATATCTCAAGACACGCATGGAAGCTTCCGGCCTGAAACCCTATTTCAATAATTCCTATGAGTATACGTACAAGGTTGAGACAACATCTTACTCCAACCTTGCTGGTGTCTGGCCTGGATTAGATCAGACCCTGAAACCAATCCTACTGGTAGCTCACTATGATACTTGCGGTGATCAACCTGGCGCAGATGACAATGCTGCTGCTATTGCCATTTGGTTTGATGTGCTTGAGCACCTAAAAACTATCAAAATGAGACGAAACTTAATCTTCCTTTTTCCAGATGCAGAAGAGCCACCGCGTTTTTTATCAGAACATATGGGCTCCACCAATTTCTATGAAAGACAGCTTCAAGACGCTATCCAGGCCGGATTGGTTCTTGATCTTGTGGGTCATGATATCCCTTTGGAAGGATTTGAGGACCTGCTATTCATTTTTGGGGCTGAGAGTCATCCAGATTTATCGGATGTCTTAACGGAGACAAAGCTACCAGTTGGACTGAAGAATATTGCCACATTAAATAGGTACGTTGGGGATCTAAGTGATCATCATGTTCTACGTAAAAATGGTGAAGCTTATCTTTTTTTTACCTGTGGAAGATGGGAGCACTATCACCAGGAGAGTGATATCCCTGAGAATTTAAATTATGAGAAAATGTCCAGGATCAGTCAATATCTCGTGGGTGTGATTGAGGCTATAGATTCAAAGAGGTTTAGCACAAGTAGCTCTGAATTTGACCCGGTTGATATGGAGCTGTATCTCATGAAGAGAGCCCTGGGTCCCTATCTGGACCAGCATGATATCCCCATGAATAGCAGGGAGGACATACAAAGATTTGTGCTCAACTGGATTCAGCAACACCAGCTATAAATTAATCATAGATATAAGTTTTAAATCCGCTGGTCATGTACTCCTTGAAAGAACCATCGGCTTCTCGCGTAATGAGCAATCCTTCCACGTCATCCCTATCTTCCAACCATTCCAAACCTTCTTCTAACCCCATAACCATCACAGAGGTGGAAAGACCATCAGCGAGGAGACAAGTGTTCGCGATTACTGACACAGAAGCCAGATTATGAGCAATTGGAGAGCCTGTCCTGGGATCTATTGAATGAGAAATCCGTTTGCCTTCAACTTCACGATAATTACGGTAATCTCCACTGGAGGCGATAGCTTTGTCTGTTAATTGGATAACGTGCTGCAAATCGGCACCTGGGGCTCCACCAATGGTGGGTCTATCAATACCTATCTTCCAGAGTTCCCCTTCTTTATTATGACCATGAGTAACAACCTCTCCACCGATCTCTACAAAAATATTTTTATGCCCCATTTCTAAAAGGAAATCAGCGATATAATCAGATCCATCACCCTTGGCAATTGCGCTCAGGTCAATAGTAATTCGAGGATCAGATTTAGTTAATACCGAATCCCCAATTTCTAATTTATCGCATCCCGTCAATTGCAGCCATGAGTCAATCTCATCTACCGTGGGAAAACGATTTTCACCTGGCTCAAATCCAAATCCAAAAAAATTAACAATGGGCATAACAGTGATATCGAATGCGCCATTCGATGCTTCACAAAAATCTTGTCCTGCCCGAACCACACGCAATAGTTTTTGTGATACGGGAATGGGGTGAATACTCTTATTTCGATTAAAAAGAGATATTTCACTCTGATCCTCATAGGTAGAGAGAATTCGGTTGAAATCCAGTAAAACACTATCAACACTTGTCGCAATAGCACTGCGTTCTTGGGCATCAATGGGACGACCTGCTATAATAATATGGTAGGTTGTACCCATGGTTGAGCCATTAAACGCGAATTGTTCAAACTCAATGCTTTCAGTACTACAATTTTCCAGAGAGAGGGGGAGACATGCTATAACGGCGACAAAAATAACTCTTACAATTAGACTGTTTTCTTTATTCATGTCTAAGCCTCCTATTTGACTCCAAATCTAACAAAAAAGGTTCGGATAACCCGAACCTTTTATTGTGTTAATATTTTAACAGTGATGATCTAGAAACTATCGTAGTCGATCATCTCTTTTTCAACACCCATATTGTATAACATGTTGTCTACAGCATCCACCATCATGGGTGGTCCGCACATATAATACTCAATATCTTCAGGCGCCTCATGATTGTTGAGATAGTTATCAGCTACAACCTGATGAATAAAACCGACAGGACCATCCCAGTTATCCTCTTCAAGTGGATCAGAGAGGGCGACATGATAGCTGAAATTTGGATATTCCTCAGCCAGTGCCTTGAATTCATCATCATAGAACATCTCACGCTTGGATCGTGCTCCATACCAGAATGAAATTCTCCGCTTGGTATTCTTCGACTTGAGAAGGTCAAAGATATGGCTACGCATGGGAGCCATTCCAGCACCACCACCGACATATAACATCTCGCGGTTTGTATCTTTCGCGAAAAACTCTCCATAAGGACCACTTACCATCACCTTATCACCTGGTTTCAGGTTAAAAATGTAAGAAGAGGCTAGACCTGGAGGAACATCCATACCAGGGGGAGGACTGGCGATACGCACGTTGAGCATGACAATGTTACCCTCAGCTGGATGGTTGGCCATGGAGTACGCTCTAAAGATGGTTTCATCCAATTCTGAGTGATAACGCCACATGTTGAATTTATCCCAATCCTCACGATACTCCTCTTCTATATCAAATTCGGAATAGTCGAGCTTATGGGGCGGTATGTCGATTTGAATATAGCCACCTGCTTTAAAGTCCAGATTCTCACCTTCAGGTAACCTGACAACAAACTCCTTGATAAAGGTTGCAACATTTTCGTTGGAAACAACCTCACACTCCCATTTCTGGATGTTGAAGATCTCATCTGGGATCTTGATCTTCATATCAGACTTCACCTTGACCTGACAGGTCAGTCGAACATTTTCCTTGATCTCTGAACGTGTCAAATGTGGTTTTTCCGTGGGCAATACCTCACCACCACCATCTTCGACGATACAGGTACACATACCGCAGGTACCACCTCCACCACAGGCAGAAGGAAGGAAAACCTTCTCGGCAGCGAGCGTTTGTAGGAGGGTAGCTCCAGCAGGTGTGTTTAGAGATTTCTCCTCATCATTGTTGATCAATATTTTCACATCACCTGAACTTACAAGTTTGGATGTTGCGTAGTTTAGAATCACTACCAGTATGAGGATCGTTCCCGTGAATACGAGGGTGCTTAGCAGTATCAGACCTAGAATACTCATCTCGACCTCCTAAAGACTGATACCAGAGAAACTCATGAAAGCCATAGCCATGAGTCCAGTGATAAGCATGGTGATCCCCAAACCGCGAAGTCCTTCAGGGATGTGTGAATAGCGCAGCTTTTCGCGGATAGCTGCCATAGCAACGATAGCCATAGCAAAGCCAACTCCTGAGCCGAGCCCAAATACTGCTGATTCTGCTAGCGTGTATTCTCTCTCAACCATAAAGAGGGAAGCACCCAGAATGGCGCAATTCACGGCGATAAGAGGTAGGAAGATACCCAGCGAGCTGTAGAGCGCTGGACTGTATCGGTCAATGATCATCTCTACCAACTGCACCATAGCTGCGATTACAGCGATGTATGAAATAAATCCTAGGAAGCTCAGATCAACATCAGGTAAACCAGCCCAGCTCAGTGCTCCAGGAGCCAGGAGATAATTATAAATTGCCCAGTTCGTGGGGACTGTGATAACCTCCACGAAGATCACGGCAAGACCAAGACCAATAGCTGTATCAACACGTTTGGATACTGCCAGGAATGAACACATTCCAAGGAAGTATGCCAGGAGGATATTGTTAACGAATACGGTTTCGACGAATAAACTAATTAGATTCTCCATATTCACCTCCTATTCCGCTACGCCGGTTATGGCACGCTGGACCCAAATGATCAGACCCAACAATATGAATGCCCCAGGTGCCAGCACCATAAGCCCCATATTCTGATAGCCAGCTGCATAGGCTGCATCTGGGATGACCTGGAAACCAAAGAGCGTTCCAGAACCTAGAAGCTCACGTCCAAATGCAACAGCAATAAGGATCATACTATAGCCCAGACCATTGCCCACTCCATCAAGGAAGCTGGGCCATGGTTTATTTTGCAGTGCGAATGCCTCAGCTCTTCCAAGCACAATACAGTTTGTAATGATCAGACCAACAAAGACGCTGAGCTGTTTGCTGATATCATATAGGAAGGCTTTAAGAATCTGGTCTACCAGAATCACCAATGTGGCGATAATAGCAAGCTCGACAATGATCCTGATATTTGAGGGCACCTTGTTTCTGACCAACGATATCAACACATTTGAAAATGAGATCACGCTGATCACAGCAATGGACATAACAACAGCCGTCTGAAGTTGTACTGTCACAGCAAGTGCAGAACAAATACCCAGAACCTGTGTTGCTATGGGATTGTTGTCCATGAGGGGGTCTTTGAGAAACCCCTGGTCTTTCTTACTTAATAGGCTCATGAGGCAACTCCTCGCACTGTTTTGAAGAATGGTTCATATCGATCCAGTGTGTATTTAATAAATTCATTGAGACCTTTAGTTGTCAACGTTGCACCGCTGATACCATCTACCTTGTGTTCGAGATCGGCTTCACCACCACGGAGTTTCCCTTTCACGATGTGAATAGAGACAACAGCCCCATTCTCATCTAGAATGGTCTTACCTTTGAAGCCTTCAGTGAACCACTCCTTATCTATCTCTCCACCAAGTCCAGGTGTTTCACCATGACTGTAAAAGGTGATACCCTTAACAGTGTTGAGATCGTTTTCAAGGGCGATATAGCCCTTCACAGTAGACCAGAGGGCCTTTCCTTGTGTGGGGATGCAATAAGCGGCTGTTACATCGCCATCCACACGTGCAAACACGGGAAGGAGGTCAGGTTCAGACTTGGGATCCACCTCCTCAGCATTTTTTCCATCAACTTTGTTGCCGGCGGGATCAACAACATAGGTGCGTACATTTGAATCAAATAGTCTGAATACCTCTTCCGCTTCAACATCCCTGGATTCCACCAGGTCGAGAACGCTGAGAATATTCCATTTGATATCCAGCTGCACATTCCGATCCTGACGCTCTTTTAGCAAGGTAGCGGCCGAAGCCAACAGGACACTACACACCATGGTTACTGCAGCTGCAAAACCCAGTGTATACGCTTTGGTTATACGAGGCTTACTTGCCATAATTCAGCCTCCTTTTAATATTTGCCTGAACCACAAAGTGGTCAATGAGCGGTGCGAAGACATTGCCAAAAAGAATGGCAAGCATCATACCCTCGGGGTAGGCAGGATTGAATGCACGGATGAGGATAACCATTACACCGATCAAGATGCCGTAGATCCATTTTCCAGCATTGGTCCCTGCTGCCGAAACAGGGTCAGTAGCCATAAAAACCATTCCGAACATAAATCCACCCATGACGAGGTGGTAATGGGCGGGTAGCGTCCGCATTCCACCAGCAGCATCAGCTCCGAAGAATTGGACGATAAGGGCCATGCCATAAGCACCCAATATGGTAGCCAGCATGATTCGCCAACTTCCTACACCAGTTATAAGGAGAATGGCGGCTCCTATGAGAATGGCTATGGTGGATGTCTCACCGATACTCCCTGCAACCGAACCAAAAAACATACTGTTCAGTGTGAACCCTGCATTGTTTAAGGCTTCTACTGCAGGACCTGTAGATGCTGCAGCTGCTGCCAGGGGAGTAGCACCTGAAAAACCATCCACAGCAACCCACACATTGTCACCTGATATGTCACCGGGATAGGTGAAAAACAGGAAAGCACGTGCTGTCAAAGCAGGGTTGAGCAGGTTCATACCTGTTCCACCAAAAACTTCCTTACCAATGACCGTTCCAAAAGAAACGGCTACAGCAACCTGCCACAACGGAATGGTAGGGGGAAGGGTAAGAGGTAACAGTATCCCTGTGACCAGAAAACCTTCATGAATGTCATGACCATTTATATGGCCAAAGATCATTTCCCAACCCAGACCGACAGCATAAGTCACCACGATAATGGGTAGAAGTTTGAGGAATCCAAACATAAATGCTGCAAATAGACCCTCAACACCAGCCTGGGCACCTACGTTATAGGAACCTACTAGAATGCTGGGTACCAGGGCAAAAATGACGATCCCCATAAAACGTTTCATGTCAATGGAATCCCGGATATGAGGACCAGTGGTAGTTCCATGACCGGGGGTGAATAACATTGTGTTGATCGCACCAAACATTGGATGGACGACCTTAAAGGGACCTTCCTTGATCTTCACATCCAGAGTAGCGAGCAATTTTTGGAGAGTTTCCATAACGATTAACCCTCCTTTTCCATGATTTCAACGCCCTTTTCGATGGTATCACCGAACTCGATTTTCGAGGGACAGATATAACTACACAAAGCAAGATCCTCCGCGGCAACTTCATAGATGCCCAATTGTTCCATGAGCTCGATATCTTCGACAAGAATAGCTTTACAGAGGTGAACTGGAAGTACATCCATGGGGAGGACTTTCTCGTATTCACCTGTTGAGACGAATGCTCGTTCTTCACCGTTCATATCAGTCGTTGGAGCAAGTTTCTTTTTAGGAGTCAATTTTGACAGAAACATGGGCCAGAAGCTATTGGCGTTAAGACCCAGGCTTAACCACCCAAAAAATCGCCTACCTTCGAGTTCAGGTACGACTGTGATCATATCATCATAGAAGCCTACGAACCCTAGTGTTGAGCTCCTAGCACCGGTGAGAACATTTCCTGAGATAACACGCTGGGTGTTATTCTGAAGGGTTTCACTGAGAAGATCACTTACGAGTGCTCCTTCAGACCCGGTGACATAATACCTTTTGTCCAGTTCTGATCCTGTGAGAGCATATGTTTTTGTACCAGAATACTCGCCTGTGCTTAAAAAACCACCCAGTTTGGATACGTGGCGGGGAGAAAGATACCAAACCTTTTCTCCAGCCTGGATACGATCGATGTGGTGAATTTGAATTCCCACATTACCGGCGGGGTGAGGACCTGAAAATTCATGCAGCTCAACACCTGATAAGTTTGAGAAAAAAGTTTTGGTTTTCGTTGAGACCGAGAGGTGAATTTTGCCTTCTGTTAATTTGGAAAGCAACTGGATACCCAACTGAAAGTTCTTTTCCTGACCGTCCAGCAACATATCTGACTCCGCCTGGAGGGGGGCTGAATCAACAGCCGAAATAAATATTGCCTTGGGTGTGGCATCCATGTCGGCAATCCTACTAAAAGGACGCTGTCGAATGATGGGCCACAATCCACTATTCAGGAGGACTTCTTTGGCCTGGCTGCTGGAAAAAGCATTGACCTGGTCAAGCGTATAACTATCAAATTTTTCTGCAGAATCCCCAGCAACATCGATGATAACACGCTGTATAGCCCTTCGCTCTCCACGAACCACTTCGCGGACTGTTCCAGCTGCCGGTGACCTGAAAAGAATCTCCGGATTCTGTTTGTCAACAAAGAGAATCGATCCGCGGTTGATTTTATCTCCAGCTTCAACCTTCATCGCCGGTCGTAAGCCACGAAAATCGATGGGTTGGACAGCAACCGCTGTGGTTTTGGGGGCTTTTTCTACACGTCGCTCAGCCTTGCCTTGCAGAGGTATATCATAGCCCTTTTTTAGTTTAAACACTCCCATTAGAATGTGTCTCCGTATTGGTTTTATTCACTTTAACGGTAGCCTGTAATCTCGATCTGAGGCCACTGAAATGAATCCAGTTTCGAACGGTTTTATGTACATTTTCATAGAGCACTTGTCAAGGTGTTCATTTAAGCGTATACATATTAACAAAATATATGCCATAAGAATTCAATATATTTCGGAATGACTGCCAAATGACAATTATGCCGAAGAATATTACCTTGCGAGATGATGAAATATGTTGGCAGAATTACTCATTTCTTCTGTTTTTGAGGTGACTATATTGAACAATGGCAATCACACATCTCAAACCAGAATCCTACTCCAGCTGGAAAGAATATTACTGGACTTATCAGAACAAATTGGCTGAACTGCATTATATCCCTCTATTCGAGAGATGGGGAGTTTCAATTGCAGGTAAAAAAGTCTTGGATGTAGGTTGTGGAGATGGTGGATTTTCGGCTGCTTTCGCCGAAGCGGGAGCTTCGTGTACCGGGGTGGAGGTTCGGGATTTCAAGTGGGAGACTAGCCACGCAAATTTGCGGTTCATCCAACAGGATATTCTCGCTGCCGATGCCCAGTCGATCCTCGGAGAGGACTATGATATAATTATTCTTCGAGATGTAATCGAACACATATCCCGAAGTAGCAAAAATCAGTTTATGGCTTCCCTGCGTAAGTTTACCAGTTCCGGTGGGATCATTTTGATGACCTTCCCACCTTTTTATTCTCCCTTTGGTCTTCATCAGCAGACTTTTTTAAAATCTTTTCTTAAAAAAATCCCATATCTGAGTTGGATTCCTGGACCAATTCTGGATGTCCTTCTTAAAATTCTTAGTGAATCAGACAAAGCTCGGGCTGATGTAAAAGAGATACGTGAATGTCAGATGACTCTGAGAAGGTTTAAAAAGATGGTAAGACAGCTGAATTACCCCATTGATCAGGAAAAATATTATCTAGTTCGACCTTCACATGAATTACGATATGGGTGGAAATTAAGAGAATCCAGGCTGGCAAACATACCTCTGCTGAGGGAGATTTTCATTTTGGGCTCAGTTTTTAAATTGTCCATGCCACCTGAATAATCACCCCTGAATGGCTGGCCGAATTGATCCAGTAATTCGTTCAACCCTCCAATTTTTCACTCCACCTGAAAATACATGAAACTCATTGCCCACGCATGGTCGGTCGTCTATCTTCCGCGGCTTTATGTCAATCCCATTAATTGTATATATAATGTATTATATATATAAGGGATCCAATAAGGCATGTAGTTGGCAAGATTAGGAAACTGGAGTCATGTTAGAACAACTGTCACAAAATCTGGAAGGCGTTTTCAAGAAACTTCGCGGTCAAGGGAAGTTATCTGAGGACAATATTTCAGATGCAATGCGGGAAGTTCGACGGGCTTTACTTGAAGCTGATGTCAATTACAAAGTCGTTCGAACTTTCATCAACTCCGTAAAGGAAAAAGCTCTCGGTTCAGAAGTCTTGCGTTCTATCACGCCTGGCCAACAAATCGTGAAGATCATCCATGAAGAATTGATCGTCCTTCTCGGAGAAAAAACAGCAGCTCTTGAACTTTCAGGAAATCCAGCCATCATCCTCTTGGTGGGTCTTCAAGGTTCTGGAAAAACAACCACAACAGCAAAACTGGCAAGAAATTTACGGAAAAGCGGTCGTCAGCCACTCCTGGTGGCTTGCGATGTTTACCGTCCTGCAGCCATAACCCAGCTTCAGGTACTAGGAAAACAACTGGATATTCCCGTTTTTGCAGATGAAGGTAATCAGGACGTTGTTCAGATCGCCCAGGCTGCAATAAGAGAATCTGTGCGTTACCCTGCCAATGTGGTCATTGTTGATACTGCTGGTCGATTGCATGTAGATGCCGACATGATGGATGAAGTCACACGACTCCAACAGGCCCTGAAGCCCGCAGAGACCCTGTTTGTGGCAGATGCCATGACCGGGCAGGATGCAGTGAATGCAGCCGGTACCTTTGCAGAAACAGTGGATCTGACAGGTGTTATTCTTACCAAACTTGATGGAGATACCCGTGGTGGTGCAGCATTGTCTGTACGCGAAGTCACAGGGAAACCGATTAAGTATATTGGTGTAGGGGAGCATCTGGATAAGCTGGAAACTTTCCACCCAGACCGTATGGCTGGTCGTATTCTGGGAATGGGAGATATCGTCTCTCTTGTGGAAAAAGCCCAGCAGGATATTGATGTCGAAGAAGCTGCAAAACTTGAAGAAAAAATGCTTAAAAATACCTTCGATCTTGAGGACTTTAAGCAACAGTTAAAACAGCTGAAATCCATGGGTCCCATAGGCGATTTAATGTCCATGATACCTGGTGTAAAAGGAATAAAAGATGTTGATATTGATGAAAAAAGGTTGACTAGGATTGAAGCAATCATTAACTCTATGACCCTTGTGGAAAGGCACCGCCCTCAAATACTTGATGGTAGCCGGAGAAAAAGAATAGCAAAAGGGTCTGGAACCAAGGTTCAAGATGTGAATCAATTGATTAAACAGTTCCAGTCAATGCGCAAAATGATGAAGAAATTTGGAAAAATGAATAAAAGGCAGTTGATGAAAAATCTGCCTATGGGATTTTAAGGAGAACACCTTTTGGCTGTAAAAATCAGACTGAAGCGGATGGGAAAAAAGAAACAACCCTTCTACAGAATAGTGGTTGCAGATTCACGTGCCCCTCGCGACGGAAGATCAATCGAAAAAATTGGACATTATAACCCGATTCCAGATCCAGCAGAACTCGTGATCAATGAAGAACGTCTGTTTCACTGGATGGACCAGGGTGCAAGACCAAGCGACACTGTATTTAGCTTATTGCGTGGACGCGGACTGACCCTCAAATATGAATTGGTGAGCCGCAAAGCAGATGAAGCGACCATTAGCAAAGAAATGCATAAATGGGAACTTGCCCGAGATGAGCGTGGTAAAAAAGTAGCTGCAGCAGAGTCAGCCAAGCTGGCCGCCGCTGAAGCCGCAAAGCAAGATGAAGAAGACGCTGCTAAAAAAGCCGAAGAAGCAGAAGCTGCTGCCAATAAGGCTGAAGAAGCAGAAGCAGCCGCTGAAGTGGTCGAAGAGACCGAGGAAACTGCTGAAGTAGTTGAAGAAGTAGCCGCAGAAGAAGAACCTGTCGAAGAACCTGCTGAAGGTACGGAGAAGCAAGATTCTTAAAAAGCTGAAGAAATTCCTTACCGATGATCAGGTGGATTTGACAACCGACGGAGGTATGAGCATGAAAGAGTTCGTAGAGTTTGTAGCAAAAAGTCTGGTTGACTCTCCTGATGAAGTTGAAGTTAATCAAGTCGATAGCGAACGGGTGACCATCTTCGAACTAAGGGTAGCTAAGGAGGATATTGGTAAAGTGATTGGTCGTCAAGGCCGCACAGCCAAAGCTTTCCGAACGCTATTAGCTGCGATTTCAGCAAAGGCCGGTACCAACCGCGCCATGCTTGAGATCATCGAATAAGGTAATGATTTCAGCTGAGGTGAATAGAACCGCCATAGGCATGGTTCGCAAACCTCATGGTATAAAAGGGGGACTCAAGGTGACCCTGTATAGTATCGACCTTGACATGCTCCAAAACCTAGAGCAGCTTTTTGTTAATTCGGGTAATGAATGGAAACAACTCACACTGAGCAATTGCCAGGGTTATGATGATTATGCCATTCTCAGTTTCAATGAAATTCCGGATCGAACTGAAGCGGAAAGTTATCGCGACAGAGAAATATTTACGCTGCGTGACGATATGCCGGATTTAGGTGATGATGAATATTACATCGATGATCTCATCGATTGTGATGTAGTTGACGAGAATAATAATAACCTGGGTAAAGTCGTAGAAGTATTGAGTCCTGGTGCTCATGATGTTTTATTGATCCAGGATAGTGATTCTGAGACACTTGTACCACTTGTTGAAGAATGGGTGGTTGAAATTGATATAGAGAGCCGCAAAATCCAGGTGAACTCTGCTGAGGACGTAGAATGATTATTGATGTCATTACTACTTTTCCTGAGACGCTTGGAGCTTTTCGCGAGATGGGTATTGTAGGGAGAGCCTTCGATAGCGGTCTGGCTGAAATGAAATGCTGGGATATCCGAGATTTTGCTGATGATACCTATAAGCACATTGATGATGTGCCCTATGGGGGGGGAGCCGGGATGATTATTAAACCTGACCCCCTGTTCAGAGCATTTGAAGCTGTGGCTGAGTATCGCAAAAATACTGGCCATCGCATCTTCCTCACACCTCAGGGAAAACCATTTCAGCAGGATGATGCTGAAAGATTGGTTGAGACACCCCACATTGTATTGCTCTGTGGTAGATACAAGGGTATCGATCAGAGAGTGAGAGATGAGCTTATCGATGAAGAAATCAGTCTGGGAGATTTTGTGCTCTCAGGTGGTGAAATTGCAGCCTTTGCTGTCATAGATGCCATGGTTCGATTGCTTCCAGGTGCAGTCAGTGATGATGAATCTACAAAATCGGACACTTTTCCTGTTGGATTATTGGACGCACCGTATTATACCCGCCCCGCTGAGTACCGGGGAAATAAAGTACCCGACGTGCTGCTCTCTGGGCATCACGCACAGATTGAAAATTGGAGAGAACAGCAACGTCTAGAGCGGACAAAAGTTAAACGCCCAGACTTGTTCGATAGATATATGAGAGGACTGGAGGAAAGTAATGAACAAAGTAGATAACCTGGTTGCCGGGCAGCTAAAAACAGATTTGCCTGATTTCAAACCAGGTGATACTGTATCAGTAGATGTAAAAGTTATCGAAGGCCAGAAAGAAAGAATTCAGGTCTACGAGGGTAATGTTATCGCCCGGACTGGGAAAGGCATCACTGCTACATTTACAGTTAGAAAAATTTCAAATGGTGTTGGTGTTGAGAGAATTTTTCCTCTTCATGCGCCCACTGTTGCAGGTGTGAAAGTATTGCGTCGCGGTAAAGTGCGTCGCGCCAAACTATACTATCTTCGCAAATTGCGTGGGAAAAAAGCTAGAATCAAAGAAGCACGCGATTTCTAGGATTCTTTCTTTTCAAACATTCAAAGGGCTGTCCATTGGGCAGCCCTTTTTTGTTATCTGAGGTAACCATTTTGATGGTCTGTCGAAAGAAGATACCCTAATCGGCGGCGGAGAACCGGCCTAAAGGCCTGATTAACTTGAATCCGCGCCTGACGCTGGCGAACAAATCCTGAACAAAATGCAAAAAAATGGAATCTCGTTTCATTTTTGATTTTTAGCCGTTTCTCTAATTAGTGCAGCTTGATATGGTCAATACCATAAAAGAACTTGTTCAAAGTATATATTATAATCAGATTAACGATGGTGGGGATTATGAAAAGAAGCCTAATATTTTTAATCCTATTTATACAGCCTAATCTCTTTTGCCAAGAGTGGGAATTAGTATTACCATTCGAAGAAAATATAAGAGATGTTAAATTCGCTCATCAAGATGAATCACTCTACTTCGGAACGACCGCTAGCTTCCCAAATATATATGGATCTTTGTACCATTGGAATGTCGAAACCGATGAGATAGATACCCTCCTTACGGGTATAAGTGTAACCTCAATCGCAGTTGATCCACTAGATGTAAATACTATTTACGTGGCACTTTCTGCTATTAATGGAACTATACCAGGCATAATTAAAAGTATGGATGGAGGACGAGAATGGACTTATTGCGATTCAGGGATATTTCTCGATTGGGAAACTTGGGTTGAAGTAATCGCAATTGACCCAATGCATCCAGGCACGATGTACGCAGGGGGAGCTGGTGTGTACGGGAGTACTATGTGGAAATCAACGAATTGGGGGGAGTCATGGACAAATATTGTAGAGGATGAATATATTTATCTACAAGGTGTGAGTATAAGATCTATATCTTTGAATATGTACAATACTAATACCTTGTTTGTATCAGCCCCAACTGATGGGAGAGTACACAAGTCTGTAAATGGTGGTGCATCTTGGGCTTTATCCTATAACTCAGAATGGGGTGGTGGTGGTGCTGATGTTGAAGTTAACCCTCATGATACAAATATCGTTTTCGCCGCCCAGCTATCCCATGGACTATTAAAATCCATGGATGCTGGTGAAACATGGCAGGAGGTGGGCGGAGAGCTCCTTGGTGAATATGTTAAAGGTATTGTTACCCATATTGAGAGACCTGGTGAAGTAATAGTATTTACTATAAATGGAATTTTCTTGAGTAATAATAATGGTAGTACTTGGCAGCCGATAAATAGTGAACAATTGGTTCCTAGTGTAAGGTTTATAGTCTATAATCAATCAGGCACCCAATTGTACTGCCATACTGAGCAAGGTCTATATTCCTACGATTTAAACGCGGTAGATATAATGAATAATGGTTACCAGTCCTCTGACCTTGAACTCATTCTGCTTTACCCAAATCCATTTAACGAATCTCTCACCATAAAACTTAATGGGCTTCTGGGCCGATATAAAGTTGAAGTTTATGATGTGAAAGGTAGAAGAATAGGCGAGATAAACGGGTTTTCGGAAACACTACATGAGCAGCATATACAACTTCGAGATATACTTTTTAGAGATAAGGAGTTTATGAGTCAAATTATTTTCGTTCGGATACACTCCGAAAAGGAAGTCAAAACTCGCAAAGCAATTTTATTGCGTTAACCACAAAAGAAGGGGGATCAAAATGAGAAGACATTTCTTATTGTCGGTGATATATTTAGGAGTGTTGTAACACTCCCTCACGGACTTAGAGGATCAAATCCCATAACTAAAGAATTATGGAGTGGTGACTCAGTTAATATCTACAATGATTTCATTGTTCTAGGGGTTGAAGAAGCCGCGAATGAAGATAGTGTTACAGCACGCCTTAATGCGCACAATCTGGACACTATATATACTTTTAACGAATTAAATTTTGGTAAATTTAAAAAGGATTCAGAATCGGATTTGCTTGAAGTGCTGGATTCACTGAATTCTTATTCAGAGTTCAGATATGCAGAACCGAGCTTTGCCTGTACACTCTTCACAACCCACCCAAACGATCCATATTATGCAGGTACCTCTCCTGCGACATTTGCATATCAATGGGCACTCCACAATACTGGTCAATCACCCCCAAGTGGAACTACTGATGCGGATATTGATGCACCTGAGGCATGGGATTATGAAACGGGGGATTCAGATGTTCTGGTCGCGATCCTAGATACTGGCATCCCCTATAACGATGTTACTCAGACACTTTTACACAATGATTTGAATGATGCTAATAAATTTATCATAGGACCCGTTTTTGCTATAGATGATCGAATGGATCCTGTTACTACAATGCATGATGTCCTCGGACACGGTACACATATCGCTGGCATACTTGGAGCGGAGACTAATAATAGTTATGGAATAGCTGGAGTAGCTTGGGGCTGTAAAATATTAGTAATAAAAACGTATCATACGTATCCACAATCGGATGACATGGCTCGGGGGATTATAGCCGCCGTCGATAGTTCTGCAGATGTAATAACAATTTGTAGCGGTGCGGGAAGTGCATGGAACTCAACATTAGAGGTTGCAATAGATTACGCTTATGATAATGATGTACTAGTGGTTTGCGCTGCGGGGAACCAAGGGGGTGTTACATATCCAGCGAAATTTTATTATGCAAATAATCCTGATTCGTCTCAAACTGGGTTCAGCAACGTTGTTTCGGTCGGAGCAACAACTAAGAATGATGCTATCGCCTCCTTTTCCTCTTATGATGCTGGGGAAAACCATATACGTGTTTCAGCGCCCGGGGGGCAGAATATGGACGGAGATTATTCAACTAGAGATACGAGTGATATTTATTCAACATTATATCCAGGTCAATTTATCCCTCAAACAAATACTTATTACGGATTTTGTTCTGGAACATCAATGGCTTCCCCTCACGTTGCTGGACTTGCAGGTTTGATCAGATCACGATTCCCATCATTAACGGCACAAGAGGTAGCAGTGGTGCTCGAGAAATCAGCTGATGATATTGAGAGCGCAGGTGTTGATCCAAAATCTGGCTATGGAAGAATCAATGCACATACAGCGTTGGCTCCACCAGCTGCTCCAGCAAATCTCAGTCTAACTGGTAGTCAAGGTCAGCATCCGCAGCTGGATTGGGATGCAAATGATGAACCAGACTTAGACCGCTATAATATTTATAAAAAAGAAGGAGCGGGTAATTGGTTTCTTACTGGGTATGTTAATAGTACCACAACAACTTGGACGGATGGAAGTGTCGAAATCGGAGACAAATTTGATCCTTTTGTATATTACAAAATTAATGCCTCTGATTATACTGAACAGAAATCACCGTATTCGTGGACGGTAAGTACAAGACTTGGGAGCACAAGTAAAGAAATTGCTGAATCTGATCCTGAGAGCAACAATTTGCCGACTACATACGATTTATCTGAAGTATACCCAAATCCTTTCAATCCGAGTACTACTATCAGATATCAGCTTCCCAAGAGTACTATAGTCAATATTAATATCTACGACATATCAGGTAGAGTAATATGGAGCCGCGATAACTCTCTTGAACCAGCAGGATACTATTCAATAGTATGGAGTGGAGAGACATCCACAGGTGCTCAAACTCAAAGTGGAGTTTATTTGATCGAATTTACAACCCCTAAATTCAGGTCAGTAAAGAAGGCTGTATATATTCGGTAAGAAGGAATTTCTCCCATTTACCTACCTTATCCGAAGATTTAAAAGACTGTCCACTGGGCAGTCTTTTTTTGTTACATGAGAAAAACCATTTTGAATTGTCGGTGAGAGAAGACGCACTAATTGGGAGACGAGAACTGCACTAATTGCCTGATAAACTTGAAAATGCACACGGCACCCGCAGACAAATCCTGAACAATACGCAAAAAAATGAAATCTCGTTTCATATTTGATATTTAGCTTTTTCTCTAATTAGTGCAGTTCGGGGAATTTATTTAGTTGACAATAATAAACAACCGCTCAATATTATATCATTGTTTTACCATGGGGGTAAACAATTATGAAATTGCGATATATATTCGGGCTGAACTTGTTTCTCTGTGCGATTTATCCACTGACTGTAATAGGCCAGGAATGGATTCAGTGGGACGTTGTTGAGTACGGGGACATAGCATTTCATCCTGATTCAAGCCAAATTTTATACATAGGTACAACTTCTAATTTTGGCCACCAGCGCCGTGGTGCTCTCATGGTCAGCTATGACTATGGTAATACTCTTGATACCCTGTTTCAGGATTTGTCTATAGGTGAAATTGAATTTCACCCTTCAAGCCCAGACACTCTCCTCTTAACCTGTGGGTCCCAAAATTCTACACGGGCTGGAGTGTTGAAAGTAGTAAGGAATGGAACCGAACACGATACCACATGGATTGATGAAGGAATTAGACTTTGGGATGATAGGTCGGTATTTAACATAGAAATCGATTCTGTTTCTCCAGATACCATGTTTGCTGGAACAATTGCGTTCGGTGCTGGCCATATTTGGAGAACAATCAATGGTGGGCTTACATGGAGTGATGCCCATCCTGGATACATTGGTGATGTGATATTTGTTCGACAGCACCCCGTTAACACAAATGCAATATATTATACGGCCGGGTGGCTCCCCAGAATATATAGAAGCTATGATTGGGGAGAAACCTGGTCAGAAACTACTGGATGTTGTGGCGAAGACGAATCCATCTCCTCGATAATACTGTTTCCTGACAATCCGGGTCGGATATTAATATCTTCAATAGGTACAGGCGCCTACCTTTCTAACGACTATGGCGATTCTTGGGAATCATGGAATGACCACCTTCCCTCTGTCATGGCAAGAGAAATCATTTTAGACTCCAGCAATTCAAATCACCTTTACTTGGCAACCAATGACAGCATCTTTTTCAGTAATGACTTTGGCGAATCTTGGTCCGATTATACATTTAATATTGGTGAAATATCTTATGGGCTTGATCGTCTAACGTATGATTCTGTAAACAACAGATTGTTTGCAGGAGCATACTGGTCAGGGCTCTTTTCGTTAGATCTAAATACTGTTTCTGTGGAAGCATATAATCCATCATATGGAAATATCAAACTGCAATTGATGGTATTTCCAAATCCTACGAATCCATCAGGTTCACTCTCTTATTATAGCCTTGGGCGAGATTTGTTGACAATTGAGTTTTATGACATATTGGGTAGAAAACTTAGCGATCGAACGATTGAGGTACAGGTTGGACAGAATGTTTTTCCTTTAGTAGATATTTATTATAATATTTTTGAACTTCCATCAGGAATCTATTTCATCAAAGCAGGGAATCAGGAATCCACTTTGGTGAGCAAATACATGCTTGTTAGGTAACGCGAAAGGAGGAAATGTTGGGAAAACAGCAAGCCATAATAGAATAACAAATCAAATTCATAGAGGGGGTCTCACATGTGGAAAAAGCATATCATTTTAACAGTCTTTTGGCTATTAGCATAATCTCTTGTAGCAGGCACTATTGAAACTGGTACTTGGAATGGGGAAACGGTTAGCTATTATGATAACCAGATCTGTATCGGTCTAGAGGATGGGAAAACCGTAGATGATATTGAAGGATATTTAGACAGCCTTGAGGCGGACATTATCATTGAATTCCTGAGTATGGGTCTTGGCGTGATCGAAATATCCTCAAAACTTAACACATTCGATTATATCGATACAGTAGAGAATCATTAGGCCGTTAAATTTGCAGAACCAAATTTCGTTTATGAAGTTGCTTCTACAAACCCAAATGATGAATTTTATGCAGATAGTTTGTACCAATGGCCTTTAAGAAATACTGGACAAGCACCTTCAAATGGGACGAACGACGCGGATATAGATCTCCCTGAAGCATGGGATTATGAGACAGATGCAGACGGTGTGCTGGTCGCGATTATTGATTCAGGGATACCCTGTGAACCTGATAATTCTACTCTAACACATGAAGATCTGGATGACTCAGAAAAAATTCTTATAGGTCCTGTATATGCGGACGGTGAGTCATATATAGACGATTACAGAGGTCATGGTACCCACGTGGCTGGAATAATTGCCGCTGAAACGAACAATTCAACTGGGATTGCAGGTATTATTTGGAGTGGTCAAGTACTTATTATAAAGGCAATTGATGGTTGGGGATACATATCATCTGGAGCTGCTACCAATGCCATCAATTATGCTGTTGATTATGCTGACACTTCAAGCCATGAGCTCATAATAAATGGTAGTTTTCATGCCTATACCTGGGCACAAAATCTTGAAACAGCTGTTATTGGAGCCCATGACAGTGGAGCACTTCAAGTCTACTGTGCAGGTAATGACAAAATTGATACAGTAGCTTTACCTGCCCTTTATGCGCATAAAAATTTCCAATCAGAGTTTCCACCTTCTAAAATGTGGCCTGGATACGGATCTGTTTTATCCGTTGGAGCAACAGATCACAATGACGAGAGACCATCATACTCAAACTATGATACAACTCTGAAGAGGATCTCCCTTGCAGCTCCAGGTGGTGGATCAGATTCGATCGCACATAAGGTTTTCTCGACACTCCCAGAAGATGAGTATGGTTACATGTCTGGAACTTCAATGGCTGCTCCCCATGTTTCAGGTCTTGCCGCTCTTGCGTGGGAGAGATTTCCCAATCTTACTGCCACAGAGATTCGTACGCTATTAGAAAAAGCCTCGGAAGATGTTAACAACAATGGATTCGACCATGAGCTTGGGCACGGTCGTATAAATGCATTTTATACTCTTGCACCGCCATCTGCACCTGTAAACCTAAGATTATCGGGAACTCAGGGGCAGAATCCTATACTCACTTGGAATGCCAATATTGAACCTGATCTAGAATCCTATGAAATATATAAGAAAGAAGGCATAAGTAATTGGTTCCATACTGCATCAGTTAATTGTACTACGGAAACCTGGACCGATGGAAGCGTCGAAATTGGAGACAAATTTGATCCCTTCGTATATTACAAAATCACAGCCGAGGATTATACTGAACAGGAATCAGGTTATTCAAATTTTGTGAGTACAAGACTTGGAAGCTCGAGCAAAGAAATTGCTGATTCCGGAAGCAACAATATACCAACCACCTATGCCTTATCAGATGCATATCCTAATCCATTCAACCCGAGTACAACTATAAAGTATCAACTTCCAAAGACCACCAAAGTCAATATCAACATTTATGATATATCTGGTAGAGTGATTTGGAGTCAAGTAAACTCAAACGAACCAGCAGGGTATTACTCAATTGTTTGGAGTGGAGCTAAATCCACAGGTGATCAGAGCGATAGTGGAGTATACTTAATTGAATTGACAACACCCGAATTCAGGGCAGTCAAGAAAGCTGTTTTTATTAGGTAAAGAGGAGTATCCCCCATTTAACAAGCTTCTCCAAACATTTAAAGGGCTGTCCACTGGGCAGCCTTTTTTTTTACCATTGATTTGGAAAGGTAATTTCTGATGGTTTTTAAGCGATGTATGAATTAAGGTGTCGCATGCTTGAGAATTTAACCGCTCTTAATTTGTTAGCTGTACTCCTCATAGGTGCCAGCGCTGGCTTTATCAATGTACTGGCAGGTGGGGGCTCATTTCTAACCCTGCCACTGCTCATTTTTCTAGGTTTGCCTCCTAATATCGCCAACGGGACGAATCGACTCGCCATCCTCATGCAAAATACCTTTGCAGTCGGGCACTTCATGAAACAAAAGGTGAACCCCGGTATTTTTGCATTGAAAGCTTCCTTGTTTGCTTTGCCTGGAGGAATCCTCGGTGCCTGGCTGGCCACGCTGGTGAGCAATGCTCAATTTAAGGTGAGTCTGGCTATGTTCATGATCGGGATGTCTCTGTTTACCCTGTTTTCGTCCAATCGACAGGATGGAGATCTACTGAACCCGGAGTCCCATGTGGGCACATGGTTAGGACCGGGGATGGCCTACTTTTTTGTGGGTATTTATGGTGGATACATCCAGGCTGGTGTGGGATTTCTGATACTATCAGTTCTTTTGTGGCAGAATATCAACCTGGTTCATGGAAATGCAGTTAAACTGACCATCATCTTCTTCTTTACTACCATCGCTCTGATCATTTTTGCCTGGAATGGGCAGGTCAATTGGGCAATGGGAGCTATGTTAGGCGCAGGAAATATCATAGGCGCCTGGCTGGGTACGCATGTAGCCATCAAAAAAGGTCATAAATTTATAAAGCAGGTAGTTACCGTTGCTGTCATCGGTTTTGCAATTAAACTATTGATTGACATGTAGCTGCTTCATTTTTTCGTGAACGCAGAGCACTCAAAATCTAAAAGTACAATGACATAGAGATAACCTCCATGAAATCTTCAACCAATTCAATGAACCTGTCAGAATTACCTAGCGTTGACGCTCTGCTCCAATCAGTTACAGATCTGGAGTTGCCCCATAACCTCAAAAAAAATGAAGCTCGCTATCTTTTAGAACAGTTGCGAGAACAGGCCTCAAAAGGGAAGGCTCTACCGCAGGTGAATCTTGAATCCAGGTATCGGAAAAAATTGCTCAAAATAGCACACTCGCTTCGGAAAGTGATCAATGGTACTGGTGTTGTCATTCATACCAATCTGGGACGGTCTCCGCTGAGTACCCACATGCTTGAGACCATGGATGAACTCAAAGATGGCTATGTCAATCTTGAGCTTGATCTTGATGATGGGAGACGTGGTAATCGTCACCATCACCTGCGCCCCTGGATTCAGTCCATCAGTGCTGCAGAAAATGGTATTCTGGTCAATAATAATGCTGCAGCCGTCCTATTGGCACTAAACACCCTCGCAGATCGCAAAGAAGTCATCATCAGTAGAGGACAACTCGTGGAAATTGGAGGCTCCTTCAGAATCCCTGAGATTTTACGCAAGGCTGGCTCTAAATTGGTGGAAGTTGGAACGACCAACCGGACACATGTTAAGGATTATGAAGAGGCAATATCTCCTCGCACCAAGCTTTTGCTCTGGGTGCACACATCAAATTATAAAATATCAGGATTCACGAAGGAAGTCTCCCTCCAGGATCTGGTAGCACTGGGGAAAAAGCATTCCATCCCAGTGATGGCTGATCTGGGTAGCGGAGCTCTGGTGCCAATAGATGAATTCGGTCTCCAGCGTGAACCGCTGGTTTCCGAAGTAATTGGAACTGGTGTGGATATCGTAACATTTTCAGTGGATAAATTGCTAGGAGGCCCACAAGGCGGAATTATTGCAGGTAGACAGGTTCTCATCAAGAAGATTGAAAAGAATAACCTCTTGAGGGCATTACGGCCGGATAAGACACAGATTCTACTCACCTTACAGGCCTTGAAAGCCTTCTCTGGAGGGAAGAATAATCTGAGAGACATTCCAGTGTATCGTGACCTGCTCACGCCAGTTGAAAATCTCAAAAAAAGGGCTGAGGCACTGATGGATGGAACTGATAATTCCAAATTGAGCATATCTGTGTTAAACACGGAAGCCCAGGTTGGTTCTGGGGCTTCACCTTCAGAAAAAATGCCCTCCATTGGGATTGGCATTAAGCATAGTGGTATGAAGGCAGCTCGGATAGCAAGTTGTTTGCGGTCTCATGAGCCTGCCATCATGGGACGCATCGTTGATGATACATTTATCATCGATTTTAAAGCTGTTCGTGAGTCAGAAGATTCTACAATAGCTGAAGCTTTAGGAATATTGTAATTCATTATATGGAATGATGAGGTATTCGTTTTAAGTCATTGCGAGCGAATGAAATGAGCGTGGCAATCTCGAACCTTTTGATAAAGGGACAGAATGAGATCGCCGCGTCCTGACGGACTCGCGAAGACTATTAGAGGAACCAGATACATGAGTAGGTCTATGAAGTGGTCATCTCCTAAATCCCGTTAAAGGGACAGAATGAGATCGCCGCGTCCTGACGGACTCGCGAAGACTATTAGAGGAACCAGATACATGAGTAGCTCTATGAAGTGGTCATCTCCTAAATCCCGGTAAAGGGACAGAATGAGATCGCCGCGTCCTGACGGACTCGCGAAGACTATTAGAGGAACCAGATACATGAGTAGCTCTATGAAGTGGTCATCTCCTACTTCCCGGTAAAGGAACACAATGAGATCGCCGCGACCTGACGGAATCGCGAAGACTATATAAGGAAAATGCGATTATGAAGAACTCGATTAAATGGCAATCTCGACTAAAAGCGCTGGGACCAGGTCTACTGTGGGCTGGCGCTGCCGTTGGTGTTTCTCACCTGGTTCAAAGTACTCGAGCTGGTGCGAATTATGGATTTGCCCTGATCTGGGTTGTTATTGTCGCCAATTTGTTCAAATACACTGCCTTTGAGTTTGGACCACGCTATGCTGCCGCCATGGGCGAAAGTTTGCTGGATGGTTATCAAAGGGTTGGCAAATGGGCGCTAGTGGCCTTCCTTATTCCGACATTCGGGACCATGTTCGTTCTTCAAGCAGCTGTAACCATCGTAACCGCAGGTCTGGCCTCCAAAATATTTGGTACGGCAATGAGCCCACTCACCTGGAGTGCAGTGATCCTGGCTGTTTGTGCAGGTGTGCTTACCATAGGAAAGTATCGGGTGCTTGACAAATTGATCAAGATTATCATTGTCATTTTGAGCATATCAACCATTGTGGCAGTGGTGACTGCCTTTGGTCATGGCTCTTCAGTAAAGGTTGATTTTGTTCCACCACATCTGTGGGATGTAGCAGGAGTATCCTTTATGGTCGCCCTTATCGGATGGATGCCTTCTGCAATTGACATTTCAGTATGGCACTCTTTATGGACAATTGAACGGCGAAATGAAACTGGGTCAGCCCCAAGTCTGGCAGACTCTCTCTTCGACTTCAAGTTGGGATATTTTGGCACCGGTATATTGGCCCTGGGATTTTTGAGCCTGGGCGCTTTAGTAATGTATGGTACGGGTGAATCATTTTCACCCTCAGGAAGCAAGTTCGCCGGTCAATTTGTAACTCTGTATACTTCAACACTTGGTAATTGGAGCTACCCAGTCGTCGCCATTGCAGCACTCACGACCATGTTTAGCACAACCCTTACTGTGACAGATGCATTTCCCAGAGTGTTAAAACGTTCAACAGAATTGGTTTTTCCCAATAAATATGCGGATAAGGATGAGAAGTCACTCTACTGGATCTGGATGATCATTGTACTGGGTGGAAGCCTGGTAATTATAGGTCTTTTTATGAGTGGGATGACTCTGCTGGTAGACCTGGCAACAACCCTGGCTTTTCTAACAGCACCTATACTCGCATATATTAATTATCGGGCAGTAACTGGCCCCTGGATGCCGGATGAGGGGAGACCAGGACCAAGATTACTGATATTCAACTGGATCAGTATGGTCTTCCTGGCAGGTTTCGCGGTATTCTTCCTGATCTGGCGTTTTATATTGAATTAAGAATTGAATACAACCCCATAAAACTAAAAAATGCTTCTGCGTTCACGGTGAATAGATAAAAGAAATTATGCAAAAAGTAATCGGATTGGCTGGACACATAGATCACGGAAAAACTGCGCTTGTCAAAGCACTTACGGGTGTTGATACCGATCGTCTAGAGGAAGAAAAGCGCCGTGGTGTCACCATTGATATTGGCATCGCTTTTTATAGTGAGGATGTCACATTCATTGATGTGCCAGGTCACGAAAAATTCATTAAGAATATGGTGACCGGTGTCAGCACTGTCGATGCAGCTATGCTGGTGATTGCAGCTGATGATGGGGTCATGCCCCAGACCCGTGAGCATTTGGACATCTTACATATCCTCGGCATTGGAAAAATTCTGGTCGCCTTGAATAAATCTGATCTGGTTGATCCGGAATGGCTTGGATTAGTCAAAGAAGAGGTTGCTACTTATCTTGCCGAGAGGGGCTATCCAGAAACACAAATTATCCCGGTTTCTGCAGTAACCGGGCAGGGAATTGAAGATCTGCGGGCAGCACTGAATCAAACAATTTCTGAAATAAAAAGTCAGGATCGACAGGGCGTTTTTCGGCTTCCCATCGATCGCGTTTTCTCGGTAAAAGGATTTGGTACTGTCGTTACAGGAACTGTTCTATCTCACGAACTGAGGAAGGGGCAGAGTGTGGAACTCTTTCCACAGGAAAGCACTTTTCCTGTGAGAGGTCTCCAGTCTCACCATCTCGATGTGGACAAAATCAAATTTGGTGATCGAGGAGCTATAAATCTGGGTGGTGCCAGCGTCGAAGAGCTTGGTCGGGGCGCATTCCTGGGAAGTCCGGGTATGTTTCAGACTGGATCAGCCTGGGTAGCTGAACTGAGCGTATTATCCCACTGGAAGAAGCCTGTTAAGGAAGCAGATCGAGTCCATGTTCATGTTGGCACAGGGAAGCGTGAAGCCCGTGTCCATCTTCTTGAAGCTAATCAGTGCGATCCGGGTCAAACCATGATGGCTCAATTTTTCTTTGACGAACCTATTTCAGCAGGATTTAAGGAAAAAATGGTCATCCGATATCTATCCCCTGAGGAAACCCTTGGAGGGGCTGAGTTATTCTGGTCCATCGACTATAGATTGAAAAAACAGGATAAATATTTACCTCTATTACGTTCTCTTAGAACTGAGAATTTATCTGCATTAATCCCTGTAGTGATGGAATTTTTTAATCGTCCTTTAAATAGGAGAGAAATTGCACGGTATCTTAGTGTCGCCGAATCAAAGGTTCATACGCTGCTCCAGAAATCTGAGGATTATTTAAACCACCAGGATCATTTTATCAAACAATCACTCTTTGCTCGTAGTATGGACCATATCAATCGGGTCCTCGAGAGATACCATGAGCAAGAACCGTTGGGCAAGGGCTTGCCCAGGGAAGATCTGACAGATTTGGGAGAAGCCCATCGCGAATTCGTTCTGGCCATAGCTTTACAATCAGGCACGCTTAAAAATCAAGGAGATCTCTGGCAATTATCTGGTCATCTAGGGACACTGGATGAGGGAGATAAACAGGCAAAACAAAGCATCGAGAAGATCTTTTATGATTCAAACTTTTCGTCACCTTCTCTAAACGAGTTGAAGGAATCGCTGAATGCCCAGGAGTACAAAGTCCTCCAATGGATGATTCAGCATAAGGAACTCATCCGAGTTGATAAGGATTTCCACTTGTTAAGCAGCCAGATCGACTATTTCATTGAAGCATTGAAAAAGTGGTTCAGAAGCAATCCTGAGTTAACTGTGGCCCAATTAAGGGAGTTTATCCCTACTACACGAAAATATATTTTGCCCATGCTCAACTATGCCGAGCGTAAAGGTCTTCTCCTTAGAGATGGAGATGTAAGACGCTGGGTCGGTGAAGAACTGTAGCCCACATTCCTAATTCGGAATTAGTATTTATAGACTATATTGATAGAATGTCAGCAAAATCTACAAAGAAGGATGATAACAGCACACCCCTGATGCGGCAATACATGGAGATCAAATCCAAGTATCCCGATGTTGTTTTGCTTTACAGAATGGGTGACTTTTACGAGACCTTCGGTGATGACGCCAAGGTGACCTCAAAAGTCCTGGGAATAACACTTACAAGTCGCTCTAACGGGAAAGCTGCCAAGGTTCCACTGGCTGGATTTCCTTACCATGCTCTGGATGCATATCTGTATAAATACATGCAGGCAGGCTTGCGGGTGGCAATTTGTGAGCAGGTAGAGGATCCTAAACAGGCTAAGGGTATTGTAAAAAGGCAGGTCGTGGAGGTGGCAACCCCAGGATCAGCCATGAGTGAACAATTTCTCACTGCAAAAGAATCCAATTATCTGGTTTGTGTTTATTCAGGGAATAAACGTGTCGGTTTATCCTTTCTAGATGTATCCACCGGAAAGTTCAGCGTATTGGAACTCCAACCTGTTCAATTGCGGGCTTTCCTCGCAGGTCTGGCTCCCCGTGAAATATTGTTGTCAGAAGATGATTCTGAATCGGAATCCTATTTGGGTCGAGGAGATTGGCTGTTAACCAGAGTCGAAAGTTGGGTCTTTAATTCAGATTTTGCCCTGAGTGAACTCACCAAACAGTTTAATACCCAAAGTCTCAAAGGGTTTGGGATGAGCGGCATGAATGCTGGGACTTCGGCTGCAGGTGCAATTCTATACTACTTACAAAGTTACCAGGGTCGGGATCTTAAGCATGTGACTGGGATTCAAAGTCTTAGTGCAGATGACTGGATGACCATAGATGATGATTCACTTAGAAACCTGGAACTATTTCGATCTCTCCGAGGTGGTGATGAGGGAACACTGATTTCTGCCCTGGATGAATCTGTTACCTCTGGAGGTGGCCGTCTTCTCCGTGATTGGTTACACAAACCCCTCTTGGACAAAGCGCGTATCGAGAATCGTCTGGACCAGGTTCAGGTCTTTTTTGATCATTCGGAATTACGTCAAAACTTGCGTGATATCCTCAAGCAATTCGCTGATCTTGAACGTTTGTTGTCAAAATTGAGTTCCACTCGCGGCTCAGCTAGAGATTTAGCCGGTCTTCGGAGCTCAATCCAGCTATTACCTGAAATGGCCAAGCTTCTCGATGATAAGCATATCCACAAAATTGGGCTCAAGGTTGAAGCATTGCCTGACGTTAGCGCACTTCTGTCTGAACTTGAGCGACTTATCGTAGACGAACCTCCTGTTTCAGTAAAAAATGGTGGTCTAATCCGTGATGGCATTGACTCAGAGCTGGATGAGATTCGAGGTATTGCTCGTAACGCCAAGGCCTGGCTGGTAGATTTTCAAGCGGCTGAACGACAGCGTCTGGGGATACCATCCTTAAAAATTGGGTATAATAAAGTTTTTGGCTATTACATTGATATCACACACACCCACAAAGATCTTGTCCCTGAAGATTATATCCGTAAACAGACACTGGTAAATTCGGAACGCTTCATTACAGAAGAGCTTAAGGAATATGAAGAAAAGGTACTGCATGCTGAAGAACGATACACAGCACGGGAATTTGAAATATTTGAAGAGCTGAAAATTCAGGTTATGGCTGATGCAGTCGATCTTCAACTGATAGCTGATTTTATCGCAAGATTGGATGTTGTCAGTACCTTTGCCAAAATTTCATATGATAGAAACTATTGTCGCCCGGAATTGAACCAAAGTCTCCAGATTGAGATCAGTAATGGACGTCATCCAGTGATCGAGCAGCTCTTGCCTGTGGATGAGGCATTTATACCCAATGATTTGCTTATTGATGCTTCTGCTGATCAGATATTGCTAATTACTGGTCCAAATATGGCGGGAAAATCTACCTATTTGAGGCAGATCGGACTCCTAGTCCTGTTAGCACAAATTGGTTGTTACATTCCCGCTGACAAAGCCAAAATCGGTATGGTGGATAGAATCTTCACCCGTGTTGGTGCATCAGATAACCTGGCTGGAGGAGAATCCACTTTTCTTGTTGAAATGAATGAAACTGCCAACATCCTTAATAATGCAACCCAGAGAAGTTTGATACTCCTCGATGAGATTGGTCGTGGAACTTCCACATACGATGGTCTGGCCATAGCATGGGCGCTGATCGAGTATCTCCATGGTCAAACTGAGCAGGCCGCACGGACACTTTTTGCCACTCATTATCATGAATTGACAAAGCTTGAGGGAATCTTACCTCGCTTAAAAAATTATAATGTAGCAGTCCGTGAATATGATGAGAAGATCATCTTCCTCAGGAAGATTGTTCCTGGTGGTGCCAGTCGATCCTACGGTATTCATGTAGCCCAGATGGCTGGGGTACCACTACCCGTGATCCAACGTGCGAATGAAATCCTTTCTGATCTGGATTCTGGAGAAATCAGCGTGCGATCTGATGAAATAAGTGAACCCGTCCCCACATTTGATACGCACCAGATGTCTCTTTTCGAGAAGCAGGAGCGAGTACTACGCGACAAATTAAAGGGGCTGAAGTTGGACCAGATGACACCCCTCGAAGCCATGGTTCTCCTGGATGAAATGGCTAAGAGTATCGACGAGGACAACTAGTCCGGAACCATGAGTGCCTCCTGTGCGTAAGCTTCCTATGAAACATTTATCCCTCCTTATTTTCCTTCCCGTCCTCTTATTGGCCGAATCAGTGTCGTACGGAGAAGACCCCTTTGTCATGGGTATGTCTATAGACGCCTATGCCCTGGGAAACATTAAGGCACTACCGATGGCCAATCCAAGCCCAGGTAGCAACGTCGCCTCTCTTACCAGTGGAGATCAGAAACTAGGTTTTCAACATACAGAGGGTTTTGGCGGTGTCTACCAAACAGATGTACTCAGCGGAAACAGGGACAACTGGTCCCTGGTATTATTCCGTGGGGGAGTCAGTGGTATCCCCGATACGCGTGATGCGCTTTTGGATTATGGTACAGATGGGGTTGCGAATACAGATGATGCCGATGGATCGGAAAATAATGGCGAGCTAGATCCTGGCGAACGCTTGAGCATTAACTCCATTAGCTATTTCAGTACACAACAATTTTTAGCAGAATTGGGGTATTCTCATCAGCTGAATTCGAAGCTTGCTGTACATGGTACTGCCCGTCTGCTTTATCATGATCTCTATGCTGAAAGTGGTATTGGAGTTGGGTTTCATGGAGGATTACTCTATCGGCCTATTGAAAAGATGCGTCTTGGTCTAGAAGTTACAGACATGTTAAGCACAACCCTCTTCTGGAGCTCGGGACTCACTGAAGTTTATACTCCTCAAGTGTTTGTAGGTGCAGACTACTATATAAAGTTCAAGAATATTCCTTTTATTATTCACCCCATCATCCAAGCTGAAATTTCACTAACTGGTGAAGAGGCCGAGCTGAATAAGAACACCTGGGGCTTAGCTACAGGTCTGGAAATAGGTTTTCAGAACCAACTTTTTATACAGTTGGGACGCAATGCCTTAGATCAGTTTCAAGTTGGGGCGCGCATTCGGACAAAATACATAGATCTTCACTATGGTACCGGATTCTCAGAGTTGACATCAGTCGCAGGTCAATCACATCGAGTGGGCGTTGGTCTTAATATTGGCGAGTTTGATTTATTCTAGTGGATAGCTTGGTCTATCCTGTTTTATAATACATTCGATACAAAATTATTTGGGAGGGCTATAATGGTGCTAGATCGTCATGCAGCTTGGGAATTACTCTGCGAATACACAGTTAGCGAATCATTGAGGAAACATGCCCTGGGAGTAGAAGCTGCCATGCGCGCCATGGCAGGTAAATATGGTGGTGATCCCGAGGTATGGGGTATCACTGGTTTGCTACATGATTTCGATTATGAAAAGTATCCTACTGCAGAGGAACATCCGTACAAGGGTGTAGAGATCCTTAGAGGATTAGGATATCCCCAGGAGATTCTCGATGCTATCATGGGACATGCTGAATACACAGGTGTAGAACGCCAAACCTTAATGGCCAAGTCGCTTTTTGCTGTAGATGAGTTGGTGGGGTTCGTATTTGCGGTGACCTATGTACGTCCAAGCAAAGCGGTTAGAGAAGTTGCACCAAAATCCATTAGGAAAAAATTGAAGCAAAAGGCTTTCGCTGCCAGCGTTAACCGGGATGATATTATTCAGGGTATGCTGGAACTTGAGCTTGATGAGAATGAACACTTTCAATTTGTGATTGATGCATTGACCGGTGTGGCTGAGTCCGTAGGTCTGGCAGGGGTTAATCCAGAATAATCAGACCAGTTTAGAAACCAGCGATCTAAACTCGCTAAGTATCATCGCAGTTGCTCCCCAAACTTTGTGCCCATCTATTTCAAAGAAGGGAATTTCCCAGTCTCTATTTTTATAATGCCGCGTTTCGTATTGAATATCCCGCATGCATAGGGTTTTTATTGATACTGTAAAAATTTCAGCAACTTCTTTTGTTTCTGGGATGAGAGTGGGTTTGTCACGGGTATATCCAACAACTGGTTGAACAATATGATTGCTCACAGGGATTGGCAAGACACTTGTCATCCCGATCACTTCAACCTTTTCTGGTACAATATTTACTTCTTCATGAGCTTCCCTCAATGCAGTCTCAACATCGCTTTCAGTACCGTCTCTACGGCCACCTGGCAGCGCTATTTGTCCGCTATGGGCAAATCCATCCAGTGTCCTTCGTATGAGGGGGAATACCCATTCACCATCCTGAGGGAAGAGGGAGATTAACACTGCAGCAGGGTGCAGGTTATCTCCAAGTGCTTCTAATTCTCGCCCTTCTGGCATAAGATGTTTTTGAGCCTTCCATCCTGGGAGTGGCTGTTCGAGAAGTGCCCTGAGGTCCTGGATAAAGTGATCCATTAGTCGGCATCTCGTATGGTTTTCATTGACAATCCCATGAGACCACTTAAGGCAGCTCCAATCCCAATAATCAGGAAGATAGTTCGAGGCGATATCCATTCAGCGATAACCCCTGTCAGGGCGACAGAAATAGACATTACACCAATTACAGCCAGGTTAATCATGGAAAATACGCGCCCCTGCATATTACCAGGGACGATGGAATGAACCAGTGTGGTTCTGGTAACCTGTATGAAGGGGATGCCCAGAGAATGAATAAATATGATGGATAGAGTCAACCAGAAGGGATCTAAACCAAAACTACCTACCCAGTAAAGGGGGATAAATGTAATCCCATCATAAATCAGACCCAGCATGAGCCAGGTGCCTTTTTTGTATTTGCTTGCAAAACGGTATACAAAGAATGTGGCAATGAGCATACCAATCCCATAACTGGATTCAATGAAAGCGAAATCCTTACCGCTGCCATCCCAGACTTCCTTGATAAGTAATGGGGTTCCTACTACAGCAGGTCCCATAATAAAGAGGTTATTCAATGCTGTAATCAGAATGATCCAGAACAGTCGGCGGTCCTCATACATGACATACCGTAAACCTTTTTTTAGTTCTGCCAGGTGCCTGCTCTCATAGGTCGCTGCTCGTTTTTCACCTCGTTGATAAGAGATCATCATGATCATAAAAAACGAAACCAGAAACGTCCCGGCATCCAGAAAAAAGAGATTAGTCAATCCCAAAACTGAGAGTAGCATTCCTGCACCAAATAACCCCACAAAGTATGCAAGATAGCCGGTTGATTGGATTAGGGCGTTGATTTTAAGTAGCTGTGATTCTTGAACCAGTTCTGGAATAATGGCATCACGGGCTGGGTTGAAAAGGGTTCCAAATGAAGCAGAAGCAAAAACTGTGAGAGCCAGGAGCATGGGGCTCAGTATATCCAATGAGTAGAGGACAGGGATAAGCAGGATGAGAAAAAAGCGAGCGAGATCACTGATTAGCATAAGTGTTCGACGTCTGTAGTGATCAGCGAGAACTCCTGAAAATAATCCGAAAAGGAGTGCTGGTGCAGTGGCAGCGAAGGCAATGAACCCAGTGAGGGATGGTGATCCAGTAAGATCAAGCATTAACCAGATTACAGCCATATGAGTAATAGAATCGCCGGCCTGGGAAACGAGCTGTCCTAGCCATAAGTATGATATGTTACGATTAATAAAGAGTGGGAATTTGCCTGCCAGGTGTGCCGTCATGGTTACCTAGACTAATAAATGTTGGGGAATTTTGATCGAAGAATGTCAGCTACAATGGTTTCAAAATTTAGACGACCCTGATTTATTTGATCGATCGAATAAACTCCTTGGGAATTTTTTCAAGATCTCTTCTTTTGATCCCATTCTTATAAACATCTACAATCTGAGGTGTGATCATAACCAATAGTTCGGTTTTTTTCTTATTTATTTGCGTGGATTTAAACAATTCTCCAATGAGAGGTATTGACCCAAGAATGGGAACCTTTGATATGGTGACCACATCAGATTCTTGCATGAGACCTCCCAGGACGACAGTCTGACCATTTTTTACAATGACCTCTGTAGCAGCGCGTCTCGTAGATATGATGGGAATTCCATCAGGTGTTAGACCTTGTTGGAAATTGGCTTGAGGTGCAAGTCTAATAGTAACTGTTGAATCATTATTGACATGGACAAAAATGGAAAGCTTGACCGTTGCATTTTTGAATTCATATGAAGTCATTCCAAATTCGTTCAGCTTGGGATAAGGAATCTGGTCTCCAACTTCTATCTCAGCCTGTTTATTATCAAGCACCATAAGGTGGGGAGTAGAAAGAAGATTTAAATCATTCGAGGATGAGAGCAGACCCAGTACAACATCAATATCAGCGGCAATAATGCCTAATCCAAAACCACCAGAAATAGCGGCAGGGGTAGGCTCTATTAGAGGCTCGGTAAATAAATCGCGAAATCCAAAGTTCGTCTCAAAGACACTTCTTACGTCCCCATTATCAGCTTCCTGATTGGTAAACCATTGGACCCCTCTATTGTGGTCATTGGTGATAGACACCTCAACGATGGCACTTTTGATGTGAACCTGATCCGTATGGGTATCCAGAGACTCCATGAGCTTGATCAGCTCAGCGACCTGACCTGGGGTATCCTGGATAATCACAGTATTTGTTCTTACATCACCGTATACCTGACCAATCTCCGGGGTTACAAAGGGAGCCAGCGCTGTGGCCAGATCTTTGGACTCAGAAAACTGGCAGGAGTATGACTCTGTTCGAGTAGGGATGGCGATGTCAGCTTTATTTGTGACAAGATATTTTCCTGACGTGCCCAGTTGCTGAAACCCTAAGTCATATAATTCAGTCATGATTGAAAGTGCTTCGAGCGGGGCTATATCCTTGAGGTCCAATGTGATTTTATTGGTTCGTATTTCAGGATCAGAGATAAAAATCATGCCGCTTTTCTCACTGAGGATACGAAGAACATTCTCTAGTTTTACTTCCTTCACTGAGATGGAGATTTTATCACCACTAGCCTGGGCAAATGCCGACAGAGGCATTAATACGATCATAAAGATTAATATGGAGCGGACTAATAGATTGAAGTTATTGCTTGATCTCATATCACTCTCTCTCGATAACAATGGAAAATATATCATCACTATTTCCTAGTACGATCATTGTGTCCTGGATGGTTTGCACTGTGTAACCCTGTATCTGATCACCTTCACCATAAATATCATTGTTTAAAATAGCGTAAGGAGCTGATCGATCCCAGATAATACCATTGATCGTAATTTTGGGTCGTACAATTCGTTTTTTACGCTTAACTGGTTTCTTGGTGGTCTTCTTTTTAGAGGATTTAGAATCTGGCTTATCAGACTTCGGTTTTGGTGGGGGTGCCACATATACTCGAACAAAGGGGTTGCGCATCTTCTTCAGATCTGCTTTTAAACTCAGCGTGTCTATGGCTTCTACGAACGCAAGGTTGTCGATGGTAGGTGAAGACACGGTTCGTATGGTGTTTTGTAGTGTTTCCAGGTCCAATGCAAGGGTATTACCAACTTTCCCGGAAACTTCTGCGGAGAAAATTTTATCGAATGTTCCTGTAAAGAAGAGACCGCCAGTGGCGACAATAATAACGACTAGAAGTCCGATCAGGAGGGTGGTATTTTTATTTTTCACTTCTTACCATCCTTGGCAACCAGTACTGAAAGTGTTAAATCATATCGGGCATAGTCGTTGCGCTCCAGGGGCTTCACGCCCATTTCATCAATAAGAATCCATTCCTTGTGTCTCTCGATCATCTCCATAAATTTCAGGAAATCACCAAAACGACCGATCATACTGAGACGAATCAGATGTGCTTGATACTTTTTGCCAACATTGTTGAATTTGTTCATTGGTTCTAATGTCACTACCTTGAGCAAAGACTCCGTACAGAACCTATCCAAAACTGGAAAAATAGCATTAACGCGGGTACTCCCCAGCAATCGTGAGGTGAAGATCGCTTCAAGGGAGTCGAGAACAGCCAGCTGGGTATTCAGGTTCTCGATGGCCATTTCGATATCAAGACTCACCAGGTCGATATAGGTCTCAGCCAGCTGGTTTTGCCTCAGCACGGCCTCGTCGTAACGTTGAGATTCAGGTAGAATAAGTACCTGCAATGAAGATCCTGTAATGGCGAAATAGATGACTATGGCAGTGACCAGCCATTTCATCTGAATTGCTTCAAGCCAGAATTGGAATTGCTTTTTCATTCGTACAATCCCAGGGAGAATACCAATTTTAACCGATCTTCTTCTTTATAAATTCTATTATTCTCAACCTTAATATCCGAATACAGTGTTGAGAGCGGTAGGCTGAAAAGGAGATTACTACGGAAATTGTCTACAGAAAGAATATCCCTGTTTCCGCCCTCGATGTAGGTGTAGCCTTCAATGGTTAGATTTGGTCCACTATTCTTTTTGTTGGATTTTGTCTCAGCCCGCGAGAAAATTTTTGTGATGACAAGATCCGGTGGGAGGGCTTTGGTTATATCAATCAAGATCTTACGCCACACAGCGGGTCGTGTTCTGGGCTGAAGGAAGATATCAGATTCTTTTCTGAGCCGGTTTCGGACCCCAATTTTACGTTCGAGGAATAACATGCGCGGTTCTACACTGGAGATTTTTCCCTCAATATCAGAATTCAACCCCTCAAACACCTGAGCCATATATGCCTGGCTTTCATGCGTTCTCACCAAAATAAAGATAGTCGCCCCAAAAATGATGATGTAAAGTAGAAAGCTAAATCGCTTGAGATGTCGCTTAACGCGTTCATCTGCTGTGGAGCTAAGAAAATTTAGTTGATATTCCATGCTATCTCAATGCAAGTCCAATAGCTGTGGAGAATTGATACTGATTTCCCGTAGAAACCTCGACATCTGGATAATAATCCAGAATGGGATCCCAGATCTCTGCTGGGACTTCCATTATTTCCTCAGATAGGGTGAAAAAAGACTTGATGAAAGAATCATTCAGCAGGCCACCTGTGACATAGAGTTTCTCAACTTTTTGTCCCGTATTATAGAAATGTCGAAAATTCAGCTTTCGGATGGTCATGGACAATTCTTTGAGTTTTTGCCCTACAATCTTGTTTTCCATGTAAAGCGCGGTAATTGGTTCGTCATTTGAGCTGACTTCCAGAACCCCCCTGCGTAAATATTCTACTTCGATAAATGGTATATCAGCTGACTTGGCAATGATCGTATTCAAGTTATTGCCACCAAAGGGAAGATAGAGGAACTCAGGGTGCTGAGCAGAATCAATAATGGTGTAGTGAGAATTACTTCCACCTAGCTGCAGAATACCAACTGCTTCTGAGATTTTCGGATTCATGCGATGAAACAGTTGGACTGTTGGCAGGGTGCTGGTCTCCAAAACCTTTGCATTAGTAGAGAGAGATTTGAAAACCTTTGTTAGCCATTCAATTCGATTTGTCTTAATAACCGCGAGAAGGATATTTAATTTTTTCTTTTGAGACTGAGGTAGAAGGGTAAAGTCATAATCGTAATCATCTGCTGGATCGGCCAAAAGGGGGGCGAGCTCCCAGAACAAGGCCTGTTTCAATTCGTGGGTGGCAATTTGTGGTAGTTGAAGAAAAAACAGGTTTTGGTATTTAGCACTCAGACCTACGTTTATATCTGCTCGTTTATAGGGCAGTTCAGTTAGGAGCGTTTTGATGCCATTCATGATATGAGTCTCGTTTATCTCACGAACATCCTTGACTACATCTTCCTCGAGATAATCGTACTTCAGAAGTTTAGCATGCTTGCGGCTACCTTTTTTTGTATAGTAGGCAGCTACCTTAATGGCATTGGTCCCAATATCGACACCGATTCTTATTTTTTTACCTCTAGCCACGATCCCTAAATGCTTGGTTTTATTTTATAAGTAATTTGTATTCCATCTCGCATGACATAGATCCAATGAATATAGAAATGCTTGGTCTAGTTTCTATTCAAAAAGGCTTGATGCGGTGGATTGTGAGAATAAAAAAATCCCCCAGAATTGTGGGGGATTTGTGTAATTGTTCGGGTGGGGGTAGGATCAGGAGTGATGGTGTTTTTTCTTCCACTTCTTAGTTTTCCAGCGACCTATCTGCTTGGGCCAATCGTAGTGCTTCTTACCCTTAAAACCTTTGTGCCAGCGATAATGTTTTGGGTGCTCGGTATCTTTGAAGTCTATGTAGTTATCATATTCTTCGCCATCATCCATTGTTATGGTCTTACCAACGATGGGTCCACTTAGTTCACCCTTTTTCATTACGATGGTTCCAGCAGTGAAGATAGCACCATTGATCTTATCTTCCTTGTCATAGTTCTTACCTTCAGCCTCTATTTCAAAATAATTATCCTCATCGGTGAAAACCAAAGCAGGTAAGGCATCTGCACTGTCAACGGGTACTGGTGCATTAATATGATTGTCTTCATTGAACCAAATCCATCGTCCTGTGAAAACCAGAGTTACATTATCAAGATGCATTTTCTTAAACTCTAGGAAAGAACCAGTAAATACATGAATACCTTCTTCAAAGTCTTCATCATCTTCGTGCTTGCCACCGCCATCCCATTTGTGAAAACTTTCAGTGTGTATGGCTACAGCATTATCAGTAAAATAATCCATATCGACCTCAGGGAGGAAGGTGAAGAAACGTGAGCGGTTTTCTTCATCTGCGTCTACAGTATAACCATTGGTATTGATGGTTTCGTCAGAAGCTAAAGCTCGGTCGAAGTGAGTATCTTCAGATAGGTCTAAAAGGATTTCACTTTCCATCTGGAATTTATCAACGTTAACACTTAGGACATTTGTGATTGGATCGAAGGAAGTTATGACGCCGTCAGCTTCAACATTAATCAGACTGTCTGGTCCGTTGTTCATGCGCCATAAGGTTTCATTAACTGAAGATTCAAGTGCATATTGCATTTTAATATTGTTTACAGTCTCAGCCGAAGAAGCGGTGGAAACATATGCTACGTTGAGCACAGCTACGCCGGTAAAGGAAAAGACTACGAATATCATGAGGACGGCTACTAACATGCCTACTATATGTTCAAATGGCGTGCCAAAATATTGCAGCGCTCTTAATCGTTTATTATCAACATGTTATAATAGTCATATATTTCATACAGTATAAGATATAGTAATTATTTTGCGACATTTAAAAAATATATACATCCATTGTGTAATATATAATGGACATTTATTGTATGCTCATATTTAATGAAGATATATATGACTAAGTTAATCTCATTATATACAATTATATAGATCGCTGATGAAGACTCCTGGGGTATCGATGGGCGTGTTCTATTGCTTTAAGTATATGCTGGTATCACCCAATGTCTTCCAGCCTGCCTGAGGTCGCTCAGGGTGCTCAAAATTGCGAGGAGTGCCAGGACAGGTGTTGTAGATCTCCTTATAGGTGTATCATAAAGAAAGCCCTCACAGAAATGAGGGCTTTTTAAGGGGGCTATATGGGGGTTGTTAAGCAGTAAAGATTAGGCAGCGTGTTTCTTTCCCCACTTCTTAGTTTTCCAACGACCAATCTGTTTTGGCCAGTCATAATGCTTTTTGTTTTTGAAACCCTTGGTCCAGCGATAATGTTTTG